>JAECRT010000040.1 GCA_016000085.1 Sphingomonadaceae bacterium
TTACAAGAAAGCAGCCACCGTCATCCGACGGTCGACATCCCGCGTCGTGGGCATGCCCTCGGGTCACACCGACTTATGCGAAAGCTCAGGCTGGCAGGCGCAGGCGGTATATATAGGCGTCTCCCCTGAAAAGACCCTCCACATATTCTACCATCGCGCCCGACTTGACATGACTGCGTCGTTTGATGAGCAGGCACGGCGTTGATTGATCGAAGGCGAAGATCTCGCTTTCCATCGCGCTGGGCATCGCGGTTTCGATCGTCTGATCGCAATAGTCGAGCGGCAGGCCCGTCCGGGTCAATTCCGCATAGATTGACGCGCTGGGATCAGCCGATTCGAGTTGGGGCGCGATGTCCAGGCTATACCAGGCATTCTCCACCGTCAGCGCCTGCTCATCGCCATAACGTACGCGTTGAAGGTGTAGGAAGCGCGCGTCAGAGCGCAGTCCAAATAGCGACGCGATCGAGCGATCGGACAGAATTTCCCGTTCCAGCACGCGGGTCGACGCGCGGCGACCCATCTCCTCCATCTCCTGCGTGAATCCCTTGAGGCGATTCATGCCGGTCGCGAGACGGCTTTGGCGCGTCGCCTGGACGACGGAGCCGCGCCGCCCGCGCCCTCCCAAAAGCCCGCGCAAGCGAAGCGCATTATAGCTTGTCTGCACCGTGGCACGGCTAACCGCCAGCGCCTCGGCAAGCCGTCGCTCCGGCGGAAGGGTGGTGCCGGCCGGCAGACGGTCCGCCATGATGAGCGCGACGATCTGCTGTTCCAGCTGAAGATGAAGGGGCTGCGGTGTATCTCTGGTGAGCGACAGCAGATGATGCAATGGCGCGTCCATCACATGTCTCTCTTGCGACATGGCATCTCTAGGGGGGCGATCATCGTCATGCTTCCCGGACAGGTATAGAATGGTTGCGTTTGGTCAACAATGCGAGCGAGAGTGGCGTCCATGTCGATGCTGGTAACCCGGACAAGTCCCTCGCCTGTTTTTGTTGTCGGAAGCCTCGTCGTGGCGTGCAGCGCACTGGTGGCGCGCTGCCCTGATCCGGGGGAATCGCTGGAGGCGACCGGTTTTATCATGGAAGCAGGCGGCAAGGGGTTCAACGTAGCGCTCGCCGCGCATCGATTGGGCGTTACCGTGGATGGCCTGTTCGCGGTCGGTGATGATCCGCCGGGCCACTTCATGCGCACTGCCTTTGCCGCGCAGGGATTGGACGCCGATCTTATCCACACCGTTGCGGCGGCGACCGGCGCAGGGGTCGGGATCATCCAGGCGGATGGCGAGAACAGGATCGCCGTATATCCGGGGGCCAATGCCAGCCTGTCGGTCGCGCATGTGACGGCAAGGGCAGATCGGTTGCGGAACGCGGGGCTGATATTCGCGCAGTTCGAAGCGCCCGACGCACCCATTGCAGCCGCGTTCGCCCTCGCGCGCGAGGCCGGATTGACGACGATACTCAACCCTTCGCCCTATCGCGCGATCCATCGGGAGATTTTGGCAGCCACGGACATCATCATCGTGAACGAGCATGAAGCGGCGGCTCTGGCGAAAGATCTATTTTGGACCGGTCCAAATGACGGATTGGCTGCTTTGCTCGCCGCGGATGGCGTGCGCACGCTCATTGTGACCCACGGGCGACACGGCGCGCAGGCGTGGGAGCGCGGGACGTTGATCGACCAGCCTGGCTTCGCTGTCGAGGTGGTGAGTTCTATCGGCGCGGGCGACGCATTCGCAGGCGGCCTGATTGCTGCATTGGTCGAAGGTCGCGACTTTGCCACGGCTCTTCGCTGGGGCTGTGCCGCTGGAGCTTTGGCCGTTGCAAAGCTGGGGCTTGCTACGGCTCTTCCCAATAGAGCCGCATTGGGGGCGATGCTGAATGGTGTGCAAGACGCGAACTGACATGCCCCGCCGCGTTGGAAACGCTTTGTAATTTGGTATGGTTTTGGTATGGAGTCGCTTGCGACCCGAAGGGCTTCGTTCGTTTACGAAAAAAGCTCTTTTACCTGGACCCACCCGGCTCCGTCGGGTGGGTCTATTTTCAGTTATAGTCCGCCGCTACAGCCATTTCAGCTTTTTGAACCGGGCATAGAGCAGGGCGCAGATGATGCTGATGGCGCTCAACACCACGAAATAACCATAGCGGGTGCGCAGTTCGGGCATGTTGACGAAGTTCATCCCGTAAATGCCGGCAATGGCGGTCGGCACGGCCAGAATCGCGGCCCAGGCGGCTAACTGTCGAGTGATGGCGCCGGTGCGCTGTTGTTCCAGCAGATTGCTGAATTCGAACACGGATGTCAGGATCTCGCGCAAATCCTCCACCATTGTCTGCACCCGGCGCACATGGTCGCGCACGTCGCTGAAATAGGGGCGCGCTTCGATATCGATGCAGGGCAGGTCGATCTTGACGAACTTGGTCGCGACCTCCTGCATCGGGGTCAGGATGCGGCGGAATCGCAACAACTGGCGGCGCAGGTTGAAGATCCGGGTGATTTCGTCACGGCCCAGAAAATCGTCGACGGTATGCTGCTCCATCGCCAGCACCTCATCTTCGATCCCTTCGATGATCGGCAGATAGCCATCGACGATGAAGTCGAGAATCGCGTGCAGCACATAGTCGACGCCCTGCGCGAGCCGCTGTGGCACCGCCTCCAGTTCCTCGCGCAGCGCCAGATGGGCGCGAGCGGACCCATGGCGCACGCTGATGATATGGCTGTGGCCCACGAAGATCGCCGTCTCGCCATAACAGATGATGCCCTGTTCGACATGGGCGGTGCGGGCAACGACGAACAACTGGTCGCCATAAATGTCGACCTTGGGCAACTGGTTGGCGTTGATCGCATCTTCAATGGCAAGGGGGTGGAGGTCATAGCTGCGCTGGAGCGCTGCCATCTCCGCATCGGTGGGGTCGGCGACGCCGATCCAGACGAATTCCGATTTGTCATGCGCGCAATCGATCCGCTCGTCGATCGAGACAGGGCGAACGCGCGCGCCATTACGATAGAGATAGGCGGCAATGACGGTCATGATGTTGGTCCGGCTACAGAATCATCTTTGCCGATTAGCAGAGGATAATGCGGCCGTCCCGTCTGCCATGCGTGCCGCTCGTCGTGGGCCAGCGCACGGCTCGACCGATTTTGGGCCAGACGGGTAGCGCCTGACATTTGCCTGACATAGTTGAGGGCGAAAGGGGCATATCGACGCGCAGGGCCGGGCCGCAACAGCGGGGCTTTGCGCCAGGAGTGGAGCTGAACCTTGCCTATTCTTGCCATTGATTTCGAGGCGTCGTGCCTGCCGCGGCATGGCCGGTCCTACCCCATCGAGGTCGGGCTGGCGGGGGCGGGGCGGGATCAGAGTTGGCTGATTCGGCCGCATGACGATTGGGCAGGCTGGGACTGGACGGCGGAGGCACAGGCGCTGCACGGCCTTACCCATGCCCAGATCATGCGTGAAGGCGCGCCGGCGCATGTCGTGCTTGCCGCGCTGGCGGATGCGGTGGCGGGATGCCGGGTGGTGGCGGACAGCCTGATCGATTCCTATTGGCTGGAGATATTGGCGCGGGCGGCGGGCAGGCGCTCGCCCTTCATGATCGACCATGTATCGACATTGATCGACGAATGGGGCGTGGGCGAAGATCGGATCGCCATGGCCGTGGCGGAGGCCGACCTGATCTGTCCGGCCCGGCACCGCGCGGGCAGCGATGCGCGCTGGCTTGCGACGCTGGTGGAAAATCTGGGCGGGCAGGGCGTCATGGCGCCCGTCGCGCCATTGCCTGCGCCCGTCCTGATGCGGATGTCCTGACGCCCTGATCTTGACGCCCTTGTCGAGCGCGAGCAATATTTTGTTACAACCGGCAAATTTCAGAGACATTCATCCGGCCTAATCCGGCCCTGTTGTCCGGCAATGTGCGGGGCAGGACGCCGGGGGCGCGGAGGACATGTTGATGAACCACGGTTTTGGGCCGAGGGGCGAATGAATTCCCCGCTGATTCTGATCGCCGAGACGCAGGATGATCTGCGGCGGCGCACCGGTGAGTTTCTGGAGCAGAGCGGATTTCGCGTGGCGCCCGCGACGGGTTCTACCGACATGTTCGGCGCGCTGGCGCGGCTGCCGGTCGGCGTGCTTGTGCTCGATTCGGCGCTGCGCGGGCCGGATGGGATGGATCTGTGTCGCGACGTGCGTGAACGCAGCGATGTGCCGATCATTCTGGTGGGTTCGAACAGTTCCGAAGTCGACCGGGTGGTCGGGCTGGAACTGGGCGCGGACGATTATATGACCAAACCCTATTCGGGGCGTGAACTCGCCGCTCGGCTGCGCGCCGTGCTGCGCCGGGGACGAGGCGACCGGACGCTGGGCCTGCGTCGGCAGACCGAAGCCTGCTTCGATGGATGGACGGTGGATTTCGCCCGGCGCGAGATCACGGACCCCGAAGGCGCTCCGGTCGATCTGACCGCCGCTGAATTTGCATTGCTCGCCGTGCTGCTGGATCATGCGCGGACGGTGATCGCGCGGGCGCGGTTGATGGAACTGGCGGGGGTACGCGACACGCCATCGTCGGTTCGCAGCATCGATGTGCTCATCAGCCGCCTGCGCCGCAAGCTGAGCCATCGCGATCGTCCAGCGCCGATTGTGACTGTGCGGCGGGCTGGCTATATGTTCAGCGCCATCGTGGACCGGCGTTGATCGCCTAACAGGATAATAATCCGCAGAT
This sequence comes from Sphingomonadaceae bacterium, assembly GCA_016000085.1. GTDB lineage: Bacteria > Pseudomonadota > Alphaproteobacteria > Sphingomonadales > Sphingomonadaceae > Sphingobium. The sequence goes on from JAECRT010000040.1 coordinate 4,710, forward strand.
TTCCGCGCTTTTTTTGCATAGCTGCCAATTCCGCGGGCAGACACAGTTTTTAACAAAGCCGCTGCGACGCAGCAAAACCGATTTCCTATTCTTCATCCTAAGCCGGCCCACCCTTGACCGGCATAAAGATAGAAGGATTGGACCATGAACGAGCTTCTCGGTCGCGTTTTCAGCTTTGAAAAGCACGTCTTTCCTAATGAAAGCGCGCTTTACAACCGTCTCGCCAGCGACGGGCAAAGCCCCAAGGCGCTGATGATTTCCTGCGCCGATTCGCGCATCGTGCCCGAACATATCATCCAGGCGCAGCCCGGTGACCTGTTCGTATGCCGCAATGCGGGCAACATCGTGCCGCCCCACGCAACGCAAAATGGCGGCGTCACCTCCACCGTCGAATATGCGGTCATGGTGCTGGGCGTGCGGGATATCATCGTGTGCGGCCACAGCGATTGCGGCGCCATGAAGGCGCTGTCCACCAACGCCGATCTGTCCGCCATGCCCAACGTCGCCGCCTGGCTGCGCCACAGCCATGCCGCGCAGATGGTCTGCCGCGCCAGCTATACCGATGATTTGAGCGACGCGGAAAAGCTGCGCAACATGGCATTGGAAAATGTCGTGGCCCAGCTCGCCCATCTGCGCACCCATCCGTCGGTCGCATCGGGCATCGCGCGCGGCGAGATCGCACTCCATGGCTGGTATGTCGACATCCATGCCGGTCAGGTGCTCGGTCTGGACGGCAGCACCGGTCGTTTCATGCCGCTGCGCGAGGACGAGCCCATGCCGATCGCGCTTCCCCACGCCCGTCGCCTCGCCGGCGAAGGCCAATACGCCCTGGCGGCGGAGTAAATCATGTTGAAAGCCTTTTCCGGCGGCACGTTCAGCCGCGATTTTACGGCGTCCATCGTCGTCTTCCTGGTGGCCATGCCGCTTTGCATGGGCATTGCCATTGCCTCTGGCGTTCCGCCGGAAAAGGGTCTGATCACCGGTATCATCGGTGGCATCATCGTCGGCCTGTTCGCAGGCTCGCCGTTGCAGGTCAGCGGTCCTGCGGCTGGTCTGGCCGTTATCGTCTTTGAAATCGTGCGGGAACAGGGGCTGTCCGCTCTTGGCCCGATCCTGATTCTTGCCGGCGCTATTCAGGTCGTCGCGGGCCTGCTCCGTGTCGGTGGCTGGTTCCGCGCAATCTCGCCCGCCGTCGTCCATGGCATGCTGGCGGGCATCGGCGTCCTGATCGTCGTGGGCCAGTTTCATGTGCTGTTCGATGACAAGCCGCTGGCGAGCGGGCTGCATAACCTGATCGCCATGCCGGGCCAGCTGTTGGGCCTGTCCAATAGCGACGCCGCCACCGCTTTTGCGGTCGGTCTGGTCACTATTGGCGGTATGCTGGGCTGGGAAAAATTCCGTCCGGCCTCGATGAAGCTGGTGCCGGGCGCGCTGATCGGCGTTGTCGCCGCGACAATGGTCGCCTATTTCATGGGCCTGTCGGTGGCACGCGTCGCCGTACCCGAATCGATCGTCGCTGCCGTCTCGCTGCCCGAATCCGGCTGGCTGGCGCAGTTGCTCAACCCCACCATCATCACGACCGCCATTGCCATCGCCTTCATCGCCAGCGCCGAAACGCTGCTGTCGGCTGCGGCGGTCGACCGCATGCATGACGGCGTGCGCACCAATTATAATCGCGAACTCAGCGCTCAAGGCATCGGCAACCTGCTGTGCGGTTTCGCCGGCGCGGTGCCGATGACGGGCGTGATCGTGCGGAGTTCCGCCAACGTGCAGGCAGGCGCGAAGACCCGCCTGTCGGCGGTGCTACATGGCGTGTGGATCCTGGCCTTCGTCGCCCTGCTGCCCTGGCTGTTGCGGGAAATCCCGATGGCTGCGCTGGCTGGCATCCTGGTCGTTACCGGCGTGCGTCTGGTCAGCGTCGACCATGTGAAACATCTGTTGCACCGTTATGGCCCGCTGCCTGCGGTCGTGTGGGTTGCAACGCTGGTCTGCGTCGTGACGACTGACCTGCTGACCGGCGTTCTGGTCGGTATCGGCCTGTCGCTGATCGAACTGGTCCCCCATGTCCGTCGCCTGCGCCTGAAGCTGGTAGAGGAAAGTCGGAGCGATGCCCATGAAGTGGCGCTGCGCGGGACGGCCACCTTCCTGACCCTGCCGATGCTGTCGGCCAAGCTCGAATCCTTGCCCGCTGCTGGTCTCGTCATCCTGAATGTCGAGCGGCTGGGGCATATCGACCACACCTGCGCGGAAATGCTGCGCGAGTGGGTCGAGCGCCGCCGGGGCGCCGGAGCGCCGGTGGAATTGTTCGGCGCAACGGGACGAATGCGTCAACTCGTCGCCTGACTCCCCCCTGTCAGGACGGCTCTCTCGCCGCCGCGCCATTCACCCCGGCGCGGCGGCATTTTGCTGAATATGCTCCATTCAGAAACATATCAGAAATATTTCATTTACAATTTAGCAATAAACAGTTGTTTGTTTGCAACAGCGATTTCGGTCATTTCGCAAGTGCGAGCAAAAATCGGTTTCCCCGACTGTCGGTTCGGAATAAGTCGTTGGTTGTCCGCCGTACCGGAAGCGCAAGCAACAGACTTTCGGGCGAGTGGAAGCAGGACGGAACATTCTTTCGTAAAGGGGAATGTTCATGAAGTATAAGATCGCCTGTGCCGCCCTCACGCTTATGTCCAGCGTACCGGCCCTTGCACAGGAAGCGCCCACCAGCCCTGTCACCGTGACCGGCAGCGTCGCTCTGGTATCCGACTATCGCTTCCGTGGCGTGTCGCAGACGGACAAGGGCATGGCCGTTCAGGGCGGCATCACCATCGCACATGAAAGCGGCCTCTATGTCGGCACCTGGGCTTCGAACCTGTCGGGTTGGGGCACCTTCGGCGGTTCCAACATGGAACTCGACCTGGTCGGTGGCTATGCCATGCCGCTGGGCGAGAATGCGACGCTGGACGTTGGCCTGACCTGGTACATGTATCCGTCGGGCGCTGACACCACCGATTTCGCCGAGCCCTATGTCAAGCTGTCCAGCCAGATCGGCCCGGTCAAGGGTCTGCTCGGTGTCGCCTACGCGCCCAAGCAAAAGGCGCTGGGCAAGGTGTGCAGCGATGCAGCCTGCACCATCTTCACGCCCGGTGACAAGGAAGACAATTTCTACGTCTGGGGCGACATCAGCGGTTCCGTGCCCAACACGCCGGTCACCCTGAAGGCGCATCTGGGCTATTCGAACGGCAATTCCGGCCTTGGCCCGAACGGCACCTCGCTCGCGCCGACCGGCAAATATCTCGACTGGCTGGTGGGTGCGGATGTCGCCGTTCCCGGTACGCCGCTGACCGTGGGGGTCGCCTATGTCGACACCGACATCGCCCGCGTCGAGGAAAACTATATCCGTCCCAACTTCTCGGACGCCGATGGTTCCTCGATTGCACGCGGCAAGTTCGTCGTCTCGCTGACGGCCGCTTTCTGATCGAATGGAGCACCGGGGCCGCACGCGCGGTCCCGGTCCCATACCATCGCCCGGTCATTTACTGCCCGACGATGACAAAATGTTTCCGGTCTGCTGATCCCGGCCATATGCTCTCCGACGCGGTTGACCCCCGCCGGGGGCGGCCCTATCCCGGCGTGATGACATCACGCGCCTGGCTACACCCATGACCGCCCCGTCCATCATTCTGGTCGAAGACGACCCGCCGCTGCGCACGCTGACTGCGCGCGCGTTGCAGGAACATGGCTATGAGGTTCGCCCGGCATCGTCCGGTCCGGAAATGTGGGTGGCGTTCGATGCGGGGCCGGTCGATCTGGTCGTGCTGGACGTCATGCTGCCTGGCACCAACGGCATCGACCTGTGCCGTCAGATCCGGCGCAAGAGCGACGTTCCGATCATCTTCATCAGCGCCAAGGGCAGCGAGACGGATCGTATCGTCGGGCTGGAACTGGGCGCCGACGATTATCTGCCCAAACCCTTTGGCACGCGCGAACTCATTGCCCGTATTCGCGCGATCCTGCGTCGCGTCGGCGTGGAGCGTGGTCCCGACGAACATCGGGAAAGCGAAGCGCGTTTCGACGGCTGGGTCGTCAATTTCCCGCGCCGCGAATTGCGGTCGCCCACCGGCGCGATCGTCGACCTGACGGGCGCGGAGTTCGATCTGCTCGGTTCCTTCCTCAGCCACCCTCAGCGGGTCATCGCGCGTGAGCGGCTGATCGAACTGTCGCGCACGCGCATGGGTGACAGTAGCGACCGCAGCATCGATGTGCTGGTCAGCCGCCTGCGCCGCAAGCTGTCGACCGAAGACCGGGGCGCGCCGATCACCACCGTGCGGGGCGTGGGTTATATGTTCAACGCCGAAGTCAACCGCGCCTGACCATGCATTTCAGGGGATCGCTGGGGCTGGTCGGCCGCATCTTTGCGATCCTGCTGCTGACGTTGACGCTGGAATTCGCCGTCGGCACGCTCATTTACGAGCGCGCCAGCCAATTGTCGTTGCAGGATGACGAGGCCCGGCGGCTGGCGGAACATCTGGTCATCGCGCGCAAACTGCTTGCCGAACAGCCGGCGGTGGAGCGCCATGCACTCGGCCTGCAACTGACCACTGATCGCTATGACGTCCACTGGCTGCCCGCGTCGCCGCCGCCGCCGCCGCTGGCGCCGGAACTGGAGCGGATGCGGCGGCAGATCATCGATTGGGAACCCAGCCTGGAACGCTCCCGGCTGTGGTTGCGCCTCGCTTCGCCAGGGCGACTGTCGCAAATCAACGGCGGGCTGCAACTGCCCGACGGCACCTGGCTCTATTTCGGCATGCACCATAGCGGCGGCAAATGGGCCTTTACCATCGGGCGGATGGGGTTGGCGTTGATCCCGGTGCTGGCGCTGCTGATTGCTGGCGGCGTGCTGATCCGCAAGACGCTGGCGCCGCTGCGGGATCTGACCCACGCCACCGAGACGATCGGGCTGGGGGACGAAGTGATTCTGCCCGAAGCAGGCACCAATGACGTTCGTAACCTCATTCGCGCCTTCAACGTGATGCAGACCCGCATCCATCGACTGATCGACGAACGGACCGAGACGCTGGCGGCCGTCGGCCATGACATGCGCACGCCGCTCGCCCGGCTGCAATTGCGGCTGGAAACCGTGCAGGACGGCGACATTCGCGAGGCGATGGGCGAGGATCTGGAAGAAATGGGCGCGATGATCGAATCGCTGCTCGCATTTCTGGGTGGTGAGAAGAACAACGAACCAGCGGTGCGCACCGACCTGGCGGTGATGGTGGCGACCGTGGTCGACGCGTTTCAGGACCATGGCGATGATGTCGAATACGCCGGGCCGGATCATATGGAAATGGCGGTCCATGCCCTCCCGCTCCGCCGGGCAGTGCGCAACCTCATCGAAAATGCCCTCCATTATGGCCAGCGCGCGCGTGTCACGCTGGAACGGAAGCGGGAGGAAGTGCTGATCCGCGTCGATGATGATGGGCCGGGCATTCCGCGCGATCGACTGGAAGAGGTACTCAAACCCTTCGCCCGACTCGACACCGCGCGTCAGCGTAATACGCGCGGCTTGGGGCTGGGGTTGGCCATTGTGCACAAAGCGGTCGAGTTGGAGGGCGGCACACTGACGCTGGCGAACCGTCCTGAAGGGGGCTTGCGCGTGGAAATCTGCCTTATCCTGCCAAAGGCCGCTGCCAAGGGCTGAGGGCCACCCGACAATCATAAACTGTCGGCTATCAAGCAAAACTCGTTTATCGCCTGACCTGCGCGCGCGCTAAGCCTGTCGTCAACGATGACGAAAGGCGGCACATGATCGCGGACGGACAGACGATGGATAATGAATCGGGCGATTATTGGGACATCGACCGGCTGGTCGCGGATCTGGGCGCGGTGCGTACGCGCTGGCGGCGCGAACAGCAGCATCATGCCGAATATGGGGCGGAAGGATTTCCATCCCGCGCCAACCTGACCAAGATCATGCAGGCGCTGTGCGGGGCGTTGTTTCCCCTGCGGCTCGGCCCGGACTTCGTGCGCATCCACAATGAGGACGCCTTCGTGGCGGAGACGCTCCAGACGGTGTTGAGCCGCCTGTACGGCCAGATCCGTCTAGAGCTCATCTATGCGCTGCGCGACGAGACTGGCGAGGCGATCGACCGGGAAGCAGTGCGCATCATCGGCGGCTTTGCCCAGAGCCTGCCGGGCCTGCGCGAACTGCTGGATACCGATGTGGAGGCCGCCTTCCTGGGTGATCCCGCCGCGCGCTCCGTGGACGAGGTGCTGATCTGCTACCCGTCGATGCTGGCGATCATCCATCACCGGCTGGCGCATCGGCTGCATAATCTGGGTGCGCCGCTGGTGGCGCGGATCGTTTCCGAAATCGCCCATGGCAAGACCGGGATCGATATTCATCCCGGTGCGACGATCGGCCGCAGCTTCTTCATCGACCATGGCACCGGCGTCGTCATCGGCGAAACCGCTATCGTGGGCGAACGGGTGCGCCTCTATCAGGGCGTCACGCTGGGCGCGCGCAGCTTCGTCACCGACGAAAATGGTGCGCTGGAAAAGGCGCAGCCGCGCCATCCTATCGTCGAGGATGATGTCGTCATCTATGCCGGGGCGACCATATTGGGCCGCATCATCATCGGCAGCCGTTCGGTGATCGGCGGCAATGTGTGGCTGACCGAAAGCGTTCCCGCCGACAGCAATGTGCGCCAGGCCAAGGCCCGCCACGAAGTCACCAGCCGGGTCGAAGTGTCGGCCCCCCACCGCGTCCATGCCATGATCGAGGAAGGCCGCGACGGCATCGCCGAGAATATCTGAAAAGGACGCCGTTCGCTGCGGCTCATGCGAAGCGAACGGCGTTCATCCTATTTCCCTGCGCAGCTGTCCCCGTCGCCCGCGATCAGGTCGAGGCAACGGCCGTCAATCTGGTCCTTGGCCACCGGCAGGGCGATGAGCGCGGCGAGGCTAGGCATGATGTCCACCGTCTCCACGCCCAGCGGCTGTTCGAAATGCTGCATGCCCTTGCGCCAGAAGAGGATCGGTACGCGGCGGTCCGTGTCCCAGGGCGAACCGTGGGTGGCGACCGCGCCCATCACCGCCGCTTCGGGGATCGACATGACGCGCGGCTTGAGCATCAGCAACAGATCGCCTGAGCGCTGCGCATCGAAGCTGGCGCGCGCTTCCTGGATCAAGCTCCAGCTTTCTGGCGGGCCGGACGGCGAAGGGGTTGCGGCGATCTGCGCCTTGGTGAACACCGTTTCCACCTGTGGGTGCGCGCGCAACAGCTTGAGCGTTTCAGCTTCCACCTTCGCGCGCTGCGCGGACGTCATCCCCTTGTCGAAATACAGGTCGCCCTGCGGCCCATCGCCCCAGATCAGCTTCTTGCCGGCCAGTCCCGTGGCGAGGGCTACGGCGGTGTTCAGGGCCTTGGGCGTCAGCGCCTTGTCGACGCGCTGTTCCATGGGCATGGCGTTCAACTGGTGCCGTTCGGGCAGGTCATGGCCGCCATGATCGGCGGTCAGCACCACGACATAGTCGATCCCGTCCTTGTCCAGCCGATCGAAGAAAGCGCCCAGTTCATGGTCCAGCCGGTCGACCTGGATGCAGCTTTCGGTCCCTTCGGTGCCATAGGTGTGGCCGACATAGTCGGTGGCTGACAGGCCGATCGAAATGATGTCGGTCTGGGCCTGCTTGCCCAGCTCCATCGTCTCGATCGCGGCAGCCGCGAAGGCCAGCGTCAGCGCATCCTGTTCGGGTGAAATGCGGAAGCCATTATAATTGCCCGCCTCGCGCGCAAAGCGCCCGGTGCCTACGGAGCGTTCGCCGGCCTTGACCGGGAAATTTTTCGCTACACATTGCGGCGGCAGTTCGAAGCCGGGATTGGCCTGCGCCAGCCGATCGGCGAACACGCTGTTCACCTTGGTCACCAGTGGCGGCGGGGTCACGCCCTTATAGCTGACATAGCCTTTGGGCGAGAGCCACCAGACCTGATCGGCGGTCGGTCCGCCCATCATGATCGCCGCGCGATCCTTGCCCGCGATCGACACGACGCGCGTCGCCGGGTTGGCCGCCTGCATCCGCCCGCCCAATGTGGGCACCTTCAAGTGAATGGGGGAGGCTTCATAATGGTCGCTGTCGGTGCCCGGCTGCGTCTCGTCCTCGGCGCAATAGACGGCCTTGTCGGCGCGGGCCGTGTTCAGGTCGAACCAGGTGTTGGCGATGATGCCGGTGCGCGACGGACGGCTGCCGGTCAGGATGGTCGAATGGCCGGGGCAGGTTTCGGTCGCGGCATGGCTTTGATAGCCGCGCGGGAACACCGCGCCCTGGGTCAGGCGCTTGAGGCCGCCCGTATAATATTGGCGATATTCGCTGAACAGGTCGCCGGAAAACTGGTCGACCGAAATGGCGACGATCAACCTGGGGGGCGTCGCGGGCGTGGCGGTTGTCGCCTGCGCAGGCGTTGAGGCCGAAGCGGGGACGGGCGATTGCGCGAGCGCTGGCATGGCCGTGGCGATCAGCAGGGCGGCGACGACTTTCTTCAACATATGCGATACCTTCTCAAGCCTTGACGGCGAACGCCCCCGGACCTAGCCCGCTCTCATTCACCCGACCAGAGGCCCGATGCGGATTTTTCAAGTCATATTGATGACGCTGGCCCTGCTGCTGGGCGCGTCAGGCGCGCAGGCACAGGGCGCGTTTGGTCAGGGAACCCCGCACATCACCGCGCGGCTGGTGGCGGAGAGCGCTGCGCCCGCGCCGGGCAAGGACATCAGCATCGCCTTTGCCATGGCGCCGGAGGCGGGCTGGCACGGCTATTGGGAAAATCCCGGCGACGCGGGGCTGGGCATGACCGTCGAATGGACGTTGCCCAAAGGCGTGAGCGTTGGCTCATTGCGCTATCCGGTGCCTGAGACTCTGCTCATTTCCGGCCTGATGAACCATGTGTATGAAGGCCCCTATGGTGTGCTGGCGACGCTGACTGTCGCGCCCGACGTCGCACCGGGCACGCACCTGCCGGTGCGGGTGAAGGCGCAATGGCTGGCCTGCACCGATAAGGTGTGCGTGCCCGAAAGCGGCGAAATGCTGCTCGATCTGGTCGCGGGCGCCGGACAGGTAAGCGCCGCCGATCGCGCCCGGTTCGACGGATGGCGCACGCACCAGCCCCGACCGCTGGGCAGCGAAGCGACCTATGCGATCGCCGATGGTACGCTGCGCCTGTCGGTGCCTTTCCCCGCGAACGCACAGGCGAACGAGGTGCATCTTTTTCCGCTGGCCGAAGGGCTGATCCGCTATGCCGCGCCGCAGACGGTGGCGCGCGACGGCGACCGGCTGGTCATCACGACGCAAGCGGGCGAGGGCGGCAAAGGCGGTCCGGTGCAGGCCGTGTTGCGGACCGGCGACCATGTCGGCTTCCTGCTGACGGCGCAGCCGGGCGCGGTCGCCGATGCGCCGGGGGGCGGCGGACAGGCGCGGGCGATCCTCGCCGCGCTGGGCGGCGCATTGCTGGGCGGATTGCTGCTCAACATCATGCCCTGCGTCTTCCCGATACTGGGCCTCAAGGTCATGAAGCTGGCCAAGGCGGGCGGCGACGAGCATATCGTCCGGCGAGAGGCGCTGGCCTATGCGGCGGGTGTCATCACGACCTGTCTCGTGCTGGGCGGCCTGCTGCTGGCATTGCGCGCGGCGGGCACGGCGGCTGGCTGGGCGTTTCAGCTACAAGACCCGCGCATCATTCTAGCCCTGCTTTTGCTGGTGACGGTGATCGCCTTCAATCTGGCGGGGCTGTTTGAGCTGGCGACCGTCGGCGGCGGCGATCGTCTGGCGGGGAAGGGCGGCTTGACCGGCGCCTTCTGGACCGGCGCGCTGGTCGCTTTCGTGGCGACGCCTTGCACCGGTCCCTTCATGGCCGCTGCGATGGGCGCGGCGTTGCTGTTGCCGCTGGTCGCCGCGCTGGCGGTGTTTGCAGGATTGGGCCTCGGCCTTGCGCTGCCCTTCCTGTTGCTGGCCTTCGTCCCCGCCTTGCGTCGCACGCTGCCCAAGCCCGGCGCGTGGATGGGACGCCTTCAGAAGATCCTCGCCATTCCGATGTTCTTGACCGCGCTGGGCCTCGCCTGGCTGCTGGGGCAACAGCGTGGCGTGCCCGGCATGACCATCGGGTTGGCGGCTGCGCTGGGCCTTGCGCTGCTGCTTTGGTGGCTCGGCGCGCGCCAGCGGGCAGGGCAGGGCGGCGCTTGGGCGGCGGCGGTCGCGGGGCTGGCGTTGATGGCCGGGGCGGTCTTCCTGCTGCCGACGACCGCACCTGCCGCAGCCACCGCCAGCGCCGATCATCTACCCTTCGATGAAGCCCGGCTGGCCTCCCTGCGCGCCGCGAACAAGCCCGTCTTCCTCTATTTCACCGCCGACTGGTGCCTGACCTGCAAGGCGAACGAGGCCTCCGCCATCGACCGCGCCGAAACCCGCGCGGCCTTTGAAAAAGGCGGCGTGGCGGTCATGATCGGCGACTGGACCAATGCCGACCCCGCCATCACCCGCTTTCTCGAAGCGCAGGGACGGTCGGGCGTCCCCCTCTATCTCTGGTATGCGCCGGGCAAGGAGGCGCAGGCCCTGCCGCAACTTCTGACCACCGGAACGCTGACCGGGCTGGTGCGCTGATGGCCAAGTTGCGCGCCGACCAGTTGCTGGTGGACAATGGCCTGGCCGAAAGCCGCGCCCGCGCGCAGGCGCTCATCCTGGCGGGTCATGTCTATCTGGGCGACAAGAAGATCGAAAAAGCCGGGCAGCAGGTGGCGGCTGACGCCATCCTCGACGTCCGGGGTCGCGACCATCCCTGGGTGTCGCGCGGCGGTATCAAACTGGCTCATGCGATTGCTGAATTTGGCATCGACGTCACTGGCATGGTCGCGATCGACGTCGGTTCTTCGACCGGCGGCTTTACCGATGTGCTGCTCACCAATGGCGCGGCCAAAGTCTATGCGGTGGACAGCGGCACCAACCAGCTTGCGTGGAAACTGCGCTCCGACGATCGCGTCGTCGTGCATGAACAGACCAGCGCCCGCATCCTGACCGATGCGCATATTCCCGAACCCGTCGACATGATCGTGTGCGACGCCAGCTTCATCGCGCTGACCAAAGTGCTGGAGCGGCCTTTGTCCTTCGCCCGTCCCGGCGCGCTGCTCGCGGCGCTCATCAAGCCGCAATTTGAAGCGGGGCGCGAGGAAGTGGGCAAGGGCGGCGTGGTACGCGACCCATCCATCCACCAGCGCGTGTGTGACGAAGTGCGCGACTGGCTGACGGCGCAAGGCTGGACCGTCATCGGCCTGACGCCAAGCCCGATTACCGGGCCGCAGGGCAATGTCGAATTTCTGATTCATGCCCGCCTTGGTGGATAATGGACGTATATTCGTTTCCCATCACCATGCTAAATCATGCGGTCAAAGCCGCGATCATGCCCCAGAAAAGGCCCGTTAACTCCCCGATGCGTTCAACCCTGTCCCTCGCTCTGATCGCCCTGTCCCTTGCCGGTTGCGGTGAAAAGAAAGCGCAACAGCCCCGTCCGCCAGCGCTGGTGGAGGCGCAGCCGGTTGCGGCTGCAACCTTCACCGATGCGCTGGAGGCGGTTGGCACCGCGCTCGCTAATGAACAGGTGGTCTTGTCCGCGCCGGTGACGGAACGGATCACGGCGCTCAACTTCACCGATGGCGGCTATGTCGCACGCGGGCAGGTGATCGCCACGCTCGCCGTCGGGCAGGAGCGCGCTGAACTCGCCTCGGCCGAGGCGCAGGCGTTGCAGGCCAGGCAGCAACTGGAACGGGTGCAGTCGCTCAAGGCGCGGGGCTTTGCCACCGGCGCAACGCTGGAGCAGCAGATGGCGCTCGCTGGCGCCGCGCGGGCCAATGCCGACCTCGCCCGCGCGTCGATCGGCGACCGAGTGATCCGCGCGCCTTTTGCGGGCTGGGTCAGCCTGCGCACCGTATCGCCCGGCGCGATCGTCACCGCTGGAACGGCCATCGCCACGGTCAGCGATATTTCGCGGATCAAGCTGGACTTCACCATCCCTGAAACGCGCCTGTCGGCCATTCGGGCAGGACAGGCGATCCGCGCCGTTTCCGCCGCCTGGCCCGACCGTCCGTTCACCGGCACGGTCGCCACGATCGATCCGGTCATTGATCCGGTGACACGCGCGGTCCGCGTTCGCGCGATCCTGCCCAATCCCGATCGGGCGCTGAAACCCGGCATGTTGCTGACCGTCAGCGTCCTGTCGCGCCAGCGCCAGTCGCTCGCCGTGCCGGAACTGGCGGTCATAGGCGATGGCGACGATCGCTATGTCTTCACTGTCGCCGATGGCAAGGCGAAGCGGGTCAAGGTGGACACCGGCGTCCGCCAGAATGGGCAGGTGGAAATCACAGGCGGCGTGAAGGCAGGCCAGATGATCGTCACCGAAGGCGTAGTGAAGTTGTCCGACGGTGTGCCTGTCCGCCTGCCCGGTGACAAGCCGACCTCGCCCGCCAAGACGGCTGGCTAAGGCCGCGCGATGCAATTATCCGACCTTTCCGTTCGTCGCCCGGTATTCGCCGCGGTCGTCGCGGTGCTGCTCTGCATCGTAGGCGTCGTAGGCTATATGAGCCTGTCGGTACGCGAATATCCCGATACCGACCCGCCGGTCGTGTCGGTCGAAACCACCTATACCGGTGCCGCTGCATCGGTGGTGGAGACCCGCATCACCCAGTTGATCGAGGATGGCGTCGCGGGGGTGCAGGGCATCCAGACGATCACGTCGACATCGCAGGATGGCCGGTCGGACATCAATATCGAATTTGATCCCTCCCGCGACATCGACAGCGCCGCCAATGACGTGCGCGACCGGGTGGGATCGGTGGTGGAAGATTTGCCGGAGGATGCGCTCGCGCCCGAAATCCGCAAGGTCGATGCTGATTCGCGTCCCGTTCTCTACCTCGTCTTCTCCCGTCCTGGCTGGAGCCAGATCCAGCTCAGCGATTATGTCGATCGCAACATCGCTGATCGTTTCTCCGCGATCGACGGCGTGGCGCGCGTCACCATCGGCGGCGAGGCGCGACCCTCGACCCGCGTGTGGCTCAACGCGGAACGGCTGGCGGCCTTTGGCCTGACCCCGGCCGACGTCGAAACGGCGTTGCGCGCCCAAAATGTCGAACTGCCTGCGGGGCGCTTTGAATCGAAGGACCAGAACCAGACCCTGCGCGTCGAGCGCCCCTTCGCCACGCCCGAACAATTCGCGTCCCTCGTGGTGGGGCGCGGCACCGATGGCTATCAGGTCAAGCTGGGCGACGTCGCCCGGATCGAGGAAGGCGCCGAAAATCCCTATAGCAGCTTTCGTTCCAACGGGAGCACTGGCATCGGCCTTGGCATCGTACGCCAGTCGGGCGCGAATACGCTGGAAGTGGCGGACCGGGCCAAGGCGCTGATCGAACAGTTGAAGCCCACCATGCCAGAGGGGATGCGTGTGGTCGTCGGCTCCGACGAATCCCTGTTCATCAGCCGGGCGATCGCCAATGTCTATGATACGCTGATTGAAGCGGCGTTGCTCGTCATCCTCGTCATCTTCCTGTTCCTGGGATCGGTGCGCGCAACGATTATTCCCGCGATCACAGTGCCTATCTGCCTGTTGGCGACCTGTGCGGTGATGTGGCTGCTGGGCCTGTCGATCAACCTCCTGACCCTGCTCGCCTTCGTGCTGGCCATCGGACTGGTGGTGGACGACGCCATCGTGGTGCTCGAAAATGTCTATCACCGCGTTGAACAGGGGGATGATCCGCTGGTCGCGGCCTATCTGGGCACGCGGCAGGTTGGTTTTGCGATCATTTCCACCACGCTCGTCGTGTGCGCGGTGTTCGTGCCGGTGATGTTCCTGGCGGGACAGACCGGCCTGCTGTTCCGCGAACTGGCGATCGCGATGATCGCCGCCATCGCCTTTTCCGGTTTCATTTCGCTCAGCCTCGCGCCGATGCTCTGTTCCAAGCTGCTCAACAATGCCGAGCGCGGGCGGCTGGCGCGCTGGGTCGATGCGCGGTTCCAGCGGATCGAGGGGGGCTATGGTCGTTGGCTGGACAGCGCGTTGCGCAAGCCTGTGTTGCCACTGATCGGCGTCGCGCTGTTTCTGGGGGTGGCGGGCGCTCTGTTCACCCTGTTGCCCAACGAACTGGCCCCGGCCGAGGATACCGGCATCGTCGACAGCCAGATCAGTGCGCCCGAAGGCACCGGCTTCGCCAAGATGCTGACCTATATGCGCAAGATCGAGGATGAGCTCGCCCCGCTGCGCGAGGACGGGACGCTGCGTAACATCATCGTCCGCACGCCGGCCGGCTTTGGCGCTACCGATGATTTCAACGGCGGCAATGTCGTGGCGTTCCTGCGTCCGTGGGAGGATCGCACGGTTACCACGGCGCAAGTGGCGACCATGATCAACAAGGTTATCGCCGAACAGCCAGGGGTGCGCGGTAACGCCGCGCCCCGATCCGGGCTGGGGCGCGGGCGCGGGCTGCCGGTCAATATCGTGCTCGCCGGTTCCACCTATGAAGGACTGGTCGCCGCGCGCGACCGCATCATGACGGCGGCGGCCAGCTATCCTGGCCTCATCAACCTCGACAGCGATTACAAGGAATCCAAGCCGCAGATGCGGGTAGAGGTGAACCAGCAGCGCGCTGGCGATCTGGGCGTATCGGTCAACGATGTCAGTCAGGCGCTGCAAAGCCTGCTCGGCTCGCGCCGCGTCACCACCTATGTCGACCGGGGCGAGGAATATCGCGTGCTGGTGCAGGCGGAGGATCAGGGGCGCCAGACGCTGGCCGACCTGGAACGGATACAGGTGCGCACCCGCACCGGCGCGCTGGTGCCCATGTCAGCCGTCGTGACCGTGCGTGAAGTGGCAGGGCCGCGCCAGCTCAACCGCTACAACAAGTTGCGCGCCATCACCCTGACAGCGGCGTTGGCGCCTGGCACATCGCTCGGCGAAGCGCTGGCCTTCCTCGAAAATGAGGCGCGCCAGTCGCCTGAAGTGCTGGCCATCGGCTATCGCGGCGAAAGCCAGTCGCTCCGCGAAACCGGCGGGTCGATCTGGTTGATCTTCGGCCTCACGATCCTGATCGTCTATCTGTTGCTGGCGGCCCAGTTCGAAAGCTTCATCCACCCCGGCGTCATCATCGCCACCGTGCCGCTTGCGGTCGCGGGCGGCGTGCTGGGGCTGATCATCACCGGCGGGTCGATCAATCTCTACAGCCAGATCGGCATCGTCATGCTGGTGGGGCTGGCGGCCAAGAACGGCATCCTGATCGTCGAATTCGCCAACCAGTTGCGCGACGAAGGCATGGAGGTCGCCCAGGCCATTCGGGAGGCCGCGACCCGGCGGTTGCGGCCCATCCTGATGACCTCCATCGCGACCGTCATCGGCGCGGTGCCGCTGGTCATTCGGGGCGGCGCAGGGGCGGCCGCGCGGCACTCGATCGGCGTCGTGATCGTGTTCGGCGTGTCGATGGCGACCCTCATCACGCTGTTCCTGATCCCCATCTTCTATTCGCGTGTTGCGAAACGAACGGTTTCTCCGCAAACCGTTGGTCGCAAGCTGGATTCGGCACTCAAGGATTCGCCCGATCCGGCCGAATGATAACTGCGTGGAGAAGCGTTGCCGATGAACGAGATCGCGTCCCCCGGCCAATTGCGCCTTGCCTATCTGCGCTGGGCGTTGTTCACCGTGCCCGCCATCGTTTTCCTGGGTTTCCTGTCGGGCCGGTTCGCCAATAGCGGCTATGGCAATCGCTGGTTCGCGGCGCTGGAAAAGCCTGACCTGATGCCGCCCGGCTGGGCTTTCGGTGTCGCCTGGACGATCCTGTATGTGCTGATGGCGCTGGCCTTTGCCGTGGTGCTGCATGCACGCGGCGCACGCGGACGCGGCCCCGCCATCGCGCTGTTCCTCGTCCAGTTGCTGCTCAACCTCACATGGTCGCCGCTTTTTTTTCGCGCGCATCAGGTGGACAGCGCGCTGGCGCTCATCCTCATCCTGTTCGTGGCGGTCGCCGTGACGATGCTGCTGTTCGGGCGCATACGCCGTGTCGCGGGCTTGCTGTTGCTGCCCTATCTGGTCTGGCTGGCCTTCGCCTCCTTCCTGAATTATGAGATCCGCCGATTGAACCCGGACGCCGCAACCCTTGTCGCGCCCGCGCTTCGAACCCAGATATGATTTTTGGCGCGGTTCGCCCGCGCCCTGTTCCAAGGATAGTGCAATGCAGAGCGAAAACCGCTTTTTCGACGATCTGGCCAAGCTGGTGAACGGCGCTGCCGGCACCGTTGCGGGCATGAGTCGCGAATTCGAATCCAACGCGCGCGAGCGGGCGAAGGAATGGATTGGTGGCGTGGATTTCGTATCGCGCGAGGAATTTGACGCGGTCAAGGCGATGGCAGCCACCGCACGCGAGGAAGTCGAGCTTCTGAAAGCCCGCATCGACGCGCTGGAAGGCAGAGCCCCCGAGCCTGTCACAAAAAGCGTCAAGGCGGCCAAGCCCAAGGCGAAAGAGGCGGAGTGATCCATCTGTCCTTTCGCGCCATGCGGTGATAAGGCGCGCCGATGATGGACAGCGACGAGTTTGAACATGGCGGTCAGGAAGCCGCACCGATCGATATGCTGGCAGCCTGGTTCGAGGCGAATGGCTGGAGCTTCGAGCAGGTTGGCGATGATGAGATCGTTGCCAACACGCAGGGTAGCTGGGCGCAATATGAGTTGCGCGGTATCTGGCGCGACGAAGATCAGGTGCTGCAATTGCTGGCCCTGCCGGACATTCGCGTCACCGATGAAAAGCGCACCGCGATTTATGAAACGCTGGGCCTCATCAACGAACAGCTCTGGCTCGGTCATTTCGAGCTATGGTCGTCGAGTGGCATCATCCTGTTCCGCCATGGTGCGTTGCTGGGCGCGGGCGGCGTTTTGACGCTCGATCAGGCGCAATTGCTGGTCGAAACCGCGATTGACGAATGCGAGCGTTTCTACCCGGTGTTTCAGTTCGTGCTGTGGGGCGGCAAAAGCCCCAGCGAGGCGATCTCCGCCAGCCTGATTGAAACACGCGGCGAAGCCTGAGCGTCCCTTTATGATACAGATCTGGCCCGACCATCTCTTCCTTGTGGGCTGCGGCAACATGGCCGGTCAGATGCTGACGCGCTGGCTGGAATGTGGCCTCGATCCCGCGCGTGTCACCGTGTTGCGCCCCAGTGGGCGTGCAGTGGCCGATGGCGTGCGCGTCGTCACCGACTATCCCGCGGCGTTGCCGGTTGGCACGACCGTGCTGCTGGGCATGAAACCCTATCAGATTGCGGACGTCGCCAGCGCGCTTGCGCCTTTGTGTGCGGCCGACACGCGCATCGTCTCGATTCTTGCCGGCACCCCGCTGGCCGATCTGCGGGCCCGTTTCCCCGTTGTGACCGCCATCGTGCGGGCCATGCCCAATCTGCCCGTCGGATTGGGCGAGGGCGTGACCGCGCTCTTTACCGATGCCGCGACGCCCGGCGATGCGCGCTCTGCCATCGACGCGCTGATCCGTCCGCTCGGCCTTGCGGAGTGGATGGGGGAGGAAAGCCTCTTCAATGCGGTAACGGCGCTGTCGGGTTGTGGCCCGGCTTTCCTGTTCCGCTTCGTCGACGCGCTGGGCCGCGCGGGCGAAGCGCTGGGCATCCCTGCCGATCAGGCCGCCCGCATGGCGATCGCCACGGTGCAGGGATCGGCCAACATGGCCGCGCGCGCGAGTGACAGTCCGGCGGTTCTGGCGGATCGCGTCGCCAGCCCCGGCGGCATGACGCGCGAGGGGATGAATGTCCTCGACGCCGACGATCGGTTGCTGACGCTGCTGATCGATACGCTCATGGCGGCGCGGAACCGCGGTGAAGCGATGGCGCGCGGGGAATGAGGGCGGTTCCGGCGGCCTTCAAAATATTCTAAGGCGCAGCTTCACTGCTTTGCCGGAGCCTTCCCATGCTGTCGTCCGATACGCCCATCCTGCTGCTCACCACTGGCGGGACGATCGACAAAATCTATTTCGACGCCTTGTCCGACTATCAGGTCGGTGAAACGGTGATGGCCAAGCTGCTGGAAGTGGCGCGGGTCAAGCGCCCCTTCCGTATCGAGGAAGTGACGCGCAAGGACAGCCTGGAACTGGACGATAGCGACCGCGCGCTGATCTACGCGCGCGTCGCCGCCGCACCGGAACGCCATGTCATCATCACCCATGGCACCGACACGATGACCGACACGGCCAGGATGCTGGCCGACATTCCCGGCAAGACGATCGTGCTGGTGGGGGCGCTGGCGCCAGCCCGCTTTGGCGAGAGCGACGCGAGTTTCAATCTGGGCATGGCCTTTGCGACCGCTCAGGTCGCGGAACCGGGCATCTACATCACCATGAGCGGATCGGTGTTCCGCGCCGACCGCGTGGTCAAGGATCGCGCAAAGGGCGCGTTCGTCCCGACCGGCGATTAAGCTGCCGGGAACTTACTTCTCCTGCCAGGCATTGAACCGCCCATATTAGGAGGAGGATATCATGGCCGATTATCAGGAACGTCCTACAACGACCACGACGGTTATCGAGAAGCGCGGCGGGGGCGGTATGACCTTCGCCATATTGCTGCTGGTGGTGGTCGTCGCTGTCGGGGCTTTCTTCCTTATCACCAGTCAGACCCGCAAGGATAACGCGGTATCAACCGCCGCGGAGCAAGTCGGCCAGGCCGCGAGCGATGTCGGTGGCGCTGCCAAGGATGCGGCGGATACCGTGAAGAGCCAATAAAGGCGTCAGTCCTATTCGAAAAAAGGGGGCACTCGGATTAAACCGGGTACCCCCTTTTCCTGTTGCCGGTCTGCCGTTGTCGGCTCGACCGAAATGCTTCAGCCTTCGACCTTGGCATATTTGGGTGCGGCTTCGTTCAGGATCAGCAAGATCTTCTTGAGCGCGCCGGGTTCGTCGGTTTCCTCCATCGCCGCCAATTCGCGGGCGAGGCGGCTGGATGCGGCTTCGAAAATCTGGCGTTCCGAATAGCTTTGCTCAGGCTGATCGTCGGCACGGAACAGGTCGCGCGTCACTTCGGCGATCGACACCAGGTCGCCCGAATTGATCTTCGCTTCATATTCCTGCGCGCGGCGCGACCACATGGTGCGCTTCACCTTGGGCTTGCCCTTGAGCGTTTCCATCGCTTCTTCGAGCGTCTTGTTCGACGACAGCTTGCGCATGCCGACGCCTTCGGCCTTATTGGTGGGCACGCGAAGCGTCATGCGCTCCTTTTCGAAACGGAGCACATACAGCTCCAGCTCCATGCCCGCAATTTGCTCCTTCTGGAGTTCAATAACCCGGCCTACACCGTGCTTGGGGTAAACGACATAATCACCAACGTCAAAGGACAGCGCCTTGGCAGCCATTTGATACCTTTCCAATAAACCGGGGAACGGGGCGGTCGCGGGACAGATGCGCAAACACATTTGTCGATGGGTCCACGGCGCCACCGTCAGGACATGAAGCTTATTCTCCGGGGACGAACAGGATGATGCTCGTCCGTTAGGGCGCTATTTAGCAGATTCGTAACAAAATTACCACCCCTGGACATAAATGCCGGAGCGTGTCGCAAATTCTTGTGGTGGAACGGGCGTTAACGCCCGTTCGGTTCAGCTGCCGGAACCGGGTTCAGGCGAGAAAAATTGTTCCAGCTTGTTTTCCACGCCGCTCATGGCGTCGGCATCGGCGGGCGCTTCGCCCTTGACCGTGATGTTGGGCCATTCCGCGGAGAATTTGGTGTTCAGCTCCAACCATTTTTCCAGGCCATTCTCGGTATCGGGCAGAATGGCTTCGGCCGGGCATTCCGGTTCGCACACGCCACAGTCGATGCACTCGCTGGGGTTGATGACCAGCATGTTCTCGCCCTCGTAGAAACAATCTACAGGACAGACCTCGACGCAATCCATATATTTGCAGCGGATGCAGTTGTCGGTCACGACATAGGTCATTGTCTGGGCACTCTTAGGTTGGAAAAGCGCGGTCCTGCTATGCCCCGCGCGCGCGAAGGTCAATGAGGATATTGTTGCCCGTGCCAAGCTCCAGCTTAATGTCCGACCGTCAGCTCTTCATAACAGCCCTGAGCCTCTGGCGCGCCGCCGCGCCGCGTGGGCAGGGCGGTCACGCGTACCACCCGGACCCCTTCGGCTTCGGGAAAGGTGATGAGGTCGCCCGCACGCACCGGCGCATGGGCGCGTTCTATCCGGCGGCCATTGACGCGGATATGACCATCCTCGGCCAGCTTCTGTGCGTTCGAGCGGCTTTTGCACAGCCGCACGAACCACAGATATTTGTCGATGCGCAATGTCGGGCCATGGCCCGAAACCGCCACCGGATCAGCCATTGCGGCCCAACAGCTCGGCCAGGCCGGCAAAAGCGTTGCTGGCCGGGGGAGGGGCGCTGTGGGATGCGGCGCGGGGTTGCGCCGCACCCGGCTTGTCGGGCCGCTTGCCGCCGCGCGTCTGTTGCGGCGCGTTGGTGCGTGTTTTCTGGCGACCCCTGAACGCCCAGTTGGGCGCGCCTTCCTCGGCTGCTTCGATCGGGCGGAAGCCTGCTGCCCGCATCAATTGCAGGAAGCTGTCTTCGGACAGGCCCAGCGACACGATCTGAGGGCTGACAGACGTGAACGCCTCACCCTTGGCGATCGCTTCATGGGCCGTGCGGGCCATGCGTTCGGCCATGTCGATGCGCAACATCTGTTCGCCAAAGCCGCGGAAGCCGGCGATGCGCGCACCCATCTGTTCGAACTTCTCGCCTGCGGCGATCAGCGTGAGGCCCGGCTGGGGCAGCGGCAGGCAGGGTTTGGCCAACCGCGCGGCCAGCAACGCCGACCGCCAGCGCGCCGCGCCGGGCTTCAACAGCCCCGGATGATAAATGTCGAGAACGCCGATATCGATGCCTGCCTTACGCAGCAGATGGCGTTGATCCTTGTCCAGATGCCCCAGCGCCGAATCAAGTTCGGTCCGCGCGATGACGCCGCCCGCGTCGGCCAGCTGCGCGAATACCGCGCGCACCACGGCGGGCACAACAGGGTCAGCGGCGCTCTCGCCCATCTTGACGAGGGGCAGCAGATGCTTTTGCTTCTGCGCTTCGACCCATGCGCTCAGACGCGTGCCAACCTGCTTCTGGACGTCCTGGCCCAGTGCGACAATCGCGCGATCCAGCCGGATTTCGGGGGCAAGCAGCGCCGGACCCGCCATCAGCGTAGCGACCGGCGTGCCGTTCCAGCCGATGCCCGGCGTTTGTCCCGCTTCGTCCATGAGCGCGAAATCCGTGTCCGCTGCGCTCACCAGTTCGTCTGCCTTCACCCGTAATACCTTTCCAAGGCGGCGTTCCGCCGCCGCCAACAGCATCTTTCTGTCCTGATGCCGCGTAGCGGGATCGACCGAGAATCGGAAGCCGTCAAGTCGTCCAATCGATTCGCCGTCAACGCACACGCTGCCATCGGCTTCCACCGTGACCGGCAAATGGGTCGCATTCTGTCCGATGTCGCGCAATAATATGGTGGTGCGCCGGTCGACGAACCGTTGCGTCAGCGCGGCATGCAGCGCATCCGACAGCTTTTCTTCCAGCGCGCGGGTGCGCTCGGCCATCTCGGCGGGCAGTGCCAGCCAGTCGGCGCGATGGGCGATATAGGACCATGTGCGCACGGCGGCGATCCGGCCCGACAGCGTGTCGATGTCACCCTGCACCGAATCGAGCCGGGCGAGTTGCTGGGCAAACCAGTCGCGCGGAATATGGCCGCTTCCTTCGGACAGAAAGCGCCAGATGCGGTTGACGGAACGCGCATGATGGTCCGCGCCCAGCTTTTGGAAATCGGGCAGGCCGCACGCATCCCATAGCCGGGCCACCTGCTTTTGCCCCCGCACGCGATCCGCCACGAGAGGTTCGTGCGCCATCCGCTTGAGCACCGCGAGATCCACCGCTTCGGGCGCGGCCCGCAATTCCGGGCGATCGGGTCGTTCCTCCAGATCGGCGATCAGCATGGCGACGCTGTCGAAGCGGGGGGCGCCGTCGCGCCAGTACAGCTGCTCTACCGGTGGAAAGCGATGGCCCTCGATCGCCTCTATTTCTTCAGGGGTGAAGGCGGCCTCGCCATCTTCGGACCCCAGGCTGCCGAATGTGCCATCCTTGTGATGACGCCCCGCGCGCCCGGCGATCTGCGCCATTTCCGCCACCGTCAACCGACGGCTGCGATGGCCGTCAAACTTGCGCAGCGAGGCGAAGGCGACATGGGCGACGTCCAGGTTCAGTCCCATGCCGATCGCGTCGGTGGCGACCAGATAATCGACCTCGCCATTCAGGAACATCTGCACCTGCGCGTTGCGGGTA
>JAECRT010000041.1:0-1959 GCA_016000085.1 Sphingomonadaceae bacterium
GCTTCGTGGCAAGGCGGGGGATGTGGTGCTGCTCAAAGCCATCGAGGCGCTGCAGGGCGAGCGCTATATCGCGCTGGCCGAAAGCCGGCCGGCCAATGAAGCCTTTCTCTATGGCTGGCTGGCCAACCGGATCGGTTAGGAGGCAATGATGAGCAGCATGCTGGACGACGCAGACGCGAACGACCCATGGGCGCGACGGGCGCGGCCGGCCTTTCTCTACATCATGTATGGCCTGCTGCTGTGGTCGGTGCCGATGGGGTTGGTGGCGGGGTGGCGGCCCGATGTCGCGGCGGCGATCACCAGCGGCATGGCCGCCTATCTCAACGCCCTCCCTGAACCGCTCTATGCGCTCTTTGGTACCGGCTATCTGGGTTATACGGCGGCACGGGCATGGGGGAAGGCAAAGGGCGTGGAGCGGTAGAACATCGTGGGCAAAATCGGGAATGGGCTTTAGCCAGCTCGACGCCCCCCCTGTTTCAAACGGACATGAGAGGGGCCGCCGGGGAAAACCCCCGACGGCCCATCATTTGCATGGTCAGCGGCCGGAAGCGCCGCCCAGGGGAAACAATATCGCGCTATCTTCGCTGCATGGAGGTGGCCTGTATGTCGGCGCACATATCCTCAAACGATGCAGGGTAGACCGACGGCTTGGCGTCGCTCAGCGGCGTGTTTCCCGATTGGACTTGACCGACCCCATTGCTGAACCATGAGACATCGGATCACCTCCTTTCGCTATGTTGAAGCCCGCGTAACCCGCTTTTGGGTCTGTGCCCTTGGCTGGCTACATGCTGAATGTGAATCAGATGCGTGACATCTTCAAGGCTTGTAAAATTCTTTTTTCGAATCATACTTCTGCGTCCGCGCTTTTGGGGTGCGCCGCGTCGCGCAAACCAGCGAGCGGGTTTTCGGCCTCAGCCGAAGCGACGACAGCCCCACCTGCCCATCATGCAATCCCTATGAACAGGGCAGGCGTCAGCCCCGGCAATCCTCGATCACCCGGCCCACTTCTGCCCAGGCGGGCACGATCAACGGGGTCAGCCCCTGCACTTCGACTGCAAAGCGCCCCCGGCTGTAGGCGAGCTGGTCCAGCACCGTGTCGGATGCGGCGCGTGTCGCCACCACCTGTGCTGGCGCTGCGGTGACGGTCGCGGGCCAGTTTACCGCGCCATAGCTGGTACGCAGCAGCATCACACCCTGCCCCGCGCCTGCACGCGCCAAGCTGATACGGCGAGCGGCGCGATCACAGCGCAGGCTGAGCACCGGATCGACGGCGGAGGCGCCGAACTGTGCCACCGACCCGCCCGCATCCGTACGATAGCTCCAGGTGCCCGGTGTGGCCGGTCGATACAGCCATTCCGTCGCCACCGGTCCGGGCGTGGCAGGCGCGACCGGCGCGGGGTCGGCTGCCCCGGGCCGAGTGACGGCAGGGCCAACTGACGGGCGCTGTTGCTGCTCCGGGCCGACGCAGGACGCGAGCAGGACCAGCAGAGGCGACAAGGTGACGAAGGAGGGGATCAGACGCATGCACAGTCCATGCCGGAGCGCAGCGAGCGGCTCAACCGGAAAAGGGCGAAGCGATGTTTAGCGCCGCCAGCGCGCCCAGATGGCAGTCGGCAACAGCAGGCCACGCGCTTCTTCCCGCACGGCCAGTTCGCCGACTTCGACCGTGCCGGGCAGATCAGCAAAGGCCTGTTTCAGCAACTCCCCGATCGCCAACGCCGACATGCGCACGGCATAGACGGTAAGGAACAGGAAGCGGCTGTCGGCGTCGAGCAGCGCGCGGCAATGCGCGATCAGCGCGGGGAGGTCTTCTTCCAACCGCCAGACTTCGCCATCGGGACCACGGCCATATTTGGGCGGGTCGAGCAGGATGCCATCATAGCGGCGGTTGCGGCGGCCTTCGCGTGCGACGAACTTGACCGCATCCTCGACGATCCAGCGGATCGGGCGATCGGCCAT
>JAECRT010000041.1:2059-3291 GCA_016000085.1 Sphingomonadaceae bacterium
GTGAGCGGCCAGCCTTCGGCCGGGACCGGCTGGTCATAATACCAGCGGCCGCCGCCATCCTCATCCGATCCGGGGATGAATTCGCCGTCCGCTTTCCAGTTATCGGTCGCGGGCGCCCACATCGCCTGGGGTTCGGGGCGAATGAAGCGAAAGCGGCCATAGCGCTCCAGCTTGCGGCCATGGCCCGAATCAATGAGGCCATAGTCGGCCCAGGGTTCGCCGATGAGAGTCTGGAGTTCCAAAGCCGTCCCTCGTCAGCCGCGCGGGGTCGCGCGTTCGGCGACATAGGCGGTGACCGCTTCGAACGTGCCGGGCAGCTTGGCATAGCTTTCCTCGCGCGCGAACAGGTCGCCGACGCGGCCGGGGAGCGCGGGTCGGCTGCCGGTGGCGCGCTCGACCGCATCGCGGAACTTGGCGGCATGGGCCGTCGCCAGCGTGACGACCGGGATATCGGCGTCCACGCCCGCTTCCCGCGCGGCGGCCAGACCAATGGCGCTGTGCGGATCGATGATCTGTCCGGCGCCATCATAGGCCCAGCGCATCGCCATGGTCATCGCGTCCGCGTCGATCCGAGCGGAGGTGAACAGCCCCGACGCGCCTTCGCGCTGGGCGTTGGTGAGGCGCATCGCCTTGCTCGCCTCGAAACCCTGCATCTGCGCGGCCAGCGCGAGGCCGTCGCGGCCACCTGCGTCGAACAGCAGCCGCTCGAAATTGGAGCTGACCTGAATGTCCATGCTGGGGGTAGCGGTCGCCACGACCTGACCCTGGCTATAGTCCCCTTCGGACAAGGCGCGGTGCAGGATGTCGTTGACGTTGGTCGCCACGATCAGCCTTGCGACCGGGAGGCCCATTTTCGCTGCAACATAGCCCGCGAACACATCGCCGAAATTGCCGGTCGGCACCGAGAAGGCGACAGGGCGCTCGGGCGCGCCCAGGCGCACGGCGGCGTAGAAATAATAAACGACCTGCGCCATCAGCCGCGCCCAGTTGATGGAGTTGACGGCGGACAGGTTGAAGCGGCTCTTGAAATCGGCGTCGTTGAACATCGCCTTCACCAGCGCCTGCGCATCGTCGAAGCTGCCCTCGATCGCGATATTATAGACGTTGGGGGCCAGCACGGTGGTCATCTGCCGCCGCTGCACGTCCGATACGCGGCCATCGGGATGGAGCATGAAGATGTCGATCTTCTCGCGCCCCGCCACCGCGTCGATCGCCGCCGATCCGGTATCGCC
>JAECRT010000041.1:3391-6527 GCA_016000085.1 Sphingomonadaceae bacterium
AGCCCGCCATCGGACGCCAGCCCTGCCAGCGTCACATCCTCGAAACCGAGCGACGGCGCGCTCCCCCTGGTGCTCTGATATTGCATAATGGGAAAGCGCGGTAGCGATCCATGCGCCGCTGAGCAAGCAATTACGGGGATTTGGGCGCAGCCCGGCGGCGCAGGGCCAGAATATAGATGATGACCGCCACGCCTGCGAACAGGAACCATTGCACGGCATAGGCAAGATGGTTGTTCGGCACGTCCTCTGCGCTGGGCGGTGCGCTGGCCTTGAGGCCGGACGGCGCGGTGCGGGCGATCAGCATCGGGCGCAGCGGCAACGCCTTGCCCCCGATACGGGAAATGAGCGCGCGATGGTCCGGCTCCTCACTGATCCAGCCTGCAATCTGGCCGCCGGTCCAGTCCGGCTTGGCGTCCGGGCGTTGGGTGACGCCGATGGCGACGAGCGCGCCCGGGCCCTCCGCGCCGGTGACGCACTGGGCGATGTGGCGATAGCCAGTGGTGCCATCAGCCGCGCGCCCCGCCTCCACCTGCCAGCCCGCCACGCGCAGGCAATGGAGCGAAGAGGGGCGAAACAACAGGTCGGACGTGACCGGCGGCAGGCGAGGGAAAGCGACGGCGGCCTTCGCGGGGTTGCTGGCGGCCAGGGCGATCGCTTGCGCCTTTTCGCCACGACGCTGCAACTGCCAGATGCCAAGGCCGATCATCACCAGCACGGCGAGCGCGACGATGATGGTGGGAATGACGGGGATGCGCGCCTTGGTCATGCGTCGGGGCCTTTGGTTACCAGGCGCCCTTCGCGTGCGCGGTTGCGATATTCCAGGATCAGCAGCGCGCCCTTGGCGACGCGCAGGCTGGCGATGACGGCGATGGTGGTGAGCGGCGTCCACAGCAGGATGTGAAGCCAGAGCGGGGGGTGAAGTTGGAACTCCAGCACCAGCGCGAACACCAGCATCAGCGCGCCGATGATAAGGGTCAGGAAAGCGGCTGGCCCATCGCCGACGTTGAACTGATCATAATCCAGGCCGCAGGCGCTGCAGGCGGGCGCGAATCGGACCGGACCGGCGAACAGCGTCGGCGCGGCACAGCGCGGGCACAGGCCGCGCGCAGCCTGCGCCGGCAAAGGCATGGCGGGGCATGCGGGATCGGGTGGCGCGGTCATGTCAAAGGCATAGCGGCGAGCGGCCCAAAAGAAAACGGCCGGGGAACCCCTCCCCGGCCGATATTCCTGTCAGATCGATCGCGCGGATCAGCCGCCGTGAACCGGTGCGCCCCAGCCACCCCAGACATAGATGGCAACGAAGAGGAACAACCACACCACGTCGACGAAATGCCAGTACCAGGCAGCGGCTTCGAAACCGAAATGCTGGCGCGGCGTGAAGTGGCCCTTATAGGCGCGAACCAGGTTGACGATCAGGAAGATGGTGCCGACCAGAACGTGGAAACCGTGGAAGCCGGTCGCCATGTAAAAGGCGGAACTATAGGGGTTTCCGCCGAAGTCGAACGGGGCGTGGACATATTCATAGGCCTGCACGCAGGAGAAGATCGCGCCCAGGATGATGGTGCACCACAGACCCTTGATCAGGCCGTCGCGGTCACCGTGGATCAGCGCATGATGCGCCCAGGTGACGGTTGTGCCTGAGCAGAGCAGGATCAGCGTGTTGAGCAAGGGCAGCTCGAACGCGTTCATGACTTCCACGCCCTTCGACGGGAACAGGCCCTCGATCGGCGCAAGCGCGCTGGGGAAGAGCGAGAAGTCGAAAAAGGCCCAGAACCAGCCGACGAAGAACATGACTTCCGACGCGATGAACAGGATCATGCCGTAGCGCAGGTGGAGTTGCACCACAGGCGTATGATCGCCCGCATGGGCTTCGGCGATGACGCAGGCCCACCAGCTGTAGAAGGTGAACAGCACGCCAGCCATGCCGAGCAGGAACACCCAGCCGCCACCCGCGGGCAGTGCGTCGGGGTGCATCCACATGATGCCGCCAAACGCCATGATCAGCGCCGACATCGAGCCGAACAACGGCCAGATGCTGGGCGGGAGAATATGATAATCGTGATTCTTGGCGCCTGCCATGACTGCTCTTCCCTGTTCGCGTTATCGTTGTTTGCCTTAGCTCGCCTTCTTGCCCGGCTCAACCGGGTAGAAAGTGTAGCTCAAGGTAATCTGTTGCGTGTCCTTGTTGTCGGGATCGTCGAGGATCTTGGGATCGACGAAGTAGAGCACGGGCATCCGCACCTCCTGCCCCGGTTGCAAGGTCTGCTCGGTGAAGCAGAAACACTGGATCTTGGTGAAATAAGCGCCCGCCTGCGTCGGCGTGACGTTGAAGGCGGCCGTGCCGGTCACCGGCTTGTCCGACATGTTCTTCGCGATGAAGATCGCCATGTCCTTCCGCCCGATGGTGACGGTATCGGTCCGATGTTCCGGATAAAATTGCCACGGCATGCCTGGCTGAACGTTGGAATCGAAGCGAATCGACATGGTGTGGCCGGTCGCTTCGCGCACCTGCACGTCGGCAGCGGCCCGCTTGGTCGTGCCGCCAAAGCCGGTCTGCTCGCAGAAGATGCGATAGAGCGGGACGGACGCAAAGCCCAGACCGAGCATCGACAAGCCCACGACCGCCATCGTCAGCATGGTGCGGCGGTTCCGGCGGTCCCGATCGAAGGGCGAAGGAGGCAGCGTAGCCATCAGATGCTATGGCTCGCACCGATCTTCGCCAGCGTGATGGCGAAGAAAAGGATAGCGAGAAAGCCCAGGATCAACCCGGTGATGAGCGAGCGCGACTTTTGCCGCGCGCGGATGATCTGTTCGTCTTCGGGGGTCATGCCAATATCCAGCGGTCGGCAACGACCGCGCCAAAAAGGAGGAAGAGGTAGAGGATCGAATATTTGAACAAACGCCGTTCCGGCGCCATGCGTGCAGGATCAGTTTCCCGGCGGCAATAGACCTGGAAGGCGAAGAAGGCGAATAACGTGGTGCCCAGCAGCGCGACCGTCCCATAGATCAGCCCGGTAAGGCTGAGCAGTACGGGCGCCATGGCGGCGACCGCCATGATCGCCGTGTAGAGCCAGATCTGGCGGCGGGTCGCGACTTCACCCGACACAACCGGCAGCATAGGGATGCCCGCAGCGGC
>JAECRT010000041.1:6627-13664 GCA_016000085.1 Sphingomonadaceae bacterium
GCGAGCCAGTTGGTCGCCATGCCCATCAATATCACCGAGAAGAAAGAGAGACCGACGCCGAAATGTAACGCCGAAATGCGGTCCATCCGCCCGGCGGGTAGCGGGCGATTGGCGGTGCGCTTCATCTTGGCGTCGATGTCCGCCTCATACCATTGGTTGAGGCTGGCCGCCGCGCCCGCGCCAAGCGCGATGCACAAAATGGCGGTGAAGGCGAGAACGGGGTGGATATGCCCCGGCGCAGCCAGCAGGCCGCACAGGCCGATGAACACCACCAGCGTCATGACGCGCGGCTTGGTCAGCGCGAGGAAGTCGCGCCAATGGGCCGTGATAGGGGTAGAGCTTGTCATCGTCGCGGCGGTCATATCGGTTCCGGTCCCCGGATGGGGCATATAGCATGAAGGGGGGCGGGCGCTTGTCACCCGCCCCCCGATCATGTCAGTTCCTGTTCAGATCAGTGATGCGCGGCATCATCGATCACCGGCAGGGTTTCGAACTGGTGGAAGGGCGGCGGGCTGGACAACGTCCATTCCAGCGTGGTGGCGCCTTCACCCCAGGGGTTGCCTACTGCCTTCTTCCCAGCCGCAAGCGACCAGATCAGGTTGATGAAGAAGATCACCATGCCGGCTGCCATGATTTCATAGCCGTGGCTGGCGACCTTGTTCCAGTAAGCGAAGGCTTCGGGATAGTCGGGGTAACGACGCGGCATGCCCGACAGGCCCAGGAAGTGCATCGGGAAGAACAGCAAGTTCACGCCGACGAAGAACACCCAGAAGTGCAGTTGGCCGAGGAACTCGTTGTACATCCGGCCCGACATCTTCGGGAACCAATAGTAGAAGCCTGCAAAGAGGCCAAATACCGCACCCAGCGAAAGCACATAGTGGAAGTGCGCGACGACATAATAGGTGTCGTGCAGCACGTCATCGACACCGCCATTCGCCAGCACGACGCCGGTGACGCCGCCTACGGTGAACAGGAAGATGAAGCCCAGCGCCCAGACCATCGGGGTCTTGAAGCTGATCGAGCCACCCCAGATCGTCGCGATCCACGAGAAGATCTTGATGCCGGTCGGCACCGCGATGACCATGGTTGCGGCGGTGAAATACATCTTCACGTTCACCGACATGCCGGTGGTGAACATGTGGTGCGCCCACACGACGAAGCCGACGACACCGATCGCGACCATGGCATAGGCCATGCCGAGATAGCCGAAGACGGGCTTTTTCGAGAAGGTGGAGATGATCTGGCTGACGATGCCGAAGCCCGGCAGAATCATGATGTAGACTTCAGGATGGCCGAAGAACCAGAACAGATGCTGGTAGAGTTCGGGATCGCCGCCACCGGCCGCATCGTAGAAGGTGGTGCCAAAGTTACGATCGGTCAGCAACATGGTGATCGCGGCGGCCAGAACCGGCAGCGCGAGCAGCAGCAAGAAAGCGGTGACCAGCACCGACCAGACGAACAGCGGCATCTTGTGCAGGGTCATGCCCGGCGCGCGCATGTTGAGGATGGTGGTGATGAAGTTGATCGCGCCCAGGATCGACGACGCGCCCGCAATATGGAGCGACAGGATCGCCATATCGACGGCCGGACCAGCCGAACCGCTGGTCGAGAGCGGTGCATAGACCGTCCAGCCAGTGCCCGCGCCATAGCCGGTGCCACCGGGCACGAAGGCCGAACCGAGCAGCAGCGTGAAGGCGGGAATGAGCAGCCAGAAGGACACGTTGTTCATGCGCGGGAAGGCCATGTCCGGCGCACCGATCATGATCGGCACGAACCAGTTGCCAAAGCCGCCGATCATCGCGGGCATGACCATGAAGAAGACCATGATCAGGCCGTGTGCGGTGATGAGCGCGTTCCACAGATGATAGGCCTGGTCCAGCGTGGCGGGCTCAACGCCCATCAGGCTGTGCTGCATATTGGCCCAGGTCTGGAGATACTGGATGCCCGGCTGCGCCAGTTCGGCGCGCATCAGGCCCGAAATGCCGCCGCCGATGATGCCGGCGATGATCGCGAAGATCAGGTAGAGGGTGCCGATGTCCTTATGGTTGGTGGACATGAACCAGCGCTGGAAGAAGGCTGGCTTGTGATCGGCATCGTGATGATCATGGGCGTGATCGCCGTGATGATCTGCGGTGATGGTGGTCATGGCGTGTCGGCCCTTACATCAAAGCTTGGCGGCAGGCGCGGCGGGAGCCACTGCCTGCGCGGTTGCGGCGGCGGTCGCGGCTGGTGCCGCTCCGGGCAGCTTGCCGCCCTGCGAAAGCACCCACTGGTCGAACTCGGCAGGAGGCAGCGCCTCGATCGCGATCGGCATGAAGCCGTGGCGCGCGCCGCACAGTTCGGAACACTGGCCGTAATAGACGCCCGGCTTATCGATGGTGAAGCTCTTCTCGTTCAGGCGACCCGGCACGGCGTCCATCTTCACCCAGAGCGAAGGAACCGCGAAGGCGTGAATCACGTCGGCGCCAGTGATGATGAGCTTGATCGGACGACCGGCTGGCAGGACCAGACGATTGTCAGGTGCCAGCAGATAAGGCTCGCCATTGGCCTTCGCCTTGTCTTCGGGCAGCATGTTGGAAACGAATTCGGGGATACCGGCATCGGGATATTCATAGCCCCAATACCATTGATAGCCGGTCACCTTGACCACGACCGCATCCTTGGGCGCGGGCTTGTACTGGTCAGCCAGCAGGCCGATCGACGGCACCGCGATCACCAGCAGGATGATGACCGGAACAACGGTCCAGATCACTTCGATCAGGGTGTTGTGCGATGTCTTGGACGGCACCGGATTGGCGGCGGCCCGGAATTTCCACATCGCATAAAGCATCAGGATGAGGACGAAGATCGACATGATGAAGCACAGCGGCAGCAACAGCTTGTCATGCATCCAGCGGGCCGTGTGGCCAGTGGAGGTAAACTGTTCCTGCAACGTAATTTCGCCCGGCCTGGGCATACCGATGCCTTCGGTCGGCTTCATGCGCGGCGGCGCAGCGACTTTCGCCGCAGGCGCAGCTTCGACGGCGTTCGCCGCCGATTCGGCGGGCGCAGCCGCATTGTCCGCAGCCGGTGCGGCAGCGACAGCATTGTCCTGCGCAAACGCCGGTCCGTTCATCGCCATTGCTGGCGCTAAGGCCAGCAACCCGGCGAGAACGAGCGATTTCACCTTTTTCATAGCGTCTTCTTACCCCGTAACCCCTTGGCGCCGCTGCAACGAAGACGCGCGTCTGCGCATCGTCCTCGCCCGGTCGGTTCTGCCGCGGCTTATAGGCATGGTTTTTGCCTGCCTCAAGCATCCATGACCAGATTTTCTTCGCTGTTGCAACGCTCCCCTTGCCCGCCTATTCCGCAGGTCCGCGCACAGGGGCGCAATCATGGTGCGTCGTGACGCGCCGTGCTGACAGGCAAGCGGGCCGTGCCATACGGCATGGCGGCGCACGCGACAGGATAGATGGACGGCATGACGGACGAAGAAGTATTGGCGGAATTCCGGGCAGCGGGGGCGCTGCTCGAAGGACATTTCATCCTGTCTTCGGGCCGCCGCAGCGCCAATTACCTGCAATGCGCACGCGTATTGATGAATGCGGAACGGGCCGGAAAGCTGGCCCGCGCGACGGTGCAGAAGCTGCCACGCGAATTGCGCCAGGACATTGATCTGGTGGTGTCGCCGGCGATGGGCGGCCTGATCATCGGTCATGAAGTCGGCCGGGCGCTGGACAAGGACGCCGTGTTTCTGGAGCGGCCCGAAGGGACGTTCGAGTTGCGCCGGGGATTTGCCATTACGCCTGGGCAAAAGGTGCTGATGGTCGAGGACGTGGTCACGACCGGCCTGTCGTCGCGGCAAGCGATCGCGGCGGTCGAGGCGGAAGGCGGCATCGTTGTCGGCGAAGTCGCGCTGGTCGACCGGTCGGCGGGCGAAGTGGATCTGGGCGTGCCCTTCTACCCGCTCGTGTCGATCAACTTCCCGGTCTATGAGGCCGATGCCGTGCCGCCCGAGCTGGCGGCGATCCCGGCGATCAAACCGGGCAGCCGGAAGTAACGGGCGATGCCGCACTCCCCCCTTCCGCTTCGCCTGGGCGTCAATATCGACCATGTGGCGACCATCCGCAACGCGCGGGGGGGGCAGCATCCCGATCCGGTCAAGGCGGCGCTGCTGGCGGTCAAGGCGGGGGCGGACGGCATTACCGCGCATCTGCGCGAGGACCGTCGCCATATTCGCGACGAAGATATCGCGATGCTGATGGCGTCGCTCGACGTACCGCTCAACCTGGAGATGGCCGCGACGCGCGAGATGCTGGACATCGCGCTGCGTTATAAGCCGCACGCTGCCTGCATCGTCCCGGAAAAGCGCGAGGAACGCACGACTGAGGGCGGGCTGGACGCGGCTGGACAATATGAAACGTTGCGACCGATCGTCGCGGCGCTGGTCGACGCGGGAATTCGCGTCAGCCTGTTCATCGAAGCGGACGCGGCGCAGATCGACGCGACGATCCGGCTGGGCGCGCCCGTCGTCGAATTTCATACCGGCGCCTATGCCCATCTGACCGGCGAAGCGCGTGCGACCGAACTGCGCCGCATCGCCGACGCGGCCGCACTGGCGGCCAAGAATGGGATCGAACCCCATGCCGGACACGGCCTGACCTTCGACAATGTCGCCCCGATCGCCGCCATTCCGCAGGTCGCCGAACTCAATATCGGCCATTTCCTGATCGGCGAGGCGATTTTCGGCGGGCTGGAAGGCAGCATCCGGGAAATGCGGCGGCAGATGGATCTGGCGCGATGAAGGCCATCGAGGCATGATCATCGGCCTTGGCTCCGACCTGTGCAATATCGAGCGGATTCAAAATTCGCTCGATCGCTTCGGCGAACGCTTTGAACAGCGCGTGTTCACCGATGTCGAACAAGCCAAGGCGGCGCGGCGGCCCTTTACCAAGGCTGGAACGCTGGCCAAGCGCTTCGCCGCGAAAGAAGCCTTTTCCAAGGCGGTCGGCACCGGGTTCAAGGCCGGGGTGTTCATGAAGGATATCGGCGTGGTCAACGCGCCGTCGGGGGCGCCGACGCTGAAACTGACCGGCGGCGCACTCGCGCGGCTGGAATCCATGGTTCCCGCCGGACACAAGGCGGTTATTCATCTCACGCTCACCGACGATCATCCATGGGCGCAAGCATTCGTCATCATCGAGGCGCTGCCGCTGTGATGAGCCACCCCGACGATCCCAGCGAGGCCAAGCCCGTGACGGCAATCGACCTGACAGATAAGCAGCCCGGCGAAGAGGCCGCCCCCGAATCGCCGCAGGATGGCGAAACCGGCAAATCGTCGGTCAACTGGTGGCAGGAGATCAAAAGCATCGTGCTGCTGATCCTGGCGGTGCTGGCGTTCCACAGCTTCGTCGCCAAGCCCTTCTACATTCCGTCCGAATCGATGATGCCGGTGCTGCTGACCGGTGACCGGTTGGTGGTGAGTAAATTCCCCTATGGCTGGTCCTATGTCTCGCCCAGCTTTCACCCCCTGCCCTTCCTGAAGGGGCGGCTGTTCGGGCGCCTGCCGGAGCGCGGCGATATCGTGATCGTCAGCCCGCAGAACCGGCGCGAGGATTATATCAAGCGGGTCATCGGCCTGCCCGGCGACATTGTCGAAGTGCGCGGCGGTCAGGTGATCTTGAACGGCGTCGCGGTGCCGCAAAAGATACTCAAGCCCTTGCGCCTGCCGGTCGACGGTAATGCCCCCTGCCCGCCGATGCAGTTTCCCGGCGCGCGGATCAGCGGCGCGGACGGCAAGGATTATTGCGAGTTGCCGGTGCGGCAGGAAATCCTGCCCAATGGCAAGACCTATGTCACGATCGACATGGGGCCGAGCGCGCTCGACTGGTACGGGCCGGTACGGGTGCCCGCCGACCATGTCTTCCTGATGGGAGACAATCGGGACAACAGCGCCGACAGCCGTGCACCGCTGGAAGAAAACGGCTTGGGCGGCCCGGTGCCGTGGGAAGCGATCGGCGGGCGCGCCGAGTTCATCACCTTCTCGCTCGATGGTGATTCAAGCTGGAACCCGATCAGCTGGCTGCATGCCTTCCGCAGCGGACGCGCGGGGAACAGCCTGCGGCCACAAAGCGTTACACCCCCGAAATAGACCGGCATAAGGGGGCCAACGGTTTGAACGACGCGCAACATCATGTCGAGGAACCGGGCCCCAGCGAATCGCGCAGTCCGCTCGTCCAGCATGAATTGAAACGCGCAGGCGTATGGTTCACCCTCGCCGTCGCCATCGGGCTGGTCGTGTTGCTTGCGCAGCCGATCCTGCTGGTGCTGGGCGCGTTGGTACTCGCCACGATGATGGACGGAGGCACTCGCCTGCTCGGGCGGATAGTGCCCATCGGTCGTGGCTGGCGGCTGACGATCGTGCTGCTCGGCGCCGTCGCATTCATGGTCTATACTTTCTACCTCACCGGATCGAGCCTGGCGGCGCAGGCGCAGGCGATGCGCACGATCGTCGAGGCGCAGGTCACCCGGATCGGCGGGTGGATGCAGCAACTGGGCGTCACGACCACGCCCGATGACCTGAAGAGTCTGGCCAGTCAGGCAATGAGTTCGATGGGGCGGGTCACGGCGGCGGTCGGCACGGCTGTCGGCGCGATCACCAGTGGCGTCATGATGCTGGTGCTGGCGATCTTCATCGCGGTGGAACCCAAACTATATGAGCGCGGCGTCGCGTGGATGTTGCCGATGGAGAAGCGCACGCATTTCTATGCGATCGCCGACAAGATGGGCTGGACGTTGCGGCGGCTGATGTTCGGGCGGCTGATCGGCATGGCGGTGGAAGGTGTCGGCGTATGGCTTTTCCTGTGGATAGGCGGGGTGCCGATGGCCGGTCTGCTGGGCATATTGACCGGGCTGTTCGCCTTCCTGCCCAATATCGGGTCGATCATATCGGGCGTCCTCATCATTCTGGTCGGCTTTTCCGCAGGCGTAAATACGGGCCTCTATGCCTTTGGCGTCTATTTGGTGGTGCAGATCGTCGATGGTTATCTGATCGTGCC
>JAECRT010000041.1:13764-26524 GCA_016000085.1 Sphingomonadaceae bacterium
TTTTCGATCTTGAGCGGCCCGTCGGCGGTAGCGGCGGGCGCGGCATGCGCCTGCGCGACGACCGGAGCGAGGGCGAGCAGCAGAATAGCGGGCAGCGTGAATCGCATCGGGTTGGGCCTTTCGAAAGGAATATGCTGCCCTGTCCAACGATCCTGCATCGCATTTCCGCCGCCCTTGCGCATCTTCACTGGATAAGCGGGCAGCAACCCCTAAATAGAGGGCGATGCCACCATCCACCCCCGATACCAACGCGCCCGTCCCGCCCATATGGGCAACGTTCCGCCGCTTCCTGCCCTATTTGTGGCCAGCCGATGCGCCCGCATTGCGGCGGCGCGTGACCGTGGCGCTGCTGTTAGTGCTGGTGGCGAAAGCGGTCAGCCTGACCATGCCCTTCGCCTATAAGGCGGCGGTGGATCATATGACGCCCGGAATGGAGCCGGGAGTCGCGCTCGCCATCGCGCTGGTGGTGGCCTATGCGGGGGCGCGCTTTGGCAGCGTGCTGTTCGACAACCTGCGCAACGCCGTGTTCGAGAAGGTCGGGCAGGACGCCAGCCGCCGGCTGGCCGACGATGTGTTCGTCCACCTGCACCGCTTGTCGCTGCGCTTTCATCTCGACCGGCGGACCGGCGCGGTCACCAAGATCGTCGAGCGCGGGACCAAGAGTATCGACACGATGCTCTACTTCCTGCTGTTCAACATCGCGCCGACCATCATCGAGCTGATCGCGGTCTGCGCCATCTTCTTCGTCAAGTTCGGCGCGGGGCTGGTGGTGGCGACGGTCGTCATGGTGGCGCTCTATATCTGGTACACCCGCACCGTCACCGAATGGCGCAACCAGTTGCGCCGCGAGATGGTGGACATGGACACCAATGCGGTGGCCCATGCCGTCGACAGCCTGCTGAATTTCGAGACGGTCAAATATTTTGGCGCGGAACAGCGCGAAGCCGACCGCTATGGGTTGGCGATGCGCCGCTATGCCAAGGCTGCGGTCAAGAGCGAGAATGGCCTTGCCTGGCTCAACATCGGACAGTCGCTCATCACCAACCTGATGATGGCGGGCGCGATGGGCTATACTGTGTGGGGATGGAGCCGGGGGCAGTTCAGCACCGGCGACGTCGTGTTGGTCAATACGCTGCTGTCGCAACTGTTCCGGCCGCTCGACCTGCTCGGCATGGTCTATCGCACGATCCGCCAAGGCCTGATCGACATGGAGGCGATGTATCAGTTGATCGATACGCAGACCGAAGTGGCCGATGCGCCGGGCGCGCCTGCGCTGACGATCGCAGCGGGCGCTGTGCGTTTCGACCATGTGCGCTTTGGCTATGACCCGGAACGCGAGATATTGCATGATGTCAGCTTCACCGTTCCGGCCGGGCGGACGCTGGCGATCGTGGGGCCGTCGGGCGCGGGCAAGTCCACCATCGCGCGCATCCTGTTCCGCTTCTACGATATTCAGGCAGGCCAGGTGACGATCGACGGGCAGGACATTGCAGGGGTGACCCAGCAATCGCTACGCGCCGCCATCGGGATCGTGCCGCAGGACATGGTGCTGTTCAACGACACGGTGGGCTATAATATCGGCTATGGCCGCCAGGGCGCGAGCCAGCAGGAAATCGAGGCCGCGGCGAAGGCGGCCTCGATCCATGATTTCATCCTGAGCCTGCCGCAGGGCTATGATACGCGGGTCGGCGAGCGCGGCCTCAAGCTGTCAGGCGGCGAGAAACAGCGGGTGGCGATTGCCCGCACGCTGCTGAAAGACCCTCCAGTGCTGGTGCTGGACGAAGCGACCAGCGCCTTGGACAGCCGGACCGAGACCGAAATCCAGACCGTGCTGCGCGACATCTCGCGCAAGCGCACCACATTGGTGGTGGCGCATCGGCTTTCGACCGTGGTGGATGCGGACGAGATCATCGTGCTGGACAAGGGCCAGGTCGTCGAGCGCGGACGGCATGGCGATCTGGTGCGAGCCGATGGGCTATATGCGCTGATGTGGGCGCGGCAGGCCGCCGAGCGGGAAAGCATTCCAAGCGAGCCTGGGGTCGAGGACGTCTTCGAGGTGGTGGAACGCTGACCCCCCGGCCGATCGTTCGGCCAGGGGGCAAGACCCTTAATTCTGCGTCGTGACCGTGGTCGTCGTCCGTTCGGCGACGGCGGCGCTGGGCGCGGTACGGGTCGTCTTGCGCACGACCTTGCGCTTGGCGGCGGTGCTGCGCGATGCGCTCGGCACGGCCTTCGTCGTCTCCGTCGTCACCGTGGTCGTGGCGGCCGGCTTGGCGGCAGCAAGGGCAGCGGCGTTGCGTGCGGCTTGCGCATCCGCAGCGGACGACGCAGCAGCCTGTTCCGCAACGTTCGCGCGGGCATTGGCAGCATCGGCCTGCTGCTGCGCATTGACCGTAGCTTCTGCCTGAATCCGGGCATCGGTATCGGCACGTTGCTGGCCTTCACCAATGGCGGTGTCGGCGGCCTGCTGCGCATCAATAGCTGCGGCGATGGCCTTTTGCTCCTTGCCGCTCTTGAGTTCTTCCTGCGCCAGTCGCAGCGAGGCTTGGGCGCGGGCGAGCAAGTCGGGCGAAGGATTGAGCTTGGCGGCGGCGTCGATTTTGCCCTGCGCCTGGGCGATGGCGGCCAGTGCGCGTTCTTCGTCACCGGCCAGAGCCGGAGTAGCGGCCAGGAACAAGGCGGAAGCGGCAAGAATACCGCCCATCGTCGATCTATATTTATGCATATTACTCTCCTGTCACAGGTGCAACGGGCAGAGAAACGTACCGGCACAGACGCCGGTTCCTTTATCCTGCGTTCAGAAACGGTGCCGCGACTTCTGGCGGCACGCGCAGGATGCGGCCGCTGGCCTTGTCGATGATCGCCCAGGTCGATTTGGCGGCGACCTTCACCTTGCCGTCCGGACCGGTAAATTCCATCAGCCGATCGAAGCGCGCACCGCGTGGAGCTTCCGCGATCCAGGTGCGCGCGGTGACCGTCTCGCCCTGCGTCACATTGCCGCGATAGTCGATCTCGTGCCGGGTCACGACCCAGATATAGGCTTCGACATGGGCCGGGTCCGCATCGCGGTTCCAATGGTCGACCGACACCTGCTCCATCCACTGGACCCAGACAGCGTTATTCACATGACCAAGTATGTCGATATGTTCCGGCCGCGCCGTGATCTGGCAAGTGTAGGTCGATGCCATCAGCCCTCTACCCCCAATTGCCACAGCAGGAAGGCGAACTCTTCGGCGGTTTCGTGGAGGCTTTCGAAGCGGCCAGACTTGCCGCCATGGCCCGCGCCCATATTGGTCTTGAGCAGCAGTAACTTCGTATCCGTTTTAGTCGCGCGCAGCTTTGCGACCCATTTGGCCGGTTCCCAATAGGTGACGCGCGGGTCGTTGAGGCCCGCCGTGACCATCAGCGGCGGATAATCCTGCGCGCTGACATTCGTATAGGGATCATAGGACAGGATCGTCTCGAACGCCGCCTTGTCCTCGATCGGGTTGCCCCATTCGGGCCATTCGCCCGGCGTCAGCGGCAGCGTTTCGTCCAGCATGGTATTGAGGACATCGACGAACGGTACATGCGCGACCACGGCGCCCCATAGCGCGGGATCGGAATTGATGACCGCACCCATCAGCTCGCCGCCCGCCGATCCGCCCGAAATGCCGATCTTGCCCGCCGACGTATAACCGCGTTCGACCAGCCCCTTGGCCACATCGACGAAATCGGTGAAGGTGTTGGTGCGCTTGTCGAGCTTCCCGTCCAGATACCATTGCTGGCCCAGGTCATCGCCGCCCCGGATATGGGCGAGCGCGAAAACGAAACCCCGGTCCAGCAGCGAGAGCCGCCCGGTGGAAAACCCCGGCTCCATGGCGAGGCCATAGGCACCATAGCCATAGAGATGCAGCGGGGCGCTGCCGTCGCGGGGCAGGTCGACGGGATAGACGATCGACACGGGGATTTCCGTGCCGTCGCGCGCCGGAATCATCAGCCGTTCGGTGGTGTAGCGCGACGCATCATAGCCCGACGGGATTTCCTGCACCTTGAGCACTTCAAGATCGCCGGTGGCGAGATGATAGTCATAGATGGTGTCGGGCGTGACCATCGATTCGTACCCGATGCGCAGCGTCGTCACGTCATATTCGGGATTGTCGTCGAGGGACGCGGAATAGCTCGCCTCCGGGAAGGGCAGGCGCTTGGGCGTATGGGTGGCGTAATCGCGCAGTTCGATCTGGTCGAGGCCATCCTGACGCCCTTCGGTGACGTAGAAGCCCTTGAACAGGGTGAAATCGGTCAGATAGAAATGCGGGTCCGGGGCGATGATCTCGTCCCACCGGGCGGGTGCGTCGAGCGAAGCCTTTACCAGCCGGAAATTGGGATGCACGTCGTTGGTGCGGATATAGAGCGTGCCGTCATGTTCATCGACATCATATTCGCGGCCTGGCAGGCGCCCGGCGACGAGCATCGGCGCGGCCGTAGGATTGTCGGCCGGGACCAGCCAGGCTTCGGTCGTCACATGATCGCCGGTGGACAGGACGATCCATTTTTCCGAGGAGGTCAGGCCGATCGAGACGCGGAAGCCTTCGTCATCCTCGTGGAACAGCTCGACATCGGTATCGACGCTCTGGCCCAGCCAGTGCAGGCGGGCATTGTCCGTGCGCCAGTTTTCATTGGCGAGGCCGTAGAGCAGGCCCTTGCTGTCCGACGTCCACACCAGCGAAGACAAGGTGTCGGGGATCACTTCGGGCAGGATTTCGCCCGATAGCAGATCCTTGATCCGCGCTTCGAACCGTTCCGAGCCGTCCGTGTCGATCGCATAGGCCAGGTAGCGCCCGTCCGGGCTGACCGACATGGCGCCGAGGCGGAAATAGTCATGGCCGTCCGCCAGCGCGGGTTCGTCCAGGATCAACTGATCTTCACCGCCTGCCACGGCCTTGCGATACCATTTGCGATATTGCGCGCCGGTTTCGAAGGCGCGCCAGTAGATATAGTCGCCATCCTTCTGGGGCACCGACTGGTCGTCTTCCTTGATGCGGCCCTTCATTTCGGTGAAGAGCGCGTCCGTCAGCGCCTTGTGCGGGGCCATGGCCTTTTCGAAATAGCCGTTTTCCGCCTCCAGATAGGCGAGAACGTCCGCGTCCTTCACGTCCGGATAGCCGGGGTCGCGCAGCCAGGCATAGTCGTCCGTGACGGTCACGCCATGCCGGGTAAAACTGTGCGGACGGCGGGCGGCGACGGGCGGCTGCTGGAGATCGGTCATTCAGTGTCCATATCGTTAGAACGGCGGGCGCTGGCATCTGCGCCATCGCCTCTCTATGTTGTCGCCTTTACGGCCTGTGCAAGGGGCCGATAGACGAGGAAGCATGAATGTCTACCTATGAAGACCGCCTGAAAGCCCTGCGCGCGCAACTGGTGCGCGTGGCGCTGGATGGTTTCGTTGTCCCGCTGACCGACGAGCATATGAGCGAATATGTCGGCGCCTATGCGCAGCGGCTCGCCTGGCTGACGGGTTTTCAGGGGTCGGCAGGCAGCGCGGCGGTATTGCCGGAGCAGGCGGCGATCTTCACCGACGGGCGCTATACGCTACAGGTACGCGAGCAGGTCGATGGCGCGCACTGGCAATATGAGAGCGTGCCGCAGACGTCGATCGCGGCGTGGCTGAAGGATCATGCACCCCAGGGCGGGCGGATCGGCTATGACCCGTGGCTGCATACGCGAGCGTGGGTCAATCAGGCGACCGAGGCGCTGGCCGAGCGTGGCGCGCAGTTGGTGGCGGTCGACACCAATCCCGTCGATGCGGTGTGGCCCGACCGGCCCGCGCCCAGCGACGCGCGGCTGGTGGTGCATGACGATCGCTATGCCGGACAGAGCGCGGCCGAGAAGCGGCAGGCGATAGCCGACTGGCTGAGTGCGAAACATGCCGATGCCGCGGTGCTGTCCGCGCTCGATTCGATCGCCTGGACCTTCAACATTCGCGGCAAGGATGTCGACCGGACGCCGGTGGCGCTCGCCTATGCCATCGTCCATGCCGATGCGACCGCCGACCTGTATGTCGCGCCCGAAAAGATGGATGAGACCGTTGCCAAGCATCTGGGCAATGCCGTGCGCGTGCATGACCGCACCGCCTTTGCCGATGCGCTGGCGGACCTGAAGGGCAAGACCGTGATCGCCGATCCCGAACGGGCGGTGGCCGCGATCTTCGGCGCGCTGGAGAGCGGCGGCGCGCGGGTGCTGGAAATGCGCGATCCCGCCGTGCTGCCCAAAGCCATCAAGAATGCGGTCGAGATTGCCGGACACAAGGCCGCCCAGCATCGCGACGGCGCGGCGCTTAGCCGATTTCTCCATTGGGTTTCGACACAAGCCCCCAAGGGCGGCCTGACCGAAATGTCGGCGTCCGACCGGCTGGAAACGTTCCGCAAGGACACCGGCCTGCTCGAAGACCTGTCCTTCGACACGATCAGCGGCGCGGGGCCGAACGGTGCGGTGGTCCATTACCGGGTCGAGGACAAGACCAACCGGCCGATCGAGACGGGCACCCTCTATCTGGTCGATTCGGGTGGGCAGTATCGCGACGGCACCACTGATGTGACCCGGACGCTGGCCATCGGCACGCCGACACGCGAGATGCAGGAGCGCTTCACGCTGGTCCTCAAGGGCCATGTCGCGCTCGCCCGCGCGGTGTTCCCGGTCGGGACGCGGGGCGGCCAGCTCGACATACTGGCGCGACAATATCTGTGGGCACAGGGCCTGGATTATGC
This sequence comes from Sphingomonadaceae bacterium, assembly GCA_016000085.1. GTDB lineage: Bacteria > Pseudomonadota > Alphaproteobacteria > Sphingomonadales > Sphingomonadaceae > Sphingobium. Next base: position 20,511 of record JAECRT010000041.1, read on the forward strand.
CCATGGCACCGGCCATGGCGTCGGCAGCTTCCTGTCGGTGCATGAAGGGCCGCAGCGGATTGCGACCTTTGGCGGTGGCGACGAGCCGCTGGCGGCGGGCATGATCCTGTCCAATGAGCCGGGTTATTACAAGACCGGCGAATATGGCATCCGCATCGAAAATCTGGTGCTGGTGGAGGAACGCGCAGTGCCGGGTGCGGAAAAGCCGATGCTGGGCTTTGAAACGCTGACCTTCGCGCCGATCGACCGCGCGCTGATCGCCACCGATCTGCTGGATGCGGGCGAGCGGGCGTGGATCGACGCCTATCATGCACAGGTACTGGCGATCGTCGGGCCGCAACTGGCGGACGAATCGCTTGTGTGGCTGAACGCCGCCTGCGCGCCGTTATAAAAGGGCCTTATTCTTTCGACGGGTCCGGCGCGGGGGGCAAGGCATCCTCCCGCGCAGCCTCTCGCGTCTGGGCCTTGCGACGGCGCAGATTGTTGCGCAGCGCCTGTGCCAACCGCGTCTTTCGTTCGTCCTGCGTTTCACTCATGCACGCGCATAAGCAAATTGCCCTCGCCGCCGCAAGTCGCCTTGACAAGCCGAACGCACGCGGTCATAGGCCCGGCTCCGCAGCGCGACGAGTGCTACGGATGTGAAACAGAGCGCTGCTGTAGCTCAGTGGTAGAGCGCGTCATTGGTAATGACGAGGTCGGGAGTTCAATCCTCCCCAGCAGCACCATTTCCATCAATCACCTATGACACCCCCTCTGGGGCGCCCTTATTCTGATCTATGGTCGGGCGCCATTGCGCGTGCGATCAGGGCTTTACCCGGCGCGGTCGCAGCGCGTCGCGCATCGCGATGCTGGAATTGATCCGGGTGACGCCAGGCATGCGCGAGAGCACTTCGCCATGCATTTGCTCATAGGCCGCAACGCTGTCCGTTTCGACCCGCAGCCAATAATCGACCGCCCCCGTCATCAGAAAACATTCCTTGATTTCTGGATGTTGCCGCACCGCATGTTCGAAGCGCGCCAGGAAATCGCCGGTCTGCCGATCCAGCGTCACCTGCACCAGCACGTTCACGCCTTGGCTGTCGTCGCGTCCGCCCGCGACCATGGTATAGCCCCGGATAAAGCCGTTGGCCTCGAGCAATTTGATGCGCCGGTGGCAGGCCGATGGCGACAGGCCGACCGACGCGGCAATCTCCGCATTGGGCCGCCGTGCGTTGATCTTCAGCAAGCGCAATATCGCGCGGTCGGCGGTGTCGAGCGAGATGGCCATTCGTGCGAATCCTTTCGCTCATTGTGCGAAAAATATGCTATGAATGGAAGAATATTCTCCTTTTTCGTCACATCATCGCAGGATCGTCGCCTAGAAGGGAAAGGTAACCGCCATGGGGACATTCCATGCATGAAGCGACGGCAGCCACCTTGCGCATCGACCTGGGCGCACTGGTGGACAATTATCGGTTGATCCAGCACGCCGCCGCCCCTGCCGCCGTGGCGGGCGTGGTAAAGGCGGACGCCTATGGCCTTGGCGCAGTCGAGATATCCGGCGCGATATTCGATGCGGGATGCCGCCATTTCTTCGTCGCCCATCTGTGCGAGGCCATGGCTTTGCGGCCCCATCTGCCGCCCGCCGCCACCCTGTATGTGCTCAACGGCCTGCATCCAGGGGCAGAGGCCGAATGTGCGGCAATCGATGTGGTCCCCGTGCTCAATTCGCTGGAGCAGGTCGATGCCTGGTCCGCCTGCGCGCGGACGCTGGGACGGTCGCTGCCCGCCGTGCTACAGGTCGATACCGGCATGTCCCGGTTGGGCCTGATGCCACAGGACGCGACGGCGCTGGCGGCGCAGCCGCACCGGCTGGATCATGTCGACCTGCTGCTGCTCATGAGTCACCTCGCCTGCGCGGATCATCCGGACGACGCCTTCAACCAGCAGCAATGGGCCAGCTTCCGGGCCATCGCCGACCTGTTCCCCGGTGTACCACTGTCACTCGACAATTCCGGCGGCGCGCTGGCCATGCGGCCCGATCATGGCGATCTGGTGCGCGCGGGGATCGCCCTATATGGCGGCGCGCCGCATGACAGTGCCAATCCGATGCACCCGGTCATCACGCTGGACGCCTATATCATCCAGTTGCGCCGCGTGCCTGCGGGGACGGGCGTGGGTTATGGCCTGGCCCATCGTTGCGATCGTCCGTCGCACATCGCGACCATTTCTGTCGGCTATGCCGATGGCTGGCCACGCAACCTCGGCAGCGTTGGCAGTGCGTTCATCGATGGCGTGCGTGCGCCGATCGTGGGACGGGTGTCGATGGACAGTATGACTATCGATGTGACCGATGTGCCCGACCATCTCCTCTATCCCGGCGCCCCCGTTGAACTGATTGGCCCGCACCAGAGCATCGATGCCGTGGCGACGCAGGCCGGCACCATTTCCTATGAAATCCTCACCCGGCTGGGGCGCCGCTACGGGCGCGACTATCTTCCCGTGCCGATCGCCGCATCGACAGGAGCATTGTGACATGAAGATCGTCATTCTGGGTGGTGGTGTGATCGGCGTCACGTCTGCATGGTATCTGGCGCAGGCAGGGCATGAGGTGGTCGTCATCGACCGGCAGAGCGCCGTCGCGCAGGAAACCAGTTTCGCCAACGCTGGCGAAATCTCGCCCGGCTATGCATCGCCCTGGGCCGCGCCGGGCATTCCGGCCAAGGCGATGCGCTGGCTGTTCATGCAGCATGCCCCGCTGATCGTGCGGCCGCGGCTGGATCTGGCCATGGTTCGCTGGATCGCAGCGATGTTGGGCAACTGCAACGCAGCCGACTATCGCATCAACAAAGGGCGGATGGTCCGCCTGGCCGAATTCAGCCGCGACCGGCTGATCGCGTTGCGCGAGGCGACCGGCATCGCCTATGACGAACGCAGCCGGGGGACGCTGCAACTGTTCCGCGAACAAAAGCTGATGGACGGCGTCGGCAAGGATATCGACGTGCTGCGAGCGGGCAATGTGCCGTTCGAACTGCTCGACAAGGCAGGTTGCATTGCCGCCGAACCGGGATTGGCGAACAGCCAAGCGCCGATCGCGGGCGGACTGCGCCTGCCCCATGACGAAACCGGCGACTGTTTCAAGTTCACTACGGCCTTGGCCGCCATGGCCGCTGCGCGCGACGTCACGTTCCTGATGGGCCGCGACATCAAGGGGCTGGCGCGCGAAGGCGGCCGGATCAGCCATGTCGAAACGGCCGATGGTCCGGTCAGCGGCGACGCCTATCTGGTGGCGATGGGCAGCTATTCGCCGCTGCTGCTCGCGCCGATCGGCCTGCGCCTGCCAGTCTATCCGGTGAAGGGCTATTCGATCACCGCACCGATCGTCGATGCGGACCGCGCGCCGGTGTCGACGCTGCTGGATGAAAGCTACAAGGTCGCGATCACCCGGTTGGGCGACCGCATCCGGGTTGGCGGCATGGCCGAATTGTCGGGCTATACCCATGATTTGCCGCAGGCACGCCGGGATACGCTGAACCAGAGCGTCGGCACGCTTTTCCCTGGCGCGGGCGACCTGTCGGGCGCAACATTCTGGAGCGGCCTGCGCCCGATGACGCCGGATTCGACCCCGGTCGTAGGCGGAACGCCGATCGACAATCTGTTCCTCAACACCGGTCATGGCACGCTGGGCTGGACCATGGCCTGCGGGTCGGGCCATGTCATCGCCGACCTTATCAGCGGGCGCGCGCCCCTCATCGAAACCGCTGACCTGGCGCTGTCGCGCTATGGTCGCTAAATCACAAGGACCAGCCGCATGACCATCACTCGCATCGAAACCGGCCCGCGCATGAGCGAAGCCGTCATCCACGGCGACACCGTCTATCTTGCGGGCCAGATCGGCGCGCCGGGCGAAAGCGTTACGGCACAGACGCAAGCCGCGCTGGAGGAGATCGAACGGCTCCTGGCTCTGGCGGGCAGCAGCAAGGCGCATCTGCTGCACGCGACGATCTGGCTCGCCGACATGGCGGACTTTGCCGAGATGAACGCCGTGTGGGACGCCTGGGTCGCCGATGTCGGCGCGCCCACCCGCGCCACGGGCGAGGCCAAACTGGCGGAACCGGACTATAAGGTCGAAGTCATCATCGTCGCCGCGCGCGCAGAGTGACGGTCGCCGCCGAACTGGACATCCGCCTGCGCCGCGCCGCGTTCAACCGGGCGCTGGCACAGGGGGATCTGGCCGCGATCGGCCCGCTGCTGGCGCCGGACGCGATATTGGTCGCGGGGACGGACAGCGCGCTGCTGACAGGGCGAAAGGCGCAGTTGCTGGCGTGGAAGCGCGAGTTCGCTGCGCCTGTGCGGATGATCTACACGCGCACGCCCGACATCATTCGCGTGTCGGACGTCGAACCGATCGCGCTGGAACAGGGACGATGGGAAGGCATCGTCGCCGACAGGGACGGCGCAAGCGCATCGGGCCTCTACAGCGCGAAGTGGCGCACCATCGGCAGCGACTGGATGATCGAGGCCGAAATCTACGTCACCTTCGCCTGATCGAGCGCGTGGCCGGTCAGCCGCCCCTGGTGACCGGAACAAGCGCGCCGCTGACCCCTCGCGCGGCAGGCGAAGCGAGGAACAGGATCACATCGGCAATGGCGGCGGGCTGCACCCACTGACCGAAATCCGCGTCCGGCATGTCCGCGCGGTTCGTGGGCGTGTCGATGATGCTGGGCAAAATGGCGTTGACGGTGATGTCCTGGCCCGCCAGTTCGGCCGCCAGACTTTCGGTCAGCCGATGGACGGCGCCCTTGGATGCGGCATAGCCGCCCATCCCTGCCGCTGCGATCACTGCGCCGCCCGCGCCGATATTGACGATTCGGGCAGCGGCCGCTTTTTGCAGCGCGGGAAGCGCCGCCTTGGTCATGGTGACACAGGTCAGCGCATTCATCGCGAACATGCGTTGCCACGTCGCCGCGCCGCCATCGGCCAGCGTTTCCCAGACGAAACCGCCCGCTACATTCACCAGCACGTCCATCGATCCGAATGTCGCAACGACATCGGCCACGACCTTTTCCGTTGCATCGGCATCAGTCAGATCGACGCCGCCGATGTCCAGTCCACCCGGCAAGCTGTCACCCCGCGCGGAAGCGTAATCGACGCGCACCACCCGGTCTCCCTGCGCCGCGAAAGCCGCGGCGACCGCACCGCCCAAAATCCCGAATGCCCCAGTTACGACGATCGTCCGTGTAGTCATGCCACCCTATCCTCTTCGCTTATGCCCACGCCATAATGGACATTGCCGCCATTGCGCCAGTCCTGAAACCGGCAATGCGACGCAGGCAAACGCCTTATTCTTGCCCCCAGTCATGAGGCTTGCGTTTCGAAGGCGGTATTTCTATCAAAGCGCCGTTCGTGCAACGGCTCATCGCTGGCGCATGAACATTGATCGCGTCGGTTCCCCGGTGACGGGGATGAAAAGGGAATGCGGTGCGGGGGATATCATGTCCTCCAATGCCGCGGCTGTCCCTGCAACTGTAAGTGGCGAGCGCGATATACATGTGCGGACGGGCATAATGTCCCTTGTTCGCCAGCCACTGGGCCGGACGCTAAATCCTGCGAGGCCTGGGAAGGCCGTATATCAAGCGATGACCCGCGAGCCAGGAGACCTGCCGGCGTCTGGTCGCTCTTGCCTTGGTCCAGGGGATGACCGCGGCACGGTGAACTCCGTCTGAGCGACGAACGAGCGGCTGGGGCCGCATCGGTTTTGCGTGTCGGTCGCCCCTGGCGTCCGGCCGATGCGTGACGCCGACCGTTCGTGAACGGCACGCCCCCGCCCAACGTCGTTTGACGCCGACGGGGGATTATCATGACTAAATTCATATCGGCTGCGTTTGCGGCCTGCACACTCGTTGCGCCTGCCTGCCTTCATGCCCAGCAGCCCGACGCCGTACCGGACGCTGGCGCCGACGCGACGATTATCGTCACCGGCACCGTCGACCAGTTGCGCCTGAATGTCCGCACCGACGGGGCAAGCCGCCTTG
>JAECRT010000042.1 GCA_016000085.1 Sphingomonadaceae bacterium
GCGATCGCCACCGCACGGTCGGCCGCGCCGATCGCGCCGGCCTGATCGCCGATGGCCAGACGCAGGCGGCCCAGATCGACCCAGGATTCGGCATCGTCGGGCGTGGTGGCGAGCGCGGCCGCCAGCGCGGCTTGCGCGGTGCGCGTGTCGCCTTGCGCCATCGCGGCGCACGCGATGATGCGGGTCGCCGCCAGTTTGCGCGCGTCGGGAATATCGCCTGCGCGCGCTTCCCGAAGCGCGCCGTCCGTGTCCCCCTGAAGCAACAGCGCCTGCGCCATGACGTCGCGCGTGTCTCCGGCGGGAGCGCCCATGGCGCGCGCACGGGCGATCTCGGCCTGTGCGCCTGCCCCATCGCCTAGCTCCGCCAACGCCCGCGCCTGTGCCACGCGGGCCACGACCGAGCGGGCATTGCCCTTGATGGCGTTCATCAATTCCACCCGTGCGGTGCGGGCGTCCCCCTTGTCGAGGGCAGCAAGCCCCCGCGCCAGCGCAGCGCTGCCGTCCCGCTCATGCGCACGCCATTGCCACAGCCCGGCAAAGCCGAGCAGCATAAGCGCCATGGCGGCGAAGAGAAACAGACGCGATCTTTTCAACGGTTCAGCCCTGCATCTGATATTGCTTCAGCAGATCGTAGAGGGTCGGACGGCTGATCCCCAAGATCCGCGCCGCGCCGGAAATATTGCCGTCGGTGCGCGCGATGGCGCGGCGGATGGCGCGACGGTCGGCGATCTCACGCGCCGCCTTGAGGTTCACCATCTCGCCCCCCTCGCCCCGCTCCTCGTCCAGGTCGAGATCGGCGGCGGTGATGAGCTTGCCATCGGCCATGATGACCGCGCGCTTCATGCGGTTTTCCAGTTCGCGCACATTGCCCGGCCAGTGCCAGGCGTCGAGCGCGGTCAGTGCGTCGGGGGCCAGCCCCTTGACTTGCGGGTTCATCTCACGGGCGAAGCGGGTCAGGAAATGCCGGGCGAGCAGCGCCGGATCGCCGGGGCGGTCCTTGAGCGCGGGGATGCGGACGATGATTTCGGCAAGGCGATAATAGAGATCCTCGCGGAAACTGCCTGCCGCGATCATCGCCTCCAGATTCTGATGCGTGGCGCACACGATACGCGTGTCGACCGCGATCGGCTGGCGTCCGCCGATCCGTTCGATCACCCGTTCCTGCAAGAAGCGCAGCAGTTTGACCTGCAACGGCAGCGGAATGTCGCCCACTTCGTCCAGAAAGAGCGTGCCGCCCTGCGCCTGTTCGATTTTGCCGGGCGTGGTCTTGATCGCGCCGGTGAACGCGCCCTTTTCATGGCCGAACAGTTCGGATTCGAGCAGGGTTTCGGGGATGGCGGCGCAGTTGATCGCGACGAAAGCGCCCGCGCGGCGCGGGCTGGCGTCATGGACGCCCTGCGCCAGCAATTCCTTACCGGTGCCGGACGCACCCAGCAGCAGGACGGATACCTGCGCGCTCGCGACCCGTTCTATGGTGCGGGCGACCTTCATCATTTCGGGCGCGCCGCTGATGATGCGGCCCAGCACCCGGCCATCGTCCGGCGCGGTTTCGGCCAGCCGGACATTTTCCCGCTCCAGCCCATGCACATGGAAGGCGCGGCGGACGATCAGCCCCAATTCATCGATATCGACGGGCTTTTGGTAGAAGTCGTAAGCGCCACCCGCGATCGCATCGAGCGCGCTTTCCCGCGCGCCATGGCCAGAGGCCACGATCACCTTCGTATCGGGCTTGATGCGCAATATCTCCGCCAATGTGGCAAAGCCTTCGCTGGTGCCATCGGGGTCTGGCGGCAGGCCGAGGTCGAGCGTCACCACGTCGGGCGTTTCCGCGCGCAGCATCTCGATCGCTTCCTGACGGTCGCCCGCGATGAAGAGCTGATAATCCTCATAGGCCCAGCGCAATTGCCGCTGAAGCCCCGGATCATCTTCCACGATCAGCAATTTGGGTCGCGTGTCGCTCATCAGGCGGCCTTCTCTTTTTGGTCAACGCAAGGGGCTGTCGGCAGGCGCAGAGTGAAGCGGCTGCCCACACCCGCTTTGCTTTCGACATCGATCCGTCCGCCCATGGCCTGGGCCAGCGTCCGCGCCTCGAACGCGCCGATGCCAAAGCCGCCGACCTTGCTGGAGGAAAAGGGCTTGAACAATTCGCGGCGGATATATTCCGCGCTCATGCCCCGGCCCCGGTCCATGATGTCGACAAGAACGGATGTGGCATCGGACGACAGGTGCATCTCGACCGGGCTGTCGGGCGCGCTGGCGTCGATGGCGTTCTGAAGCAGGTGGGTGAGGATCTGTTCAACGCGCGCCGGATCGGCCAGCGCGAGCGGGGCGTCGCCGCGCACCTGCACGGGATGCTGGCGCGCGCGTGTGCGGGCGACCTGATCGACCAGATCGCGCAGGGCAACTGCGCGCGGTTCTTCGGCGCGACCCTTGTTATGCTGGGACAGGCGGGCGAGCATGTCGTTCATCTTGCTGACCGATTCCTTGAGCGTCAGGACCATGTCAGCGCGAAATTCCGGGTTGTCGGCATGGCGTTCGGCGTTGCGGGCGAGCAGCGAGAGCTGGCTGACCAGATTCTTGACGTCATGGATGATGAAGGCGAAGCGGCGGTTGAATTCGTCGAACCGTTCGGCATCGTCGAGCGCCTGTTGCCCCTGCGCTTCGCTGATATAGGTGGCCGCCTGCCGTCCGGCGGCGCGCAGCATGTCGAAATCTTCCCAGTCGAGCCGCCGGTCGATGGCCGAGCGGGCGAGCAGGATCGCGCCGTTCAGGCGGCCATAGTGGATCAGCGGCACCAGCGCCCAGGCATCGCGATCCTGGATCATCCAGTCGGGCAGTTGCAGCGCCGCGTCGACGCTCCGGCGCTTGCCCAGATCGATGATCCAGCCGCTTTGTTCGAGCTTGCCCACGATGTCGGACGCGATCGTCCCGCCATCGGGCAGATCGCCCGCCCAGTTCCAGTGGGTTTCATAGATCAGCCCGCCCTGTTCGTCGCGCAGCAGCAGCAGGGCGGCGGGGGAATCGGTGATGTCGGCCACGGCCTTGGCCACGCGCTCGCCCAGCGGGGCGGGACTATCGCCCGGTCGGCCGATCGTTTCGCCAAAGCGCATCCATTCGGTGCGATAGTCGTAGCGGTGCTGGAAGAAATGCTTGGCGACCTGCACTTTCCACAACGCGCGGATCTGTGGCGAAGGCAGCAGCACCAGCGCGGTGACGGCGGTGAAGAAGACCGCGCCGATCTCCACCACCCGCGCATAGGGACCGGCGATCAGTTCGATCAGCACCGCCATGGCCGTGAGCACGACGACATAAAGAATGACGGCCATGACCGACAGCGACTGGAAAGTCATGGTGCGCGAGAGCTGTAGCCGGCCCGCCATATTCTTACGCATGCCCACCGCGATGACGGGGGCAAGCAGCGACATCAGCAGGCCGCGCAGGGCGTAGAGTTCGCTCACCCGGTGCGGCGCGAAATAGCAGATGGCGTAGAGACTGAGATCATAGGTCCACATCGCCGCCAGCGCGCCCAGCAACAGCACGACCCCGCCCCGCTCGCGCGAAGGCCAGGCGGTGTAGAGATGATGCACCAGCAGCAGGCTGCCGATCGCGGTCATGGTGCGCAGGATCAGCGAACAGGTAACGAGGGTGTGGTGCAGATCGCTGCTGGTGGGTAGTTGCCGCCAGGCGAGATCGGTCGAGGTCTGGAGCAGGATCAACCCGGCGACGGCGGTATAGACCGCGCTGACCGCCAGCATTGATCCCGCCCGCCCCACCGGCCCGCGCCGTAACATGACAAACATCGCCAGCAGCCAGGCGGCGTTGCGGATGCTTTCGCCAATGCCCGACAGCGGTTTCGACACGCCCCCGAACGAAACATAGAGCGCCCAGCAGGATGTCATCAGCAGGGCGGCGGACAGCAGGCGCGGTTCGACCGCGTCCTCGCGGCGGCGCAACAGGAAAATGCCCAGCGCCGCGAACAGCACCGCCGCCAGGGCATGGCCCCAATCTCCGACAAATTGCAGCAGAGCGCCCATCTATGCGCCCCTCAGCGCGCGCCGTCGGGCCACAGGATGACGCGGACGGTCTGGATCAGGATGAGGAGGTCGAGGAAGGGCGTGTAATTTTTGGCGTAATAAAGATCATATTCCAGCTTGTGCCGGGCATCGTCGAGCGAGGCGGCATAGGGATAGTTGATCTGCGCCCAGCCGGTAATGCCGGGCTTCACCATGTGCCGTTCGGCATAATAACGCAGATGCTGTTCGAGATCCTCGACAAACTGGCGACGTTCCGGGCGCGGGCCGACGAAGCTCATCTCGCCCTTCAGCACGGTCCAGGTCTGGGGGAGTTCATCGATGCGCAACTTGCGTAGCCAATGGCCCAGGCGCGTGATGCGCGGATCATCCTTTTCGGCCCAGACCGCCTCGCCCGCCACTTCAGCGTCCTGCCGCATGGTGCGCAGCTTCACGATCCAGAATTCCTGCCCGAACAGGCCAACGCGCTGCTGGCGGTAGAAGGCCGGTCCCTTGCTATCCAGCTTCACCAGGATCGCCGCGATCAGGATGACCGGACCGGTGAACAACAACAATATGGAGCTGGCAATGATGTCGAACAGCCGCTTGGCGATGGTCGAGATCCGGCGACCGGCGGAAAAGCCGTCGGAGAAGATCAGCCAGCTGGGGTTGACGCTGGCCAGGTCGACGCGGCCCGTCTCACGCTCCAGAAAGGTCGAAATCTCGTTCACATGCACGCCGGTGGTCTTGATGCGCAGCAGGTCGGTCAGGGGCAGAGCGTTGCGGCGTTCCTCCAGCGCCAGCACGACTTCGCTGGCGTTAAGCCGCACGACGAAATCGGCAAGGTTGAAGATCGCGCTGCGGTTGATCGCTTCTTCGACCACCTGCGGGCCGTCGTTCATGGCGATATAGCCGACGACCAGAAAGCCCGATCCCCGCTTCTTTTCCAGTTGCCGGATACGATCGGCACGATTGCCCGCACCCAGGATTACCAACCGCCGCTTGAACGCTTCGCCGCCCAGCATGGAACCCAGCAGCAGGCGCACCATCACAAGCATGCCCATGGCCAGCCCCATCGCGTAGAGCGAATTGGAACGCCACAGCGTCATCCCCGGCAGCAGGAAGTAAAGCACGGACAGGAAAATCACGCCCAGCGACACGGCGACAAGCAGGCGTGCGAAGGCGAAGCGGATCGATTGCAGGGATTCGACGCCGTAAACGCCCACCGCAATCATGCCGGTCTGGATCGCGAAGGCGAAGCTGAGCAACGGGCCGGTGCGGGTCATGACATGATCGATGTCCATGCCGATCTGATGCGCGCGCAATATCCAGCCGCCCTCTGCCGCGCACAGCAACAGCACGAAATCGAGCAGCCCCAGCAGCAGCACGGCGTGCGGCACATAATGTTTGAACAGCCTGATCATCGTCGCACGCACTTCCCGCTGACCGCAGCAGACACGGCCCTATGGCTACGGTATTGCCTTACACATCCTGTAAGGAAATCCGACAGTGCGAACACCCTGCCCCAAAATGACAAAGAAATTCTGAATCAACAGCGCTTTTCGGCCCAATCAAACGGGGCGTAAAGGCTCCTGCGATGCGATCAATTATTGTTGCGCAACGTGTCTGCGGCATTTTTTGCAGCATCACCGACAACCTTTGCCGCATCATCGACCGACCCGGCAGCCCGTGTCACGGCATCGGCGCTCCGATCGTCACGGCGATCATTGGTGACGTAGAAAAAACCGATCGCCAGGATCAGGGCCAGGGCAACGAGCGCAAAAACCACGCCGCTGCCCTGCGATCGTTCGACTTTGCTGATGTGCGCCGGCGGATCATCCCGCCGCGCGGGATCATTGACCATATCCTGTCTCCTGCTGATCCACCACCAATGGCCGGAGAGCAGGAAATGTTCCGGTCAGTCCTTGGCCAAGCCATATTCACGCCCACGGCTGAGGCGATCAACATCTTCCATGATCTCGTCCAGCACAGGCGTATCGGTCGTCACCTGCGTGCGCCGCGAGGGAAGATCGCCACTTTCGAGGATTTGCTCTAAGGCAGCCCGACCGCGCGCAACGCGGCTTTTGATCGTGCCAACCGCGACACCGCAAATCTCGGCCGCTTCCTCATAAGCAAAGCCGCCCGCGCCCACCAGAATCAACGCTTCGCGCTGAGGCTGGGGCAGTTGCAGCAGGGCGCGCTGCATGTCGCTCAATTCGACATGCTTGTCCTGCCCCGCCGGGGCGGCAAGGATGCGATCCGCCGTGAGATCATCCCATTCGCCACGGAAGCGCGACCGGCGCATTTGTGAGAGATAGTGATTGCGCAGGATGATGAAGGTCCAGGCACGCATATTGGTGCCCGCCTGAAAACGGGCGCGTGCCGCCCATGCTTTCAGCAGGGTTTCCTGCACAAGATCGTCCGCCGTATCGCGATTGCCCGACAGCGAACGGCCAAACGCACGCAGATGCGGAATTACCGCAGCCAGTTCACGCTTGAAATCCGAATCCGACAGGGCCGAACGTTCTTCCACCTGGCCAATCTGGCCTGCGTCTTCATCCATGGGAACGACCCCTGTACTGGCTGCCGCCCTCGCCGCATGAACCGACGTTGTCAAAGCCATAAATGCGCCCGTACCCTAAACTGATTATCATCAAAGGCCAAATCCCGGAATGCGACGTCAGCGCCAAAGTACCAGCAGCATCGCTATAACGGCCAATGCGAGCGAAATACCCAGTACATAGCGCACGACATGTTCTACTGAACCTGCGCGGGCGTTATCGGTGCTTATATGCTGCTCATGGTCGATCATGACACATCTCCCGATCGTTACGCATCATTAACGCAAGCTACGATCGGGAGTTCCGTCGATCATCCGATAAAGGTCGGCCGATCAGGCAGGCGCAGTCGCTTCATCGAAGAAGAGCGCCTGCGAAATAGCGGCCTTCACGGTCGAGCGCTGGAAAGGCTTGGTAATCAGGAAAGTCGGCTCCGGGCGCTCGCCCGTCAACAGACGTTCCGGGAAAGCGGTGATGAAGATCACAGGCACCGAAAATTCGGCGAGAATGTCCTTCACGGCGTCGATCCCGCTGGAATCATCGGCCAGCTGGATATCGGCCAGCACCAGCCCCGGCCGGTCCGCCAGCGCTTCACGCACGGCGTCTTCGGCAGTCACGGCAATGGCGGTGACATCATGGCCCAGATCGCGGACGATGGTTTCGATATCCATCGCAATGATCGGCTCGTCCTCGATGATGAGCACCTTGGCACGGGTCTGCGCCTCTATCTCGGTCAGGGCTTCTTCCACCAACGCTTCGACATCGTCGCTGTCGAGATTGATGAGATAGGCAACGTCCTCGACCGTGAATCCCTCCAGCGCGGTCAGCAGCAAAGCCTGACGCGGCAGCGGCGTCAGGCGTGCGAGCCGGGCCTGCGCAATCGCCTCGCGGCCGCTGCCGGAAACGGGAATATCCTCCAGATGGGAGGATGACCATATCGCATGGAACGTCCGGTAAAGGCCAAGGCGCGGGTCGACATCGGACGGAAATTCTTCCGGAGCGGCGACGATCGCCTCCAGCGCGGCGCGCACATAGGCGTCACCATGCGTCTGGCTGCCCGTCAACGCGCGGGCGTAGCGCCGCAGAAACGGCAGATGGGGGTGCAGTTGCTGTCCAAGCGACATCGTCAAATCTTCTCCCTGCCCAACATGGGCGTCATGGTCCGACCCACCGGCGACCGGGCATCAGGATGGAATGTCGAAGCGACGATGACAACCCCCCTGTCCCCAATCGACTGCCGGATAAGTGACAGCGTAAAAAATGCGTCTGTCCGTGGAACCATCAATGAAACGATTTGTTTCCCAGCCGTTGGTTTTTTTCACCGACAATCGATAAATTCATCATTTTCGCGCATTTTGGCTATGACGACGAATTGACGTCATACGGTAATGGCGCAAAAGCGGACAGGCTTGCGTGTCAGATATTGCTGTAGAGGGGCTGGTTTTGGTTTCTTCAACGACGGAACGAAGTGCGGCTGACGGAGGCGGTATGGAAGAGGCCACCAGTCAGGGTAGCGGCGTGAAGGCTACACGCCCAGCCCGCAAGCGTCGCAGTGCCGCCGCCAAGGAAGAGGGTCATGTTTCCAATGCGCTGCGTACGGCCTATCAGCGCGCGGTGGATGAAGCTATTCCCGCCGAGATGCTGGACCTGTTGAGCAAGCTGGACTGAACACATCATGACTGGCGGCAGCCTTCCCCCGGCGGCCCGCGCCGGGGCTGCCCAAACCCAAGCTGTACAGTTGCGTCAGCTTTTCGCCCACACGGGCATCAAGATGTTCCTCATCCTGACGCTGGCGCTTTTGCCGCTGGGCATCATCGCGCTGTTCGCGTCGTTTCAGGCCATCCGCACCGCCGATCTGGAAAAAGAAGCGTTGCTGCGCGTTGCGGTGACGCAAAGCGCCCGCAAGCTGAGCGCCGACCTGCAATCCGATCGCACCGCGCTTGAACTGACGGTCAACACCCTCGCCACCATCGGCATGGATGCTGCCCTATGCGCCCGGCTGGGAATTTTCCTGAACTCGCATGATGGCGACGGCGGCCATTTCTATATCTATGATCGCGCAGGCAAGCGGCTGTGCGGGTCGGAAGACGCGGAACCTGCCGGTGTTCCCAGGCAGGCGCGGTTCGATCCGACCACGGCGGAACTGCTGCCGCAATCCGGCTATCTGGTGAGCCGGGCGCCCAGCCGCAACGGGCAACTGGTGGCGCTGACCTATTATTCGCTGGCCCATCTGGAGAGCGTGGCCGATCCCACGACGGCGCTTCAGAACCGACAGCTCAGCCTGCGCCAGGGCGCGCGCCAATTGATGCTGAACCGCACCGGTCACAGAATGATAAGTGGTACCGACACCAGCCTGTCCGCCCGGATCGACCAGTCCAACATCGTTCTGACCATGACCGTGCGTGACCCCCCCGCCACGGTCGCACGACTGCTCTCGCTGTTCCTGCCGCTGGTGATGTGGTTTGCCGCTGCCGCCATCGGCTGGTTCGTGGTCAATCGCCTGCTTATACGGCCGCTGGTGATATTGCGCCGGACGGTGGCCGCCTATCAGCCGGGCGAGGTGCTGGAACCGTTACAGCGGGTGCGCACGCCCGCGCAGGAAATCGTCGCGCTGGGCGAAACCTTTCGGGCCATCAGCGAGGAGGTTGCCACGCATGAAGCGGAAATGGCCGAAGGGCTGGAAACCCAGCGCAAGTTGACGCGCGAAGTGCATCATCGGGTCAAAAACAACCTCCAGATCATCGCCAGCCTGATCAACCTGCACGCCCGGTCCGCCCATGATCCCGAAGCGATAGAAGCCTATGCCTCGATCCAGCGGCGGGTCGATGCGCTGTCCGTGGTGCATCGCAATCATTTCGCGGAGCTGGAGGAAAATCACGGCGTCGGCGTGCGCCCCCTCATCAGCGAATTGACGGCCAGCCTGCGCGGCACCGCCCCAGCGGCGGCCCGGCGGTTCGCGATCCAGATCGACAGCGACACGTTGCACATCAGTCAGGATGTCGCCGTGCCGATCGCATTCCTGCTGACCGAACTGGTCGAACTGGCGATGATGCTCGATCCGCAGGGTATGATGCGCATTTCGGTGCAGTTGCAGCCAGACCGGGATGATCGCGCGCTGTTGAACGTCAAGTCCACGGGATTACGGGCTTCGAGCGCGATGAGCGCCTTGCTGGAAGAACGCTACGGTCGCGTGCTGACGGGCCTGTCGCGCCAGTTGCGCTCACCACTGGAGCATGATGCGCAAGCGGGCGGCTATGCGATCGTGATCACCGTCATCCCCTGACCCCTGCGGATCAGGCGCGCCGATAGTCCCGGCGGAAATCGGCGGCGAAGGCCGCAAAACGCCCCGTGGCGATGCTGTCCCGGATCGCCTGCATCAGTTCCTGGTAGAAATGGATATTATGCTGGGTCATCAGCATAGCGCCCAGCATTTCGCCCGCCTTCACCAGATGGTGCAGATAGGCGCGGCCCCAGGTCGCGCAGACCGGGCAGCCGCAACGGGGATCGAGCGGCCCCATATCCTCGGCGAATTTCGCATTGCGGATGTTGAGCGGCCCAGCCCAGGTGAAAGCCTGGCCGTTGCGCCCCGAACGAGTCGGCAGCACGCAATCGAACATGTCGATACCGCGTTCGACCGCGCCGACGATGTCGTCGGGTTTGCCCACGCCCATCAGATAGCGCGGCTTGTCCGTCGGCAGCATGTCCGGCGCGAAATCGAGGGTGGCGAACATCGCCTCCTGCCCTTCGCCCACCGCAAGGCCGCCTACGGCATAACCGTCGAAACCGATCTCGATCAGCTTTTCCGCGGAGATGCGGCGCAGCCCTTCGTCAAGAGAGCCCTGCTGGATACCGAACAGCGCGGTGCGCTCGGCATGGTCTTCCCCGGCGTCGAAGCCGTCGCGCGAGCGTTTGGCCCAGCGCATCGAACGCTCCATGGATTTGGCCGCCTCGTCATGGGTGCAGCCGTTTTTCGTGCATTCGTCGAACGCCATGACGATGTCGCTGTCCAGCAACCGCTGGATCTCCATCGAGCGTTCCGGTGTCAGCATATGCTTCGACCCGTCGATATGACTGGAAAAAGCGACGCCCTGCTCGCTCATCTTGGTCAGCGCAGACAAGCTCATCACCTGATAACCGCCGCTGTCGGTCAGGATCGGCCGATCCCACCCCATGAAGCGATGCAGGCCGCCCAGCCGCGCCATGCGCTCCGCGCCCGGACGCAGCATCAGATGATAGGTATTGCCCAAGATGATGTCGGCGCCAGTGGCGCGCACTTCGGCCGGGCGCATCGCCTTGACCGTGGCGGCGGTGCCCACCGGCATGAAGGCGGGCGTACGGATGTCGCCCCGGCGCATCTGGATGGTGCCGGTGCGGGCCTTGCCGTCGGTCGCGGCGATGGAAAAGGAGAAACGAGGCTTGGTCACGCCGCGCGCTCTAGAAGAGCAGGCGCAGCGGCACAAGGTTCAACCCGCTTTGCGCACGCCGTCGAACAGCAGCATCGCGTCGATGTGAAAGCCTTCGACCCGGCGATAGGGGCCGATGAAGCGCAAACAGTCGGCCGACAGGCGCAACGGCCATGGCGCACCCGCCGCATCGTGCAGCGCCAGCGTGACAATCCGGGGTGCAGGCGAGGATTGAGGGCAGCGATCGTCCATGGCTTCGTCGTAATTAATAAAGGTTAACAAAGGCCTGAAGTGCGAATCTTACATGTGTAAGAAAGAGCATTTTGTGATATTTGCGCCACATCGCATCCGATTCGGGCCATTTTCCGGCGACGAAGATGCAACAGTGTTCGATAAAAATAGTTAATGTGCTGGGCAGGAGTTCGCTGTTGATTGCATCCTGCTGGCGAGCCTGTTGTGTTCAGTCGCAATAGAAAACGGGGTCGCATATGATTGATTCAGGACGGTTTCATCCGACGATCGAGGCCTTCGATGCGCCCGACGACGCACGCTTCGAGAGCAACGGGCCATTCGCGATTGACGTTGCGGAATCGGATGTTTTCGCCCTGGATATCGGCCATTCCACCCTGTTCGATCTGGGCCAGATCGATGTGCGCTGGGACGCGGATCTGGCGACCCTGTGGGCCTTCATGACACCGCATGAACGGCCCAATTCCAACATGGGCCTGATTCGCGATACGATGACATGGCAGCAGGAAAGCCGCCGGGTGTTTGGCGGCGCAGACGGACCGCTCAAATTCATGGTGTTGGGGTCACGCTTTCCCGGCGTCTTCAATCTGGGTGGCGACCTGGAGATGTTCGCCGAGTGCATCCAGCGTCGGGATCGGGAGACGCTGTTGCGCTATGGCGTGGCGTGCTGCGAGATTGTCGATCGCATCTGGCACTGCAACGACATGAACATCATCAATATCGGCCTGGCGCAAGGCGATGCGTTGGGCGGCGGACTGGAAGCGCTGATGTGCTTCGATGTCATCATCGCAGAGCGACAGGCGCGGTTCGGGCTGCCCGAAGTGTTGTTCGGACTGTTCCCCGGCATGGGCGCCTATTCCATCCTTTCGCGCCGGGTCGGGCCGGTGCTGGCACGCCAGATGCTGACCGAAGGCCGCATCTACACCGCCGATGAAATGTATGACATGGGCGTCGTGACGCAGGTCGTCGAAACCGGCGAAGGCGAAGCGGCGACGGAGCAATGGATCAGGGATCATAGCGCCCATCATGCCGGCTATGTCGGCATCAACCGCGCGGGTCGCCGTACCAATCCGATGACGCTGGACGAACTGACCGACATCGTCGAGATCTGGACCGACACCGCGCTCAGCCTGTCGGGGCGCGACCTGCGCATGATGAAGCGGCTGGCGATGGCGCAGACGCGCCTGCGCTGAATAGGGTGAGGACGGGCGATCAGGCCCGGCGGCGACGCACAGGATCGGGGCGTTCCGATCCCTCCAGCGGACCGGCCGCAATCATTTCGGCGATGCGTTCTGTTGGAACGGGGCGGCTGAAGAGATAGCCCTGCACATTGGTGAAGCCGGCTTCGCGCGCATGTTGCAGTTGATCGGGCGTCTCAATCCCTTCGGCCACGGTATCCATTTTCAGGTCGCGCGCCAGATTGCCGATGGCGCGCACGATCGCCCGATCCTCCGGATTGGCGCTGATGCCCGCCATGAAGCTCTGGTCGACCTTGAGCGTGTCGAAGCGATAGGAGCGCAGATAGGAGAGCGAGGAATAGCCGGTGCCGAAATCGTCGAGCGCCAATCGCAAGCCGATCCGCTGCAATTCGCGCAGGATCACATTGGTTTGGCCGCTATCGTCGAGGAAGATGGACTCCGTCACTTCCAGCTCAAGACGGCGCGCAGGCAGGCCCGTTTCGAGCAGAGCGGCGATCACATTGGCCGGCAGTTCGGTCGACTTGAGCGAAGCGGGCGATATGTTGATGGCGACGCGCACCTCTCCTGGCCAGGACGCCGCAGCAATGCAGGCCTGGCGCAACACCCAATCGGTCATCGCCTCGATCATGCCCATGCTTTCGGCGATGGGAATGAATTCTGACGGCGGGATCGGCCCAAGCACGGGGTGATGCCAGCGCAACAAGGCTTCGCACGCATCGATATGGCCATTTTCCAGCGCCACGATGGGCTGGAACAACAGCATCAATTCGCCGCCGGAGAGCGCGCGACGCAGGCCCGTCTCTATTTCATGCAAGCGGTTGAAACGCTCCTTGAGCGACCAGTTGAAACTGCTTGCCCGGTTGCGACCTTCCCCCTTCGCTTCATAGAGAGCCAGGTCGGCATGCTGCATCAACTCATCCATGTCGCGCCCATCCTGTGGCGCAACGGCATAGCCGATCGAAGCGGTGGCCTGAAGATGATGTTCGCCCAGGTCGAAACCATGGGCGAAATAGCTGATGATTTCCTGTGCGATCGAGGCAGCGGTCACCCTGTCGGTGTCAGGGCAGATGATGACGAATTCGTCCCCGCCAAAGCGCGCGATGCGCCCCCGCCCCTGCACCACCTCGTTTAGCCGGTCGGCAACCGCGCGCAGCAACTGATCACCGACCATATGCCCCAGTGAATCGTTGATTTCCTTGAACCGGTCGATGTCCATCCACAGGATGGCGACGGCGTCGTTGCGCTTTTGCGTGGTTTCGAAGATCTCCCGCAGCCGCATCTGCATCGCCATGCGGTTTTCCAGGCCGGTAAGACTGTCGAAGCGAGCGAGCCGCTCGAATTTTTCGGCGAGCAGGGACTTGTCGCGCTTGCCGATCAGCGCCTGAACGACGATGCGGTGCGTCGTGGAGCTGATCTCGGCAAGGCCCAGGACCATCAGCACCATGGCGACCGACAGCACGCGATAACCGGTCGATCCTTCCAGCCACAGGCCCATGGCGGTGGGCAGCAACGCCAGGCAAACCTGCCCAATGGCGATCTGCACCCGGCCCGCGTTGCGACCAGAGATGCCGCCTGCATAGCCCGTCGCCATCGACACGCTCAACATATGAATGATCGAATTGCTCGACCCGATGAGCGTGACGAAGCCCATCAGCCCCAGCAGCCCGGCATAGGCCCAGGCGCCCAGTTCATAGGCCAATTCCCAGTTGCGAGATGCGACCGCAGTGCCGCGCATAAGCTGGCGATGGAAGAAGACGGCGGAAATGACACGCAAGGCCGCCACGATGCACAGCACGATGACCACGGCATGGATCGCCTTGCCATCCGCCATGTTGGCGATGACGATGCCGACTGCCGTGCCGGTTGCGGCGCCAATGGTGAGGGATGCGGGCGAAGCGTAGAGCGTTTCGACAAGGCTGCGCCTTACGTCGGCGTCCTGTGCCGGCTGTTGCGCTTTGCGCTTCTCCAGCAATGTCATCAATACGCGCAAAATGGCGGGTCTCCGGTTCCCGACGATCCTCTTCGCACTTTCTGTTTATTTTTTGGTTAACCTGCACAGGGGCGTAACGAAATATCGGCGGGCGAGCGGTAGGGCGCGATGGCGCGCCTATGGAGACATGGACGAAACGACATACCGCCGACGGGCCAAGCAGATGCAAGGCTGGTCAAGCATCTCGACCTTGGCCACGAATGTCGCCATGCTGGGCGCGCAATCGCCAGCGGCCTGAAGGGCCGGACGGATCGCGCCGGGAGCCAACGCAATATAATATCGGAGGAGGGCATATGGCGACGACCCATGACGACGACCTGCCGCAACATCATGCGGCCACGCAGAACGAGAAGCTGGTCATCGCCGCGTCATCGCTGGGGACCGTGTTCGAATGGTATGATTTCTATCTCTACGGCCTGCTGGCGACCTATATTTCGGCGCAGTTCTTTTCCGGCGTCAACGAGACGACCGGGTTCATATTCGCGCTGGCGGCGTTCGCGGCGGGCTTTGCGGTGCGGCCGTTCGGGGCGGTCGTGTTCGGGCGGATCGGCGATATGGTCGGACGGAAGAATACCTTCCTCGTCACGATGGGCATCATGGGGCTGTCGACCTTCGCGGTCGGCCTGTTGCCCAGCTATGCCAGCATCGGCGTGGCCGCGCCCATCATCCTGCTGATCATGCGATTGGCGCAGGGTCTGGCGCTGGGCGGCGAATATGGCGGGGCGGCGACCTATGTGGCCGAACATGCGCCGGAAGGGAAACGCGGGCTTTATACCAGCTGGATCCAGACCACGGCGACCTTCGGCTTGTTCGCCGCGCTGCTGGTGGTGATCGGTTTCCGCTTTGCATTGGGCGAGGAAACGTTCGCGGCATGGGGATGGCGCCTGCCCTTCCTCATCTCGATCCTGCTGCTAGGCGTGTCGATGTGGATCCGGTTGCAGCTCAATGAAAGCCCCGTGTTCCAGAAGATGAAGGATGAAGGCACCACGTCGAAAGCGCCGCTGACCGAAGCGTTCGGCCAGTGGGGCAATCTGCGCTGGGTCATCATCGCGCTGCTGGGCGCGGTCATGGGTCAGGCGGTCGTGTGGTATGCCGGGCAATTCTATGCGCTGTTCTTTCTGGAAAAGACGCTGCGGGTGGATGGTGCGACGGCGAACATCCTGATCGCGATCGCGCTGGCGCTGGCGACGCCTTTCTTCGTGTTCTTCGGCTGGCTCAGCGACAAGATCGGCCGCAAACCCATCATCCTGGGCGGGTGCGCGCTGGCGGCGATCACCTATTTCCCGCTGTTCGGGGCGCTGACGACGGCCGCCAATCCCGCGCTGGCGGCGGCGCAGGCGTCAGCGCCCGTGACGATCGTGGTCGACCAAACGCAATGTTCGTTCCAGTTCGATCCGGTGGGCAAGAACAAGTTTGACGGATCAAGCTGTGACATCGCCAAAGCCTATATGGCGAAGACCGGCATCAGTTACGCCAATGTCGCGGCGCCCGCTGGCGCGCCGGCGGTGGTGAAGGTGGGCAGCGCCAGCTATGCCGCGCCCGACCCGGCCAAGCTGGCAGGGGCGGAGAAGAAAGCGGCGATCGAAGGCTTTCAGGCGCAACTGAAGGGCGGGCTGGCGCAGGCGGGCTATCCGGCCAAGGCGGACAGGGCGCAGATCAACAAGGTCGCGGTCGTCGCGATCCTGTGGGCGCTCGCGATGCTGGTCACGATGGTTTATGGCCCGATCGCGGCCATGCTGGTAGAACTGTTCCCCAGCCGCATCCGCTATACCTCAATGTCCCTGCCCTATCATATCGGCAATGGCTGGTTCGGCGGCTTCCTGCCCACGACCGCCTTTGCCATGGTCGCCGCGACAGGGGATATTTACTATGGCCTCTGGTATCCGGTGGTGATCGCGGCGGCGACCGTGGTGATCGGCCTGCTGTTCCTGCCCGAAACATTCCGGCGCAAGATCGAGGACTAAAGCGGGACCGGCACTCAGCCGATCATCATCAGGCTGGCATTGCCGCCTGCGGCCGTCGTGTTGATGGAAGTCGAGACTTCCTCCAGCAACCAGTCGAGGCAATAGCCATCGCCATGCGCGTCGGCATGGACCGAGACGATGGGGCCGGGCAGGTCCGCGACCGACTGCACGGTGGCGGCGACCTTGGCCGCGTCACCCTCCACCAGCGCGGCGGCAAAGGGTCCGGCAGCGTCTTCGTTGAAGCAGGCGGCGACCTGTGGCGGCAGGCCCGGCGGAAGCGTCATACCCTGCACCGTGCCGCTGTTGCCGGTGGCGAGGATGGCGGCCATCTGGCGGAACAACCCCTGTCGCGTGGCGGGGCGCAGCAGGATGCGACCGCGCGGGTGCAAGGCGTAGAGGTTGGTTTCCCCGACGACGCCCGGCAGGGGCATTTGCACGCCCAGCGCCGAGGCATCGCCGGTGCGGCGAGCGGCGATGGCGGCTTCGCCATCGCCCCGCTCGTCGAGCCAGTCGGCAAAGGCGTGGAGCGGC
>JAECRT010000043.1:0-7409 GCA_016000085.1 Sphingomonadaceae bacterium
GCGCCGCGCCGATGCTGCCGTCGCCGGGCAGGAGTTGCAGCGCATCAGCTGGCACGCCCGCTTCATGGAGCAGGCGGACCGCTTCGGCGGCAATCAGCGGGGTTTCCTCGGCGGGCTTGGCAAGGATCGGGTTGCCTGCGACCAGCGCGGCGGCGACCTGCCCCGTGAAGATGGCGAGCGGGAAGTTCCAGGGGCTGATGCAGGTGACGGGGCCAAGGGCGGCCTGTGCCGGGTCAAAGGTGCTGCGCGCCTGCGCGGCGTAATAGCGCAGGAAGTCGATGGCTTCGCGCACTTCGGCGATGGCGTTGGGGATGGACTTTCCCGCTTCGCGCACGATGAGACCCAGCAGCACGGACATCCGCGCCTGCATGGCGTCGGCGGCGCGATCCAGCGCGGCGGCCCGATCGGCGACGGGGGTATTGTGCCAGAGCGAACCGGCGGCGCGAATGGCGGCGGCGCGAGCCTGTTCCGGGCTGGCCTCGGTCACATGGCCCACGATGTCACGATGATCGGCAGGGTTGAGGACCGGGCGGGCTGTCCCCTCCCCGCCTTCGGGCGCGGCGGTCCAGTTCAGAGTGGTACTGTGCTGGAGCGCTTCCGTCAGCGCGGCCAGCGTGGTTTCGTCGCTGAGGTCCAGGCCCGCAGCATTGCGGCGGTCGGGATAGATGTCCGCCGGGAGCGCGATCTGGTCATGGCGCGCGCCGGGATGGGCCATCGCGCGGACGACCTCCACCGGATCGGCAATCATCTCCGCGATGGGGACGGCGGGATCGGCGATACGGTTGACGAAGGAGGAGTTGGCGCCATTTTCCAGCAGGCGGCGGACGAGATAGGCGAGCAAGGTTTCATGCGTGCCGACCGGCGCGTAGATGCGGCAGGGACGGTTCAGCCTGTCGGGGCCGACGACCTGCTCATAGAGCGGTTCGCCCATGCCGTGCAGGCACTGAAATTCATATTGGCCGATCGCGAAATCCTGGCCGGCCATCTGATAGATGGTGGCAAGCGTCTGGGCATTATGGGTCGCGAATTGCGGAAAGATGGCGTCGGGCGCGGCGAGCAGCTTCTTCGCGCAGGCGATATAGGCGACGTCGGTATGGACTTTGCGCGTGTAGACCGGAAAGTCGGCCAGGCCGTCGACCTGTGCGCGCTTAATCTCCGCGTCCCAGTAAGCGCCCTTGACGAGGCGGACCATGATGCGGCGATCGGCGCGGCGGGCAAGGTCGACGATCCAGTCGATGACGAAGGGGCAGCGCTTGCCATAGCCCTGCACCACGAAGCCCAGGCCATTCCAGCCGGCAAGGTCCGGGTGGAGCGCGAGGCTTTCGAGCAGGTCGAGCGAGAGTTCGAGCCGGTCGGCTTCCTCCGCATCGATGTTGAAGCCGATGTCGTAGCTTTTGGACAGGGCTGCCAGTTGCAGCACGCGGGGCAGCAGTTCGCCCATCACACGGCCCGCCTGCGCGCGGGCGTAGCGGGGATGGAGCGCGGAGAGCTTGATCGAAATGCCCGGCCCGGCATAGATGCCGCGTCCGGCCGACGCCTTGCCAATGGCATGGATCGCGCGTTCATAGTCGGCATAATAGCGGTCGGCATCGGCGGCGGTGGTCGCCGCTTCGCCCAGCATGTCATAGCTATAGGCGAAACCTTTGGCCTCCATGACTTTGGCGCGCTTGAGCGCTTCACCGATGGTTTCGCCGGTGACGAACTGTTCGCCCATCATGCGCATAGCGAGGTCCACGCCGCGCCGGATGACGGGCTCGCCCGCACGGGCGACGAGGCGGGCAAGCGCTGCCCCCAACCCGCGATCATCGACGCTGCCGACCAGCTTGCCGGTGACGACCAGACCCCATGTGGCGGCGTTGACGAACAGCGACTTGTCGCCGCCCAGATGCGATCCCCAATCCCCGTCGGCGATCTTGTCGCGGATCAGCGCGTCGCGCGTCGCCTTGTCGGGAATGCGCAGCAGCGCTTCGGCCAGGCACATCAGCGCTACGCCTTCCTGACTGGATAGCGCATATTCCTGTACCAGCCCTTCGACGCCGCTGCCCTTGCGGTTGGTGCGCAGCGCGGTGACGAGTGCGCGGGTCGTGTCCGCGACGGCGACACGGGTCGCGTCCGGCAAAGTCGCGGCATCGAGCAGCGGCGCGAGACATGCGCGCTCGTCACGGCGATAGGCGGCGGTGATCGCCTGTCGGAGTGGCGACTGATCGCGCAATGCGGGGGCGAAGGTGGCAAAGGGAGGCTGCTGGGTCATGGGTATCAGAATATCGCAACCGCGCGTTTCGTTCCGTCTTTTGAAGAGCGGAATGGCGGGCATGGTGACTTATTAATTGCGCTTTGATAGGCGGATTACATGGATAAAAAGCCCCTGACAGTCGAAATGGATGAGTTTGACCGCCGGATCATCGCCGCTCTGGTCGAAGATGGCCGGATGACCGTCACCGATCTGGCAGCGCAGGTGGGGCTATCCAAGACGCCATGCCAGGTGCGGTTGAAGCGGCTGGTGGACAATGGAGTGATCCGGGGCTTCCGCGCGATCGTCGATCCCGCCAAGCTGGGCATGGATCATGTCGCCTTTGCCGAGGTGAAGCTGTCCGACACGCGCGAAACGGCGCTGCGCGAATTTAACGCGGCGGTGCGGCGCATCCCCGAAGTCGAGGAATGTCACATGATCGCGAGCAGCTTCGACTATCTGCTCAAGGTGCGGACGGCGGACATCCGGCGCTATCGCACGGTGCTGGGCGAGAAAATTTCCAGCCTGCCCCATGTGGCGAGCACATCGACCTTCGTGGCGATGGAGACGGTGCTCGACGCGGGTGGGCGCCGGAAATAGCTCAGTCGAACAGGCTGAGCGGGATCGCCTCTCCCATCGCGCGATAGCCCTGTGGCGAGGGGTGGAGCGCGTCACCGACATCATAAGCGGGCAGCAGCCGGTCGGGGTGCGCGGGATCGCGCGTCGCGGCATCGAAGTCGATCACGCCGTCGAAATTCCCCCGCGCCCTGATCCAGGCGTTGACGGCCTGCCGGTCGGCCTCATTCTGCGCATCGGGATGATAATAATCGTTGCCGGTGAAGGGCAGGATCGTCGCGCCGATGACCTTGATCCCCCTGCCCCGCGCCCGCGCGATGATCTGACGATAGGCGCCGATAATGCGGGCGACATGGGCCTGATGCGCGGCGGCGCTGGCGGGCGCGTCGCGGGTCAGGGTGCCAAGGTCATTAATCCCTTCCAGCAAGATCAGGTGGGTGACGCCGGGCTGGGCCAGCACGTCGCGGTCGAGCCGGGCGAGCGCGTTGGGGCCAAGACCATCATTCAGCAGGCGGTTGCCGCCGATGCCCTGATTGATAACGGCGGTGTTCCGGCGCTTGGCGTCCGCTTGCAGGCGCCCGGCGAGGATGTCGGTCCAGCGGTCATTGCCGTTGGTGGTCGCGCCGCGGCCATCGGTGATGGAATCGCCCAGCGCCACGACCAGCTTGGCGGGCGTGCAGCGCTCGACTTCGATCGCGGACAGATGGAACCAGTGGTCGAAGCTGGCCGCGCCCGCCATGGCCGTGTCGGTCAGATGATCGCCGGGCAGATACCAGGAGGTCGCGCGCGAACCGGGGTGCGCAGTGGGCGCTGGATCACCCTGATAGCGGATGGAGATGGCGAGGCTGGCCAGCGCCTGCACCGGCAGGGCGACCGGATCGGAGAGATAGTCCGCACCTGCCGGAATGATGACGTCAGGCTTGCCGTCGAACCGCAACGAGATGAGCGTGCCGGGGTCGATGGTGGCGCTGGCGGGATTGGTCGCATGGGCGATGCTCGCGCCCGCGATGATGAGTGGCTTTGTGCTGGCGAGGTTGGAGAAACGCACGCGGACGCGATCGCCAGCGATGGTCGAGCGGACGATCTGGCGCAGCGTCTTGTCCGCCAGCGTTGCGGGTGCCAGCACCTGATCCCCGGTGGGCAGGAATTGCGAAGAAGCCCAGCCTGCGACCCATTTGGGCTGGCAGGTTTTTGCGTAAACGGGGGCCGAGAGGAGAGCAAATGGAACGAGCAAAGTAGCAAGGTGGCGCATCGTCATGCCTCTAAAATAAAAAGGGCCAGTCCTGCGACCGGCCCTTTCAGTTTTCCCTGGGGGAGGATCAGAAACTTGCCCGGATGCCGCCAAGAACGGTCGTGCCGGGATAATAGACCGAATAAGCCGCATTGCTATATTCGAAGGTGGTGCGGATCGGCTCGTTGGTGATGTTGAGCACATCGACCGTCAGGCGCAGCGCCTTGTTGAAGAAGGGCAACTGATAGCCGATCGATGTATCGAGCTGGCCACGGGCATCGCTGCGCAGCGATGCGTCGTTAATGCCGTTCTGCGGTTTGTTCACGGCGATCGCCTTGTCGTTCCAGACATAGTTTACGCTGATCGACAGACCGTTATTTTCGTAGAAGCCCTGAAGGTTATACGAATATTTCGACACGCCGGTCGCGACCAGACCCGAAGACGACGACTGCTTGAGGTAGGTGCCGTTGGCCGAGAAGCCCAGCCCCTTCACCAGGAAGTCGAGCGGCTGGACCCAGGTGGCTTCCAGGCCCTTGATCTTGAGATCGCTCAGGTTGATCGGGCGGTTGACGGTGATCGGCAGGTCGTTGATCGCCAGACCGGTGATCGCCGCGCGATCGGTCAATGCGTTCTGCTGCGTCGAGATCAGGCTGCTGAACGGAATGTTGAGCGAACCGAAGGCGACCTGTTGCGACTGGGTGACGGTGAAGCCGGTGACGTTCTTCATGAACGCCGACAGGCCGATATAGCCGATACCGCCGGTGTAGATTTCACCGCCGATGTCATAATTGTCCGACGTATAAGGCTTGAGGTCAGGATTGCCCGCACTGGCCAGCAGCGCCGAGGGATCGGAGAAGGTGATGCCTGGCAGGATCTGGCCCGCGTCGGGACGGGTCATGGTCCGCGACGCCGATGCGCGCAGCTTCACATTGTCCATCACGTCATAGGTCAGGTTGATCGACGGCAGGAAATTCTCGTACTTGGAGCGCGAGGTGATGTCGATGATGGCGGTGCCGACCTGGCTCGGCCCGATGACTTCCTGGTCGGTATGGGCATAGCGCATACCGGCGTTGATGTGCAGGTCACGATCGGCGATCTGGGTGACGCCGTTCAGTTCGAAATAGGCGCCAAAGACCTTTTCATCCATGTCGCCGGTCGCGCCGCCGGTGACGGCGCCGCGCGCTTCGGGCGCGCTGTCGCGGAAGGCGGCATAGTTGGTCGCCTTCATGATCGCCGCGAAATCTGGAACGACAAAGGCGTTATAGCCGATGTTGCCGCTAGCCAGATGGCCGAAATTGTTGACCGGGAATTGGTTGAGATATTGCGGGATCGCCGTGGTCGGGATGGTGCCGGTCGCGCCGGTGCAGCCCGCACCGCAGACGGTGAGCTGATAAGCGGAGCTGTTGTCATAGGCGCGGATCGAGCGGGTTGCTTGATCATAGGCGGCGCCGACCTTTACGTTGAAATATTCATCGCCAAAGGTCGTGTCGAGATGCGCGCCCTTCGTTTCGGTCTTGCGACGAACGAGCTGAACATTCTGGCGATACCATTGCCACGTGCCGCTGTTGGGATCGTTCAGGTCGATGTTGGTGGTGATCGACGGATAATCGCCGCCGGTATTATCATAATAGACATCAACGCCCGACTGCGGGGTGGTCTGGAAAGCGAAGGTGGGCTGTTCGCGGAAGAAGCTGCTCTTCGACCAGTTGACCGATGCCTCGACCTTGACCGTGTCGGACGGCTGCCAGGTGACGCTGGGGTTGACGTTCCAGAACTTCGTCGTCTGCTTGAACAGGCTGGCTTCCAGGAAGAAGGACGAGTTGGCGAAGGTGCCGCTGGTGACGACGCCATTGTCATCGACGGTCAGGTCGATCGGGATCATGCCGCCGGTCGACTGGGCGGTCGTGCCCGGACCGGAGTTACGGACCTGCCAGTTCATGTTGACCTTGGTATAGTCACGCTTGGACTTGGCCCAGATGCCATCGATGGCGAAATGCAGTTCGTCGCTGGGGCGCCATTCGACCGAAGCCAGCGCCGAGATGCGCGAGCGGTCGCCCTGCGTCAGGCTGTTGCGGCCGAGGCGCGGGATCAGCGCGGTGCTGAGTTCGTCGCGGGTCAGGCCCGACGTAGCGACGACATCGACCGGCTGACCAGCGATCAAGCCATGGCCCGTATTGCGCGGCACGACCGAGGCCCAGGAGAAATTGTTGCCGCCCGGATCGCCAGCGCCCAGATTGCCGTCGGTCCAGCCGACCGTTTCGAAACCGTCCACGCGCGTCTTGGTCTTGACGCCCGCGACGCCCAGCAGGATGCCGAACGTATCGGTGGTGTGGCTGGCGACGATCGCGCCGCGCGGGCTGACCTTCTTGTTGCTGTCGGTATATTGGCCCTGCGCCACCACGGTGACATGGGTGCCCGGCTTGTCGAAGGGCCGCGCGTTACGCAGATTGACGGTGCCCGCGATGCCACCTTCCAGCGTCGATGGCGTCGGGCTTTTCGCCAGATCCAGTCGTGTGAAAAGTTCGGAGGGGAAAAAGTCGAGATCGACTTCGCGGTTGGCGCTGCCACCGTTGGTGCCACCGTCGGACGCGACCTGAATCTGCGAACCGTTCAGCAGGACACGGGTGAAGCTGGGGCCAAGGCCGCGGATCGCGACCTGCGTGCCTTCGCCGTTGACGTCTCGGTTCAGACGCACGCCAGGCATACGGTTGAGCGTTTCAGCGAGGTTGGTGGCGGGCAGCTTGCCGATGTCTTCGGCGAAGATCGAGTCGCCGAATGCAACCGCGTCCTTCTTGGCGTTGGTAGCGCTTTGCAGCGATGCGCGAATGCCGGTGACGACGATGTCGGCGACTTCGCTATCCTGCGGCGCGGCGACGGCTGGCTGAGCCGCGTCCTGCGCGAAGGCGGCCTGCGACAGGGTCAGCGAGCCGACCGCGGATGCAGCGAACAAGGCAACACGAAATGCGTGGGTGCGTGAATACATGGGTAATCCCCTCTCCTGAGCGCAGCCCCCGACTCTCCGGTGGGCGTAAATTGGTAGCGCTATCAACAATGCTTGAATAACTGGCCTAGCGGGTTTGTCAAGACTCGACGATAAAGCGACTGTTAACGGTAGATGTCGGTGTGTCCCGCCTGCATCATTGCGCGTGCAAGCGTGTGAGTGCGGCGCGGGCGCCTTCCTCTTCCAATATGGCGAGCCAATGGACGAGCGCGGCGCGCAGCGGTTCGCTGTCCGCCAATGCGGGCGGCACGATGGCATCGAAGGCCAGGATCGCGGCGACACGATCGGCCGCGCTGGATGTGGACGCCAGGCAAGCGGCAAGCGAGTCGGCCAGTGGATCATCCACCTGATGCGCGTCGCCCTTGTCGTCC
>JAECRT010000043.1:7509-8469 GCA_016000085.1 Sphingomonadaceae bacterium
CGCTTCGACGAACGCGCGCGCTTCGGGCAGCGCCAGCACATCATGCACATGTTCGATGGCTGCAAGGCCGCCGAGATAGGCGATGCCGCTATGCGCGCCGTTGAGGAGGCGCAGCTTGGCTTCCTCCCAGGGGGCAACGGCGGCGGTAACCTGCACGCCCGCGCCGAAGTCCGGGCGTGGGCCGCAGAATTTATCCTCGATCACCCATTGCAGGAAGGGTTCGGTCTTGACCATGGCCCGGTCCTCGACGCCCAGCCGGTCGGCAAGGGCGATGATGTCGTCGGGCGTGGTCGCCGGCACGATGCGATCGACCATGGTTTCAGGGAAAGCGCCCTCCGCCGCGATCCAGTCCGCCAGCGTGGCATCATGACGGCGGGCCAGCGCCAGCACGGCTTCGCGCAGGCGCGTGCCATTGTGCGGCAGATTATCGCAGGAGATGGCGGTGAAAGGCGATAAGCCCGCAGCCCGGCGCAGCGCCAGCGCGGCCACGAGATAGCCCGGCGCGGTTTGCGGACTTTCCAGCGAGCCGAGATCGGCGGCAAGTTGCGGATCTTCTTCGATCAGCGCGCCGGTCGCCGGGTCGAGCTTATAGCCTTTTTCCGTGATCGTCAGGGTAACGATATGGGTGTCGGGCGAGGCCAGCGCGGCGAGCAACGCCTGCGGATCGTCGGGCGCGACGATCACGTCATGAACCGCGCCAATGATGCGCGCCTGATCGGCAGCGCCGTCGCGCACGAGCATGGTGTAGAGGCCGTCCTGCGGCGCCATCTGCTCGCGCACCTGGGGCGAGCGCAGCGATGCGGCGATGATGCCCCAACGCAGGTCGCCTGCATTGAGCGCATCGTCAAAGACGACAGCCTGGTGCGCGCGGTGGAACGCGCCGATGCCCAGATGCACCACGCCGCAGGTGACGGCGGCGCGATCATAGCGCGGGCGGATGACGTCGGCGGGCAGCGCGGC
>JAECRT010000044.1:0-5944 GCA_016000085.1 Sphingomonadaceae bacterium
TTGCGGCTGCCAGATGGGTTTTACCCTCACACGGCGGACCAAAGAAGATGAGATTGGCACCTTTTTCGAGCCAGCCATCACCAGAACACAGCGCCGTCACCCGGGCGCGGGAGATCATTGGCGCTGCATCGAAGGCGAAGCTGTCGAGAGTCTTGCCGGGTGGCAGGCGGGCTTCGCCCAGATGCCTTTCGATCCGGCGTCGGTCCCGTTCTGCGATCTCATGCTCAGCGAGCGCTGCAAGCAAACGGGCACCAGGCCAGCCTTCCTTGTCGGCCCGCGTGGTAAAGTCGGGCCAGATCAGTTTGATTGCGGGCAGACGCAGGTCGTTGAGGATGAGGCTCAGGCGCTGGGCGTCGATAGCGGGAGCGTTCCGGCTCATGCGGCTTCTCCCGCCAGGAGAACATCATAGGTGACCAGGGGGACCAGTTCCACCACCACGTCGGGAAGCGCCGCCGGATCGGGAGCGAAGCGTATCCGCAAGGCATCCATGTCGGGGAAACGGTCGGCAGCCACTTCGGCTGCCAGCAGTTCCGCGAGTTCGGCTTGCCTCGGAATCAGCAACGGAAGTCGCTAATGCATTACAGCGTCACTTTTGGCGATTATCCGATCTGTCGATCCTCCGTCCCGTTAGCAGGCCTTTGGCGCCCGTGCCTTCGAACTTGAACTCGAAGTCTCTCCAGGTTTTCCTCCAGCGTCGCGCCACGTATCTTTCTCCCGGTCTTGCTGCATCATCGAGCATGATAAGGCCTCCCGGTGCGATACGTTCGAAAAGGCGTTCCGCCATTCCTCGGGTAAAGGGATGAATTGACCAAGGCGGTCCATCTATGACAAGCAGATCAATTGTCTGTGGAAGGTCGTGCAAGGCATACCATAATCCAGGCCAGGCCTGGTCCCGAAAGTTCAGCGGAGCATGGCTGAAACTTGCCGACAGGTGGTGCTCAGCGAGCCAAATGCCCATCTGCTCAACGAACGGTTCATACTGATCGTAGCTGTATAAATGCCCGCCACCGTGAAGCGACAATGCTTTGGCGATAACCAGCGAAGTTACTCCGGAACCTAGTTCCACAACATTTTTCGGTTGTCGGACTTCAATCTCATCAACAATCCTGTGAAGAAGGTAAGTGTCTGCTTTCCAGCTGCCAAGATGAGGCAAGGCGTCCTGTTCAAGGTTTATACGCTCAAGAACAGCATTTTTTTCAGCTTTGTTTCCCCCATAAAGGCTTTTCAACAGCCAAGGCCATTGGATGAGCGCAAAGAATAGCTGGAACAGGGTTTCGCCCTTTGTGCGCGCGGTGCCTGTTTCCCGCGGCATCTTTTTGGCCAGCATGCCGGTCAGATTTTTGGTCGTCAACTTTCGTCACCTTCGTTATGGATAGCAGTCCAGTGAGCGAGGCAGCAGCCAGTTACCGAGTGTCATCTTAGGCAAACCCACCAATGTATGGCGCTCTACACAGCAAGTCGTCCGACCCTCGATGATCAGGAGCAAATCTCTTCTCCCATGCTCGTCCCTCTAGAAGCTGGACTGGCGCCCTAAAAAGCCGAGAATTGCGGCAGAAAAGGCGTCGTTTGCATCGCCTGCAACCATATGCGTGGCATCGATAATGTCGGTATATTCAGCATGCGGTGCCAGTTCGCGCAGATGTTCGACAGCGCCTTCCGAGACAAGATCACTGGATCCGCCCCTGATCAGATGCAGCGGTAGCGTCAAATTAGCGGCAGCCTTGTATAATATATTGACTTGCTGCTCCTGATGCGCGGTGTCGCAGCAATGTGCAGCCACCATATTGCGAATAAATGCTAGATCCCAGTGCCAGTAATAGCGGCCATCCTCTTTCTGCCGGAGATAGTGCCGTAGGCCATCGCCCGCTCTGCGCTTGCGACGATGTGGCATGTAGCGCGCAATGACTTGTGCAGCTTCTTCCGGAGACGAAAAGCCAGTCTCGACATGTTCTTGCATGAAGCTGACCACCCGCATCACGCCGCCCGGCTCGATACGCGGGGCTATATCTACAAGAGTGAGCGATGCGAAGCTGCCTGGGGCGAGGTCTCCTTCTGCTATCATTCCGGCAAGGCCGCCGAGGGAGGCGCCTACCAGAGCCGGTTTGCGATCCATTCCTGATGCTACCGCGACGAGATCGGCCGCAAAGTCGCGCACGTCATACGCACCTGCGCTCGACCAGTCGCTGTCGCCATGCCCACGCATGTCTATAGCGATAGCGCGAAACCCCGCCTCGACCAGATCTTGCACTACCCGCTTCCAGGCGCGGCGAGTCTGACCCGCCCCGTGGGCAAGCAAGACGGGCATCGCCCTGCATTCGCCCTTCACTTCAGCAGCCAGGCTGATACCAGCGGCTCCATCGATTTTGCAGTTCTTCCCGGTCATCCACCAGTCTCGATCCTGCAGGCCCGATTGAAGATAAACCCCTTAGTCCATTTTTGGCTCTGCCTTTGCGCCACTTCAGGACGTTGCATCCACTCACGCGCGAAGAATTGAGAGGGTCGTTCTATCGTCCTGAGTTCGTGCTTCACAGAAGCTGATTGCGCGCCTGTGCATGAAGACGAGGGTCGGTCTGTTCCTGAGCGGTCGATCGCGATCATCTATTTCCTTTCCTCAGTCGTGGGACGGTAGTCAGGTAGTTTGGGAGATCCCACGCCTTCCCGGTCAATCTTCTTGGCCGCATCGCCCACGCGTCGAACTGGTTCGCGAACGGCGCGGGCGGTTTCGGCGATTTGTTGCGCATCCCCTTCCAATTGCCTGATCCGGGGCCGTGCGTGCGAAATGGATAGGCCCAGAGACCGGGCTTTGCCTTCGGCATCATGCAAGGGCCGGCCGAGGCTGTCGTGAAGACCGCCCCGCGATGCCTCGAGCCTCAGGCGAAGCCTCTCCGCGTCGTCTCCCGCCCGAGCCATTACATTCCCTAGAGAATGGATCCTGTCTTCCTGCAGGGCCTCCCCCGCGATTTGACTGACATCGCTTTTCCAGTTCCGCGAGCGCAGCGCGAGTTGGCCAAGACGTTCCTCGATGGATCGCTGACCGGCAGGGTCCAGCTTCTTTGAGATGCTATCGGCACCTGACGATATCTTGGCGATCATCTCGCCTGGATTGAGGTCGCCGCTGAGGAGGCCGCCGGTCTTCACTGGTATAAGCGGGAATGGCTGTCCCGCTTGAACTGTAAGTGCTGGTTCACGCTTGTTGCTTCCCGCCAGGCTTATCTCTGCCGATCCATCGAAGAATGATTTATCGACCGACGCTGTCACGCCGCGATGGAGTAAGATGTCCTTGGTAAGGACGAACCGGACCACGACCGTATCCGGATTTGAAGGTTGGAGCCGGACCTGGGTTACTTTCCCAACGGGAACACCAAGAAGGTTGACGCCCGATCCGATTTGAACGCCGTCGACCGATTGTTTAAACTGCACCTCATACGTGGCCCCGTCAGCCTCACGTGACTGGATGAGCCACAGGGTGAACCCAATGACGGCGGTTATGAGCAGGCCGACAACAAGGCTCACCTTCAACCAGTTCGAACGCGTTTCCATGTGACCTAGAAATCCTGGAGCCGGTAGCGCGACAAATGAGCTTTTAATTTTCGCGAGATTTGGAACGTGATCACCGCCGCTTCACTCGTTCGCCAATTGCCAGGGCAATGGAAAGCACCGCCAGCAGCCCGGCGATGATCGGTTCCGAGGCGAAAAGGATTGCAGCACATATTCCCAATGCTGCGGGGTAGAGCTGGGGAGTGGCTCTGCTGTTGCGCTCATCGCCGCGCAATCGTTCAAGATCCCTGGGTGCGATACTGACGGTGATCGATCCGGTACGCGCAACTCTCTCGATCTGTCCCACCAGGCTCGGCGTTGACAAGGCGGCTCTTCCAAGCGCTGCAAACAGCTTGCCCGCTTCGCCACGCAATCGCGCCGGACTTGTTCGCTCGCGCATCAGTTCCTTTGCCAACGGAGCCAGTTCTCGAGTGATGTCGAATGTCGGATCGATGCGCCGGACAAATCCCTCTGCCGTGAGCAGCGTCCGGAGCACCAGTGCCAGATCGGGCGGGAGCGCGAGATGAAAGTCGCGCAGTATCGCAAAGACGATTTGGAAAATGTCGGTAAGGTCAATTTGCTCGAGCAGAACATTGCTGAAACGGTTGATCAGTTCGGCCAGGGCCTCTTCCAGCCTGACACGGTCAACATCAGGGTCGCCCGCCCAAAGCAGCAGAATATCGACGACCCCGCCTGTGTCCTCCGCCGCGATCGCCAGGCCAAGCCGTACCAATTCTTCCCGGCGTCGTGGCAGAAGCGTCCCCACCGCTCCGAAGTCGATAAGCCCCAGCGTTCCGTCCTCCAGGAAAAAGACGTTGCCGGGGTGGGGATCGGCGTGGAAATGACCATTGATGACGATCATGTGGAGGATCGCCTGCGCATAGGTGCTGGCGAGGCTAATGAGATCAAGGTCGCTTTGCCGCGCCGCCTCCAGATTGCTTGCCGGAACGCCTCGAAACCGCTCCTGTATGTTGACACGCCTGCCGGACAACTCCCAGTCAAAGCGAGCCGTTCGCACGCCGAAAGCTTTGAGATACTCTCCGATCGTATCGCTGGCGCGAGCTTCCGCGCCAAGGTCCATTTCCCGATCGATACTTTCAGCGAAGTGGCGCAGCAGTTCGTCCGGCTTTAGTCGCGCGATCTCGGGGATGCGGCGCTCTGCGATCCGGGCGACGCGGCGCAGCAGCCGAAGGTCGGCGTCGACAATCCGCTCGATCCCGGGACGACGGACCTTGACGATAACGTCCCG
Source organism: Sphingomonadaceae bacterium (assembly GCA_016000085.1). Lineage (GTDB taxonomy): Bacteria > Pseudomonadota > Alphaproteobacteria > Sphingomonadales > Sphingomonadaceae > Sphingobium. The sequence continues at coordinate 4,787 of JAECRT010000044.1, forward strand.
GCCGTCGAGCAGCGTTGCTGCATGGACCTGAGCGATCGAGCCGGCCGCAATCGCTTCGTCTTCAAAGGAGGCGAAATAGCTTTCCACAGTTCCGCCGATCGCCTCTTCGATAAGTGGTCGCACGGTGGCGAACGGCAGCGGCGGAACCCGGTCCTGAAGTTTCGAAAGCGCATCGATCCAATCGGGCTCCAGCAGATCACTTCGCATTGCAAGAATCTGCCCGAACTTGACCGCTGCAGGACCGATATCTTGCAGCAGCGCAACGACTGCTTCTGGTCGAGCGCTATCAAATGGTTCCTCACCACCCAGTCTGAGACCTAGCCGGGAGGCCATTCCCTTGAGGCCGTGTCGCCCGAACAGAAGCAGGATTTGTGCGAACCGCTCCCGCTCCTTCAATGCGACCGCTTCAGGCCCGTCCATCAAATGAGGATCAGCCATCATTATGTGCCTTGAGCGTGGGGACGCGACCTTGGCGGAAGCCAGCTTGCGTTTCGAGTTGATCCACGACCTTGTCGAGGTGAAGGATCGCCCTATCCAATGCTTCCAGTTCTTCCGCGGTCAAGCTGCCGAAGGTCTTCGCCACAATGCCATCGTAGAGTGGCAGGGCCTGCTCCAGCATCGCCCTGCCTGCGTCCGTGATTTCCACGAGCTTTACACGACGGTCCTCTTCAACGGGCGAGCGCGTGACCAGATCATTCTGCTCCAACCAGTCAATCGCCTGGGTTACCGTGCGCGGGGCCTGATCGAAGAAGCTTGCAATATCGGTTGAGCGGCTGGGTTGCTCGGCGAGATATACCAGCAGCTTAAGACGGGCCATCGATGCTCCTTGGGACGCAAGGTGCGTGTCGATCAGCCGCCGCATTCTGTACCAGGTCCAGCCAAAGGCCGTCGCGAGTGCGCGCAAATGAACTTCCTGAGGTTCCATATGTTATGTCCTTGCTCAATCTTCGATGGCATGGCAAGGGGAGAGGATAAAGTTATGACTGCGACGAAGCTGGCACCTCTTGGCCCATGGCGTGCCATTGCTCGATCATCATCGTGAGACCCCAATGCTTGACCATGCCAAGGTTCAAGATATGCGCTGCGTGGCGTTGATGCCAGCAGGAGCCGAAATCGTCCGCTGCTCAATTCCCATGCTGCTAGTGCGATGATCGCGGC
>JAECRT010000044.1:6044-19463 GCA_016000085.1 Sphingomonadaceae bacterium
ATCCTCGCCGACTGCGCATGACGCCGCTTGTCGCGTTTATGCAGGACGCGGGCATTAATGGGCTTCCGATAGTTTTTATCATGACCTTCTTCATCGGCGCGATCATTGCGCTCGTTGGCACCAACCTTTTGACAACGCTTGGCGTTGAGGTGTTCACGATCCAGTTGGTGGGCGTGGCCATCCTGCGCGAGTTCGGCGTGGTGATCACTGCCATCCTTCTGTCTGGACGTTCCGCATCTTCCTTTGCCGCTCAGATCGGTTCGATGCAGATGAACCAGGAAACCGATGCGATGCAGGTTATGGGCGTGGACCGTTTCGATGCGCTGGTAATCCCGCGCATCTTAGCCGCGCTTCTCATGATGCCTCTTATGACCTTCTGCGCGGATATCGGCGGTCTTGCTGGCGGACTCTTGGTCAGTTGGGTGACGATTGATATCAGCCCGGTCTTCTTCATCCAGCGTACGCTCGAAACGGTGGACATTAAGCATTTCTGGATAGGCATGTGCAAAGCGCCGTTTCTGGCTCTGATCATCGCTGCTGCGGGCTGTCGGCATGGCCTTATGGTCGGCGGCGACGTCCAAAGCCTTGGTCAAAATGTGACGTCCGCGGTCGTCCAGTCAATCTTCATGGTCATTATGTTCGATGCGATTTTCGCGGTTATCTTCATGGCGCTCGATCTGTGAGGGCGCTTGTGGAAACCGATGCCGAAGAAGTGCCCATTCGCGTCAAAGGCCTGCGCACGGCTTTTGGCGACAAAGTCATCCATGAGGATCTCGGCCTTGAGGTCAAGCGCGGTGAGATATTGGGTGTGGTTGGCGGATCGGGTTCCGGTAAGTCGGTGCTGCTCAACACCATCCTGGGCCTCAAGCAGCCTGACGGCGGATTCGTCGAGATATTCGGGCAGGACATCCGCGATCCGCAAGCGCACAGTGAAGTCGAGCGTCGGATTGGGGTGATGTTCCAGCAAGGCGCATTATTCTCCTTTCTCACCGTACAAGAAAATGTCGAGGCGCCACTTCTGGAACATACGAAACTTACACGTGAGTATGTGCACGATCTTGCAAGGCTGAAGATCAAGCTTGCTGGTTTGCCGGAAGATGCAGGCTGCTTGAAGCCTGCCGAGCTATCTGGCGGAATGCGCAAGCGCGCGGGGGTAGCCCGCGCAATCGCGCTGGATCCTGATATCCTCTTTCTCGACGAGCCGACTGCCGGCCTCGATCCAATTGCTGCAGCCGAATTCGATGATCTTATCAGAACATTGCGGGATGCTCTTGGCTTCACCGTGTTCATAATAACCCACGACCTCGATACTCTGTACGCGATTTGCGACCGCGTTGCGGTTGTCGCTGACAAGAAAATCGCCGCTGTTGCAACGATCAAAGAACTTGAACGGTCAGATCACCCGTGGATCCGGAGCTATCTTCTGGGACCGCGCGGCCGTGCCGCGAAAAAAGAGAAAGAAAGCTGATGGAACGCCATGCCAACTATGCTCTGGTAGGCGCCGCCTCCATCGCGTTGCTTATCGCCACGCTTGTTTTTGTGGTCTGGCTCGGCGGTTCGGCCAAAGGAAGTGATTCTTACCAGATCGTGTTTCATGGGCCGGTCAGAGGTTTAAGCGTTGGAGGCGAAGTGCAGTTCAACGGCATCAAGGTCGGGGAAATCGGCGGAATCCGCCTCGACCAGCGCGACCCCAACCGTGTGATCACGGATATCGAACTGACGCGCGGGACACCGGTGCGCGAAGATTCGGTCGCATCCTCTGAAAGTCAGGGCATCTCAGGGGTCAGCATCGTTCAAATCAGCGCGGGCACGCCGAGCAAGCCGCTGCTCAAGACCAATGATCACGGTAAGCGGCCTGTCATCGCCAGCAAGCCCAACGCTATGTCTTCATTGCTGCAAGGCGGAGGACAGGTGGTGGCAAGCGCGACCGAGGCACTGAGCCGTGTGAACAAGGTCCTTTCGGATCGTAATATCGCCAACATCGGCGGTGCCATTCGCGATGTCCGAATGACTACGGCGGAACTGGCGGCCAATCGGACCATGTTCGCCCATGCCGGTTCCGCGCTCGCCAAACTGGATCGGGCGGCTGACGATATTCAGGGCGCGGCCTCGGCCGTTCGGCAGATTGCCGATGGCGATGGCAAGCGCGCCTTCGCCGATATCTCCCAGGCGGCAAACGAACTCAAATCGGCAGTTCATGAGGCTCGCGGCGTGATCGCCAAACTCGACACGCAAAGCGCCGATATCGGTACGACCACGATCCCTAATATCAATGCGACCATGCTGACCTTGCAAGAAACAGCTGAATCGCTGGACGGACTAATTCGCGGGATCCGACAAAGTCCCCGCGAAGCTCTGGCCAAAAGCCGGGGTGCTGAACTGGAGTTGCCTAAGTGACATTATCAACCAGGAATCGGACTTTTGCACTTCTGTCGAGCGCCTTGCTGCTGGGTAGCTGTGGAAACCTGCTAGGCGGCGGCGAGCGCGCTGACCTTTTCAGGTTTGGCGTGGTCGAGCCCACGTCCGTCACCGGGATGCAGGGTGCGCTCCCGACTCGCTCTGTATCTCTGCTTCGCCCCCGGTTCTCGCAGGAGGTAGAGGGCGATCGCATGCTCACCACGCGGGGGGAACGTGCGCTCTACCTTAAGGGGGTTCGTTGGGTGGCGCCGGTCCCCGATCTTTTCACCCAGGCGCTGATGCGTCAATATGCGGCGCGGGCACCTGACGTGCGCCTGACGGGCGTCAGAAATGCCACTGGGGCATCGCATGCGCTGCAGATTGGTATCGAGCGATTCGAAGCACGGTATGCCCTAGATGGGGGTGAAAAAGCACCGCCCATTGTCATTATCGAAGGCGATGCAACCCTGTTTGACCTTACTGATCGTCGTCCCGTTGAGGCCAAGCGCTTATTGGTGCAGGAGCCAGCGTCCGCAAATACCACGAGTGGGATAGTCGCCGCTTTCGATCGTGCAGTAGCTCGCTCAACCACAGAATTGACGGATTGGTCCGCGCAAACAGCGCGGAAGCATTCCACGGAGCGCGCGCTTGATACATCGAAGGATCGAATGGAACGCAAGCAGGGGATAAATTGATCATGAACTTGTCGCCGATCTCTACAATCTTAGGGCGCGAAAGCATGTACAAAATCGCCATGCGCCAGATATCTTCGTAGGTATCTACGAGTTTTTGTTTTTATCTGAAGGGCTGACCCGATCGGAGCCAGAGTAAGCAAGATAGTATAATCCCGGATTCTACGTATTAATAAGCGATAGCATATCGACCATGTGATAAGTCAAATCTCGTAATGATTAATATTTCTATCGGATTATGAAATGCAGTCCGCTGTCGATTTAAGTGACACTCATTTGACAATTTAATTTATGCAATGCGGGCGATGGTGGAACGATTATCCAACAGCATCGTTACGACGTCGTCACGCTTAACGTGATGCGGCCACTTGACCGCTAGAAATCTATTCTATGGAGAAGGTATTATGCTGAAAGTCATTATGGCCGCAGGCGCGCTAGCGCTTTCAGGTTCAGGGGCTCTCGCCCAAGCTGTTTCACCAACAAACACAGGTTCAATGTCGAGCATGGATACCGGCACAACACCGATAGCTGGACAGAATGAGCCAGCCTTTGTGATGGCTGCATCGGATGCGAACCTCTATCAAATAAAAGCAGCGCAGTTCGCCGTGACCAAGGCTCAGCGTGACGATGTGAAGGCTTTTGCCAAACGTGTTCAGACCGAAGCGCAAATCGCGCAGAAAGCACTCATGGCCGCGCTGCGCAACGATCAGCGGACAATAAAAGCGCCATCGTCATCGCTTTCCTCCGACAGAGCCGCACTCGTGAAGCTGCTCCAGAAGACGCCGCGCGGCAGCTTCGATAATCTTTATCTATCCCAGTCCGCCCAAGTACTACAGGCGGCATGGGCCATCAACAAAGGCTATGCGCAAGACGGCACCGACCCAGCCTTGAAGCAAGTCGCGGGAACCGCCGTTCCCACACTTGAGCAGGAACTCACCAATGGGAAGGCACTTCTTCCTTCAGCATTGACCGGCGGTCAATGATCATAGTGGCGCCCGTTCTTCACGGGCGCCACTCAATATGATCGTCATGCCCTGGCGGGCAGCCGCTGTTATTTCAAGCGCGGTAACAGCGAACGCCACAGCGGTCGTGTTTATGCTTTCAACCTTGTCGTCAGGATATTGGGCGGATGATGATACTTGTTTTTGCCATGGCGGCTCTTGCACAAACCCCCGAGCAACCCGCCAGAAAAGATGAGACAGTTGACCGCGGTCGGGAAATCGTCACGCAGCCGGCGAAAGATATTGGCGCGGCCAAAACCGAAATTCCAGCTATTCTGGAAAGAGCGCAAGAAAATCCATATGGTCTCGTCGGCTTGAAATCCTGTGCGCAGATCAAGGCCGCAACTACGGAGCTCGATAGCGTCCTCGGACCTGATTTTGCGGTCGGCAACAACAAAAAAGAGAACAGGGCTGGTCGGCTGGCCGAGGCTGGAGGGAAAACTATTGTTAACACAATCATACCGTTTCGGGGCTTAGTTCGGGAGATTTCGGGCGCAGCTCCGGCCGAAAGACGCCTGGCGGCAGCGATTGACGCCGGCTTCGCACGCCGCGGCTTTCTTCGTGGAACAGCGCTCGCGCGGCGCTGTCCGGGGAGCAAAAATTAGCGACGAAAGCTGACGCTATTGAATTCGACGCCTCTGTGTGAGGCTGCGCATTATCTCTTGAACTATGGCATTGCAGGGTAATGGGCCGGGGCGAGAATAACGAAAAGCTACTCGGGCCAGAAACAACCTATATTATTGCTTCCATGCAAGGTGACGGCGGCGCAACCGATCAAAGTGCCGGGTCACCTTTCGTGTGACCCTGGCTGATATCACCATAGGCCACAATTGTGGGGATTGAAACGGGACACCAATTCGAGGCTCACTTCTTAACGACCGCCCGATCGGCAAAGTAATTTTTCGCGTCGGAGTGCTCGGCATCACGCGCCATCAGTTTCTGTGTTGTGCACCAGCTTAGCAAACCGCTCCTCGGTATCTTTTGATTCTTGCTTGAAGTTTGGGGGAGCTACAGCCTGATATGCGGCTTAGGTGTAGGACCGGTCCAGCGGCGGCGGGCAAGGAGCGGGTTATCTCTGCGTAATGCTGAGGTTCCATATAATATGCAATTGCCGATCACTCCTTAATGCTGCAAGACAGAACCACACCGCGCAACATTGGGATTGTAATTTATATGGCGGACAAGTCGGCCACTGTTTCGTCGGATTCTGAGAGCCTCGGCGAATCTGCGGTGTCGCCGCTTAAATCGCCGCGCGTTCGCCTCGCGATGCTCATTGGCGCGATCCTGCTGCTCATCGGTGGCTTTGTCTGGTACTTGGATCATCAGAACCGGGGTCGATACATGCAGGTGACCGACAACGCCTATGTTGCGGCAGATTCCGTCATCACAGCGCCCAAGATCGCCGGATATGTTCAACGGGTGTTCGTTATCGAGAATCAGACGGTTCGGCAGGGGCAGTCTCTGGCTGAACTCGATCCCCGCGAATATCGGGCGCAGACCGAACAGATTACCAGCCAGATCGAAACGGCAACGGCTGCGGGGGATACGACGCGCTCTCAGATTTCCGAACAGCAGGCAACCATAGCGCAAGCGCAAGCCCAGCTCAACGCGGCGCGCGCCGAGGCTGCTTTCGCCGCACAGCAGGTTACGCGATATCAGCCGCTTGCCGCATCAGGCGCTGAGCCAGGGGAGCGTTTCGCGCAGCTTCAGACGCAGGCACGACAAGCTCGCGAGCGAACCAATGCTGCGCAGGCGGCGCTGATCGCCGCGCAACGGCGTGTCGGTACACTGGGCGCGCAGGTGCGTCAGGCCCAGTCGCAAGCAGAGGCCGCGCGTGCCCAACTCAAGGTAGCGCGCGTCAACGTCGAATCGACAGTGCTCAAGGCTGCAATCAATGGCCGTGTGGGCGATCTGGCTGTCCGTGTCGGGCAATTCGTGCAGCCCGGCACACGCATGATGACACTGGTTCCTGTCGATCGATTGTTCATTGAGGCGAACTTCAAGGAAACTCAACTGGGGCTTATGCGCGTCGGCCAGCCTGTTGGCATCGAAATCGATGCGCTCCCTGGCGTCGAACTGACCGGGCGTATTGCCAGTGTCGCTCCTGGCACGGGCGCCCAATTCTCGGTGCTCCCCCCCCAGAATGCGACCGGAAACTTCACAAAGATCGTACAGCGCGTGCCTGTACGCATTGCAATCGATGCTCCTCTCGAAGTGCGCACGCTCCTTGTGCCGGGAATGTCGGTTGGAGTAACGGTCGATACGCGTTCAGCCAGAGGAGAGATGGATCGACTCCGTCAGGCCGTAAGCCGGAAGCGTTGACAGTGGTCACGGTCACAGCATCTCCAGACGCAGCTCGTTCCGCGCGTGCGGACTTGACCGCTTGGATCGCTGTTGCTGCCGGCTCGCTCGGCGCACTGCTGGCGACCCTCGACATCTCGATCGTCAACTCGGCACTGCCAACGATCCAAGGAGAAATCGGAGCAACCGGCACTGAGGGAACGTGGATCGCCACCGCCTTTCTCGTTGCCGAGATCGTCGTCATTCCGCTGAGCGCCTGGCTGGAACGGCTTTTGGGACTGAGAACCCTCCTTCTCATTTCCGTGACTGCCTTTACCGGGTTCTCCATCCTATGCGGCATCGCCACCGACCTTATGACGATGATCATCGGACGAACCGGGCAGGGCCTTATGGGAGGGCTGCTGATACCCACCGCCATGACGATTGTCGCAAAGCGACTCCCGCCATCCCAGCAGCCCATCGGGATGGCCCTTTTCGGAATGACCGTAATCTTGGGACCCGTTCTTGGCCCCTTGCTCGGTGGCTGGCTGACGGAAAATTTGAGCTGGCACTATGCCTTCTTCGTCAATGTTCCGGTCTGCGGGATACTCCTCTTGCTCCTGTTGCTCGGACTGCCGCACGAACGTACGAATTGGGTCTATCTTCGCGAGGCCGACTGGTTGGGTATTATAGGCCTGATCCTTGGCCTTGGAGGACTGACGATCGTGCTCGAGGAGGGGCACCGTGAAGACTGGTTCGAATCGACGCTTATCATCCGGCTGACGTTTATAACCGTAGCAGGGTTTGTGATGTTGGCGATCGGACAGATCTGGGCAGCAAAGCCCGTCCTTAAGCTGCGAATCGTCATGAGCAGACAGTTCGGCAGCGTCGTTATCATGGCGCTAGCGCTGGGCATGGTGATGTACGGATCGACCTTCGTCATCCCGCAGTTCCTGTCGCTTATCGCCGACTATAATGCCCTCGAGACCGGACAGGTCATCTTTCTCATGGGCGTTCCTGCCTTCTTTGTGATGCCGTTCGTGCCGTTTCTGATGCGGGTTGTCGACATCAGGCTGGCCGTTGGCGCTGGCCTCGCGCTTATGGCTGCTAGCTGCTTTGTGAACACCAGTCTCACGGTGGAATCCGCAGGCGAAGCCTTTACTACCGGTCAGCTGCTGCGCGGGGTGGGGATGATCTTTGTCATGCTGTTTCTGAACCAGGCCGCCATTACCTCAGTCAGCAAGGAGGATGCTGGAGATGCCTCAGGCATCTTCAATGCTGCGCGAAACCTCGGTGGCTCATTCGCTCTGGCGGCCCTGACGTCGTTCCAGGACCAGCGTATGTCACTCCACAGCCAACGGATGGAGGAAACCCTGTGGGCAAACAATCCAAGCGTGCAGGAGTATATCGCGGGGATGTCTCATACTCTGGGAAATATGGACGCGGGCCTTCAGTCGCTCGCTGGCACAATTCAGCAGCAGGCGTTCGTCATGACCTATAACGACATATTCTTGACGATGGCGGTAGCGACTTTTGTGACGCTTCCGTTCGTGTTTTTCCTTCGCCCGCTCCCCAAGGGGATGTCGCTGACGATGCATTGAGGTGGTAATGGCAAAGTTAAGTGGTCTCATCCTTCCGCTGCTCCTTGGTGGATGTGTGGTCGGCCCGGACTATTCCGGACCACCAGAGCTCGGCCAAGCCGCGCCGCGGCCGACATTCGTTCGTCAACCAGCGGATGCGTCGACCAGCGAGCCCGAACTCGCCGAATGGTGGACGACGCTGCAAGATCCGGTTCTCGATGAGCTCGAGCGGCGCACTCTTGTCGCGAATCCCTCGATTGATGTTGTGCAGGCCCGACTTCGCCAAGCCCGTGGGTCTGTACGCCAGGAGCGAGCAAACCGCCTGCCGACGGCTGGTGCTCAGGGCGCGGCCATATTTGCTGATCTTCCCGGGATCGATCTCCAGGCCAGTCAAGGAAGTACTCTACCCACACCTGTTCCGGCACCTTCATCCGCCCAGGATGCGGACACGTCTCTGCGTTTCTACAACCTTGGTCTGAACGCAAACTGGGAAATAGATCTCGCGGGCGGGCAGGTGCGAAAAATCGAAGCGGCAAACGCACTGGCGGCGGCAGCGGCGTATAATGTTGCAGACGCAAAGGTTCAGCTCAGCGCTGAAGTCGCGCAGACCTATACCAATCTTCGTGACCGGCAGCAGCGCGCCGCTGCTTTTCGGGGAGGTCTCGACCTTCAGCGCCAGCAACTCGCCCTAGCCCGGCAGCGTTTCGGGCAAGGCACAATCCCGGCCTTCACTGTCGGCCAAGCGAACCGCGCGGTTCAGGCCACGATCAGCGATCTCGCCGCGGCCGATGCTGAGATCGAAATATATATGAATGCGCTAGCGGTTCTCGCCGGTGAAGCGCCGGGATCTCTCGATCCGCTATTGACGCCACGGCGCGATATCCCGATCCCCCCTGCGCGGGTGTCGATCGGAGACCCTTCGGCGCTAATGCGCCGTCGTCCCGACATCCGCGCTGCGGAGCGCAATCTCGCCGCCACAACCTCCCGGATAGGGGTCGCGGAAGCAGCTCGTTTTCCGAAAATCAGCTTCATGGGGATTCTCGGGATTGGCGGCACGTCCATCGGAGACCTGGTAGATCTGGGCAATATTTCCAACATCGCCGTCCCTCAGCTGCAATGGGGCTTGCTCGATTTTGGACGAACGTCAGCGGCGATAGCGCAGGCACGCTCTGGTCGCGATGAAGCCGAGGCACAATATAGGCAGGTAGTGCTCGGCGCGCTTGAGGACGCGGAGACGTCGCTTGCGCGCTTTGCACAGCAAAGGCGAAACGTCGCCGCATTTGCCGAAATCAAGCGGTCCGCAGATGAAGCGGCAACGCTGATGCGGCAGCGCTATGCGCGGCAGGTCATTTCGAGAGGCGACACTCTTGAGGCTGACCGCCAGCAGCGGCTTGCAGAGGCAAACCTGCACAGTGCGGTTGCGGCCCTCACCGCCAGCTATGTTGCCATACAGAAGTCGCTTGGACTGGGATGGACAGAAGCTGGGAGTCAAGCTTCAGCCCTTATGAGCAAATAATGATGGTATCTGTCCGGACTTGCCAATACAAGAATCGGCGGCCCTGCCCACCGCCAATGATGACTTTTGGCACAGGGCAACCCGCCTGTTCGGCATCCATCCTGCTGCCCTTGCGATTATACAGAGTTTCGCGGGGTAACGCGCCCCGGGGCGATTGCGATGTCTTTGACGGGGGTTGCCCCCGATAGGATGAAATACGGATTCACGACCGCATAGCCGGACGCAACATCGGACCGGAGACAACCACAGAGCAGTTTATCGGCCTCGAGGTGTGATTGAATAGAATTTCTGTCCGACGAAGATCTATCCCGCGGGGAGTTGTCCTGACCGCGTATACGACCTTGTACCCGACAGACGGCATCACCCGCAGGCAGAAGATGGGGCCGCTTGTAAAACCAGCCAAGCTTACGACCTCACAACCATAGATCGACGAAGATCGAAATTGCCTTGACCGTGATGCGATTAAACAACCCACAAGTGCATCATTGGCGAGCATCGTGCCGAATTGGATATCCATGAGGCGAGACCAACCCCACCACATGATCAGGCTGCCGGGTGCCGAACACGCGCTTCGGCGATATCATTCGACGGGTTGGAGAACGGCGCCCGTCAAATCAGTTGATCGAGCAGCGGATCGTTCAATTCCCGCCACCATGGCGTCAGTTGCGGCGTGGAGGGGCACCGGGACCTGATCCGTCAGCACAAAGGATACCTATCGAGGCGGGGCTGCTCCTCTGTAATTCGGCCCCATCAAACATCCGCGGAGCGTACGCCTCGCGAAGGCTCGGTCATCATGGCCCCGCCATCCCTCCTTCCCAGCCGCCGCCGAGCGCAAGGAACAGCCGAACGCGATCCGAGGCGATGGACGCATCCGAGGCCGCCAGCGCTGCTTCGGCCGTGGCAAGGCTTCGCTGCGCGTCGAGCAGTTCAAGGCCTGTTCCAAGACCGCCCCCGGTTATCCGGGCCTGGAGCCCGGAAGCCCTCCGGCTCTCTTCGCGCGCGCCTGAGCTTTGCATTCTGGTCCAGATCACGGGCATAGGTGCTGAGGACCGTCTCGGTTTCGCGGAGAGCTGCGAGGACGCTGCCGTCAAATGCCGCCAGCGTCGCGCGCGCCGCTGCATCGCTTTCCGCGATCCGCGCCCTGGCGACGCGTCGGTTCGGGAAGGACCACGAGATGAGCGGGCCGAAGCTGAACCGCAACGCCGAATCGTCGACCAGCCCGCCCACGCTCCGCGAGGTCGTGCCGAGCGATGCGCCGAGGCTGACGCTCGGATAGAGGTCCGCCGTCGCCACTCCGATGCGCGCCGTCGCAGCCGCGAGCCGGCGTTCAGCTTCGCGGATGTCAGGCCGGCGCCGGATCAGCGCCATACCGTCGCCAATCGGCAGGGGGCGGTCGACGGAAGGGATGATCCGGCAGGTCGCGAGATTGGGCGGATAATCTTCGGGCGTCCGGCCGAGCAGCACGGCAAGACTGAATAGTGCAGCTTTGCGGCCTGCCTCGATCGGCGGCAGCGCTGCCTCGAGCTGAGCCAGGAGCGCGCGCGAGCGGGTGGCGTCGAGGTGCGTGTAGAGGCCGGCGCGCACGCCTCTTTCGGTGAGGGCGAGGCTTTGCCGCTGCAGTTCGACCGAATGGCGCGCAACGGTCATCCGCGCGCCGGCCGCGCAGGCATCTCCATAGGCGCCGACCACTCCGGCCACGACCGTCGTGCGCGCAAGGTCATAGGCGGCGGCCTGCGCTTCCGCATCGGCCTGCGCGGCTTCGATCGTGCGCCGAATCCGGCCCACGACGTCGAGTTCATAGGATATGCCGACGCCGGCGTCGAATGTCGCATGGGTCCCGTTGGGCGAGCCGAGACCGAGATTGGACGGCTCGCCCACCGATACGCCGCCCGCCGTGGAAGTCTGGACGCCCGCGCCGGCCTCGACCTCCTGGACAATCGCGCGCGCGCGTTCGAGATTGGCCGCCGCGACCCTGAGGTCGGTGTTTGCCTCGATCGCTTCCTGGACGAGCGCATCGAACTGGGGAATAGCGTAGAGGCGCCACCAGCGCTGGGGCAAGGGTTCAGCCGAATAGGCGGGCGATTTTCCTTCGGCAAAGCTTGCGGGCCGATCCGAGATGCCTGCGGGCAAGGGCGGCGCCCGATAGCTGGGGCCGACCGTGCCACAGCCAGCGAGCATCAGCGCGCCCATCAGTCCGAGCGGCCTTTTCGTTCCGACGCGCCCCATCGTCATTCGCTCCGGCCGGGGCCGAGCGCATTTTCCGCGCCATTGAGCGTCACGGTGACCGTCCGGCCCGCGATCAGATCGATGCCGGGCGGCACCTTGTCGATGGCGATCCGCACGGGGATGCGCTGGGCAAGACGGACCCAGCTGAAGGTGGGATTGACATTCGCGAGTAGCGTTCCGGACGCGGTCGTCCGTTCGCGATCGTCAATGCCCGCCGATCGGCCTTCAACATGGCCAGAAAGCGGCCTATCCTCGCCCATTACCCGGATCGTGACGCGGACGCCGGGGCGGATGTGCGAAAGCTTCGTCTCCTCGAAATAGCCGGCAACATAGTAGCTGTCGGAATCGACCAGCGTCATCACGGGCTGCCCGGTGGCCGCATACGCGCCGGGACGGAGCGAGAAATTGGTGACGATGCCGTTGACCGGCGCACGCACCTCGGCGCGCGCCAGATTGATGCGGGCGAGATCGCGATCAGCGATCGCCTGGGCATAGCGTGCGCGGGCCTCCTCGGCGGTGGAGCGGCGGTCGTCACGTTGCTGTCCCGAGACGATATCAGAGAGGGCCTGATAGCGGCGGTTCTCCCGTTCGGCGGCGTTCAACGTTGCCCGTGCCGTTGCGACAGCGGCCTCGGCCTGCTCAACGGCATTGCGCAGCCGAACATGGTCGATGGTAAACAGGATGTCGCCGCGCCTGACCACCTGGTTGTCGCGAACGTGGACCTGCTCGACCCGGCCCGACACGTCTGCCGCGAGAGGGACCACATCCGCCCTGATCTTCCCGTCGCGCGTCTGTGGCGCGTAGGTGTAGTAATTATAGAGGTGCCAGAAGACGAACACGCCCGCACCCACCACCAGCAGGGTGAGCAAGGGCTTGAGCAGGCGGAGGAGGGTATCGCGATCTAGGGTCATGGCGGGCACTTCAGGATGCGGTGACAAGGCGTAGAGCCAGAAAGGCGGTGCCGGTCAGGATGAGGAGCAGGGCGGTGTCGAACAGCGGGCGCTGCCAGACGAGGCGGTAGAAGCTGATGGACTCGAGCACCCGCGACAGCAGCAGGCGCATCGCGAAGCCGAGGATCGCGCAGAGGAGCAGCGGCGAAACGAACACGCCCGCGATGTCGATTTCGCCGATCATGTCGCCGGTACCCAGGCCGGCGCGCGCTCGAACAGGGCGATGCGCAGACCCGCTAAGGCATGAATGGCGCGGTCGGGGCGAGCGCCGGGCGAACCATCTCCCGGCCAGAGCGCATCAAGTGCTTCGTCGATGAGCGCGAGCAGACGGGACGACGGCTGCGGCTTGTCGAACTCGCTGCGTAGTTGATCGAGAACCCGATCCGTCGCCTGCCGCCCATCGGCGGGAAGCGCGTTGCCCATCGAGCGCAGGTCGGCGACGTTCGCGCCGACCCGCAGCCGGATGAGCAGGCCGGCGCTCCGCTCGACCTGCCCGGCTCCGGCAAGGCGCGCCGTCACCACCGAAATGCGGTCGAGCGCCCGCTGGACATAGCTGTCCCGCAACCGTCGGCTGGGCGACCGGCTCAGCCGCGCGATCTCGCGCGCTTCGATGCGGAGGACGCGCTGAAGCTGATGCTGCACGCCCCAGGTACGGAACAGGCCGGCGCCGAGAATGGCGGTGAATATGCCCAGCATGCTGGCGACGCTCGCCTCGACGAAGGTTCCGAAATCGGGCGGCGAATAATGGCCCTGGAGATTGATGTTGCTGAGCCCGAA
>JAECRT010000044.1:19563-25692 GCA_016000085.1 Sphingomonadaceae bacterium
GCGTTCGCGCCCTGATGCCAGCCCGTCGCATACCAGAGCCCGCAGAGGAGGGCGTAGGTTACGAGGATTCCCGCCGCGATCCGGGCAGCGTGATCAATGTCGGGGTTGAGCGGAAACGCCCGCGTCTCGCTGACTGTTCGCGCGAGCGCGGGCGCAAGCTTCGCCTTTCCGCTCAACGCCGCCTCGATCCGCGAGACTTCGCTCCAGAGCGTCAGCATTTCGGTCAGCATGTCGGCCAGCGCATCATGAATGAGCTGCTGCCACGCGCGCGCATCACTGGCATCGAGCGGAAGCGAGCGCACGGCATCGGCCAGATCGGGTGGCGGTTCCGTACCGGCATCGAGATGGGCCCTGGCCGTGGCGAGAGAGGGTCGGAGGGCCAAGCGCTCCGCTTCGCCAAGGCCCGCGATGCGGCTGCCGATCGCGGAAAGGAGCGGGACCATGCGCAGCAGGCGTTGCTGGATCGCGAGCGCGTGCCGCAGGTCATCGCGATGGATCGTCGGATCGTAGCGCAGCGCTCCGGTCAGCTGTGACAGGGATGTGATGTCGGCCAGCGTCTTTAGCCGGTCATGCTCTCCTTGGGCGTCCGCCTCATGGCCATCAAGGACATCCGTCGCCCAGGTCTCGATGCTGGGCAGCCAGCGATGCAAGCGCGCGCGTAGCGTACCTTCAAGAGAACGCGGAGCGATCACGCCGTCAACGAGGGTCGTCGCGAGGATGCCGAGGGTGATTTCGCTGACCCGCGCCACAACGGTATCGAACATGATCTCCGGATGATCCACACCGGCGACCGCCACCAGCATGAGCGTGATCGCGAAAAGCTGGAAGCCGTAGCTGCGCGGCGTGCGGTCGAGGAAAGAAATACCGAACGCCAGGGTTGCCACGATTCCCGACGCCGCGATCAGCAGCAGCGGCGCGCTCGCAAACAGCGCGACCATGGCAAGTGTGACGAAGCCGGCGCAGAAAGTTCCGGTGAACCGATAGACGGCCTTCGACCGGATCGCCCCGCTCACGGGGTTCATGCAGACGCAGCAGGTGACAAGTGCCCAGTAAGGATTGGGCAGGCCGATCCGCACCGCTATCGCGAATGCGATCATGCCCGCGACGAACAGCTTAACAGAGAAGATCAGCTGATCGGCGCTGACTTTCATCGGCCCGTCCGCGCCTGCTGCAGGAACTGACCGATCCGTTCCTCGAACAAACGCAGCGTGCGCGTCGTCGTTTCGATGTCCTGCGAAGGAAGATCACCAAGGAGATCGTCGCGGAGCCGCGTGACCGCCTTTTCCATCTTCTTCGCAAGGTCACGACCTTTCGGCATGACATGGATCGTCTTGATGCGCCGGTCATCGGGAGAATCGCGCCGCTCAAGCAGGTTGGCGGCTTCGGCCTGGTCGAGAATGCGCACCATGCCGCCCGGATTGACCCCGACTTCCTCGGCCAGCGCGTTCTGCCTGACACCCTTGTCTCCATGACGGGACGCCAGAATGAGCGCCGAAATGAGCGATGCGGGAAGTCCGAAGTCGGCGAGTGCGAGACTGACTGCCTGAACCCAGACACGCCGGATCGGCTGCAAAGCGTTCGTGAGTTCAAAAAGCGTGACGGGGCTGGTTCTGGATCGGTCGCGGGGCATGCGCGGCTACCTAGTCCATCATCCGATTACGTTCAATATGCAATCATTGCCTTAACAATTAAATTGGGCAGACTGAACACGCCAGTGAGCCATGTGGTGCGCAAGATCAGCGGTTACCGGTCTTCTGACAAGAACGGCGAATGGCTCACGATGTCGGACGCGGCCGCCAAACTCGGAGTCCCGCAAGTCAAGATCCAACGCTTCCTCAGGAATGGCATATCGCCGCCGAGCAGGTCATGCGCTACGCGCCCTATCAAATCCGCTCCAGCGACCTCGAAGACGAGTGGATCAAGGCCAAACTGGCGCGCCCAATCCCGTGTCGCGCCGAAGACGACAACCAGGAATCGCTATTTTCCGACATGGCCCAGTCGGCCCCAAGCTGCGATTTTGGCCAAGTCGGAGAACGTTTTGGGAACGTGGCATTCGGTATTGACGATGGAAATTATAGAAGAGGACAGTTCGCTCCATCATAGTGAGTGGGTTGATGGATCGGAGTATTTCGGGCGGGGATTTGATCGGACGATGGAGCCTGAGCTTTGCCGATATTGATTTTGTAAATTCGAAGCCGGCCCTGACGCGCCTCGGCCTCGCCGCGCAGCTGAAATTTTTCGCTTCCCTGGGGTTTTTCGCGACCGATCCTGGCTCAATCCCTACCGATGGCCTCTCGTATCTGGCCGAGCAACTCGGTGTCGAAGCTGGCGAGATAGCCGGTTATGACTTTTCCAGTCGGACAGCACGGCGGCATTGTGCGGAGATCTTGATCCATCTTGGATATCACCGCATGAAGCGGGGGCATCGCGCGCAATTGACGGAATGGAGTGCTGGCGAGCTGTGCCCGGGCGGCCACCGAGGCGCTGATCGCCGCCTATCAGGCCGCTTCGTCGCCTCACAGCATCCGCGCGCTCAAGTCCGACATCGAAGCATTCGACAGCTGGTGTCGGCGCACCAACCGGATCGCGCTGCCGGCGACGGCTGAGACCGTGGCCGATTATCTGGATGGGGGGGGAAGGGGAGCCGTCCAGCGTCGCTATCCCGGTACAAGGCTTCGATCGCCAAGATTCATCAACTGCTCGACCTCAAGGATCCGACGCCGGCGCCGCTGGTCAAGTTGCGGCTGCAGGCGGTGCGGCGCGAGAAGGGGGCGGCGCAGAAACAAGCGCGGCCGCTGCGGTTCAAGGGACCGGTGCGCGACGTCGAGCGCGACAAGGCGCGTGGGCTCGACATCCGCGCGCTGCTCGAGAGCTGCGAAGACGATCTGCCGGGCCTTCGCGATCGTGCATTGCTGTCGGCGGCCTATGACACCGGCATGCGAGCCTCCGAACTCGTGGCGGTAGCCGTCGAGCATATCGAGGAGGCGATCGATCCCGAAGCGCGGCTGCTGCAGATCCTGCGCAGCAAGGGCGATCAGGACGGGGAGGGGGCAACCGCCTATCTCAGCCCGCGCACCGTCGCGGCGATCACGGCCTGGACCGAGGCTGCCGAGATATCGGCCGGGCCGCTGTTCCGGCGGGTGCAGGTGCGGCGCTACAAGGCGCGCGCCGCCGTGCGCGGTCGGGCGATCGACAGCATTTCAAGCCGCGAGGCTTGGGATCTGCGCAAGACGCTCTCTAAGCCTGCCGTGAAGGCGCGCGTCGAATGTGACATCGGCAGCCTGGCGCTCCACCCACGCTCGATCGGGCCGATTTTCCGGTCGATTATCAAGCGGGCGTTCGACCTCGGCGCGCTGCCCGATCTGACAGCCGAGGATTTGGCCAGATTGCTAAAAGGGATCAGCGCACTCGACACGGATCGGGCTGAACCAGGATTTGTTCGCGAGTGGCGAGGATCTCGCGGGTATCATGGATGCTTTGCGGTGGAAGTCGCCACGAATGCCACTTGCATACAATCGCAATCCAGCAGCTGAGCAAGGAGCGGCCGGTCGACTTATGGCCAAAATCGGATAGCGATGGCAATACCTCGTGAAGTCGAGCGTCTAACAAACCGGCTTTCACAGACTTCCCAGCGGCCGACAGGGTGTTCTAACCACGTTGTCTGGAGTCCAGACGCTACCAACAACGCTGCCTATCGATTGTCGGGGAAGCTCGCGGACGATTCCTATAGGCGAAATGACGCGCGTCCGGCGCGATATTGCGCTTCGCGAGAACGCGAACGAATAGTGCGATGACCGTACCGGCGCTAGCCGGTCAGTCATTCAGCGACGCGAGCCATATCCCGAGCCTCGGCAAAGATAGCCAAAAATTCATCTTCAGTCTTACGGCCAATGGCGAGGAGGTTTTCGACGAGGAAGGCAGGTGTGCCGCGGATACCGAGACCGAAGGCAAGATTGGCGTCCTGATGCAAACGGTTTAGAAATGCCTGGCGCTGGTCTTTCAGATCCTTCGTGGCCTGTTCCCAATCCGCGCCTATATCGTGTCCGATATCGCGCAGCACTGCCTCGCTCAGCGGTATGTGCATTGCCATCGTACGGTCGTGATAGGCGGGATAAAGACTCTGTCGGTCCATCGCAAGGCCGACCAAGGCGGCACGCTCCGCCATTGGGCCGAAGAAAGCCAGATCGCGATACTCGATCCTCACGTCACCGTCATGCTTCACGGCGGCTGCAAGAATGTGCGCGGTCACCTTGCAGATCGGACAGAGGAAATCATTGAACGCAACGACGGTCACCGACCCATCCGGGTTCCCAGCCGACCGACTCGTCCGCTGGTCTGCGGCGGTTTGAGCTCTGCCATTTGAAGACATGTCCTGAGCCAAAGGCGCAGTTTCGCGAAGTGCCCAGCTTCCGAGCCAACCCGCTCCAGCAAATCCGGCTAAGATTGCAAGGTCGCGGCGGCTAAATGCCTTTCGGGGGGCTACATCTGCCTGATCGGGTGGAACGTCAGCTGGCACCATTGCTCGATATCCGGACACGATGTGATGGAAAGCGCAGCACGGCGGCAAAGCCGGCATCATCTGGACGAAATTTCAGAACGCCCTGTGCTGGAGCGATTGCGGCCTCGACGATCGACAGGCCCAGCCCGGTGCCGCCCGACATGGCGCGAGGGCCGCGTTCGAACCTGCGACGGACACGCTCAACCTCTTCCGCCGCGATGCCCGCGCCACCATCGATGACACGCAGTTCCAATCCATCGTTTGCGGCACACTCGATCCGGACTGGGCCTTTGCCCCCATGGTGCAGAGCGTTTTCCACCAGGTTGCCCAGCGCCAGGCGAAGGGCTTCGGCATCGATTGCCAGGTCGACATCGCGGAGTCCGCAGGCGGTGACGATCGATCGACTGCCCGTCGCGGCCAGATGTGCATAATCGCCGGCCACGCCGTTCACCACGTCACGCACGCAGGCGAAGCAGTTGGCCGGTTCGGCCTCTCGCCCTTCCTGCCGGGCCAGTTCAAGCAACTGGCGCACCAGCCGGCTGGTGCGATCCACCGCTATAGCGATGCGCTCCAGGGCATGATCGCGCATGGCCGGGTCCGTGGCGCGGCGGGCCACCTCCGCCTGGGTTTTGAGTCCAGCCAGCGGCGTCTGGAGTTCGTGCGCGGCGTTGGCCACAAAGTCGCGCTCGGCCCGTCTGGCCCCTTCAAGTCTGGCGAGTAGGTCGTCCATTGCCTGCACCAGCGGCCTTAGTTCTTCGGGCACTGGGTCGACGGCGAGTGGCTCAAGGGTATGTGGCGAACGCAGCTCGATTGCGCGGGCAACACGACCGAGCGGTGCAAGGCCACTCCGGACACCAAACCAAAGCAGCACTGCGAGCGCAACGAGCCCAGCCGCTGCGGGCAACAGCAAGCCCAGCATCAGATCGTTGACCAGATGCTGGCGGACCGCCAAGCTGTCGCCGACCATGACCCTGATGCCACGTGCCGCGTCAACATGTGTATAGACGCGCCACTGTTCATCTCCGATCTGGCGACTGGAAAAACCGGGTGCGCCCCCGGCCAACGGTGCATCGGGCGCTCCGGTTGACTGACCGATCAAAGCGCCGTTCAGAGACCAGATCTGGCACGACAACTGGCGGGAGTAAGGTGCCGGTGCCAGTCGCCGCACTGGTCCGCTGGCGGGAATATCGAGTTCAGCGACCATTCGTGCCGCCTCCACCAACCGCCCGTCGAGCACACGCTGCACTTCAGCCCTGGTTGAAAAACTCGTCCAGCCTGCTGCACCCGCCCAGACGAGCATGGTCACTCCAGCGACGAGAATGAACAGACGGATCCGTAACGCAGTCATGTTCGTGTAATCCGGTAACCCTCACCACGCACCGTTTCGATGCGGGTCCGGCCGAGTTTCGCACGGAGCTTGTGGATGTGTACCTCCACCGCGTTGCTTTCGATTTCCTCCTGCCAGCCGTAGATGCGATCTTCCAGCTGACTGCGCGACAGGACGTGCCCTGGGCGCTCGGCCAAAGCATGCAGGATCGCAAACTCCCGGCGAGAGACGGCGATTTCCTTGCCATCCAAGGCCACTGATCTACGCGCTTCGCTGATTATCAGCGCACCCAGTTCCAGATCGC
>JAECRT010000045.1:0-1760 GCA_016000085.1 Sphingomonadaceae bacterium
GACCGCTACGGCCTGATATCGGTTCACGACCTCAAGGATATCTCTCTCAAGCTCCCACAGATCATCTTGAAGCAAAAGTTCACGCGGCAATTTCATATTGTGCTCCATCGCAAGCAAAGGAATGAACAAATGAGTCGTGGTCATCCGCAGCGAATGCGCGCAGCGAATATGATCCTCAAGCGCAGGTGCCCCAGCGCCACCCTCAAGTTCGCGAATCCAGCGTTCGCTGCAGCCGACGGTCTTTGCCAGGCTGTGTTGAGAAATCCGGTCTCTGCGGCGACGCCGCTCGATAAGCTTCCCGGAAAGCTCCTTGATCAACGATAATATTCCGCCATCGATTGTTTGTGGACTTTGAGGCGTCATCTGCAGGTCCCCCTGGCAGCGGCTCAAAAGTACAAATCACATCGCCTGTGCTTGGCAACTTGTTGTAAATAAAACTGCACGTCAACTACAAGAAAGTCGCTTTTGCGAGACCAAAATTCCGCTGCGAGCGAAAATAGTATCGCGCAGGCGACTATCCTTCAGAACGATGGGAAGGCCGTCCTGTCTTGCGGGACATATCCCGGAATGACCGTAAGACCTGCGCATCCTCCGTGCCCTGCATGTGCACAAGAGCTGAAAGGAAGAGTTTCCAGACCTGGGGCGAAGGATGAATGGCTGCGGAGTGAACTGCTGTGCTGATGATATCTTCGATAAGCCGCGAAAGCGTCGAGGACGTTCCGACATGTCGAACTTTACGCCCCACAAGTCGATCCAGCTGAGGATCGAGCAGTTCGGCTATTAGATCGGTCGCCTCGCATCGATGAAGAAGATCGACCGCCACGAACAGGGTCGTTCCATAGGGTAGAAAATCGCCAATCAGGTGACACAAGCGACAGTGGCACTGGAGAAATAGGTGAATGCCCTCAGCGGAGAGCTGAAGCTTGTACGCCCTTGATTGCTGACTCCCCATATTCGCTCTCCCGCCACAAACAGCGATTCTCTCGCGATCAATCCAAATGCCAGTCCAACGTGGCGCCGCAACGTCGATGCTTTCGCCAAAGGAACATAAGGTGAAACCGGAAATATACTTCCGGTTATCGGAAATGGATTTCCGATAACCGGAACTGAACTACCTTAAACCGGAACTGAAATTCCCTGTCTCTTGCGGGAAGCAAGCTTTTCCCGCCACTCAAGCCCCTGTCGAGACGGCAGCCAGGGTGAGAATTTCCGAGCGATCGGCAGCCCGCATCCGTTCCGATCCCCCTCTTGGGAGATTTCGCGGTTATGACCAGAACATGTTCCAGTCGCGCGGCAATGCTCGTCGCTCTCCTGCCAGCTATTATGCCTCTTCATGGCGCAGGAGCGCAAGCCGCTCCGTCGGAGAGAAACGAACCTGTCTTGATGGCGCGCGAAGTAACTTCGCTTCGCAACGCGGCCAATGAAGCCCAGGTCAAGTTGCAGCAGACCTTCACCAATCTGCGCTTCGAGGAATTTGGTCCCGCGCCCGTCGCGGGCCCCATCTATCAGGCGACAGCTGGCGGCCGGATCATCTACTATGCGCCGCAAAGTGAGCATCTCTTGTTCGCCACAGTCTACGACCGCAACGGCGTCAACCTGACCGCGCTGGCGCAGGAACAGGGCGCTACGCGCCGTCTTAAAGCCATCGACCCTGCCAAGGCGCTGGTGATCGGCCCTGCAGATGCGCCTGCGGTCATCGAATTCACCGACCCCGACTGTCCCTACTGCCAGGCGCTCGACCGCTTCTGGAGCGCCAAGGC
>JAECRT010000045.1:1860-3068 GCA_016000085.1 Sphingomonadaceae bacterium
TCATCTCGGGCTTTCAGCAGGCCGAACTCGAAGCGTTCCTCGATCGGCACGCAAAGCCTGCGCTTGCAAAGGCAGTGTCCGATGTGCGGCGCTGAACGGGCGCGCGCCATCGCGGCTGCGCACAATCTCTTTGCGGAGGGCATCCGGCCCGGCCCCAACTGGCCAGCGCGGATGAACCAGGATGCCGGCGGCGGCGGGCTCATGGAGCCGTCCACCGACGCCCCGGCCGACACCGATCTTGCTTCGATGCCGGCAGGCTTTGGTTGGACGGCTCTTTTTTGGAGCAATGCTATGATGCACAAATTTGGCAACAAGGTCCTGGCGGTGGCCAATGTCGGCCTCCCTTTAGGCGCGATGGCCCTGGTCGGTGGCCCGGTCCATGCCTTCTCGGCACCGGCCCAGGGCGATCTTGGTTACGACATATACGATATCGTCGTGAACCAGGGCGTGAAAGGTCCGATGGGATTTGTGGGCGGCGTCGCTGCCTTCCTGTTCGGCGTCTCGCGCCTTTTCTCGAATATCATGATCGGCATCCCGACCATCGTCGCGGCTGTCTGCCTCATCAAGGCGGACTCCATTCTCCAGACCTTCGGGATGGTCATCTGAGACGCGAAGGTGGGGGCACGCACCTGGCTGACCAGGCGCTTCCCCCACCGGCAACAGGCTGGGAACCGATGGTCGGTTCCTGGAGGATGATACCTTTGAAGGTATCATGAAGCCAAGAGGAGAAGGGCAGATGGACGAACGCCTTCCGCAATATCTGCATCGGCCCGTCCAGATCCTGTGGTTTGGATCTGACGAGTTTTTGCTCGCGACCTCGAGCATTTTCGTGGCCGCGATCGTGGGCGGACTTGTCGGCTGGGCGCTGATCGCTGCCCTTCTCCTTTTCATCCCGTGGAAGCGGACCAAGCCCAGGGGCTATCTCCCCCATCTCGCGTGGCGCTGGGGTCTTGTTTCCTTTCCTTATTATCCGGGTCCTACCCAGACCCGCTTCTTCGAGTGAGCGCCATGGGCATGTTCGGGCACAAAAAGACAAAGGAGGATCCGCTGCTGGGCAAACCGGCCAGCTACGGCATCCATCGCTACCTGCAGGGCTCGGCCAACCTGTTCGAGGAGAACCGCCTTCTCAAGGTCGCCATTGCGGGCATGTTCGGCGTCACCGCCGTGCTGGGCGTGGTCATCTACACGACCAACCAGAATGCCCGGAC
>JAECRT010000045.1:3168-5693 GCA_016000085.1 Sphingomonadaceae bacterium
ATCCGCAACGATCAGCCGGTCCGCTGGACCGCCCATGAGATCGTCGTCCCGGTCGAGAAGGTCCGTGTCATCGGCGGCGTAATCCGCAAATTCCGGGGCATTTTACGCATCGGCTACGGCATCGAAAATGGCCGTTTCTGGCTGACGCGCCTTTCCGAGGAGCAATTCGATGTCGAAACACGCTAATCAGCGCATAGGAGCGTGCGCCGCTCTAACCGGGCTCATGCTGCTGGCGATCCCGGCCTCAGGCCAGACGCTCCATGCGCTGCCCGATCAGACCAGTCGGATCCGTCTCTCGAACCGCGACATCAACCATGTCGTGTGCGAGGGCGGAGAGATCGAGGATATCAAATTCTCGGCCGAGAAGGGTCTTGCCGTCGAAAAAGGCGGATCGGACGCCTGGATCAAGTTCCTCGCCCGCGAGATTGACGACGCAGGGCAAGTGACGCGCAGCTATGTGACGCAGCCTTCCGAGTTCTTTGTCAGTTGCAACGGCGCGACCTACCCGCTCTATGCGGAACCGGCGGAAATTCCCGCGCAGACGGTGATCCTCGTGCCGGGCGCACGCCAGCGTGCCCAAGCCAATAGCGCCCTGATGGCTGCGCTCGCCGATGAAGATCGCGCTGTCTCCATCACCATGGCGTTGCTCGACGATCGCATCCCTGCCTCGTTCAGCGAGGTCGCGCCGTCGGGCGACGCGGTCGGCATTCCAGCGCTGCCAGGCCTGTTGATAACCGAACAACGCCGTATCGCCGTCGAGGGCGCCGGTCTCTCGGCCTCACAATATCATGTGCGAACCACGACAGCGGTAACACTGGACGAGCGCCAGCTCGTCGATCCGGCGCTTGGGGCAGGCATTTTTTCGGTCACGCTGGACAGGGTCCGCCTCGATGCGGGCGAAGCCGCCCGACTTGTCGTGGTGCGCCGGGGAGCCGGACAATGAGCGGCGACAAGAACAAAGACGCAGCGGAGACGCCGGAAGGCCTGTCGCCCTATCAGGCCCATCTTGCCGCCCAGAGCGCCGAACCGAAGGATGACGCAGCGCGCCGTCCGTCCCCGGCCTTGCTCGACCTTAAGGCGCAATGGGCCACAATGTCGGCGCGGCAAAAACTGCGCGCGCGCCAGCTCGCCGTCGGTGTCGCCGTCGGTGCGCTCGGGATAGGCCTTTACGCGGCATCGGGCAGCAAGGAAGACGTCAAGCCCACCGATCCCGCCGCATCGCTCAACATGGGCGCGGGGCTGCGCGGCGACAGCCTCGAGGTCAAACTGCGTGGGGATTTGAAAAAGGTTCTCGATGGCCAGCAGCTGCTGGGCGACCGTGTCAGCGCGATCGAGGAGGGTAAAGTGCTGCCGGGCGGGACGACAGCTCCAGGCAGTCAGACCATGGATGGCGACCTGCCCCCCGCCCTGCCGGACAGCGTTCCAGCCCTGCCCTACCCGCCTGAAACCGGCGACATCAGCGCGGATGCCGACAGGCTGCCTGCGCCGCCCTCCGGCCCGGTTGCGCCGCCTGCCCCACCTGCGCCTCCGGTCGAAAAAACGGTCGGCGCGATCGGGTCGGCGGCCGGTCCGGTCATGGCCCAGGGCGCGGTCGACACGTCATCCTCCTCCAAAAAAAAGAATCGGACGATCTATTTACCGCCTGGTTTCATGAAGGCGCGGCTTCTGACCGGGATCGACGCGCTGGCGAGCCGGGACGCGACCAGTAATCCTGAACCCATCATCGCCCGGGTGCAGGCGCCCGCAGTCCTGCCCAATGAGGTGAAGGCCAACCTTGCCGGCTGCTTTGTGGTCGGCAACGCCACCGGGAGTCTTGCCAAGGAGCGGGTCGAGGTCCAGCTCGTATCGCTGTCCTGTGTGGATTTCGACGAGCATTCGATCGTCGATCAACCAGTCAAGGGCTTCTTCGTCGATACCGACGGCAAGAAGGGCCTGTCGGGCAAGGTGGTGACGCGGGCCGGGGCGACGCTGGCGCGCGCCTTCATCGCCGGGACCATCAGCGGCATCTCGCAATCGGTCGAAAGCACGTTCGGCAACACCTCGACCTCAGCCTTGGGAACGGTCCGCACGCTCGATGCTGGCGACGCCGCCAGGACGGGCATTGCCGGCGGGCTCTCCAAATCCTCCGACAAGCTCACCGACTTCTATCTCGATCTCGCCCGCCAGGCTGGTCCCATCGTCGAGGTGGGTGCCGCCAAGGATGTGGTCGTGGTGATCCAGGAGGGCGCCACCCTCGAAATCAAACCCGGCGCGGGAGCCACATTCTGATGTCCGCGCCCATGGAGACAAAGCGATGAAGATGCTCCGACCCTGCCTCCTCCTGCTGCCCCTTCTCGCGCTGCCCGGCTGCGCGACCATGGGATCGGTAATGTCGCCCTATAGTGAGAAATTCTCGTGCAAGAATAGCGACCATGGGCAGTGCATTCATCCGGGCCAAGCCTATGCCGATGCAGTCGCAGGCCGTGCCTCCAGATCCGATCCTGCCGTCACCCATGATCGCAAGCTGCTCGCTCCGGACAAGAAGC
>JAECRT010000045.1:5793-24036 GCA_016000085.1 Sphingomonadaceae bacterium
CGCGACGCCTATTCGGATTTCCTGCCGATGGTCGCCTGGGTCGAAGAGGAGGAAGCTTTCCTCTGCATCGACGATGGCTGGGGCCAGGCCTGGGAGCTTGTGCCGTCCGCCTATATGTTCGCCCATGTGCAACAGGCGTTGCTCGGGCTGCTCAACATTCATTTCCCCGAAGGCACGGTCCTCCAGCTTATCACCTTCGCCGATCCGCTGATCGACCCGGCGCTTGACGCCTATCTCGATATGAAGGTCCGGCCAGACCCGCTGGTCCAGGCTTCGGCCCGGCGTACGGCCGACTATCTGCGCGGTGGTACAAGGGGCCTGGATGCACTCCATGCCATCCCGGTACGCGACTTCCGGTTGTTCCTCGCGATCAAGACGCGGGTAAAGCTCGGCGCTGATCTGCGCCGCCAGGTCGAGGAGCAACTGGCGAAGATGGGTATCCGGCGCTTGCCCCCCGACGAGCTGGTCAGCTTCTATCGCCGGATCTTCAACGGCGTCTTTTCGCCCGCGCCGGGGGTATTCCTCAGCGAGAGCATGGGCGGCATGCCCGCCCCGTCGATCGCGCGGCAGATTATCGAGGCCGGACCTGACCTCTGCTTCGAAGGCCCCGAGGTGTTCCTGGGCAACCAGGTGGCGCGCTGCCTCACGCCCAAAGCGCCGGCGCGCCGGATCACCGCCGAGCGCGCCAACCGCCTCATGGGCGGGATGCGCGGCTCTGCGGAGGACAGCGACCAGATTGGTGGGCCATTCCTCTATTGCCTCTCGGTCCTGTTCGATCATTCGCAGTTCGAAATCCACAAGAGGGCGCAGATCCTCTCGGCGCAGAAGGCCGCGGGCAGTTTCGCGGTCGAGGTCGGCAAGCAGATCGAGGAGATCGGCTGGATCTTGGATGAAGCGTCCAACAGCCGGTTCGTGTCGGTGATCCCTACCATGTGGGTATTCGGCCGCGACAGCGCCCAGGCGCGTGAGATGGCGGCGCGCGCCAAGCGCTTGTGGGAATCAGAACCCCTGCCCTTCATGGTGCAGGAAGAAAGCTATCTGCTACCCGTGCTGCTCGCTGCCAGCCTGCCCTTCGGGCTTTATCCCGAAAAGCAGACAATCAAACTGCTGGAACGCGATTTTCGCATGGCCGTGAAGGCCGCCAGCCTCATGGCGCCGGTCCAGACCGATTTTCGCGGCGGCGGCCGCCCGGCTCTCCTCTACGTGGGCCGCAAGGGCCAGCTCATCACGCTCGATCTCTTCGACCCACGGATCAACAATTATAATTTCATCGTTTCGGCTGAGTCCGGCGCGGGCAAGAGTTTCCTGCTCAATAATTTGTGCCAGCAATATTATGCGCAGGGCGCGCTGATCCGCATCATCGATATCGGCGGCAGCTACCGCAAGCTCTGCACGCTCTGCTCGGGGCGTTATATCGACATCGGCGAGGAGCGCCTGGTGCTCAACCCCTTCGACATGGGGCTGGCGCTCGATGGCGAGGACAAGCAGTCGGCCATTGCCATGGCGGTCGCGATCGTCGCGGAAATGGCGAACGCCTCGACCCGCAAGCCCGTCACCACATCGGAATGGAACCTGCTCAAATCCGCCGTCCAATGGACGGTCGACAGCGGGCGCGGCGAAGATGGCATAGACGCGGTGCGCGCTTGGCTCGGCCGCTATCCCGACAATGCCGCCTCCGATCTCGACCGGGTCGACCATCTGGTGCCGGTCGCGCGCGAACTGGCGTTCAATCTGCGCGATTTCGGGTCGCAGGGCGCCTATGGCCATTTCTTCAATGGTCCTTCGACGCTCGACATCTCGCGCGACGAGTTCGTGGTGCTGGAGCTCGAACGCTTGAAGGCGCTGCCTGACCTCTTCAACGTGATCGTGATGGTAGTGGTGAACGCGGTCACCCAGGAACTCTATCTTTCGGCCCGCGACAAGCCCCGCTTCGTGCTGTGCGACGAGGCAGCCCAGTTCATGACCCGCAGCGACGGGCAGGATCTCTCCCGTCTCGCCGAGGCGTTTGGCCAGGGCTATCGCCGTGCGCGCAAATATCAGGGGAGCTTTGGCATCGTGCTCCAGAGCATGAACGACCTCATGCTCTTTGGCGGCACCGGACAGGTGATCCTGGAAAATGCCGCGACCAAATTCCTGCTCCAGGGCTCCACCTATGACAAGGCGGTGGACAACAAGATCCTCGACTATTCAGGCTTCGTCCTCGATCTCCTGAAATCGGTCCGTAACGCCAAGCCCAACTATTCCGAAGTGTTCATCGATAGTCCGCTGGGCCTCGGCATCGCGCGGCTGGTGGTCGACCCCTTCAGCTACTGGATCAATACTTCTGCGCCCAATGAGGTTGCCGCCTTCGAGGCGCTGGTGCGGGCCGGTCGCAATCCGCTGGAGGCGGTCTGCGAACTGGCCGGTGTCGATCCAGCTCAAATACTGGGCGGCAATACTCGCCAGGACGGGAGGGCGGCATGACGCACAAGACCGTAACCCATCCCGATCAGCTGGCGCTCGACTGGGAAAATGACCCGGCAATCGAAGCGATGATCGAAGCGCGTGTTGCCCGTCGCGCCGAGGCCGCCGCCTTCCATTGGCGACTGCGACTGGTAGCGATCGAAACCTGCATGATGGGCAGTCTCGTCATCGTGGCAGGCACAGCGCTCGGTCAGCCGCCGCTCCAGGCCATACGGGCGGGCATCCTGGTGGCTGCCGCCTGCTGTGCGAGCGGCATGCTGCTGATCGGCCTGTCGGGCGCTTGCGGGATGGTCTTCTCACGCTTCAAGCACTGGAGGGCGCAGTGAAGGCCGATCACGCCAATGGCTTCGATCTTGGCCTCGACGTCGGAGACGATGTCCATGGACTCCTTGCCTATGCGCGCAGCGTGAGCAACCCGGCGCTTGGTATCGACGCGGTTGCGCAGGCGATCGTCACGGTGATCCAGGCGGAACGCCGCTTTGCGCGGATGAGCTATACAATGTTGGTGACGGGCGGCATCGCCAATGCCGCGTTTTGCGCATATGCTGCGGCGTGGCTCCTCCAGGCGCCGCTTGCCGAAGGCATCTTCATCGGCATCTGCGCCGGCATGGGCGCTGGCTCTACGGGTCTGATCCTTATTCCGTGGGACGCAATCGCCGCGCGCTTTCGTGCCATCACCCAGCGGTGGAGGCGGATGTGAACGGCATCTTCTCCGCCACGCCCGCGCCAGGACCCATCCGTCTGCTTATCGGCAGCCAGGGCCTTGCGCTCGTGCAAACCTGTATCGCCTGGCAGTTACCCTCCGTGCCCGCGGTCGTCCGCATTCTCGGCGCGGTCCTAGCCGTCATTGCGATCGCGGCGCTGATCAGCGCCGCGATCGGCGAGACGAGCGAGAACCCTTCGCCATATTGGAGACGGCGTCATGGTCGCTAGAACCATGGGCCCAGGGCGCCCTCTTCATGCCCTATGGGCAATAGCGCCATTGGCGCTCATGACCGGACTGCTGATGCACGCGCCCGTCACGGCCGCGACCAGCATTATCGGGCGCACCTGGCCGATCGCAGAGCCCGATGCGCTGAGCGAGATCGAAAGCCGCGCCGCGCATGTCCCCGACATGAAAGCCGCCTTTGGCCCGCGCGAGCGCTGGTCGGCGATGAAGCCTGCAGCGCTCGGCATCGCCCGCGCCGATCGCCGCCGAACGGTGGTGCCCTTCTACACCCTCGATCAGGATATCCGCCTGCCGGGCGGAAAGCGGCTTTACGCCAAAGGCTATAGCTTCAATCCGCTTGCCTATGTCGCGCTGCCCCAACGGCTGATCGTCGTACATCCTCGCGATCTGGCCTGGGCGCTGCGCACCGCAAGGCCCGCCGATTTCATTCTGCTCGCCGCCGGTGGTCATTCCCAGGCTGGAGATACGGATGCCGATGCCATCACATTGGGCGAGCGACACGGCCGGGCGCTGTTTCTGCTCGAGGAGCGCGTGAAGGCACGGCTTGGCCTGACGGTCGCCCCGGTGATCGTCGCGCAGGCGGGCCAGAAGCTGGTGCTGACCGAGGTCGTCATGCCCCCAAGCCTGCGGAGGGCTGCGCGATGATGCTTTCTGTCCGAAGCATTTTGACGCTCGGCTCAGCCCTCGCGGCACTGGCGATCGCGTCCCCCGCCCATGCCTCCAAATGCGAGGCGGGCACGATCTTCAATCCGATCACCAAGGTGCGCTGGAACTGCATCTTCCCAATCACCATCGGCGGGGTAAAGGTGGGTCCGAGCGATCCGCTCGGCAAGGCGCTCGATGCGCAATCGGCCTCCAAGCCTTTATGCGCC
Source organism: Sphingomonadaceae bacterium (assembly GCA_016000085.1). Lineage (GTDB taxonomy): Bacteria > Pseudomonadota > Alphaproteobacteria > Sphingomonadales > Sphingomonadaceae > Sphingobium. The sequence continues at coordinate 10,078 of JAECRT010000045.1, forward strand.
TGCCGCAAAGGCGTGACATTCTGGTTCGGCGTCAAGGTCAGCTTCTGGTCGCCCAATCGCATGGTCGATGTTGTGACCGAGCCTGGCTGCATGATGGCGCTGGGCGCTGACATCATGCCGACCGGTGGCAGGCTGCAAGGCAGCCAGACCAGCATCGCCGACGGCACCAACACGCGCAAGATGTTCGCGCAGATGCACTATTATATCGCGCCGGTCTGGAAGATGCTCGACATGTTCACCGACCTGCCCTGCATCGAGGATGATGGCTTCGACGTCGCGCTGATCACCGAAGTGCTGCCGACATGGCAGTCGGCGACTTTGGGCGCGATCATCCAGCCCGAGGCAATCCTGTTCGGCAATCCGGCCGCCGGCCTTGCCTGCATGGCCGACAGCGCCGCGGCCGCTGCGGGCAAGGTCGTCGATCCGCTCTTCTGGTGCATGGGATCCTGGGGCGCGACCTATCCGATCGCTGGCGACATCCATTTTGGCGATAGCGTCGAGGCCTGGGCGGGGCTCGCCGCGCGCGGCGTCTTCATGATGGGGCGGCTTGGCGCCCTTACCGTCAGTTCAGCGGATGGCTGCTCGTTCATCCCGCAGCCGGTCTGGACCAAGAGCCGCTACAAGTTCCAGCTGATGGAACCGGTCAAGGGTGGCCAGTGCGTCAATGTCGGGCGGCCAGGCGCGCTTTGGACCAGCGCCAAACATGCGCCCGGCAAGGACAATGCGCAATTCATGCTGTTTGAAAAGACGATCTGCTGCGCCGGGGTTTCGACGCCATGAACAGGTCGCCTTTCCCGATCCGCATGCCCTCGCCTGGCATCAGCCGATGGTCTGCCCGTCATTCCACCGAGCCAGGCGGTCCCCATGCGGTCAGGCCGGTGTCGCATCCCCCCTGCGGCACCGGTCGGACGGTCGGCGTGGCCACACATGCAGAAGATCATGCGGCGGTCCCCTCTTCGCCGCATATGGTCGTGGCCACGCTGACCGTTTTTGAAGGCCAGGCTGTATTCCGGGCAGAGCTTGCCGACCCTGTTCCAGCTATATTTCTGTTCCGGCTGCGGCGCGGGTCGCGGCGGATCGCTCTGCGCGAGACGCGGCCATGAGGCCAGCTACCCTCGTCCTTGTCGCAGCACTGAGCCTGCCTGTCCCGCTCCATGCGCAGACCGCGCAGGACCGCGCCCGCGCTGCGGCGGCCGCCGCGCGAGCGAAGAGCGCTGACAGCGACGCGCTGCTTGGCAATTATGTGACGCCGGGTCTGGCGGGACAGCCCATCACCACGGTCGACACCAAAAAGACCTTCACCCCCAATCTTGCCTGCCAGAAAAGCGCGACGCTGCTCGAACTGCTCGCCCAGCCCAGCGCTACCGGCGATATCGGCACGCTCAGCATCTCGCGCGACAGCGATCTGGACGGCAGCTTCGATGAGGCACTGACCGTTCCGGTCCCCACGTCCGGTATTTGCGCCAACGGCATCATCTCCTGCACGCCTGGCAGTTGGGACGCATGCCGCTTCTTCCGCTGGGACGCTTCTGCATCCGGGGCACTGAAGCTTTCGCAGGTCGAGCTAACCGATCTGGCCGGCTGTTATTGCGTCAATAATAGCTGCGGCAGCAATCTGGTCTGGGGCAATATGGCCTCGATACTCAAGGATCTGGGCGGCGGCGTTGTCGGCGCGCTCACCACGGCCGATCCGCGTATCGGCATCGCGCAGGCGTCCATCGATGGCCCGCTCATCCGCTATACCGGCGCGCAAACCACATCCTGCACGGCGCAACCGCAGGTTGGCGCCACGGCCTACAAGGCCAATCCCGGCGCCATGGCGGGCGACGCCTATGGCGCCGCGCAAACGAGCAGCATCTTCCAGGCGCTTTCCGCCTCGTCGACCGGAACCGGCACGTCGCAGGTGCGCCGAGGCTGCGCGATCACCCGGCAGATCACGCAGGAAGAGATGACCGCCGAGATGATCATCGATCGTGTGGCGGGCGGCTACGCAACCTATGCCACAGATCCAAGCAGCCGCACCTTCGTCATGGGCTCGCCCGCCGACAATAGCCTCACAGGCGGATCCTGCACGCTTATCGATTTTCATATGACATTGCGGGTCAAGGACGCCGCAAGGCTTCAGCAGCTACTTCTGACCCGCTTTGGCGGGGACGATTGGGCACAGATCAGGATCGACGGCGAACTGATCGGCTCAGGCCCGGAAGTCTGGACCGGATCGGGACCGCCGCCGGGCAAATGCGAGAAGAAGAGCGCTTTCTATGTCGATCCTGGTCTCGATCTCACCTCCAGGCTGACGCAAGGCGATCATGATATCTGGTTGCGGGTCGCGGTTGCCGATGGCGGCGAAGCCTATGCGGCGATCGAAGCAAAGGTGGACGCCGGCTGCAAGACGAGCGAGCAGCTTGTCGACAGCTGTTCGGGCTATGCGGCCAATGATGCCTGTCGTCTCGATGATGAAGATGTCGATGGCGTCATCACCTTTCGCAACGGCGTCAAAACCGGGCTCACCCCCCTGCCCCAGACCCGGTTGATCGGCACGGGCGCCTGCGCGACGTCGATCAGTCGCGCCTTCTTCGAGCGCCAGCGCAGCTACACCTGCACGGTCGATAGTGGCGCGCTCCCGCAGCCCGATCTCTCCCGCGGCACCTATATTATCGATCATTCGACCGAGACTTTGCTGGCTGATCGGGTGAGGAATGCCGATGGCAGCCATAGCCTGACAACCCGCAATTTTTCCTTGCCCGTGTCCGGCAGCGTCAATGCGTGCGAGCCCATCTGCAAGACCCGCAAGGCGCAGGTCAATATAGCCGCAGCCCCCGATGGCGTGACCGGTTCCAGACAAAGTGATCCCATGAGCTGGGATCATTTTTATCACGCCTGCCAGGAGAATGGTGTCTGCCCTGCGGGCGAGGGCGAGGAACTGGTGCAGGGCTGTGGCTGCATCGATGATTTTCCCGAAGCGGTAGTGATGATGCAGACCGTACATCTGGGCGGCGCCGACATGGTCTGCACGAGTGCCGTGCGATGAGGTCGCTGCGTATCTTGCTTTTGGGGCTGATCCTCCTCGTCGGCGCTGGTTCCTTATTCCCCGGCACCGCAAGCGCTCAGCAGCTTTGCGCTGTCGATCTTAACGGCAATGGCGATGCGGCGGACGACGGCGAAACGGCAAGCTGCCATCTGACCGGCGCGGGCGGATGGATGTGCCCCATTGGCGAAACACCGTGTGAGACGGATGGAGCGGGCGCGATGCGGTGCCCGCTCGGCGAGCAATATGCCTGCGCTGTGTCGGCCAGCGGCGGCGCGCCAAGCTGCTCGGCCAACGCCTGTATCGACACCAGCGCCAATCCGATCGTCGAGGAGCCGGTGGTGGATGATCCCGGTGTCGCAGCCGACGGTGCCGTCGATGCTGATGGCCATTGCCTTGGCACGATCGAGATTTTTTCCGGCCGCGCCGCGCGCTGCCGTCCTGTTGGGCTCAGCACCACCTTCCAGAATTGCTGCAAGGACAAGGGCAAGATCGTGAAGGACGGCATGGGCGGCTCGATCTCGTCGATTACGACGAAGATCGCAGTGGCCAAGGGCGTCTTCACCGGCATGAAAGCAGCCTACACCGCCTTCAAGGCAGGCGCGACCGCAAGCCAGGCAGCGAGTGCCGGCGCCAATGCGATCATCGTCGGCATCGATCCCACATCGATCGCGATCAGCCTTGCGGTCAACTTCATGATCGATCTCCTGCTCCAGGGCTGCGACCAGCAGGATATGGAAGTGGGCATGCTGCGCGGTTCGGGCATGTGCCATGAGATCGGCAGCTATTGTGCGTCGAGCATCCTTGGCGTCTGCGTGCAGAAGGCCCGGGGCCATTGCTGCTTCAACACGAAGCTTGGCCGTATCATCCAGGAACAGGGCCGCCCGCAGTTGAAGGCTTTCGCCGCGATTGGCTGGGGCACGGCGAAGCAACCCTATTGCCGGGGCTTTAGCCCGCAAGAATTCCAGGCGCTCGATTTCAGCAAAATGGACCTCTCCGAATATTATACGGAAATCGAGGCGCGCGCCCAATCCGAAATCCAGATCGAGATGAAGGACAAGATCGATGCCCATATGCAGACGATCAGCAACTAGCCGCGCCCTGCTTCTGGCGGCTCTCGCGCTCTATCCCGCATCGGTGCGCGCAAGTGAACCGCAGGCTGTGGCCGAACAGCCGACGAGCGCAAATGCGCGTACGCGCATCCAGGATCAGGGTGACGCGGCTATGGAGCGCGTGAAGCGGGCTGCCGCCAAGGCCAAGGCTTCAACGAAAGCCTCGCCCGTTCTGCCCTCAAAAGCCGACGCTGGCGCGGAGCGCCGCGCCTTCGAGGGGATCAACAGGCGCAAGCAAGATCCTGCCATGGCGGATCGCGTCAAGGCAGACGTCGCGGCGGCGCGCAAAGCCCTCGCCATCGAACGGGACACCGCCAGTCGGCGTATCGCGCAGGCCCTGGGTCTTGAACAGCCCGAAGAAGCGGCGTTGGCTGGCGTTGTTTCCGGCAGCAGCGCGAACCAGTGGGTCCCGCTACTGTTCGTGTCCTCCTCCATGCCGGTTGAAACATTGCGCACTTACGCAGGGCAGCTCGAACGGGCCAGGGGTGTCATGGCTTTTCGCGGCATGCCGGGCGGGATGCGGCAGGTTGGACCGATGGCGCAACTGTCAGCCGCGATACTGCGCCGCGATCCGGGCTGCGAAGGTCCCGCCTGCGCCATGCGCGACGTGCAGCTGATCGTCGATCCACTGATTTTCCGGCAGCATCGCGTCAGCCAGGTGCCGGCGCTGGCGATGATCCCTGGCGATCCGACCCGGCCCTATTGCGAGCGCGACGAGGCGAGCCCGCGCGCAGCGCATCTCGTGCTGGGCGACGCCGCCCTGACCGGGCTTCTCGATGAATATGGCCGCCTTGGCGGCAAGGCGGAGGTGCAGGATGCTCTTGCTCGCATGGCGCGCCGGTAACCGGGTCTGGCGCGAACTCAAGGATCTGCCGCTGCGCGCAGCCGTGGCGCTGGGCGCTGGTGGCCTTGGGCAGCCGCCCCGTCGGGGTCAGCTTTTCAAGGCCTATGGGATCGTGCTGCCGATTGGTCTCTTTGCCTGGTGGGCGATGCCGCAGATCACATTGGTCATGACGCCCTCCATCGATGCCTGGGTCGTGCACCGCTCCCCCGGCCCGATCCGTCACGGCGACCTCGTCTCGTTCCTTCTGTCCGATCCGCTTGCCGGCCCCAAGCCAGTGAATGTCACCAAATATGCGCTGTGCTTGCCAGGCGACCGGATCGTGATGGTTGAAAAGCCTGCCACCCTGGGTCGCGGTTGGACCGGGTGGTACTATTGCAATGGCAGGCTGATGGGCGTCGCCAAACCCTTATCGCGCAGCGGCAAGGCGCTTGACCGTTGGCGGCCGGAAAGTCCGCATATTCCCGATGGCATGATCTTCGTCGGCTCGCGCCATCCCGACGGATATGACAGCCGCTATTATGGTCCGGTCTCCATTGCGCGGCTCACCCGCATGGAGAAGCTGCTGTGAAGCGCCTCCTCGCTCTGGGTGTCCTGCTGCTGCTGCCCGTCGATATTGCGGGTGCGCAGCCCGCGCCTCCAGGCCCGGGAGATCGCGGAACACGCGGCTATTGGTGGTATGAAACCCCCAAAGCCGACGCTGCGGAAGAAGCGGCCGATGATGTCATCCCAAAACCCGTCATACCGCCGATGGCTGAACTGGCCAAATGGGCGCCGCCCCGGATCGCCAAGCTGATCGAACAGCAGCGCGACTATGCCGCCACTATTCTCACGATCGATGCGGTCGCCGATTTCTGGCGGCTGCAGGATTTTGCCCGGCGCAAGGCGCGCGCCTTTGCCGGCGTGACCCAGCTTGCCATGCTCACTCACCCCGAACTCAACGCCCGGGCCGCCAATCCGATGGTCGGCGAGGCCCGCGATGCGCTGGGCGCGCATAAGGATCAGGTCCGCCGCCAATATCTGCGCGCACATGCCGGGGAATTTGCGCTGGTCATGTTCGCGCGGGACTCCTGCGGCTACTGCAAGGTGCAATGGCCGATCGTCCAGCGGTTCCAGGAGGATATGGGCTGGCAGGTCAGCCTGATGGATCTCGACCGCAAACCCGAACTCGGTCAGCGCTTCGGAGTCGAGGTGACGCCGACCACCATGGTCATTCGCCGGAACAGCGCCCAGCGTATGGTAATCGCAGCAGGCGTCGAGACTTATCCCAATCTCGCCCAGATGGCCTATCAGGCGGTCCGGCTGCTGCGCGGCGACATCCGGCCCGAACAATGGCTGACGGGCGCCGGCGAGGAAGACGGCTTCTTCGATGCGCTCGCCAATGGACCCGTCTCAGCGACCGATCCGCGCGTGATCGGCGGCGACCTCGTCGATGCCCAGGGGCCAAGGCCGTGACGCGCCTTGGCCAAGCCCTGTTCGCCTGGGCTCTCGTGCTGACAATATCGGTGCAGACGCCCGCAACAGCCGCTGCGCAGCCGACGGATCGCGGCCTTGCCAGGCGAGCCGCCATTCATCCGGTGTCGACAGACGCAGATATGCGTCTCTGGCTTGCCCGCGTGCCGATGACGCGAGACTTTCCTGCCGATTTCGAGGCCATGCTGCGTGGCCAAGCGTCGCTCTACACTATCGAGATGAGCACGGCATCAGCCTGCCTGCCCTGCGGCGATCTCTGGTCGAAACTCGAGGCATTCCGCGCCCGCTATGGCTGGCAGGTGCGCGCGATCGGCGCGCAGGAAGCCATGCTCCGTTCCGGGCGCCTAGGCCTGCCCTGGGTCGGAAACCCCGTCGCATGGGTCAGGCCGCTTGCCGACCCGAACCGCATGGTGCCGATCGCGATCGGCACCGACCATAGCGCCAATATCGCGCGCAATGCCTGGCTCGCCGCCCGCATGCTGACCGGAACCCGGGCTGCGGTAGGCGTGCGCGCCATGTCGAAATTTACCGGGATCGTCGGCGTGAGGGCGCTGACCTCCTCTAACCCAAAGCGACGCTGATCATGGCGGGGCGGCGTCACATGTCCATTTTCATCAGGAAGCCTGCCATGCGACATCATCCATATCGTCTGCCCCTCGCACTCTCGATCCTCGTCGCTTCATGCGGCCAGGCGGCCCCTGCCTATGCGCAAGGCTGGGCCGAAAGCTGGTTCGATAATGTCACCTATAGCTCGCCGGGCAGCTTCGAGGACCAGACCCGCGGCTATGTGTCCGCGGGCGGCATGTCGGGTCGCGTCGATGTCCATGACGATTATCTCATGAGCCTGACGCTTCCCAAAGTGAAGGCGGGCTGTGGCGGTATCGACATGTTTTTAGGGGGCATGTCGTTTCTCGACCCCGACTATCTGGTCCAGAAACTGGAGACGATCCTGCAGGCCGCGCCGGCCGTCGCTTTCCAATATCTGCTCGAAACGCTCGACGAGAAAATGGGTAACATCATCTCGAAGATGGAGGCAGCGACCAATTATCTCAATTCCATCCAAGTGAATGATTGCCGCCTCGCCAATCGCATGGTTCAGATTGCCAGGGGCGATGATAATATGTCGGGGATCGTCGAGGAGATGACCGGCTACAAGTCGATCCGTGCAGGCTATGCCAATAGCTGGCAACAGAGCCGCGAAAAGATCCAGGCCAATAAGGGCAATCCGACCGAGGATCTGAAGGACGCGCTCGCCAATTGCCCGGCCGAGGTCACCGACATCTTCAAGACCGGTTCGCTGCTTGGCCATGCCGCCGCGCGGGTCGGCGCATCCGACTGGGCGGGCGTGATGCGTGCCAGGGTGGGCGATGTCTATATGCGCTGGGATGATAAGGACAAGGTGCCGCTCTTCTCGGCAATCCCCGCCTGCCCGCGCCAGGATAGCGAGAGCGCCGATGATTTTCTGACCGGACGGGTGCCCACCCGCGCGCTCAACATTCCTGCGACCGCTTCAGATTGTTCGGTGAACGGCGCCGGGCGCGGCGCGCTGCTGCTGGCGCGCGAAAGGATGGAATCGGTGGCCGCCAAGATCCGTACCCGCGCCGCGCTGACCACTGAAGAAAAGCAGTTCGTCGCCAATGTACGGACCTTGCCGGTCTATCGCCTGCTCGAATGGGGCGTGCGGCAGGGCCTGACCGACAGCGTGATCGCCGACACCGACGAGCTGGTCGCCCTCACCCTCGCCTATCAGATGCTCAATGATCTGACCCGCTCGATCGACTTTGCGCTGCAAAATGCAGAGCGCGGCGTGACGACGGCGGGCGCGGCTGACGCGGACAACACGAACATCTGCCAGACGCGCATCCTGACCACGGGCATTGAGCAGCTAAGCGAACTGCGCGACGAAGTGTTGCGCCAGCGCGCGCAGATGCGCCAGTCCTATATCGCGGCCATGAACCAGGCGAACCTGTCGGCAAATTATGCCGGGGTGGTGCGCCAGCGTGACCGTGATGCGCGTGACGCCGCTGGCGCCAACGCCAATCGCAACCGGTGAGGCGAGCCATGCGTCATCTCATCCGCCTGGCATGCGTCCTGTTCGGCTTGCTGAGCGCCACGCCCGCGCTGGCGATCGATGCCAGCTATCACACTTGGGACGGCTTTTCCGAAACCGTCGACGCGTTTCACTTGGTGGCGATGATCTTCGGTGATCCGCGCTATGAAACACTGGTTTTGATTGTCGCGGTGGTCGGCATTGGCCTTGGCGCGGTCATCGCCAGTATCCGGGGATCGGGCATGGGCCTGGTCGCGTTCGGATTCCAGATGCTGGTCGGCATCGGCCTGTTTGCAGGGATGATCGCTACGACCGGCACGGTCCACGTCTATGACCGTGTACGCAACGCCTATCAGCCGGTCGGCGACGTTCCCAATCTCATCGTGCTGGTTGCCGGCGTCACCAACCTGATGGAGCGGGCGCTTGCTGAAACGATCGATGACAACACCACCGATCCCAACGCCAAGCTGGAATTTGGTGCAGGCGGCCATGCGTTCGACCTGTTCCTCAATGCAGTCTCGCCGCGCAGCCCGATCGTCGATACCTTCCTTGATGCAACGGTGAAGGATTATGTGCGGCAATGCTATCCGGTCGCGCGTGTCTCGCCGGCCTATGGCGTCGATGACGATCAGCTGTTCCGCACCTCGACCGACCTTCCCGCCTCCTTTGCGGCGATGGCGGGCCCTGCGACCTTCTCGACCGTCTTCACGTCGAGCGACAAGGGCGGGACGACGATGAGCTGCGATGCAGCCTGGGACCATATTGCCGACCGTCTGTCGGATGCCACAGCGTTCGACGCTTATAGCGACCAGGTCTGCGCCCGCACCGGATTCGATGTGAACCAGACCAGCCAGCGCGATCGCTGCCGCCAGCAGATCGACGCACTGGGCGACATGATGCTGGGCCAATCGATGAGCCGACAGACGTTCCTCACCAACATCCTCCTCGGTCAGACGGTCGGCGATGTGTTGTTTGAGGATTCGCCTGCAGCCACGGCGCGGGTGATGGCGAACCGGGCGATCGAGTCCAACGGCCTTGCCACGCTCTCGACGGCCAATGAGTGGATGCCGACCATTCGGGCTTCGGTGTTCGCGATCATGCTCATGATGATGCCGATCGCGCTGCTTTTCATTCTGACGCCGATCAACCTGCGGGTCGCAAGCTTTGCGCTAGGCCTGTTCGTGTTCGTCGCGCTCTGGGGCGTGATCGATGCCGGCATCTACCAGCTCACCCTTGGCCGGGCGATGGATGTGCTGGCCGAATTGCGCGCGACCAACGTGGCTGCCGATAGCTGGATCCTGGCACCATCAGCCGCGATGAAGGCGCTGGCCATCTTCGGCTCGTTCCGAACCGCAGCCGCGGGCCTGGCGGGCGCATTCGTGTTCACCGTGTTCCGCTTCTCGGGCAATATGTTCACCGCCTTCACGTCCGGTATGCTCGGCGTCCAGGGCCAGGGCAGCATGGCGGCGGCAACCGTGGGGACCAGCGAGGGCTATGCCTCCGCGCTGGAGGCGCAGGCTTCGGCCGGTGGCACGATGGCGCGGCGCTCCACATCGGCGGGGTTCGGCGATTTTGGCGAACGCAGCAGTTTTGGGCTCGATCGCGCATTTTCTTCAGCCGGGTCGGTCATCGGAGAACATGGCGGCGGCGCGACCGGAACGGCGGCGTTCGGGCTGGGTCGGGCGGATGCCGCGCGGGAACTGGGCGGGCTCTCTCCTGCCGTTACCGGGCGGGATTTGAACGATCCTGCCACGGCCAGCGCCATCCGGGCCAATGCAGCGACCTCTGCCATCCACAATTTTGCGCAAGGGGACGCACTTCGCAAGCTTGGCACGAGCTACTTCGGCGAAGGCCAGGGCGGCGAACGGGCTTTTGCCGCCTTCGCGCAGAACATGGTGCAGTGGAAGGCGTTCGGCGACAGCCAAGCCTATGAGATGATGCAATCGGGCGCGCAGCGGCATTTTGAGCGCAGTGGCTATGATGCAAAGGATGCGGCGCTCAAGGCGTCAACCGTGATAGCCCAGGCGGGCGCCGATCCGACCTTCGCCAAGATCACCGCCAACGCCTTCGATCAGGAACAGATGCTCCGTAATGACCTGACTGCCGCGCAGACGCAGGTCGGCGCGATGGAAGGCCGCCGGGATTATGCCGGCGACAGAGTTGCGGCGGTCGAGCGCGGCAATGTCGCGACCGAACAGGCCCATCGCACCGGGCATAATCAGGGGCAGCGCGAGGCCGCAGGGATGCTGGGTCTGTCGGTCACCGAGACCAGCCGGCGCATCGGGTTTATCAATGCACTTTCGGGTGAAGTGCGATCGACCGCAATCAGCCAGTTGTCGCGCTCGACCGGGCGCAACGAGGCGCAGGTGCTGCGCGCCCTGGAAAGCTATAATGCCGCTGTTCAGGTCGGCACTGCCGACGGCGCAACAGCGGAAGCCGTGCGCGAGGGCACGAGTGTCTATAGCCGCACGCGCGAGGCCGCTGGTTATGATTTTGCCGAGCGGTCGGGCAAGCTTGATGCCCAGCGCGAGATCGGTCCTGATGGCGTGCGCAGCTCGGCCCAAATAGGCGAGCAGCGGCGCCAGGCGGACAATGCCGGTTTTGCACAAGGCGCCGCTGCCGCTGGTGTATCGGTGCGCGAAGCCGCGCGCTTGGATTCTTTCATTCGCACGCTGGCGGGCACTGCCGGAAACCAGGTCGATATGGCTGAAGGTGGCGCGGAAGGCATCGCCGATCGCGCACGCAACGAGCGACTGACAAGCATCGTCGGCAAGGAGCGGCTCACCCGCAGCCAGGCACTGCTGCGCGAGCATGGCGTGGAGATGTCGAAGCGCGAGATCGCCATGGACCAGAATGGCGACATCGGCCTTAACCTGACGCCGGAACTGGCGGCACAAATGTGGCGCGGGGGGCTTATCAACGAAAGCCAGCTTGGCGCGATCGCCAATGGCGGGCATGCCCGGTTCAGCTTTGCGCATAATGATCTGCTCGTCTCCAGCAGCACCGGGTTCAGCCAGTCGGCCCGCAACGACACCAGTACGCGGTTCGAAGCCGGCAAACAGGCGGGGCCGGATACGATCGAGCATTTTCTAGGCAGCGGCGCGCCGGGCCAGACCGCCATGGCCAACTGGTTGCGTGGCGGGTTCGAGATGGATCGGCGAGGTGACTGGCGGCTGAAACCGCAGGTCGCCGATACGCTGGAGCGCGACGTCACCGCGATCATGGTGCAGACCGGGTGGCAACGCTCTCTATCGCGGTCAGCAGAGCATTCGACAGCAGATAGCCAGAGCATTTCCGGCGATCTAACGGCGGCGGCAGCGCGCGGCGTTGGCACAAGCGGAAACGGTGCGGAAAAAGGTAGTGTCAAGGGCAGCGCGACAGGCTCTCTGAGCGGAAAGCTGAGTGCCGACATTTCGGACCGAGGGATTGCGGCAGTCTCAGCTCGCTCATCAATCGACATCGTAAATTATGATGTCCGGGAGGCAATTGCGTCTGCAGAAAAAGCCGCTTCTCGCTCCGGGCGTCCGGAAGAGGCATTCGCGAGGGAGTTGGGTGAACGGGTGCTCGGCAATGATGGGCTTCGTAACCGGTATTTGCGGCAGGCCGATTCAGGACGGGGCACGGTCGATGTCACTGGCCCAGTTACCTCGATGGAGCAGTCTTCTGTCCTCAGTTCGGGACGTTTGCTATTCGATCGCGACAACGGAATGGCAGACGGGGACCCTAGCTACAAGGAGCGCCGGGACCCATGATATCAGTCCTGGATCACGCCGATGTGTCGAAAGTGCATATCGCCCGATCTCGGATCGGATGGATCGGTATAGGGATCCATGACTGGCCTTTGCGAAGCCGGTCCCGGCACGATCACCCATTCTCCGCAAGCAACCTTCGCTTTCAAGAAACCATAGCCGAGAACCGCTACGACCGTGATGGGATTGAAGATGAGGATGAGCAACACCACGGTGTTGGCCACGGACGTATTAATCCGGTCATAGGGGATGGCTATCATGATCTCGAGGCCAATCCAGTAAAGCAGCGCCGTTACCCAGTAGAGCTTCGCGTACCATGGTCGCCAAAACCAATCGGCAGCGCGCGGCGATGGCAAGCCTGCCTCATCTGTCTGCTCAACGTGATCAACATCCTGCATTTGCAGAGCCTTTCCATCTGGAAACATAGCACAGGTTCATCCGACTGGAAACCGATCCGCCCTGATCACCGTGGACTGATCGCCCATTGCCATCGCAAAACTCCTGCCCCCTCCTTTCCTCCTGCCCTCCATCGAGCTTTGTTTTACGGTTCTAACAACTGGGCGTACTTCAAATCCTGGACATGGCCGCAATGAAGAAAAAGCGGCCCAATCGAGATTCACCTCCCAATCTTTCTGCCGAAGCGGATGCCGCCATCCTTCGACTTGCGCGCCTCCTGGGCCGTCAGATCGCCCGTGAACTTGATCAGGAGCGACAGCAGCGAGAAAAGCGCACGGACGTCCCGCCCAAATCGTGCGAGTGAAGTTTGCGTGTCCAACCAATTCAATATCAGATGAAACATTGTCGGGCCGAATGTTGCGGCAAGTATGCTGCTATTCCTTGCTGGTGTCGGCGTATTCTTGCGCCGAATGGCGGTGCAATTGCGATCTTGCCCACGGAATGATTTTATCTGAAAATCATGGTCTTTCCGGAGGACGAACTTGTGCCTGCGTTTGCATTCTATCTGGTTTCCGACGAGGGCGAGCCATCAATGAGGCTGGTCGATGTGCCAGATGTTGATGCTGCGAAAACATGGGCAATGGATGCGATCAGATCTGCGTCATTGCACACCATCCGCTTCTGGGACGGTGTTCGCGTAATCGAGGTGAAACGCCCTGCGATGCGGCAACCCAGAAAGAAGCCAAGTGATGCAGAGGAGCGCGGAAAGCGTATGATTGCCATGCAAGCCAAAGGCATGAAACAGCGCGAAATTGCCGCAGCATTTGGGATCAGCATCGGCCGCGTGCGCGATGTCATGTCACGTGAGGAGTTGCGTGCCCGGGAGGAAGCTATTCAAACCAACCGTGCCGCATTGTCAGGCCGAGCGAATAACGTGTTACGGCATTTAGTCATCGAGCCGGAAGCGGACTCTGCCGAGCGCGACCGGCTACTTCCGGAGCGGGTTGCAACGTTGACGCGCGGAAAAATAATGAATGTAGGCAATTCGGGCAAGGTCACTCTTGCCGAGATTGAAGCCTGGCTGTGGGAACGAGGCCTTTGTCTTAGAGCCCGATCGGAAATTAAGTTGAGTGGTATCAGCAGGTTAGCTTGACGGCCTGGCCTGTCGCTGATTCATGGGTTTCGCCAAAAACTACCATGGATTCAACGATGTGGACCGATACCACTCGCGCCCTTCATGCGCGAAGCGGACTGGCTTTGCCAAGTGATATGACTGATGCCGAGTGGGCGGTTCTGGAACCACTGCTGCC
>JAECRT010000046.1 GCA_016000085.1 Sphingomonadaceae bacterium
ACTCTATCTGGAGCCGATCGAGGTCGCCTGTGGCCCGGCCGAACGCTATCAGATCAGCGCGGCGGCGCTGGCCGCGATCGAACCTGCCCCCGATGGGCTTATCATCGCCAGTCCGGCCAATCCCACCGGCACGATCATTCCGGCGGACGAACTGGCGGCGATCGCGCGGGTCTGTGCCGAACGCGGCATCCGCATCATCTCCGATGAAATCTATCATGGGCTGAGCTTTGGCGAGCCCGCCCGGTCGATGCTGGAATATGCACCCGACGCCATCATCGTGAACAGCTTTTCCAAATATTTCAGCATGGCGGGATGGCGGCTGGGCTGGATCGTGGTGCCGCCTGCACTGATCGACGCGGCGCGGGCGCGAATGGGCAATCTGTTCCTGACGCCGCCGGTGCTGGCGCAGCGCGCGGGACTGGTCGCGTTCGATTGCACGGACGAGTTGGAGGGCCATGTCGCCACCTATCGGCGGAACCGGCAATTGCTGCTCGATGCGCTACCCGCGCTGGGGCTGGCGACCATCGCCCCGCCCGATGGCGCTTTCTATATCTATGCCAATGTCGGCCATCTGACGAACGACAGCCTGGCCTTCTGTCAGAAGCTGTTGCGCGAAACGGGCGTGGCCACCGCGCCAGGGATCGATTTCGATCCGGTCGACGGCCATCGCTTCATCCGGTTCAGCTTCGCGGTGTCGACCGACCGGGTGGAGGATGCGATCGCACGGATGATCCCCTGGTTCGCGGCGCAGGGTGGCGCTTAACCGCGCGTGCGGTCGAACGTCTCCATTTCATAGGCGATCGACATCTCGACCAGTTGATCCCACAGGTCGGCGATGACAGCGGCGGGCGCGCCCAGCCGTTCCGCTTCCGCCCGCACATTGGCGATCACCTGCGCCTTGCGCGCTTCGTCGCGCACGGCGTTGCGATCCGGCTTGATCCGGGCGGCGGCGCGCATATGGGCGAAGCGCTGGTCGAGCAGAGCGACAAGCTGGCGGTCGAGTGCATCGACGCCCACGCGCACCTGTTCCATGGTCGTGTAGGTTTCCGGGTTCATGACGACGGGCGTTAGGCCGCCCGGCTCGCCCTGTCGAGGCTTGACATCATGCCCCCTTATGGTCATAGGCGCGCCTTCGCGATTGGTCCCGCATCCCGGTGAAGCGGTGGCCCTGCCCCTGAAAACGGACGTAGGCGATACCGGGGTAACGTTGTTAGCAATTACTAGGAATTATCTATGACGAAGCGCACCAGCGCCAAGTACAAGCTCGACCGTCGTATGGGCGAGAATATCTGGGGCCGTCCCAAGTCGCCTGTCAACAAGCGCGAATATGGTCCCGGTCAGCACGGCCAGCGCCGCAAGGGCAAGATGTCGGATTACGGCATCCAGCTGCGCGCCAAGCAGAAGCTGAAGGGCTATTACGGCGACATCACCGAGAAGCAGTTCAAGAAGAACTATTTCGAAGCGAGCCGCATGAAGGGCGACACCGGCCAGAACCTGATCGGCCTGCTGGAGCGCCGCCTGGACGCCGTCGTCTATCGCGCCAAGTTCGCGCCGACCATCTTCTCGGCTCGTCAGATCGTTTCGCACGGCCACATCTATGTGAACGGCGTGAAGTGCAACATCGCGTCGCGTCTGGTGAAGCCGGGTGACGAAATCACCCTGGGCAAGAAGGCGCAGGAAATGGCGCTGGTTCTCGAAGCACAGAGCCTGCCCGAACGTGACATCCCCGACTATGTCGCTCCCGATGGTGCGACCAAGGTTTCCTATGTCCGCGTGCCTACGCTGGACGAGGTTCCCTATCCGGTGAAGATGGAACCGAACCTGGTCGTCGAATTCTATTCGCGCTAATCGGTTTTCCGAAGAACATACAAAAAGGGCGGCCCCGCAAGGAGCCGCCCTTTTTGCGTTGGGGTCCGGTGCTCGCGGATGGGGGTGACAATGCCCCCACGAAGTCCGCAGGTGCGCGCTTCCCCCGGCCCCAGCTATTTTCCCGCCGCGAGCAGAAAGTCGGCGCTCTTTTGCAGCATGTCGGCGCGCGCATCGCTGTCGTCCAGATTATGCGTCAATCCGTCATATACGACCAATTGACTGCGCTTACCCGCGCCTTCCAGCTTGCCCTGCATGATCTTCGCCTGGCTGATGTCGACATTGGCATCATCGGTGCCATGGAACATCAGCACCGGCGCGCGAAACTCGGCCGCGTAGCTGGAGGGCGATGCTTCATCCGCCGCCTTCCCGGTGCCCATGCGTTGTTGTTGCAGATAATAGTTGGACCATTGCTGCGATCGACGGTGACGATCGGCAAAATCCGTTACCGGAGCGATCGCGACGATGGCCTTGAACAAAGCGGGGTCGAGCGCCTGCGCCTGAAGCGCGGCATAACCCCCATAAGACCAGCCTGCGATGGTCAGCTTCGCCGGGTCGGCAATGCCCTGCGCCACCAGCCAGCGTCCGGCATCGATCACGTCGCTAACCGACGTGCGCCAGGATTGATAACCGTTGCGCAACACCCAGTCGTCGCCAAAGCCATCTGAACCGCGAAACTGCGGCTGGATGACGGCAAAACCACGCGCGGCATAATATTGCACCAGCCAGTCGAAGCCCCATTCGTCGCGCGACTCCGGGCCTCCGTGGGGCAGGACGATGGCAGGCAGGCCTTTGGCATTGCCCTGCTCCGGCGGCAGGGTAAGATAGGCCGGGATCATGGTGCCATCGGCCGCTTTGAAACTGACCGATTGCATCGGTGAAAGCGTCTTCCCCGCCAGTTCGGGCCGATCTGGCATGATCGGCGCCAATTTCCGCACCGCCTTGTCATACAGATAATATTGGCCCGGATCGGTATCGCTGCCTGCCCAAACCAGCATTTTCTGCCCATCGACGCTCATGTCGCCGATATGCACTTTCTTGCCATCCAGCGCCTTGCTCAGCGACTTAGTCATCGCGGCGACGGTCGGATCGAAATAAAAGGCCTGCCGATGCTCCTCGACATAGCTGACGCCGACCGGGCGACGGTTGCGACCGACGAGAATGAGGCCGCCAATATCCACGCGCGGATGGGCGAAGACGGTCTTCATTTCCAGGCCCGCGTCCAGCGCCACGCTGACCAGCGCATCGCGTCCGGCTATCTTCTTATATCCATAGGCAATGTTATTGTCGGCATCGATCCCCAGCGGATAGAAGCCCTCCTGCGTCAACGTGTCATAGGTGGACAGGTTGCTCCAGTCGGCCTTGCCCGTTGCGCGATAGAGGAACGTCAACCGGCTCTTTTGATAGCCCGTCAAATCCCGTTCGAAATTACCCATGATACGCACGGTCCCACGCCCGTCGGACACATAGTGAAAGGCGTTGGGGCGAGGCTGTTCGATCCGCTTCGTCGCGCCGGTGCGGGTGTCGACGCGATCGACGCCCAACCCTTCCTGCCGCTTTTCGACAAGACTGCCTATCTTGCCTTCGGGCACATAGGATCGAGTCATGAGAACCGATCCCTGCTCACCAGCCAACAAGTCAACGATCTCGCCGCCACGGAAGTCATAGCCTTGCGCATTCTCGCCGCGGCGCTGGCTCAATTGTTTGATATTGCCGCCCGCCGCATCGACCGCGAACAGGGTGCTGAAACCATAGACATGATCGACATAGCGAGTTTGCCCAGCAATCTGGCAAGCCAGACGATCACTTGCCGCCCAATTGCAATATTGCAGATATTCCGGCTTTCCGCCGGTTTGCGCCAATGATTTGGGTTCCGCTCCCTCGACCGCATCCAGCACGAAAGCCCGTGTAGTGCGTCCTGGCCCTGCCGCTATCAGCGCAATCTTGGATCCGTCCGGGGCGAGACTGGCGGAAATGACTGTTTCACGCGCGCCAAACGCCTTGGCGAGCGCGTCGGGCTGTCCCTGCGCCAAAGCGGGCCATGCAACGCAGGACAAAGCAGCGACAAGGCTTGTCGCCGTGCGAACAGATTTTACTGGCACGATATCCCCCCTAAAACTCTCGTTATCATGGCTAGGAAATTGCGGAGAAGCTGACAAGCCTCTCTCGCCCGCGCTTGCTTGCCCTCTTTCCCGCGTGGTGGCATCACTCTGCTCATTACAAAAACAGAGGGTAACTTCCATGCGTAGTTCCATTGCGGCGATCGCCGCCGTTCTCGCCCTGTCCGCCTGCACCACATCGGGCAGCGACACGCCGCCCGTGTCCGCATCTGCAACCACCCCCACCGCTGCCGTCGAACCCTCGATCGACACGATGAAGCGGCTTGTGCAGGAATTGTCATCCGACGCCTATGAAGGGCGCGCGCCCGGATCTCCCGGCGAAGAAAAGACGCTGGCCCTACTTGCTACTGAATTTGGCAAGCTCGGCCTCCAGCCCGGCAACAAGGGCAGCTGGTTCCAGGACGTGCCGCTGGTCGAGATCAACGCGAAGAACGTCTCGCCCCTGTCCTTCACTGGCGGCAAGAGCGCCGTCACCGCCGCCTATGGCCCCGAAATGGTGATCGGCACCTATCGCACCACCCAGCCCAGGATCGCGATCAAGGACAGCCCGGTGGTGTTCGTCGGCTATGGCATCCACGCCCCGGAAAAGGGCTGGAACGACTATGCCGGGCTGGATGTGAAGGGCAAGACGGTCATCATTCTCGTCAATGATCCCGATTATGAGACGCAGGGGCTGACCGGCCCGTTCAATGGCCGGGCGATGACCTATTATGGCCGCTGGACCTACAAGTTCGAGGAAGCCGCGCGGCAGGGCGCAGCCGCCGCAATCATCGTGCATGACACGGTGCCCGCCGCCTATGGCTGGAACGTCGTGCAATCGAGCTGGACCGGGGCGCAGCATGTCGCCGACAGCGCCGATGGCAATGCGGGCCAGAGCCAGGCGATCGGCTGGATTCAGAAGGACAAGGCCGCCGCCCTGTTCGCAAGCGCGGGGCTGGACCTAACGGCGCAAATGGCCGCCGCTAAGCAAAAGGGCTTCAAGGCCGTGCCGCTCACCGGGGTCAAGGCATCGGTCTCCTTCGACAACGACCTGCGCAAACATATGTCGAAGAACGTCGTCGCCCTGCTGCCCGGCAAGACGCGACCCGACGAATATGTCCTCTACAGCGCGCATTGGGACCATCTGGGCCGCTGCCAGGCTGCGCCCGACGGCGACGACATCTGCAACGGGGCGGTCGACAATGCGACCGGCACGGCGGCGCTGGTGGCGCTGGCGCAGGCCAATGTGAAGGCCGGACCGACCGACCGCAGCCAGGTGTTTCTGGCGGTGACGGCGGAGGAATCCGGGCTGCTGGGGTCTTCCTACTACGGCAACAACCCCGTCTTTCCGTTCAGCAAGACAGTGGGTGGCGTCAACATGGACGCGCTCAGCGTTGCGGGCCTCGCGAAGAATGTCGTGGTAATCGGCAAGGGCAAGTCACAGCTCGACGCCTATCTCGACCGCGCGCTAGGCGCGCAGGGCCGGGTCGCCACGCTGGAGCCAACCCCGGAAAAGGGCTTTTACTACCGCTCCGATCATTTCAGCTTCGCGAAGCATGGTCTGCCAATGCTCTATTTCGAAGGTGGCGAGGATCTGGTGAAGGGCGGCACGGCGGCAGGCTTGGCCGCAGCAGAGGATTATACCAAGAACCGCTATCATGGCCCCAAGGACGAATATGATCCCAATTGGGACTGGACCGGCGTGTTGGCCGATCTGAAACTCTATTACAGCGTCGGCCGCGATCTGGCTTCGACCACCGACTGGCCCAATTGGGTCGACGGCGACGAATTCCGCGCCATCCGCGACAAGGATCGCGCCGGGAAATGAGCGTCCCCTGCCCCGGCCACATGCGGCCGGGGCAGGCGCTTTAGCCTTTACCGTTCCGACAGATAATAGCGCTCGATCGCGCTCAGATCGTCGGCCAATTCATAGACGATCGGCTGGCCGGTCGGGATTTCCAGTTCGGTGATCTCGTCGTCGGGAATGTTCGACAGATGCTTCACCAACGCACGCAGCGAATTGCCGTGCGCGGAAATCAGCACGCGCTTGCCGGCCTTCAGGTCAGGCGCGATCACGCTATCCCAATAGGGCAGCACGCGCGCAATCGTGTCCTTCAGGCTCTCGGTCGCGGGGATGGCGATACCGTCGTAGCGGCGGTCCTTCGACAGATCGAACTCGCTGCCCGCTTCCAGCGGCGGCGGCGGAATGTCGAAGCTGCGACGCCACACCTTCACCTGCGCGTCGCCATGCTTGGCCGCCGTCTCCGCCTTGTCTAGGCCCGTCAGGCCGCCATAATGCCGTTCATTCAGACGCCAGTCCTTCTCGACCGGCAGCCACAGCCGCCCCATTTCCTCCAGCGCCAGGTTCAGCGTCTTGATCGCGCGGCTTTGCAGCGAGGTATAGCACTGGTCGAAATCCAGCCCCTTCGCCTTCATCAACTGGCCTGCCGCGCGCGCTTCGCCCACGCCCTTCTCGGTCACGTCTACATCCCACCAGCCGGTAAAGCGGTTTTCCAGGTTCCAGGTCGACTGGCCATGACGAATGAGGACTAGGGTAGGCATTGGGACACGTCTCCTGCACGTTGGACGATCAATGCGGCTTCCCATAACGCAGGAAATGCGTGGCGCAAGCTTGCAGCCGCGCACAAGCGGCCCACATTGCAGTGGATCGAGCGATGGGCTAGCGCTTGAGGCTCAGAACGAAGGAACCGGAACTTGGCATTTGTGAAGGGCGCGTGGCGCATATTGGTCGCGATCAAGGATGGGCTGGTGCTGTTGTTCCTGCTTCTCTTCTTCGGCCTGCTCTATGCCGCCCTGTCCTGGTCGCCCAAGCCCACCAATGCCGTCACCACCGGCGCGCTGCTGCTCGATCTTGACGGCAGCATCGTGGAGCAACCGGCCGAAATCGGCGCGATGGCCCTGCTGTCCGGCTCCGCACCGGGCGCGAAGGAATATCGGCTGTCCGATGTCGTCGCCGCCCTCGACGCGGCGCGCACCGATGCCAAGGTGAAGGCGGTAGTGCTGAACCTCGACGGCTTCACCGGCGGCGGTCAGGTCGCGATCGCGCGCGTGGGCAAGGCGCTGGACGCCGTGCGCGCCGCGAAAAAGCCGGTGCTGACCTTTGCCACGCTCTACACCGACGACAGCTATCAGCTGGCCGCCCATGCCAGCGAAGCCTGGAGCGATCCACTGGGCGGCGTGGCGATCATGGGCCGCGGCGGGTCGAACCTCTATTATAAGGGGCTGATCGAGAAACTGGGCGTCAACACCCATGTCTATCGCGTCGGCACCTATAAGAGCTTCGTCGAACCCTTCACCCGCACCGACCAATCGCCCGAAGCCAAGCAGGCCAATCAGGCGCTGGCCGGCGCACTGTGGCAGAACTGGCAGGATGACGTGGCCAAGGCGCGGCCCAAGGCGAAGATCGCCGCCTATGCCGCCGATCCCGTCGCCGCCGCGCGCGCTGCCAACGGCAACATGGCCAAGGCCGCGCTGGACGCAGGACTGGTCGACAAGCTGGGCGACGAAGCCGCGTTCGGCGCGCGCGTCGCGGAAATCGCGGGCGAAGCATCCGGCGACAAGTCGAATGATTTCGCCGCGATCGACTTCGCCACCTATGTAAAGGCGCGCAAGCCCGCCAATGACGGGCAGATCGGCGTGCTGACCGTCGCGGGCGACATTGTCGATGGCGAAGCTGGTCCCGGCACGGCGGCAGGCGACACCATTTCGGACCTGCTGCTGACCGCACTGGATGAAAAGAATTTGAAGGCCCTGGTCGTGCGGGTCGATTCGCCCGGCGGATCGGTGATGGCCTCGGAAAAGATCCGCAGCGCCATTCTCCAGGCGAAATCGGCCGGGCTGCCCGTAGTCGTATCCATGGGTAATGTCGCGGCCAGCGGCGGCTATTGGGTATCGACCCCGGCCGACATGATCTTTGCCGAGCCGGACACCATTACCGGGTCGATCGGCGTGTTCGGCATCATCCCCAGTTTCGAAGGCACGCTGGCCAAGATGGGCGTCACCACCGACGGCGTGCGCACCACGCCCCTCTCGGGGCAGCCCGACGTCACCGGCGGCACCAGCCCGGAATTCGACCAGATCATGCAGATGGGGGTCGAGGACATCTACCGCCGCTTTGTTGGCATCGTGGCGCAATCGCGCCACAAGTCCCCGCAGCAGATCGACGCCATCGCACAG
The DNA here is from genome assembly GCA_016000085.1 of Sphingomonadaceae bacterium. Lineage (GTDB taxonomy): Bacteria > Pseudomonadota > Alphaproteobacteria > Sphingomonadales > Sphingomonadaceae > Sphingobium. Next base: position 8,163 of record JAECRT010000046.1, read on the forward strand.
GGCCGCGTCTGGGATGGCGGCACCGCGCGCCAGATCGGCCTGGTCGATCGGTTCGGCGGGCTGGAAGACGCCATCGCCGAAGCCGCTCGCCGCGCCAAGATCGACCCGGCCAAGGCGCGCACCTACCAGATCGAGAAAAAGCCCGACCAGTGGGCGCAATGGGTGCAGGAACTGGCGGCCGACCGCGATCAGGAACAGGCCAACGCCCCACGCGACATGCTCGCCCGGCAAAGCTGGATCCAGCGTGGCTGGGCGATGCAGGCGATCACCGACGTCAAGGCGCTCGTCATGGGCGCTGGGGTACGCGCCGACTGCCTGGAATGTCGCGGCTATGGCGCGCCCCGCAATACCAGTGCGGCGGAAGAACGTGGCGTGATGGCAATGATCGCGGGGCTATGGCGATAAGCAGGCGGTCGACTGGCGGGTCCGTCAGTTGCCTTCCGCGTCGACCATGAACACCATGGGCTTGCCACGCGAGGCAGGCTCCCACCCGGCCGCCAACGCGGCACGCACGCCCCTGGAGATGATCGCGTCGTTGATCTGGAGGCGACCCCGCTGCAATCCCTTCAACAGGCGCTTGGGCGGTGGAAATTCCAGCAGGGCGCCGCGCTGCGTATCCTTTTGCAGCAACGCCACCGTCATGCCTTTCCAGCCGTCGATATCGCTCCATTGCGGCTCTCGCCGGAGTTCCCACTCATATTTAAATCCGTCGACGTCGACGATACCGGCAAGGCTGGGTGTAAGCATGTCGGGGGCCATAGCATGGTTATGACCGCGCACCACCCACATCAGGCAGCCATCGTCACTCCTGCTTGCCCCTGTACACCGGCAGCCCCAGCCCGCGACTGATCGCCACCGCCCGCAACCCAAAGCCCGACAGTGCGGCAATGACGCCCGCGACCGGCACGTCCAGCCCGATCAGGCGCAGCACCACGAACAGCCCCGCCGCAAAGGCCGCTGCCGTGACATAGAGTTCCGGCCGCAACAGGATCGACGGCTCGCCCGCCAGCAGATCGCGCATGATGCCGCCGACACAGCCCGTCACCACGCCCATTATTCCGGCGACAAAGGGCGGCACGCCGAAACTCATCGCCTTGGCCGCGCCAAACACGGCAAAGGCCGCCAGCCCGATCGCATCGAGCCAGTCGAGCGCCCGCTCGCTCCAGAAACGGCGCGGCGTCATCCACACCAATAGACCGGCGGCCATACAGGCGATGGCCGGCATGGCGTCCACCACCCAAAAGACCGGCGCACCGATCAACAGGTCGCGCACCGTGCCGCCACCCACCCCCGTCACCAGCGCGAAAAAGGCGAAGGTGACGAGCGTCTGCTGCAACCGCGCCGCCGCCAGCGCGCCGGACGCGGCAAAGACGAAGGTGCCCAGGATGCTCAATGTTTCGAGCACCGGGCCGATTTGATGGGTCAGGGATAGCGGGGGAAGCATCGCGTCCCTCTATTTCCGTCCCTTCTCGCGCGCCAGTCGGCTCATCAATATCGCCGCGCGCTGGCCCTGCCGCTTCATGCTGGCAAGGTTGACCGTTTCGGCCGGGCTGTGATCGCCGCTGGACGTAGGCCCAAATCCGACCAGCCCGTCGACATCCGCCGCCACGAAGCTGATATCTCCCGCCCCGCGCTTGAGCGGATCGAGTTCCGGCATCGCCGCCAGCCCCAGATCGGCATTCACCCCGTTCAGCCGCGCCAGCAATGCGCGATTGCCAGCCGTCGGCGCCATCGAGGGATAGCCCATGTCGAACGCGATGCTGGCCGATGTGCCGGGCAAATGCCCCCCATCAACGATCGCCTGCATCTTCGCGCGCACGCGGCTTGTCTGTTCCTCGCTGAGCGTGCGGAAATCGCCCTTGGCCACGGCGACCGGCGGGATGATGTTGGTCTTGCCGGTCACGGCGATACGCACGCCATCCTTGTCGACGTCCGCGCTTTGCCCGCCACCGATCAGCCCGACATTGAAGGTCAGATTGGGTTCGGGCAGATCCTTGCGGAATGTCGTGATGATCCGCGCGAGTTCATAGATCGCGCCGTCACCGGCCTCTTGGGAAAAAATGCCCGAACTATGGCCCGACTTACCCGTCGTGGTCAGCGTCCAGCTGTTGGAGGATCGCCGCGCGATCGATCCCATATCCTTGCCATCTTCCTGGCTCAGCCCCTCGAAATCGAGCGCCACATCGGCGCGCTTGCCCGCCTGGATCAAGTCGGCGCGCGCAACGCTGATCGGATCGCCCGAATCCTCCTCGTCCCCGGTCAGCACCACTTCGATATTGGCGGTTTTGAGCGTCCCGGCCGCCTGCATCGCCTTGAGCGCCAGCAACATCGTCACCACGCCGCCCTTGTCGTCGGCAGCGCCGGGACCGCTGGCCATGTCACCATCGCGCTTGAAGGTCTGGAAGGGCGAATCCGGTTCGAACACGGTGTCCAGATGCCCGATCAGCAACATCTTCGTCGTGCCTGCCCGCCCCTTATGCGTGGCGATGAAATGCCCGGCGCGCTTGGCCGCGTCCATCGGCTTCCACACCACTGCAAAGCCCAGCGCCTCGAACTCGGGGCGCAGCATGTCGGCCACGGCCTTCACCCCGGCCAGGTTCAGCGACCCGCTATTTTGGTTCACCAGTTTTTCGAGCAGGCCGACGGCAGGCTCATAGCCCGCCTCGACGCTGGCGGCCATTTTCTGCTCGGCGGGGGAGAGCGCGGCATGAGCCGAAGGCGCGCCACTCAGTAGCAGCGCGCCTATCACCAAAGCCCGGATCATTTGGCCAGTTCTGCCTCGATCGCGGCCACCAGTGCGGCATCGTCGGGCGCGGTGGTCGGCGCAAACCGCCCTGCAACGCTGCCATCCTTGGCGATCAGGAACTTCTCGAAATTCCACAGCACTTCCGGCATCGGATTGGGGGTCATGCCATAGCCTTTGAGCTTCTCGCGAAAGGCATCGCCTTCCCCCTGCGCTTCCGGCTGCGCGCTGGTCAGCGCGGCGTAGAGCGGATGCTTGTCCGGCCCGGTGACGACGATCTTTTCGAACATCGGGAAATCGACGCCGAAATTGGTGGTGCAAAATGTCGCGATTTCGTCGTTCGTGCCCGGCTCCTGCGCACCGAAATCATTGGCGGGGAAACCCGCGACCACCAGCCCCTTGTCCTTATAGTCGGCGTAGAGCTTCTCCAGCCCTTCATATTGTGGGGTCAGCCCGCATTTGGACGCGACATTGACCGCCAATACCACCTTGCCCGCATAGTCGCCCAGGCTGGTGTCCGCACCGTTGATGGTCTTGAGCGCAATCTGCTGAATGTCAGTCATGTCATCGTCTCCTGTTTTGAAATCCTGCGGACCTTGCCACTATAATGCCGCGCCGAACAGATGCCCTGCGACCGCCGTCACCGCCATCGCCAGCACACCCCAAAAGAGCGTGCGCACTATCGAGCGCAGCGGCGTCGCTCCTCCCAGCCGCGCGCCGACATAGCCCAGCAGGGCAAGGCACAGAAGGCATATGGCCACGATCGCGGCTATCGCGCTGGCGGACGGCACGATAGCCGCGACGAGCACCGGCGGCGCGGCCCCGATGGCGAAACTGGCGGCCGACGCCAGCGCCGCCTGCACCGGCCGCGCCGTGGCTATCTCGGAAATGCCCAGTTCGTCGCGCGCATGGGCGCCTAGCGCGTCGGCATCCATCAACTGCTGCGCCACCTGTCCGGCCAATTCCGGGGTCAGCCCGCGATCAACATAGATATCGCGCAATTCTCGCCATTCGGCGTGCGGCTGCTGCGCGATCGCGCGCTTTTCCTTGGCAAGGTCGGCGCGTTCGGTGTCCGACTGCGCGCTGACGGAAACATATTCGCCCGCCGCCATCGACATCGCCCCCGCCACCAGCGCGGCGATGCCCGTCAGCAAGATGGCGTCACGCGATGCGCCGGACGCGGCGATGCCGGTCATCAGGCTGGCGGTAGAGACGATCCCATCATTGGCCCCCAGCACCGTCGCCCGCAGCCAGCCGACGCGATTGACATAATGGACGGCATGATGGGGTGCCTGCGTCTGTCCGTCCATCTTTCTGCCCCCATATAGGCCCGTGTCAGCCGTTCAGTTATTCAGCCCCTCGGCCTTTTCCGCCAGTTCCAGCCAGCGTTCCTCGGCCGCATCCTTATCACTGCGCGCCTTTTCGATCGCGCCCGTCAGCGCCGCGAACTTCTTGGGATCGCGGGTATAAAGCGCCGGATCGGCCAGTGCTTCCTCGTCCCGCGCAATCGCCGCTTCCAGTTCCTCGACCTTTTTGGGCAACAGGTCCAGATCGCGCTGATCCTTATAGGTCAGCTTGGCCGATACCGGCTTGGGCGGCGCGGGGGCCGCGACTTCCTTCTTCTCCGCCTTCGCCGCCTTGCGCGGATCGCGCTTGGCGATCCAGTCGGCATAGCCACCCACGATCACATCGACCTGCCCCGTGCCATCCAGGCCCAGCGTCACGGTGACGGTGCGGTCCAGAAAGTCGCGGTCATGGCTGACGATCAGCACCGTGCCGTCATAATCGGCAATCACTTCCTGCAACAGGTCGAGCGTTTCGAGGTCGAGGTCGTTGGTCGGTTCGTCCAGCACCAGCAGGTTGGATTCGCGCGCAAATTCGCGCGCGAACAACAGCCGCGACCGCTCGCCCCCCGACAATGTGCCGACCTTCGCCTCCGCAAGGCTCGGATCGAACAGAAAGTCCTTGAGATAGCCATGGATATGCTTGCGCACGCCGCGCACGTCGATCCAGTCACCGCCCTCGGCCAGCACATCGCGCACGCTCTTGTCGCCCTGCATCAAACTGCGCTGCTGGTCGATGAAGATCATGTCGAGCGTCTGGGCCAGCGTCACGCTGCCGCTGTCGGGCGCCAGTTCGCCGGTCAGCAGTTTCAGCAGCGTCGACTTGCCCGCACCATTGCCACCGACAATGCCGATCCGGTCGCCGCGCTGGATGCGCAGCGTGAAATCATTGATGATTGTCCGATCGCCGAACATCTTGGTGACATGCTCGGCCTTGATGACGCTCTTGGTCTTGCTGTCGTCGCTGGCCACGGCGATCTTGGCGGTGCCCTGCGGTCCCTGCATCGCCGCGCGCGTCGCCCGCATCTCCCACAGCTTGGCGAGCCGTCCCTGATTACGCTTGCGCCGCGCGGTCACGCCGCGTTCCAGCCAGTGCGCCTCGATCTTCAGCTTCGCGTCCAGCTTTTCCGCCGCCCGCGCCTCTTCGGCATAGACCGCTTCCATCCACTGTTCAAAACCGCCAAAGCCGATCTCGCTGCGGCGCATGACGCCCCGGTCCAGCCACAATGTCTGCCGGGTCAGCCGCGTCAGGAACGCGCGGTCATGGCTGATGACCACGAACGCGCCATTATAACGCGCCAGCCAGTTTTCCAGCCAGTCGATCGCGGCGATGTCGAGATGGTTGGTCGGTTCGTCCAGCAACAACAGGTCCGGCTCGCTCGCCAGCGCGCGGGCAATCGCGGCCCGTCGCCGCTCGCCCCCGCTCGCGGTCTTCGCCTCACGCGACAGGTCGATGCCCAGCTGGTCGGCGATCGCCTCGACCTCATGAGCGGGCGGCGCGAACTCCCCCGCCAGCGCGAAATCATGCAGCGTGGCAAAGGGTGTGACGTCCGGGTCCTGCTCCAGCATGATGACGCGCGCGCCCGGCTGCACCGCCCTGGTGCCCTTGTCTGGCTCGATAATCCCGGCGATCAGCTTGAGCAACGTGGTCTTGCCCGCGCCATTACGTCCGATCAGCGCCAGCCTGTCGCGCTGGCCGACATGGATGTCGATCCCCTCGAACAGCCAGTGCGTGCCCTGAGAGAGGCCAAGATTTTCATAGGAAAGGATAGGTGCCGCCATGGCCGTGCAGCTAGAGGTTCGGGCGAGCCGGGGCAAGGGCCACGGAACCGAAACCTGTCGGACGGCTTTCAACGCATGTCAGCGTCCATTCATCGCATGCGTCACAAAAGGCGCTCAGCCCTCAAGGAGAAAATCTCAGATGAAATCCGCCCTCGCCCTCATGGCACTCGCCGCATCCGCGCTGCCGGTCGCTGCGATCGCGCAAACGAGCGTCACCATCGCTGAAACCGCGCCGGTCGTGACGCTCAACGTCACCGAAAGCGTCGAAGGCGCGCCCAACATCGCGACCGTGGGCACCGGCGTACAGTCCCGCGCCCAGACCGCGCAACAGGCGATGCAGGACAATGCCGCCAAGACCGAAAAGCTGATCGCCGCGCTCGCCAAGGCCGGGATCGCCAAAAAGGATATCCAGACCAGCGGCATCAACCTCAACGCCCAATATGATTATAATCAGCGCGAAGGCGAACCAACCGGTCCCCGCTTCATCGGCTATGAGGCGTCGAACCAGCTTTCGGTCAAATTGCGCGACGTGAAGAAGGTCGGGCCGCTGCTCGATTCCATGGTCGCGGCGGGCGCGACCAACATCAACGGGCCGAGCTTCACGATCGAAGATCCCGCCCCGATGATCGCGCAGGCGCGCGGCACCGCATTGAAAAGCGCCAAGACACAGGCCGATTTCTACGCGCAGGCCGCCGGCTTCCGCACCGCGCGCCTGATCTCGATCAGCGAAAGCAACAGTGGCGGCAACGCCCCCATGCCGATGATGCAGAGCGCCCGGTTCAAGGCGGACGCCGCCGCCAGCACCCCCGTCGAACCAGGGCAGGTCAGCGCATCGGTAACGCTGACCGTCCAGTACGCACTGGAACGCTAAGCCTTAGATGGCAGGTCGACGGGGCTGTTATGCGTCGTCGGCCTGCCATTCACCACCTGTTCAATGCTTTCATCCTATGTCATGCCCATGAATATGAAGTGGACAAGCCTGACAGTCACTTTCGGCGCGGCGATCGCCGCGCTTCTTGTGATCCCCGTCGCCGAGGCAGGTGGTCGGCGCGACGAACAGGACGCCGCCCGGCGCGCGATGCTCGATGGGCAGGTCATGCCTTTCGCCATGATCAAGCGGCGCGTCGATGCGCAAATGGGTGGCGCAAACTATGTCGGCAGTGAATTCAATCCTTCTTCCAACCGCTATCGCCTGAAATATGTGAAGGACGGCAAGGTCGTATGGGTTGATGCCGACGGCCGGACAGGCGATATCATCGGCTGGGCGCGCTGATCGCGTCCGACAGACAACAAGAAACGGAACCCTATGCGTCTGCTGATCGTCGAGGATGAACCGAATCTGGGCCAGCAGCTCAGGAACACGCTGGAGGGCGCAGGCTATGCCGTCGATCTCGCCGATGATGGCGAGGATGGGCATTTCCTGGGATCGACCGAAAATTACGACGCGGTCGTGCTCGACCTCGGCCTGCCGACCATCGACGGCCTGACCGTGCTGGACCGCTGGCGCAAGGAAGGCCGCGCTTTCCCCGTGCTGGTGCTCACCGCGCGCGACAGCTGGTCGGACAAGGTGGCCGGGCTGGACGCGGGGGCCGACGATTATCTGGCCAAACCGTTCCAGAGCGAGGAACTGATCGCCCGTCTGCGCGCGCTCATCCGCCGCGCGTCGGGCAATGCGTCGAGCGAACTGATCGCAGGCGATGTCCGCCTCGACACCCGTTCGGGCAAAGTCACGCTCAAGGGCGATCCAGTCAAGCTGACCGCCCAGGAATATAAGCTGCTCTCCTACCTGCTCCATCACAAGGGCAAGGTGGTCAGCCGCACCGAATTGATCGAACATATTTACGATCAGGATTTCGACCGCGATTCCAACACGATCGAAGTGTTCGTTACCCGCATCCGCAAGAAGCTGGGCGCCGACGTCATCACCACGATCCGGGGCTTGGGCTACAGTCTGGACGAACCGGGGCGGTAAAAGTCCCCTTGTTTTCCGTGCGCCGCGGTCCTGCCGAAGGGCTGGTCTGCCTTGAAAGAGGCAGCCGGGCTTCGACAGGATCGGCCCGAACGGTTATGGGGTGGACTGGACAGATATGACCGATCCCCAATCCCCTCCCCCTGTCCGCTCCACCGGATCGATCAGCCGCCGGATGATCGTCATCGCGGCGCTGTGGATCAGCCTGCTGCTGATCGGCGGTGGCGTCGCGCTCGACCGGGTGCTGGCGGACGCCATCACGCGCAATTTCGACGACGGCATGAATTATGTGCTGACCGCGATGATCGCCGCGTCGGAAATCGGCCCGGACGGCGAAGTGCTGTTCAATCGCGAACTGGCGGATCAGCGCTTTCTGGAGCCGAGCAGCGGCCTCTATTATCAGGTCAGCGCAAGGGGTCATGAGGATTGGCGGTCCCGATCGCTATGGGACCGCGCGCTCAAGGTTCCGGCGGAACATAATGACCGCCAACTCCATGTCTATGACAGCAAGCAGTTCCCCGGAGAGGATCTGCGCATCATGGAGCGCACCGTCGTTCTGCCCGGCTCCAACACCCGCTGGCTGTTCATGGTGGCGCAGGCACGCGAAGGGCTGGACGGCCAGATCCGCACGCTGCGCTCCACCTTATTCAAAAGTTTCGCGCTGCTGGCGCTCGGCCTGTTCGTGCTGGCCACGCTTCAGACCATTTACGGCCTGCTGCCCCTGCGCAAGGTCCGCTATGAGATCGTGCGGATGCGCGATGGCCTGAAAAGCCGCGTCACCGAACCCATGCCCGCCGAAGTGCTGCCCATGGTCGAGGAATTGAACGCCCTCCTCGCCCATAATGAACGGCAGGCGGAAGAAGCGCGCACCCATGCGGGCAACCTTGCCCATGCGCTGAAAACCCCGCTGACCGTCATCATGAATGCCGCCACCGCGCAGGCTCCGGACCTGGGCGAAACCGTGGTGCGCGAAGCCACCACGATGCGGCGGCAGGTCGATCATCATCTGGCCCGCGCTCGCGCGGTCGGGCGGCGCGGCGCGACGCAGAGCCGGGCGGAAGTGTGGACCAGCCTGACCGCCGTCGAGCGCGCGGTCCAGCGCCTCTATCCAGAGGCCCGCGTCGACATGGACGGCGACAAGATCGCGGCCGTCCGTGTCGAGCGGCAGGATCTGGACGAAATGCTTGGCAACCTCATCGAAAATGCGGCCAAATATGGCGGCGGCAGCGTCTTTGCGACGGTCGGGCGCGTGGGCGGGATGGTGGAAATCCTCGTCGAGGATGACGGCATGGGCATCCCCGAAAATGATCGAGTCCGCATCTTCGACCGAGGCGTGCGGCTCGATTCGGGCAAGCCCGGCACCGGCCTTGGCCTTGCCATCGTGCGGGACGTCGCGGAAATCTATGGCGGCACCGTCACGCTGGAGGAGAGCGAAGACCTGGGTGGCCTGCTCGCCCGCCTGCAACTGCCAGCCGCCTGATGCGGCGCTATTTCTATCTCATCGCGGGCTGCCTCTCGATCGCTCTCGGCACGATCGGCGCCTTCCTCCCGCTGCTGCCCACCGTCCCCTTCATGATCCTCGCCGCCTTCTGCTTCGCCCGCTCCAGCCCTCGGCTCGAAGCCAAACTGCTCGACCACAGGCATTTCGGCCCACATATCCGGCGCTGGCGGGAACGTGGCGCAATCAGCCGCAAAGGGAAGAAGGCTGCTCTCGCCGCCTTCGCCTTCAGCGTCGTGCTGGCGCTGATCTTCTCCCCATTTCCCTGGTTACTCATCCCGGTCGCGGCAGCCCTGATCGGCGGTAGCTGGATCTGGACGAGGCCGGAGGGCTGACAAACGGCCTGACGCGCCGCTACAGCGTGACCAGCCACCCGACAATTGCGCCACCAGCCACGATCGCGGGCGTGACCCACGCGCCCTTGACGCGCCACGCTACGGCCAGCGCAACGGCGAACAGGATAACAGCGGCGATCGGATCGGCCACGCGCACGACCGTCGCCTGCCCCAATTGTACGAACGTCGCGGCGATGATCCCGACCACCGCCGCCGCCACGCCCGAAAGCAGCCGGTGCAGCGCCGGATTCTCGATCACCGCCTCCAGCCGCTCGAACAGGATCAGGGAAAAGGCGAAGGCGGGCAAGAACATGCCCAGCGTGATGACGAGCGCCCCGACCGGCCCACCCACGATATAGCCCACGAAAGTCGCGAAGATGACCAGCGGCGCAGGCAGCACGCCCGCCAGCGCGATCCCGTCCAGAAACGCGCCATCGCTGATCCAGCCGCGTCCCACCGTGTCCGCCCGGACATAGGGGATGGCGGTATAGGCGCCGCCGAAGGTCAGCAACCCGCCCTTCAGCCCCGCGATGAACAGCATCGCCAGCGTCACCGGCGCGCCCACGGCGACCGGCGCGTGACTGGCCGCGCCTCCGGTCCAATGCGCCGCCGCAGCCGCTGTCAGCGGCAACAGGATCATGATCGCCAGCGCCACGATGGGGCGGTCCACCAGACAATAGGCCACGCCCCCGGCTATCAGCGGAATCCAGAAAGGCACGCCCGCCAGCGTCGTCAGGGTGGCGATCACCGCGATGACGGCGAGCAGCCGGTCTTCGATGATGTGCTGGCCGATCCGCACCACCGCGCGCGCGATGATCGCCAGAACGACGATCTGGACCCCCAGCAGCGCGCGCGACGGCCCGACATGACCCGCGATCCAGCGCACATACAGCCATCCCGCCGCCAGCATCAGCAGGAAGCCGGGCAGCATGAAGCCCAGCCCCGCGACCAGTCCGCCGCGCCGCCCCCGCGCGACCATCCCCAGATGCACGCACAGTTCATGTGCTTCCGGGCCGGGCAATATCTGAAGAACGGCGAGCAGCCGGTTGAACCGCGCCGGTGCGATCCACCGCTCCTGCTCGACCAGCGCATGCCGCAGCATCGCGATTTGCGCCACCGGCCCGCCAAAGGCGAGCAGGCCGAACCGCAGGAATTTCAGGAACAGGGCCGCAAAGCTCAACTGTGGCGGCCCAATGTCGTTCGTGGAATTAGTCATGGCAACGCCCCGTCACGCCGCAGATGCAGCGAATGGAGCGGACTTGGACGGACACCGTCTGACCGGGCGTCCGCATCGGCCCGATGCCCCGCTATCGGCGAAGGCGATCGGCGCTGTCAACGCCTTCTTGCGCAGTGGGTGGCGTAGAGCCGCCTCCCCGTCGCCAAGCTGTCCTACAGCCTGCGCTTATCCTATAAGTTGGAAGGCTGCCGCGACCATCGCGTGCCGTAACATTATTACCGAAAAAGGAAATAAAAAGTCAAAATTACCGGGAAATGTGCGAAGTTAAGCGATCTCGACCGCACTACCCACGCGTTTCCGCGCCTTGCGTTTACCCGTTCATCGCCAGGATCATGTTCCGCACCTGCGGATAGACCTGTTTTTCCCATTTGCTGCCCGAAAACACGCCATAATGGCCCACTCCGGGCTGGAGATGATGGCGTTTGAGGTGCGGATGCAACCCGGTGCACAGGCCATGGGCGGCGGACGTCTGACCGACTGCACAGACATCGTCCTTCTCACCCTCGACCGTCAGCAGCGCCGTCTTGCGGATCTGGCCCGGATCGACCTTGCGGCCCCGGTACATCAGTTCGCCCTTGGACAGCAAAGTCCGCTGGAACACCATGTCGACGGTTTCGAGATAGAATTCCTTGGTCATGTCGAGAACCGCGAAATATTCCTCGTAAAAGGTCTTGATGCGGTCCGCCTCGACCTCGTTGCCATCGGCCAGCAACTGGTAAAGCTCACGATGCTGCGCCCCATGCCGCTCCATGTTCATCGACATGAAAGCGGACAGTTGCAGGAAACCGGGATAGACCTCCCGGCCCCGCCCGGCATAGCGGAACGGCACGACCGAGATCAGATTATCCTCGAACCAGTCGATCGGCTTTTCGTTGGCCAGGTCATTGACCACGGTCGGCGCCGCATTGGGATCGATCGGTCCGCCCATCAACGTCATTGATCGCGGGGTCGAGGGATTCTTGTCCTCCGACATCAACGCCACGGCCGCCAGCGCCGGCACACAGGGCTGGCACACCGACACAAGATGCGCGCCCGGTCCCATTTCCTCGAAAAAGCGTATTACATAGTCGACATAATCTTCGAAGCCGAAACGCCCCGCCGACAAAGGCACGTCGCGGGCATTTTTCCAGTCGGTGATATAGACGTCATGGTCCTGTAGCAGCGTTTGCACCGTGCTGCGCAACAAGGTGGAAAAATGGCCCGACATCGGCGCCACGACCAATACGCGGGGCTGAGCGGCCTCCACCTCATCCTTGGCGAAATGCAGCAGATCGCCAAACGGCAAATCCAGCATCACTTCCTCGCGTACCGCCACTTCGGCGTTGCCGCTCGGAATACGGGTGATGTTGTATGCCGGTCGCTTATGCGTAACCTTCGCGCCCTGGAACACATCCATCAGGGCGAACATCCGGCGCGGCATGGCCCAGTCAGCCATCGGCCCCATCCTGTCGCGCATGCTCAGCGCGACTTGCGCACCAAAGCGCGCGGGAGCCAGCATATCGTTCCAAGCCTGGTAACCGGAATAGAGCATACGCATGATAAGCAATAAGCCTTAGATTATATCCATCGACCGATTCGATCTTTGATAACGCTATACATGCTTTTCATGTTGCACCGCATCATCATAAATGTGAGTTAAGAGCTAGCGGGAGGATTGCCATGGCTATCGCGGAACTCACTCTTTCCAGTAAAAATTACTCATCTTGGTCACTGCGCGGCTGGCTTCTGTGTCGCCTTGCGGGACTACAGGTGGTCGAAAAGATGATTGCCCTGGACGATCCGGAAAATCATGCGGAGCTTCTGCTGCTCTCGCCATCGGTGCTGGTCCCCCGCCTGACGCATGAGGGCGCGAGCGTGTGGGACACGCTGGCGATCGCGGAATATCTGCATGAACTATATCCAGACGCGGGCATGTATCCGGCCGATCGCATCGTTCGTGCCCATTGCCGGTCAGTCTCTGGGGAAATCCATTCCGGTTTCGCCAATCTCCGGTCCGCTCTGCCGATGAACCTGAAAGTCAGGCATTCTCGTTTCCCCATCTTTTCCGGCGCCAAGCCAGATATAGAGCGGATCGAGACGATATGGACCGAATGCCTGGATCATTATGGCGGCCCCTGGCTGTTCGGCGACAAGCCCACCGTCGCCGATGCGATGTTCGCGCCGGTCGCCGAACGCTTTTTGACCTATGCCGTACCTGTGTCGGCGTCCTCGGCTGCTTATTGCAGGACGATCAACGGTTGGGATCTGATGCGCGAATGGATCGACGAAGCCCGCATCGAACCTGACGAAGTGGCCGAACTCGACATCGAATTCTGAGAAGTCCTTCCCCCCGCGACAAGGCGGGGGTAAGGCACGGACATGACGATACGCACCCTTGTTCTTGGCGCGACCACCGCGCTTACCGCCGCCTTCGCCGCCCTGCCCGTTCATGCCCAGACGGACCCGGCGCAACTCGCCCAATCGGTCACAACGCTCGCGTCCGACCTGTTCGAGGGTCGCGCGCCCGGTACGCCGGGCGAGGAACGGACGATCGGCTATCTGGTCGCCCGTTTTCAGGCGCTGGGGCTGGAACCGGGCGGACCGAATGGCCAGTGGGTTCAGGATGTGCCGCTGCTCCACACTAAGTTGGGGGCCGCCGTGACGCTGAATGTCGCGCAGGGCGGAGCGGCGACGCCATGGACACTGGGCAAACAAGTGTATCTGTCCACGCTTCAGCCCAAGGATCAGGTGGCGGTAGCGAACGCCCCGCTGGTCTTCGTCGGCCATGGGGTATCCGCGCCGGAACGCGGCTGGGATGATTTCAAGGGCGCGGACCTCAAGGGCAAGGTTGCCGTTTTCCTGATCAACGACCCCGATTTCGAGGCGGTGAAGGGCGAGGACGCCGTCGGCAAATTCGGCGGCCGGACCATGACCTATTATGGCCGCTGGACCTACAAGTTCGAGGAGGCCGCGCGGCGCGGCGCGATCGGCGCGCTGATCGTGCATGATACGCCGGGCGCGGGCTATGGCTGGAATGTCGTGGTCAGTCCCGGCGGCGAGAATTATGATCTCGTTCGCGCGGCAGACAAGGTTACAAGCCTGGCCGTACAGGGTTGGATCGAGGGCGAAGCGGCCAAGGCGCTGTTTTCGGGCGCTGGGCTGGATTTGGCCGCGCTGCGCAAACAGGCGCGATCAAAGGGCTTCAAGCCGGTGGAACTCAAAGGCGCGACCTTCTCCGCCGCCTTCCCCGTCACGCAAGAAGTAGTCCGCAGCGCCAATGTCCTTGCCCGCATTCCGGGCGCAAAGCGGCCTGACGAGACGGTGATGTATGGCGCGCACTGGGATGCCTATGGCAAGGGCGCGCCTGATGCGCAGGGGCGCATTTATCGTGCCGGGGCCAATGACGACGCGCTGGGCATTGCCGGGATGTTCGAGATCGCCCGCGCCTTCAAGGCTGGGCCAGCGCCCGACCGCAGCATCGTCTTTGCCGCCTGGACCGCCGAGGAGCGCGGCCTTTTGGGGTCGGAACATTATGCGCAAAATCCGGTCTGGCCGATAGACAAGACGGTCGCCAACCTGACGCTCGACATCCTCCAGACGGCGGGCAAGGCGAAGGACGTTATCCTGGTCGGCAAGGGGCAGGATACGCTGGAGGACGATCTGGCGAAGGCGGCGGCAGCGCAGGGGCGGGTCGTTACACAGGAAAGCCTGCCGGAACGTGGTTTATTCTATCGTGCCGATCATTTCTCGATGGCGAAACGTGGGGTGCCGGTGCTGTTGCTGATGGGGATTGCCGGGGCGTCCGATCTGGTCGAGGGCGGCCGGGCGGCGGGTCAGGCGTGGGTCGATGCCTATACGGGGCAATGCTATCATCAGGCGTGCGATGCGATCGGGCCGGACTGGAAGCTGGATGGCGCGGCACAGGACATCGACCTGATGCTGAGCATCGGTCGCGATCTGGCGACGTCGAACCGCTGGCCGGAGTGGAAAGCGGGGTCGGAGTTCAAGGCGATCCGCGACGCGAGCGCGGCGACGCGTAGGGACTGATTGGGCTTAACTTCGCACATTTCCCGGTAAACTTGAAATTTAAGGTGTCTCGCTTGAAATATTATTTCAAGCGAGAGCAGGCGAGC
>JAECRT010000047.1 GCA_016000085.1 Sphingomonadaceae bacterium
ACATGCACGATCGCGTCGGTCTCGCGGATATTGGCGAGGAACTGGTTGCCCAGGCCTTCACCCTTGGACGCGCCGCGTACCAGGCCCGCAATATCGACGAACGCGAGTTGCGTTTCGATAATCTTCGCGCTGCCGCCAATCTTGGCGATCTGGTCGAGCCGAGGGTCTGGCACAGCGACCCGGCCCTCATTCGGCTCGATCGTGCAGAAGGGATAGTTGGCCGCCTGCGCCGCCTGTGTCTCCGTCAGAGCGTTGAACAGAGTGGACTTGCCCACATTGGGGAGGCCGACGATACCGCAACGAAAACCCATAATGCTGCCTTCAAGATCAGAATGAATGGCGCGCGCGATAGCGGTTTGCAGGCCTGTTGGCCAGCCTTGGCACGATGGGGGTGGGACAAAAGGCCCAGTTGATACTCCATGCATGTTTGCCACATGGGGCATCATGGATGGAGATGACATGGAACAGGAAAACGAAACCCACTGGGTCGATCAGCATGGCGGTCGGTGGGAAAAGCGTCCGGCGCATGAAACCGGTCCGTTCGGCCGCTGTCCACGCTGCGCCCAAGGGCACATCTTCACCGGCTTTCTGACAGTGCGCGATCATTGCGAAGTGTGCGGGCTGAACTACGACTTTGCCGACCCAGCCGATGGTCCGGCGGTGTTCGTTCAGCTGTTCGCCTGCGTGCCGGGCGTGATCTTCATTGTCATGCTGGAAATCCTCGCCCGGCCGGGCCTGTGGGTGCATCTGGCGGTGGGCGTGCCGGTCCTGATCCTGACGACCATATTGCCGCTGCGCCCGATCAAGGGCTGGCTCATCGCCGCGCAGTTCGTGACGCGCGCGCAGGAGGCGGGGACGGCAGACCTGTGGGCCAAGCTGCACGGCGCGGATCGACGCTGACTGGCACCGGGCGTCAGGTAATGACGCTGGGCGCATCCATACCGGTGAAGCCTTCAATGTCCGCCAGTTCCTGCGCCGCCGCGACCAGTGGCGCCAGCGCGTCACCGGTCGCCATGGCCAGATCGCCCTCCACGCCGACATAGCGCTCGATATAGACGCGCAGCGTTGCGCCTTCCGTCCCGGTGCCCGACAGGCGGAACACCACGCGCGATCCATCCTCGAACAGGATGCGGACGCCCTGATTGCGGCTGACCGATTGATCGGTGGGGTCGGTATAGGCAAAATCGTCGGCACTACGGATGGTCCCGCCACTGTTGGCGGTTCCGGCCAGACCGTCCAGCTTGCCCCGCAGCGCCGCCATCAGGGCGTTGGCCTTGTCGGTGGCGATCGCTTCATAATCATGCCGGGCATAATAATTACGGCCATAGGTCGCCCAGTGATCGGCCATGACGGTGGCCACGCTTTCGCCGCGCGCTACCAAAATGTTGAGCCACAGCAATACGGCCCAGATGCCGTCCTTCTCGCGCACATGATCGGACCCGGTGCCCGCGCTTTCCTCACCACAGATCGTCGCCAGTCCCGCGTCGAGCAGATTGCCGAAGAATTTCCAGCCAGTCGGCGTTTCGTAAAGAGGGATGCCCAGCTTTTCCGCAACCCGGTCCGCCGCGCCGCTGGTCGGCATGGACCGGGCAATCCCCTTCAGCCCCGCCGCATAACCGGGCGCGAGGTGCGCATTGGCGGCCAGCACGGCGAGCGAGTCCGACGGCGTCACATAACAATGCCGTCCGATGATGAGGTTGCGATCGCCATCACCATCCGACGCCGCACCGAAATCGGGCGCGTCGGCGGCCATCATCCGATCATAAAGTTCCTTTGCATGGACCAGATTAGGATCGGGATGATGATGGCCAAAGTCCGGCAGGGGCGTACCGTTCATCACCGTGCCGCCCGGCGCACCCAGCCGCTTCTCGAAAATCTCGGTCGCATAGGGGCCGGTCACTGCGCTCATCGAATCGAAAGCGAGGGTGAAGCCGCCCGCGATCTTCGCCCGGATCGCGGGAAAATCGAACAGGCTCTCCATCAGTTCGGCATAGAGAGCGACCGGATCGACCACCTCGACCGTCATGTCGCCCAATCGGCTCGTGCCGATGCTGTCGATATCGACATCGGGCGCGTCGACGATGCGGTAGCTGTCGATGGTCATGGTGCGGGCATGAATGGCGTCAGTCACCTTCTCCGGCGCGGGGCCGCCATTGGAGACATTATATTTGATGCCGAAATCCTCGTCCGGTCCGCCCGGATTGTGGCTGGCCGACAGCACCAGCCCGCCAAAGGCGCCGGACGAGCGGATCAGGTGCGATGCGGCGGGGGTCGACAGGATGCCGCCCTGTCCCACCAGCACGCGGCCAAATCCATTGGCGGCGGCCATGCGCAGCACGATCTGGATGACTTCGCGGTTCAAATAGCGGCCGTCGCCGCCCACAACCAGCGTTTCCCCGGCGAAACCCTCCAGACTGTCGAACACCGACTGGACGAAATTTTCGGCATAATGGGGTTGCGCGAAAATGCGGACCTTCTTGCGCAGGCCGGATGTGCCGGGCTTCTGGTCGTCGAACGGCGTGGTCGATACGGTCTGAATCACTCCGGCATCCCCTGAATTTGCGCGAATGGCTGCCCTCTTTGCCCTCGCAACCGGGCGGGGGCAATGCGGATATGCGCCTTATCGCTTGCGCGCGAACCATATGACATGGCGTGGCCCCTTGCCATTATCGCGCGCCTTGACCACCACTTCGTCGACCAGAAAGCCCGCATTGCGCAGGCGGCGGGTAAAGGCGTCGTCCGATCCCGCCGACCAGATCGCCAATATCCCGCCGGGTCGCAATGCCGCCTTCGCGACGGCCAGCCCCTGCGCCGAATAGAGCCGGTCGTTCGCCGCCGCCGTCAGCCCGTCCGGGCCATTGTCGACGTCCAGCAATATGGCGTCATAGCTGGCGCGACCCGCCGCAATCACATCGACCACATCGTCCATCAGCAGGGTTACGCGCGGATCGTCCAGGCACCCGGCTGCCAGTTCAACCATCGGCCCGCGCGCCCACTCGATAATCTCAGGCACCAGTTCGGCCAGGGTAATACGCGCCGACCCGTCCAATCCGGCCAGAGCTGCGCGCAGAGTAAAGCCCATGCCATAACCACCGATCAGCAGGTGGGGCGACTTCGTGCCCGCCAGCCGCTCGATCGTCATCACCGCCAGCGCCTTTTCCGAACCGCTCATCCGGCTGCTCATCAACTCGTTGCGGTCCAGCACGATCATGAAGTCGCCGCCCCGCCGATAGAGTTTCAGTTCCTCGCCCCCCGGCACCGCGGCGGACCCCAGATATTCACGCGGCGTCATGATGGCTTCCTCTTGCAGTGTGTCGAACGGCCAGTCGCATGGCAGCTTGGCTTCCGTCACGCAAATGCTACAGGCGGTCGCAAGTGTCGCCGGTCGCACGGAAGATCGGCCATCAGGACAATACAGGCAGTTTTTCTCTTCATGCGCTATTTTCTGGATACTGAATTTAACGGCTTTGGCGGCACCTTGCTCAGCGTAGCGCTGGTGCCCGAACATGGTGATCAGGAATTTTACGTCACCCTGCCGCTGCCCGACGAGATCGAACCTTGGGTGGCGAAGCATGTGATCCCCTATTTGCGCCATGTCCCGCCGGGCATCGACCTGCAACTGAACCGGGAAGATGCGGCCGATCATGTCGCCGCCTATCTGGAGGGCGATTCCGATCCGCTCATCATTGCCGACTGGCCGGAGGATCTGGCGCATTTCTGTGCGTTGCTGGTCAAGGGGCCAGGCATGATGGCTGGTGTGGATTTCGGGTTGCGGCTCGAACTCATCAACGCGGCCGGGTTCAGCGCGGCGGCGAACAGCCGCGTGCCGCACAATGCGCTGCACGATGCACGGGCACTGCGGGACTTTTACGTAGCCGATTGAGTGTCCGGGCGTCGTCCGATCCGGGCGCGCTCCAGCCACCAGAGCAGGGCCGTAGCCACTAGCCAGGCAAGCGGGAACAGCCAGCCTTTGTGCGATTCCCTTTCGGGCGAGCCATCCGCCGTGGCGGTGGAAGCGCGCAGCATTTGCGTCGCGTCCCGGTCCCGCGCCGCGCGCATGACGGGCAGCGCATCGGCAGGCTGGACATAAAAGGACTGCGGCCGGGCCTCTCCCTTGGGCGATAGCTGGTGCCAGCCCGATGCGACGGGCCAATAGGCAGCGCAACCCTGCACCGGCAGGACGGTTGTGCGACGGCCACCGGCATCCTCGACGGTCGCGGGCGCCGACAGGCCGCACAGCGCCATCCGCTCCCCGGCCCAGCTCGTCGTGGCGATCGCGGCTGCACCCGCCACCGGCCGCCCTACCGTCGCGAGCAGGGCGTTCCACCAGTCACCATGCAGCGCGCGATGCCCCGTCAGGGTCAGCGCATAGCTGTCGACGCCCGCAAACAGCGCGATCCGCCCACTGCCGACCGCCCGCCATTGGGCGAGCGGCGCACCGCCAGCATCCTGTAGCAATGGCGCATTCCCATCCGTAGCCATCATCGCGATGCGGCTGACGTCGGGCAGTAATTCGTCGGGTGATGCGATGTCCACCGGACTGTCCACGCTGCCGATTCCATGACGGGTGCTGGCGATTGCGGTATCGTCCGTCTTTGGCAAGGCGAGTGGCGCGAGCGCGTCCTGACCGGACAGGGGGAAACCCAGGCTGCGCCATTGCGTGCGAGTCGCGGCGTCGAGCGGCCCGCTTGCGCGCAAGATCAGGCCCAGCCCATCGCGCGCCGCCGCCATCAGCGCGCCGCGCGCAGCGGCCCAGCTTCGATCGTCCACGATCGCCGCGTCGAACTGGCGCAAAGTGGCCGCGTTGATGGCGATGGCGGGATCGCCCAACGCAATGCCGCCGCCCGCGCCGATCTGGCTGTTAACGACATAGCCCGCGTCGGTGGCCCAACGACGAAGATATTTGACCTCCGGCCCCGGCGCACCCGCCAGTATCAGCAGGCGTGGCGGCGTATAATCCGCGACGATCAGTGGCACATCGGCCTGTTCGACGGTGCGCCGATCCTGTTGCACGCGCAGGGTGAAGGCCGTGGTCCCGGCGGCGCGCGCCGTGCCAGTCAGGGTGAAACGGCCTTCGCTATCGGGGCGGGTGGTGTCGGTCACGCGTCCGGCGGGGTCGATCAAATCGACGCTGGCGCGGGGCAGGCCGTTCAACTGGCCGCCAACCTGAAAGGCTGCACCCGGCGCAACGACGGACGATGCCGCAAGGTCGCTGATCCCGGCGGGTAGGGATGGCGGCGCGAAACGGACCCCGATGGTGCGGGCTGCGTCCAGATCACGCGGGGGCAGTCCGTTGCCGAGCAGGGCGATGCTGTTGGTGCCGGTGTGTCGACGCAGGGCTGTGGCGAGATCGGGAACCGCTTCCCCGCCGCTGATCGCGCCTGCTTCGGGCAGGATGATGAGCGGCGCGCCAGCTGCGGCCCCGGCGAGGCGTGGGGTTCCGGCGGTTGCGACGCGCAAAGTGCGGCCGGACTGGGTTTCAGCCGACGGAAAGAGCGAACAGGACAGCAGAAATGCGCAAACGGGTTGGAGGATCAGCAGCAGGATCAGGCGGAATGGGATGCCGCTGACCGGGCTGGCGCGGTGCCAGAGGATGAGGCGAACGCTGGCGAGCAGCACAGCCACGCAAAGGATGGCGTTGACGATCGTTTCCATCGTCATGGCGTGCCTCCGTCGATGGCGCGAAGGTAGCGGGTGCCGTTCGCATCTGCGGGCGCACGCCGTGCGGGGCGGGCCGGGGGACGCTCCATCGCCGTCCACAGGAGCGCGCGCAACTTTGCCCGGCAGGCGTTGCAGCCAGCGTCGCGGCGCACCGCGTCCAGCGCACCCGACAGCGCGAGTGGATCGGGCAGGCGCGCGGCTTCGCTGCGGACCCATCGCTCCAGCCCGTCGAGCGCGATCGGGCCACCGATCTCGCCCGGTCCGTCACCCAATGCGCGCCATGCGGCAGCGGCTGGACCGTCCTTACCTTCGACAGGCGCCAGTGCGAGCGGGCGGCTGGCAAGGCCATCGCGCTTGCCGGTCATGCGGCGACTGGCGTCGATCGGCGGCAATTCGGGGCCAACGCGAGACAGGAAGATGCGGGTCGCCTGTTGCACTTCCTTGATGAAGCGCAGCGCGCGGTAGGCATAGGGCAAGGCGAGGTCGGGCCGCCCCTGTTTCAGTTGCAATTCGGATTGCCACATTTCGTCCACCGCCTGTTTCAGGATGGCGCGGGTTTCAGGATCGAGGCTGGAGGCAGGGCTGTCGTCGTGGGGATGGCCGAACTCCGCCAGCACGTCTTCCTGCGCACCAAATCCGGGCGCGGGCTGAGCAGGTAGGCCATGGTCGTGGCCATCGCCCTCGCCATGCGTGTTTGCATCGGCAGTCGGCAATTCTGGCCCACCTTCCTGTTCGCCGCCCAGGAACTGGCTGTAGCGGCCGCGCAGGATCTGCTGGTCGCCGCCAATGCTGGTAGATCGGGAAAGATAGCGATCTGCGATCAGGCGGCGTTTCTGTTTCAACAGCGCTTCGGCGTCCATGATGATCTGGCGCTGGCTGCGGAAATAGGCGGGCAGGGTGGTGTTGACCATCCCGGTCAGGCCCGAACTTTCGGGCGCTTTGGGCGACGGCCAGCGCAGGATCAGGCTGGGGCCGCGCACTTCCTGCGGGCCGGGGCTACGATTGTCGCGGACAATCAATTGCACCACCATGTCGCCGCCTTGCGTAAAGCCCAGCGTGCCGAAATCGAGGTGAGGGGCAAAGCGGCGGTCGCGCGCGGGGCCGGTGCCGCTTATGCCGATCTCGCGCTCCGAAAAGGTCACATTTTCGCCCTCGCCGATGGCCAGCGTGGTGCGCAGCCGGGCGCTGGCCACCACGCCATAATCGTCGGTCGCGGCAAAGACCGGGGACCAGCTGCGCTGACCGGACGTGACCGTCGACAGGCTGGTCGCGGGGGTGATCGCCTTCACCTGTGGCGGGGCGTCGGGAATAGCATCGATGCGATGGAGCGGCGGCGGCGGTCCGCGCCCGGCGGCGGGATCGACGCGATAGAGGAAAGCGGCGTCGGCGCTACGACTGGCGATCCAGTGCTGACCATCCCGGCGCAGCATCACCGGCAATGCGCCGAGCGGGGCCAGGCGTGGCGCGCTGGCGTCAGGATCGAAGCGCAGCGTCCATTCCAGGCGCGACCCCATGGGCACGCGCGCGTCGAGCGCCGCGGAATCGCGCACGGGCAACCTGGTATAGGCAGGCGGAATGATGCGCAGATTTTGCGCGGCAAGACGCGGAATACCGGGCTTCGCGGGCAGGCCTTCGGCACTGGGGGCCAGGGAAGGCGGGCCTTCGCCGAGCCGGGGCCACAGCAGCATCGCGGCGGTGACGATCAGCGCGCCGCTCCACAGAGTAAGGATGAGGCGGCGGTTCCATTCCGACACGAGCCGGTCGGGCGTGTCGGCGTCCAGCCGGTCGGCCAGCCGCGCCTGTTGAAGCGCCTGCAACGGTCCCAGCGATGCGGCATCGGCGAACAGCAGTGCCGCACTGTCCTCCATATCGGGCCGCTGGGCGTCCAGACTGCGGATCAGCCAGCTGCGGTCATGCCGGGTCGCGCGGCGCAGCGCGATGACGGTCGTGAGCGAGAGCCCCACCGCCAGCAGCGCGAGCAAGGTGGCGATACCGCCGATCCGTCCGCCGATCGCCGCCGTCATGATCGCGAACGGCACGCCAACCGCCATCGCGTTCAGGAAAGCACGCTTGCGGGCGGGTGCGGTCCAGTGATGGAGGATGGCCGCGCCGCTCATGGCTGAAGGCTCCGGCGACGGGCCGTGGCCAGCCAGCGCTCGGTTAGCAGCAGCAATGCGATCAGCAGGGCGATCCACGGGCGCAACGGTTGGGGCGGCTGGTCATAGGCGCGCCCGCCGGTCAGCGGCGCATAGTCCGTGGCGGTGGCGCGGGACGGCGTGGCAGGCGCGGGCGTTAGCAGGCCGCGCAACCGCGCCGGGAAATCCGCCTCCAGTACTACGGGCATGGACGCGGGCGCGACTGGGCGAGTGAAGCGGATCAGGCGGCCTTTGCCCAGCGGCTTCATCTGGGCCAGCGGAACGCCGAGCGGATCGCGCCACAGCGGGATCATCGTCTGGCCAGCCGGGATGATCGCGTCGCTGGCCACCAGCGCGGTGCCGCCTTCTGCGATCCATTGGGTCACGCTTTGCGGAATAGTGCCACCGCTCAGCCAGATCAGGGTGCGGCTCTGGTCGGGCAACGGCGCGTCGAGCAATCCGGTGTCGATCGGCGCTGCCCGTCCGGCGGGCTGCCAGGACAAAGCGGCGGCGCGCAGATACCGCAGCGCTGGCCGGTGCGCGGCATCGTGGCGGATGGCCAGGACGGGAATGGGCGCTGGCGTAACCCTGGGCGCGGGCATCGCGCCGGGGACGATGCGCCATGTCACTTTGCGCAACAGGCGTAATCGGTCGGCGTCGGCCCTCTCGATCACTTGGGGCGTGACGATGGTCAGCGGCGTGTTTGCGGGTAATTCCGCGTCGAGTTGCCGGATCAGGCTGGCAAGCGGCAGCGGCCCGGTGGGGCGGGGTTCGTCCAGCGCAGGGAAGCCGGGCGCGAGCCAATGTACACGGTGGCCTTCGGGCGGCGCATCGAACCGCGCACCGGGAACGACGGCGACATAAGAGCTATCGTCGCCCGCGTCGAACAGCACCGGCTGGGCCAGCCACAGCGCGACCAGCGCCAGCAACATCAGCCGTAGCAGCAATAGCGGCCATTCGTCGAAACGCAGGCGCGAACGCGGGCGGGGCTTTTGCCGCAGCCAGCGCAGCGCCGCGAAATCGGTCGGGTGCTGCTCGCTCTTGCGGGCGATGTGGATGATGAGCGGGATGACAAGCGCAAGGAGGGCAGCCAGCGCGCCGGGCAGTAACAGGCCGATCATCAGCTATATTCCGCCGCGCCATGGGCCGAAAACAGGCGACGCAGCGGCAGGTCGATTGGCTCGTCCAGCCCATGCGTGGCATGTCGGATACCCGCCGCGTCGAGCCGGGCGTGCAGCGCATCGCGCGCGGCGGCGAAGCGCGCCAGAAACGCCGCTCGCACCGCCGCGCCGTCGGCCAGCAATTCCTCGCCGGTTTCAGGATCGCGAAAGCGGTATCCGCCGTCGAAGGGAAAATCGCGCTCGGCCACGGTCAGCATCTCGATCACCAGTGTCTCGCGTCCGGCGGCAGCCAGCTTTTCGGCCAGCGCCACCGCGCCTTCATCGAAACAGTCGGACAGCAGAATGACGAGGTCATGGGCGCCGATCCGCTCCCATAGCGGGCCAAGCTGGTCCTCGGCGGGGAAGCGGGTAGCGGTGCGCAGGGCGATGAGGTCGAGCAACAGCCGGTCGCGCTGGCGCGCACCGCTGGCGGGGGGCAACAGGGTGATGCCCGCGTCACTGAGCGCCATCAGGCCGAACCGGTCGCCCTGTTGCATGGCGAGATGGCCGATGGCGGCGGCCATGCCGCGCGCCGCGTCGAACCGGCTATAATCCGGGCGGGCGGCGTCGGCCTGCGCCATGGAGGCGCTGGCGTCGATGATGATCCAGACCGCGACCGGGCTTTCCCGCTCGGCTTCGCGCACAAAGAATTTGTCGGACCGAGCATAGAGCTTCCAGTCGATCTGGCGCAGTTCGTCGCCTCGTTCATAGGCGCGATATTGTGCGAATTCGAGGCCCGCACCCCGGCTGTGGCTTTGATGCAGGCCAAGGCCATGCGACCCCACCGCCCGGCGCGTGACGAGGCGCAGGCTGCGCAGCCTGCTGCGCACGTCGGCGGGGATGAGGTCGGCCATGGTCTGCGCAGGATCAGGCGAGCGGGACGGCGCGGACCAGCGCGGCGACCACATCGTCGGCGCTGCGCCCCTCCGCTTCCGCCGCGAAGGACAGCAGCAGGCGATGGCGCATGACCGGGGCCGCCAGCGCATGAATATCCTCGCGCGTGGCCGCCAGCCGCCCGTGCAGCAGCGCCCGCGCCTTGGCCGCCAAGATCAGCGACTGGCCCGCGCGCGGACCGGCGCCCCATTTGACATATTTGCGGATCTCGTCGGGCGCGCCGTCGCCGGGGCGGCTGGCGCGTACGAGGCGCGTGACCCAATCGAGCAGGTCGTCGCCAAAATGCACATCGCGCACCAGCCGTTGCAGCGCGAGTACCTCCTCGCCGTGCATGACGGTGGGGACGGCGGCGGCCTTCGACCCGGTGGTCTGGGCCAGGATCGCGCGCTCCTCCGCCTCGGTCGGGTAATCGACGCGGATGTGGAGAAGGAACCGGTCCAGCTGGGCTTCGGGTAGGGGATAGGTACCCGCCTGCTCCAGCGGATTTTGCGTCGCCAGCACGAAGAAGGGCGCGGGCAACTGATGCGTTACGCCGGCATAGCTGACGGTCTTTTCCTGCATCGCTTCCAGCAGCGCGGCCTGCGTCTTGGGCGGGGTACGGTTGAGTTCATCGGCCAGTAGCAGGTTGGTGAAGACCGGGCCTTGCTGGAACCGGAAGCTGCGATGGCCGGTGCCATGATCCTCCTCCAGCAATTCGGTGCCCAGGATATCGCTGGGCATCAGGTCGGGGGTGAACTGAATGCGGCGGAAATCCAGCTTCAGCGCTTCGCCCAGCGAGCGGACCAGCAACGTCTTGCCCAGCCCCGGCACGCCTTCGAGCAAGCAATGGCCACCCGCCAGCTGGCCGATCAGCAATTGTTCGACCACATCGCGCTGCCCCACGATCGCCTGCCCAATGGCGTCGCGCAATTGGGTGAGGCGGGCAAGCTGGCTCTGGATGTCGGCTTCGCTGATTTGGGTCATGTGGGTTCCGGGTCGATGGGGGGATCAGGAGGAAAGGGCGTAAAGGACGATGTTGACCGCGAACTTGGTATTGTCCTCGGCCAGGAAGCGCTTGTTGCGCCAGTCATAATCCCATTCGCAGCCATAATCCTTGTTGCTATAGAGAACGCCCAGCCGCCCGTTCACCTCTATCCCCTTGAGATATTCGTGGACGAGATCATCGCCCCAGCCGTTGAGTTCGATGCCGGTGTTGGGCGGGCCATCGAACTTGAAGAAGCTGCGATAGACCGGATGTGTTTTGGGCAGTTCCTTCAATGCCTTCGGCCCGAAAATCTTGCCCATCTGGGCCTCGAACGAACGGGCGAACAGGCCGTCTATGTCATGGTTGCAATCGTCCACCAGCACGAAGCCACCATTGCGAACATAGCGTTCGAAGTTGCGGCGTTCGGCGGGCGAAAACTCCACCAGCTTGTGCCCCGCCACGTAACAGAATGGCGCGGTCAGCATTTTGGGGTCCGACAGGGCAATGACATGCTCCTTCGGGTCCACCCGCAGCGTGGTATAGTCGATCAGCGAAGTGATGATGTTGGATGGCATCCGCTGGTCGACGTCCCAGTCGCCCGAATCATAGCGCAGCCGGGTGAACCAGAAATCATACCCTCCCGCTGCTGCGAGCGGCCGGGCCAGCAATGCGCTGGCCAGACCGCCCGTCATCAGCCGGAGAAACTCTCCGCGCGTCATGTCTTTGTCATTCGGCCAGCCGTCACACCGCGTCCGACAGCGAGGTGAAGGTGAAATCGCGCAGCTTCATCGGCGGCACGACGATGTTCATCGACACTTCGTCGGGTGGCACGCGCACCGGACGGCCCAGCTCCTCGACATTGTTGAGCATGATGACCGGGCTTTCGTTGAAGCGGAAATTCTTGATCGGATATTTGATCTGGCCATTTTCCACATAGAAAGTGCCGTCGCGGGTCAGGCCGGTCAGCAGCACCGTCTGCGGATCGACCATGCGGATATACCAGGTGCGCGTGACGAGCACGCCGCGCTCGGTCGAGCGGACCAGATCGGCGGTCGACTTGGTGCCGCCCGTCATCAGGATATTGCCCATCTGGCCGACGGCGGGCTTGCCCTGCTTTTGCGCCCAGAAGCGGCTATAGTCGAGGTTGGTGAGCTTGCCGGCCTTGACCAGATCGCGGCGGACACGCGGCAGGCCGTCCTCGTCCCATGGTTCGCACGGTGCGACCGGATCCCATGGATCGGTGTAGAAGTTGACCTGTGGCCCGAACACCTGTTCGCCGATCTTGTTGCCGCCGCCCTTCTTCGACAGGAAGCTGCGGCCTTCATCGGCTTCGCGCGCGCCGAAAAAGTTGAACATGAAGCCGATCAGGCCAGCCGCCGCCATCGGTTCGAGTATGACGGTATATTTGCCCGGCTCCAGCGCCTTGGCTTCCGACGATGCAGCGGCCTTGCGCATGGCGATCTGGATGTCGGCATCCGCCTTGAAACGGGCGGCGTCCTGCGTGTCGGTGCCGACCCAGCCGGAACCGCGTCCGTCTTCGGTCCGCACGGTGCAGGTATAATCCAGCACGGTCGAGCGCTGATAGCCGAAATTGCCCTTGCTGTTGGCGAAGGCAGTGAAGCTCTGGCCGTCCTCCAGATAGCCCGCCGCGATCAGCTTCTGCGCCTTGCACGCCGTGATCGAGGTCGCGGCGACCTGTGCGCGATAGTCCGGTGTAATGGCGGCGGTTGCTTCGCTGAAGGTCGGGCTGGGCTTGTAGACCTGCTTGTCGACGGCGGGCATGAACTCCGGATTGTCCGGGGCCAGTTTCGCCAGATCTTCGGCGCGGCGCACCACCCGTTCGAGCGAAGCATCGTCAAACTGGTTGATGGTCGCGATGCCGACCTTTTTGCCAAAGGCGACCTGCACCTGCAATTCGGTGTCGTCGACCAGCCCTGCGGTCGACACATTGTTGAGGGCAAAGCGGATATTGCCCTGAATCTTGCCGGTCAGTTGTGCGGTGCATTCGTCGGCCTTGGACAGGGCTACGACCTTGGTCAGGATAGCCTTGGCCTGTGCTTCGGTAAGGATGCTCATATTATATCTCCCCTTAGCCGAGCGAACGGGCGGTGTTGATGACATTGATGCCGTTGAAGCGCGCGGTCGATGACCCGTGCGATACGGCGGAGACTTGCGCGGGTTGCCCCTTGCCGTCGAAGAAGGAGCCGCCCAGGCGATAGTCGCTGGCGTCGCAGACCCCGCTACAGGCGTTCCAGAATTCCGGCGTGCGGATCTGATAGGCGACATCCTCGATCTGCTGGCCGATCTTGCCATTCTTGATCTCGAAGAAGAGCTGACCGCCAAACTGGGCGTTATACCGCTGCTGGTCGATCGAGAAGCTGCCGTCGCCGATGATGTAGATGCCGTCTTCGACACCAGAAACCATGTCGGCTACGCTCATCTTCGCCTTGCCCGGTTCAAGGCTGACGTTCGCCATGCGCTGGAACTGCACATTGGACCAGCTGTCGGCATAGGCGCAGCCGTCGCTTTCCTTCTTGCCTTCGATATGCGCCTGATCGCGGATCGCCTGATACCCGACCAGCTTGCCGTCGCGGATCAGATCCCACTTCTTGGTCTTCACGCCTTCATCATCATAGGATACCGCGCCCAGGCTGCCGGGCTGGGTCTTGTCGGCGACGATGTTCACCTTGTCGCTGCCATATTGGAAATGGCTTTGCAGCTTGTCCATCGTGGCGAAGCTGGTGCCAGCGTAATTGGCTTCATAGCCCAGCACCCGATCGAGTTCGAGCGGATGGCCGACCGATTCATGGATCGTCAGCCAAGTGTGCGACGGGTCGAGCACCAGGTCATATTTGCCCGGCTTGACCGACGGCGCCTTGAGCTTCTGCCGCGCCTGCTTGGCGGCGGCGATCGCGTCTTCCTTCATGTCATAGCTGTTGCCATAGACGGTAACGCCGTTGGGCAGCGCGGTCTTGCCCGATGCCGCGCCGTCCATATATTCAAAGCCCAGACCCATCGGTGAGGACAGCCCTTCGCGCACGCGGAACTTGCCGGTCGCCTTGTCGACGGCGGTGACTTCCATCGGCGCCCAGATGCGGTGGACGTCCTGGTCGATATAGCTGCCATCGGTGCTGGCGAAATATTTCTGCTCATTCACCAGGAACAGGATGGAACGGATGAAGTCCGCGCCGGCATCCATAGCGGCGGCGTTGACGCCCATCAACAGGTCGACCTTATCCTTGATCGGCACGGCCATGGCGTTTTTGGCGATCGGCGTGCGCCATGACACCGTGCCTGCGCCCTTGACCGGGGCGAGTTGCACCGGCGCGGTCTGCTGCGGCGCATTGGCTTTCGCGATGGCGACGGCCTGCTGCGCGGCTTTGGCGACCGCCTCGGCTGTCATGTCATTGGTGGCGGCAAAGCCCCATGCGCCATTGGCGATGACGCGAATGCCCACGCCGCTCGATTCGGTGTTGACGATATTTTCGACATTGCGTTCACGGGTGATGACGAACTGGCGCAGATAGCGGCCCACGCGCACGTCGCAATAGGATGCGCCCGCGCTCTTGGCGGCGTTCATCGCGGCATCGGCCAGCGCTTTCTTGACGGCCACGTCGATGGCGTTGCCCAGTTCTTCGGCAGCGATCACCTTGCCGAACATCGATGGCAGCACCAGTCCGCCAACGCCCATGGCTCCAAAGGCCAGAAAATCTCGTCTGTGCAAGGTTCGTCTCCACCTGCCTGCCCGCGCGCGGCGGGTCTGCCGGGCGGATCTGTTGTGCTTGGATTGCGACCGGTTGGTCGCATCGATGGCCGATCATTGCCGCCGGGGCGGGCGGGGTCAAACATCTTTTACGAATGCACAAGAAGCCGGATGGCGCTTTCGACAGATGACATCTGTCGAAAAAGGCTGGCCACAATGGATTGCGGAGTGCGCATGAGCGCGCGCGAAAAGCGCAGCAAAAGCCGCGCTTTCCCCTGACGGGGTGGATCTATCCGATGGTGAAAATATGGTCGGGGAAAGAGGATTCGAACCTCCGGCCCCTGCCTCCCGAAGACAGTGCTCTACCAGGCTGAGCTATTCCCCGACCGATGCCGACGTCGCTGTAAGGCGACCCCGTAAGGCAGGCCGCAGCCTATAGAGGCGGCTTTTCGGGCTGGCAAGCGGCCAATGACGCTTTTTTTGCAGTCGCTACAGCAGCCCCGCCATACGAAAGCTGAAGCGAGATTGACCGGCATGGATGACATGATCGGCAAGCTGCATTTCCAGCGGGCGCAGGCGCCGGGCAAGCGCTCGCGTCAGAACAATGTCACCGGAATTGGGCGTGGCCCGCGCTTCGGGCGCACGCCGTTGGTCGATCGCAACCCAGCGACAATCACAGGCGAGCAGCCCCGTCACTGCCGTCCGCCAATCGGGGCCGAACGCGATCCTGTGGCGGGGGCGCCATGTGGCGTCGAGTACCAGCAGATGAAGGGCGTGGGTCATGCCATGCAGGCTGGCGCAGCAGAGCGGCGGGGCGCCAGTCGAACAAGGTTCGTTTCGGCGGCAAGGGGCCGGATGGTTCCACTATGGATGTGTCTTGCAGCGCCTTGCTGCCGACCCGGCGAGCGCCTAAGTCGAAACCACTTGTCAGCCGCACGAACAGCGAAGGCCGAAAATGAGCGTGGATCATCCTGAACTGCAATATCTGCGTCTGCTGGAGCGCGTGCTCGACAAGGGCGACGCGCGACTCGACCGCACGGGTGTCGGCACCCGATCGCTGTTCGGCGAATTGCTGCGTTTCGATTTGAGCGACGGGCAGGTGCCCATCCTGACGACCAAGCGCGTCTATTGGAAAACGGCGGTCAAGGAGATGCTGTGGTTCCTGACCGGCCGGACCAACATTCGCGAATTGCTGCAACAAAATGTGCGCATCTGGACCGACTGGCCGCTCGCCCATTACCGGCAGGCGACCGGCGACATGATCGCGCAGGACGCGTTCGAGGCGCGGATCGTCGCGGACGAGGATTTTGCGCAGCAGTGGGGCGATCTGGGGCCAGTCTATGGCAAGCAATGGCGGCGGTGGCTGGACGCGGAAGGGCGCGAACATGACCAGATCAGCACGCTGATCGACACGCTGCGGAACAATCCGGCCAGCCGTCGGATGTTGTTCCACGCCTGGAATGTTGGCGACCTGGACGGCATGGCGCTGCCGCCCTGTCATATGGTCTATCAGTTTCATGTGAATAGCCGGCAGGAACTCAGTTGCCTGATCTTCCAGCGGTCCTGCGATCTTTTCCTGGGCGCGGCGTTCAACTTTACCGGCGGCGCGGCGCTGCTGCTCATGCTGGCGCAACAGGCGGGGCTAAAACCCGGCGAACTGGTCTGGGTCGGCGGCGATGTGCATATCTATGCCAATCATTTCGATCAGGCGCGCGAACAGATGGGGCGCACGCCGCGTCCATTCCCCGCCATGCGGCTCGCCCGCCAGCCCGCGTCGATCGACGGCTATCGGATCGAGGATTTCGAACTGACCGGCTATGATCCGCATCCGGCCATTCATGGCGATGTGGCGGTCTGATCCACGCCTGTCGCGGATCGTTCCGGACGTTCGTGCATTTCGGAGGAACCTGAAAATACTATCTGGCCGTCGCAAAAATATCCGACAAAGGGTCAGTAAGACTTGCCTTTATAAGCGTTGAAATATAATATCGGTATTAAGCAACATTATTGCGATTCAGCTTAGGAGGCAGGATGACCGATCCGCATCATTCCGGGGCCGCACAGGGCGAGGCGGGGCGTAACCTGCCGCCGTTGCGCCTGCATGTGCCAGAGCCGCCCGCACGGCCCGGCGAAAGCGCCGATTTTACCCATTTCGACATCCCCGCCGCCGATGCCGCGCCGCGCCCGGATGAATCGGCGCAGCCCGCCGATATACGCGACCTGGCCTATGGGCTGGTGCGTGTGCTGGATGAAAATCACGCCGCGGTCGGTCAGTGGAATCCCAAGCTGCCGCCCGAAACGCTGCTGCGTATGCTGCGCGCGATGGCGCTGACCCGTGCGTTCGATGCGCGCATGTTCCGCGCTCAACGGCAGGGCAAAACCAGCTTCTATATGAAGTCGACCGGCGAGGAAGCAGTGTCCATCGGCGCGGCGCTGGCACTGGCGCGCGATGACATGTGTTTCCCCAGCTATCGTCAGCAGGGCATCCTGATCGCCCGCGACTGGCCGCTCATCGACATGATGAACCAGATCTATTCCAACACCGGCGACCGGCTGAAGGGGCGCCAGCTCCCCATCATGTATTCGGCGCGGGAAGCGGGCTTCTTCTCCATCTCCGGCAACCTGACGACGCAATATCCCCAGGCGGTCGGCTGGGCGATGGCGAGCGCAGCGCGTGGCGATACGCGCATCGCGGCGACATGGTGCGGCGAAGGATCGACGGCGGAAGGCGATTTTCATTCGGCCTGCACCTTCGCCAGCGTCTATCGCGCGCCGGTCATCATGAATGTCGTCAACAATCAGTGGGCGATCAGCAGCTTTTCCGGGTTCGCCGGGGCAGAGGCGACGACCTTTGCCGCGCGCGCCATCGGTTATGGCATTGCGGGCCTGCGGGTCGATGGCAATGACGTGCTGGCGGTCTATGCCGCGACCCGCTGGGCCGCGGACCGCGCGCGGGCCAATGCCGGGCCGACGCTGATCGAACATTTCACCTACCGCGTCGAAGGGCACAGCACCTCGGACGATCCGACCGCCTATCGCTCTGCCGAGGAAAGCAGCCTGTGGCCGCTGGGCGATCCGATCGCGCGGCTGAAGCAGCATTGCATCGCGCTGGGCATCTGGGACGAGGATCGCCACGCCGCGATGGACAAGGAACTGGCCGAAACGGTTCGTGACGCCGCGCGCGCTGCGGAAAAGAACGGCATCCTTGGCCATGGTCTGCATCACCCGATGGAGAGCCTGTTCGAAGATGTGTTCGAAGAGATGCCCTGGCATCTGAAGGAACAGCAGCAGCAGATGCTGGACGAATGGAAGGCAGCTGGCCTGTGAGCGAAGCGATCGAACCAAAAGCCGTGAGCGAAATCATGACGCAGGATGCGGGCGGCGATCTCATCCACATGAACATGATCCAGGCGATCAACAGCGCCATGGACGTGATGATGGATCGCGACCCGACGGTCGTGGTCATGGGCGAGGATGTCGGCTTTTTCGGCGGCGTGTTCCGCGCAACGGCGGGCTTGCAACAAAAATATGGCAAGAACCGCGTGTTCGACACGCCGATCACCGAATGCGGGATCATCGGCGTGGCGGTCGGCATGGGCGCCTATGGCCTGCGCCCGGTGCCTGAAATCCAGTTCGCTGACTATATCTATCCTGCGCTCGACCAGCTTGTGTCCGAAGCGGCGCGGCTGCGTTACCGATCGGCGGGCGAGTTCATCGCGCCGATGACGGTGCGATCACCCTTTGGCGGGGGCATCTTTGGCGGGCAGACGCACAGCCAGTCGCCCGAAGGCATCTTCACCCACTGTTCGGGCATCAAGACGGTCATCCCGGCGACGCCCTACGACGCCAAGGGGCTGCTGATCGCCGCGATCGAAGATAATGATCCCACCATCTTCTTCGAGCCCAAACGCATCTATAACGGCCCGTTCGACGGCCATTATGATACGCCCGCGACCAGTTGGGCGGGCCATGCGGACGCGCAGGTGCCGACCGGCTATTACCGCATCCCGCTGGGCAAGGCGCGGATCGCACGGGAAGGGGGCGCGCTGACCATCCTGTGCTACGGCACGATGGTGCATGTGGTTGCCAACACCGTCGCCATGCTCGGCATCGACGCGGAAATCGTGGATCTGCGCAGTCTGGTGCCGCTCGACATCGACACGATCGAAGCGTCGGTGCGGAAAACGGGCCGTTGCCTGATCGTGCATGAGGCGACACGGACCAGCGGCTTTGGCGCCGAGCTGCTGAGCCAGGTGCAGGAACGCTGCTTCTACCATCTCGAAGCGCCGATCGCGCGCGTCACCGGGTTCGACACGCCTTATCCGCACAGTCTGGAATGGGCCTATTTCCCCGGTCCCGTCCGTATCCGCGAAGCCATCAACAAGATCATGAAGGACTGAGCTGTCATGGCACTGTTCACATTCAAGCTGCCGGATATCGGCGAAGGTATAGCGCAGGCGGAGATCGTCGGCTGGCACGTCCAGGTCGGTGATCGGGTCGAGGAAGACCAGCCTATCGCCGACATGATGACCGACAAGGCCACGGTCGAAATGGAAAGCCCGGTTTCGGGCATCGTGACGCGGCTGGCCGGCGAGCCGGGCGATCAGGTGTCGATCGGCGCGATGCTGGTCGAGATCGAGGTAGAGGGCGAAGCTGGATCTGAAAAGATTGTGGCGCCGCCACCTTCGACCGCCGCGATCGAGGCCGAAGTGCCGGGCGAGGCGGTCATTGAAGAAGTAACCCCGCCGCCTGTTCAGGTTGAGCCTGTTGCCAGGGCAGAGGAGAGCGAAAAGCCAAGCGCAGCCAAGGCTGCATCCGCCGATCCGGTGCTTGCCTCCCCCGCCGTGCGCGCCCGCGCGAAAGAACTGGGCGTCGATCTGGCGCAGATAAAGCCCGCAGGGGATCATATCCGGCACTCCGATCTCGACTCCTATCTCCTGTATGGGGCAGGGCAGGGCTATCGACCGGCGGGTCGCAGCGCCAAGCGGGCTGATGAAGCGATCAAGGTCATCGGCATGCGTCGTCGCATCGCGGAGAATATGGCTGCGTCGAAGCGCAACATTCCGCATTTCACCTATGTCGAGGAAATCGACGTCACCGCACTGGAGGAACTGCGCGAGCAGTTGAACGCCGGGCGCGGAGAGCGTCCCAAGCTCACCATGTTGCCGCTGCTGATCGTGGCGCTATGCAAGGCGCTGCCCGATTTCCCGATGCTCAACGCCCGTTATGACGATGAAGCGGGCGTGGTGACGCGTTACGGGTCGGTGCATCTGGGGATGGCGACGCAGACCGAAGCAGGGCTGATGGTGCCGGTCATCCGCGACGCGCAGGACCGCAACGTCTGGCAATTGGCGACCGAAATTCGCCGCCTCGCCGAAGCCGCGCGCACCGGCAAGGCGAAGTCGGAGGAACTGTCCGGCTCCACGCTGACGCTGACGTCGCTGGGGCCGCTCGGCGGCATTGCGACCACGCCGGTCATCAACCGGCCCGAAGTCGCGATCATCGGTCCCAACCGCGTGATCGAGCGCCCTGTCTTTCGGGGCAAGGACATCGTTGCGGCCAAGCTGATGAACCTGTCGATCAGTTGCGATCACCGCGTGGTCGATGGCTGGGATGCGGCCAGCTTCGTGCAGGCGGTCCGTAAACTGCTGGAGGCGCCTGCCTTCCTGTTCGTGGACTGAAGCGCCGCCGGGTGGCAGGTCGGCGATGGGGAAGCCCGTTACCGCCCTGCCGCGCCTACTGCACGGTTGCGCGATAGCTCAGGCGGCCGCTCTGGCCGGGCGGAACCGCGTCGGACAGCAGCCAGCGAACATGGGTGACATCGCCCGCTACGGCACGGCGTGAACCGCCCAGCGGCGTGGGCAGCCACATATCGTCCAGCCGCCCCCAATGCGCGCCGCCATCGATCGATACCTGCATCGCCGGATCGTCCGATGCGATCCGCGCGCTACGTGGCACGGGGCGGGTGACGGCCACGTCCTTGACCGGTGCGCGCCCTTCGTTGCGCCATTCGACAATCACGATGAGCTGATCGCCCGGCCCGACATGGTCCGCACTGGCCAGCGTCCGGCGCGCACGGCCATTAATGTCCATGGTCACGCGCTCGACGAACATCTGCGTGTCCAGCCGAACGGCTGGCGCCGCCATCGCCGTCTGCGGTCCGATCATCAGAGCCATAGCGCACAGCCATGGCCGAAATACCCCGTTCATCCACGCATCCTTGCTGCGTCCCCTGATTGGCCATCTTATCAGGCAAGGCCCAATATTCGGTTAAAAGCCTGTTTGCCATGGTGGATCGGACGGATTGCAAATTGACGCCCCGGCCCGCCGCGCGCACATCGGCAGGAAGGGGTGGGCGTAGGCGCTTCGCTCCTTCAAAAGGAATCGATCACAGGTGACACCCGGCGAGCAGCATGAAATCAACCGTCGGCGCGATCGGCTGCTGGCGTCGATCGCGCTGACGTCGGGCATCGGCCTGGCATTCGCCATGCCCTTTGCATTGCGGGCGGGGTCGGAATTCTTCCTGCCGTTGACCGCTGCGCTGGTGGTCGCGATTGCGCTGGTGCCGTTGCTGGAATGGATGGAGCGGCGCGGCCTGCCGTCCGCCCTTGCGGCGTTTCTGGCCGTGATCGGCTTTCTGATCGTCGCCAATACGGCGCTGGTCCTCATCATCGTGCCCGCGACCGACTGGTTCCGCATCCTGCCGCAACGCCTGCCGCAGATTCAGTCGAACCTCGCCCCGCTGATCGACTTCTACGCCAGTCTTCAGCGCTTCGTCGACGAAACGGTGCAGATGCTGGCGACCGGGCCCGTTGCGGCAGCACAGACGGCGACGGTCGACACGCCCAGATCCCTGCTGCAGTTCGCCGCGACGTCGGCCCCGTCCGCGATCATCCAGATGGTGTTCGCGCTGCTCATCATCTATTTTTTCCTGGCTGGCTGGACCAGGCTGCGGCGGCGCACGATCAACAGCCGGGGCAGTTTTGACGGCGCCATGGCGGTGGCGCGGGTGATCCAGAATGTCGTGGACGCCACATCCGCCTATGTCATCACCATTGCGACCATCAACCTGTGCCTGGGCGTTGCCGTGGCGGTCGCGCTTACCGTGATCGGCATGCCTTCGCCCCTGATGTGGGGTGGCATTGTCGCGCTGCTCAACTTCATCCCCTATTTCGGGCCTATGCTGGCGGCGGTGTTGCTGGGGCTGGGCGGTTTGATGGTGTTCGACGATGTGTGGATGGCGCTGCTGCCCGCCGCGTTGCAGGTTGCCTTCCATCTGGTGGAGGCCAATGCCATCACCCCGCTGCTGTTGGGGCGGCGATTGACGATGAACCCGCT
Organism: Sphingomonadaceae bacterium; assembly: GCA_016000085.1. Classification (GTDB taxonomy): domain Bacteria; phylum Pseudomonadota; class Alphaproteobacteria; order Sphingomonadales; family Sphingomonadaceae; genus Sphingobium. Next base: position 21,856 of record JAECRT010000047.1, read on the forward strand.
GCTGATTCTCGTCTCGCTCACCTTCTGGGGATGGGTGTGGGGCACGCCGGGCGCGTTGCTGGCCGTGCCGTTGCTCATCATCATCCAGACCGTGGTGTCGGCGGCCGGAACCCCCGATATCGCGGGCTTCCTGTTCGAACAGGGCACGTTGACCGTCCCCCGGCGCAAAGAAAATGACGAGAAAGATGAAACTGATGTTGCGGACGGTTGACAGCATCGACCGACGCTCATAGACGGCCCTTCCACACCAAACGCGGGTGTAGCTCAGTTGGTTA
>JAECRT010000048.1:0-6495 GCA_016000085.1 Sphingomonadaceae bacterium
ATTGGTCCATGCCCACTCGCCGGGCGTGGGCGGATTGGTGATACCGAATTCCTCGCGAATATCCGCGACCTGCCAATCGAGATAGTCTCGATAGGGGATGAGGAAGAGAGGGTGTTTCCAGGTCCGCCCCTGCGCTGCGCCAATATCTTCCGCGTCCAGCTCGATTTTGACGGCCTCGGGGTAGAATAGGCCACTCTTCATCATGGTTTTCGCTCGCAAATAGGCGCTGACACGGTTGAAGAACGACGCCAGTTCCGGAACGAAATATTGATAGATGCCGCGCATATTCGCTGCGAGCAGAGCGATTTCTCCGGCATGGTTGGTTTCAAAGCCGGTTATCATATGTTCGATATCGTGGGTGTGCGTCCTCTCCTTCATATAGAAATCGAAGTCGGTTTTGATTTCCATGCCCTGAAAGAAGTGATCCATATTATAGCCGCTGTTGACGACGAAGTCATAGATCACCGCCCGCAGCGTTCCCGGCGCAGCCCCGGACAGTTCCTCGGTCGTGAACAACGACACCTTGCGCCCGTCCAGCCAGGCTTTGAACGCAGGCAGCCGCGCTTTTTCCTCTTCGAATAGTTGAAAGATGCGCGGCCAGTCCTCCAGTTCCATCAATATCTTCACCACGTCGGGGATATAGGCGGTGTTGGGCAGTTCGGGGCCGTTGCGGCGGAGCATCTCCTGCGCGATCAGGGCGCGAAGCTGCGGATGGTTGAGATAGGGCGAGGAACTGATCAGCACCGAACTGTCGGTCCTGTGCTGTGATCCGGCGCCGTTATAATAGGCAAAATCTGCGCTGCTGACGCGCGCTGCAATATCGTCTTCCATTTCACTCTCCTCTTTTTCGTGCTTCAAAATGTGACGCCCAGTTCCACGCCATAGGTCCGTCCGCGTTCGTAGCTGGCCACCAGTTGCAGCACTGGCGACCCGAACGGATCATAATGTTTGTTGAAGAGATTCTGACCGAACAGGGACAGCGAGGCCTTCGCCCCGCCCAGCGGCATGTTCATCCAGCCGATCCGCCCGTCGACCAGCCAATAGGCGCTGGTATGGGCATAGCGCTCCAGATCGGCGACATTGCCCGACAGATCGTAGAAGGGCGTCGAAACCAGTGGAGCGCGGCTGCGATACCGCGCATCCACCCGGCCCGACAGATAGCCGCCCATCGCCATTTCCGGCGCGTCATATTGGGCCGAAGCCCGTCCTTGCCATTTGGAAGCGAAGGTCGTGCGGGCAATGTCGGCGACTTCCACGCCGTTCAGGATGAAGCTCTTATAGCTGAAATCGGTATAGCTGAGATTGCCACTGAGCGTCAGGCCGCGCACCGGCACCAGATCGGCCTCGATCTCGAAGCCCTTGATGTCCGCCTTCCCCGCATTATTGAAAAACTGGCGGCCGTTGATGAAGTTCTGCGTCTGGAGATCCTTATAATCGCTGTAGAACAACGCGATATTCGTCCGCAGCCGATTGCCCCAACTTTGCGCCTTCAGTCCAAGCTCATAGGCCGTGAGCGTTTCGGGCTTGTAGGGGATGCCGCTCAATATGCCGCCGGCGACATAGCCCGTCGATATTTTGCCATAGGCGGTCACGCGGCTACTGGGCCGCCAGGTCAGGATCGTGGCCCAGGTCGCCTTCTTATAGTCGACCTTATAGTCGCCCACGCCCAGCTGGCCGCCTTGGCCGCCCGCCACCGCGTAAATGCGGTTCTCGCGCTTGTCGATCGTGTAGCGGAGCCCGCCGGTGACATCGATGGTGTCGGTCAGATGATAGGTAAGCTGGCCATAGGCGGCGTAGCTGTCATTGATCGCCCGCGTGCGCGTCACGCCGCTGCCAAAGATGCTGTCGAGCGACGGATTGAAGTCGGCCGCATCGACGATGCCGTCTCCGTTGATATCGAACGGCAACTGGCCCACGGGCAAGCCGGGAATGACCCCGACCAGCGAAGTATTGACGACCACGCCATTAGCCACCGGCTGGAAAATGCCCAATATGTCGGTTGCTGGCGTATTTTCATGAAAATAGAAGAGGCCCGCGGTCAGGTCCACCTTGTCGGATGTCAGCTGGACCTGAAATTCCTGGCTGAACTGCTTCTGGCGGGTAGACCGTGCCGTCAGCAGCGAGAAGAAGGAATCATTGGGGCCGGGCGTGTTGGCCGGGTTCATCACGCCCCCGACATCGCCCGCCAGCAGCGCCTGCAACTGGGCGGTGGTAAAGCGCAGCCCGCCCGATGCGGCGAGGTCGTAGATATTGGGGTCTTGCCGGAATTTACGCAACGCGCTGATGCTCTTGACCATGATCGCATCGTTCATAGGATAGCTCAGCGTCAGGCTGTGGCCCTGCGTTACGACATGCTCCATGCTGGAGGCGTTGGCGACGGATGGCAGGCGATCGGTGGAAATGTTGGTGATGCCGCCAAACAACGGCTGAAAAGCGATGATCGGCGACAGGATCTGGCCGGATGAATCGGGAATGACGCCAAAGCTCTGCATCGCCCGTCCGCTGGAGCGCGCGTCGGTGTAATCGAACCGATAGTCGGCCGTGAGGTCGCCCAGATCAAGCCGGGCAGCAACCCCGATCCCGTCGACATTGCGTTCGCCCAGCCGTTTGGCGATGCGCATCGTTCCAAAGGACGGATCACGCTGGCTCAGGTCGATGGTCCGACCGCCGATCAGGTTGCGATAATCGCCCTCAATCTCATCGTGCAGATAGGAAAGTTTGAACGACAGCGGGCCAAGAGCAGGCAGATCGATGGAGACTTTGGCGCGCTTCGCATCGTCATTGCCATAGGACACCGACCCGCGCACGGCCCATTCGCCCGATGGTGCAGCCGTAACCAGGCTGATTGCGCCACTGGTCGCATTGCGGCCAAATAACGTGCCCTGCGGCCCGCGCAGCACCTCTACCCGCTGAATGTCCGACAGGTCGAAAATCGATCCGACGGTGCGGCCGATATACACGCCGTCGAGATAGATGCCGACTTTGGGGTCGACCGCATTGTTGGACGTACCCGACGCAACGCCACGGATGATGATCGTAGGATTGGATTGCAGACCCTGCGAGTTGATCTGAAGGCTGGGAGCAAGACCGGCCAGGTTGCGGACATTGGTGATGCGTAATTGATCGAGCTGCTCGGCGCCGATCGCCGTCACGGCGACAGGCACTTTTTGCAGGCTTTCCTCCCGGCGCTGCGCCGTCACGATGATGTCGGCCAGTTGCCCTTGGGCTGATGCCGTCTGGCCTGGATCGGCCGCCTGGGCCAGAACCGTTGTCGTGGCGAGCGACGATATTCCCGCAAGCGCAACGGCAATTAATGAACGCATGGCAATCCCCTTCCCAAAGTCGGGCGATGCCATCCCTTGAACAGGTCGGGTCCATTGCGAACTCCGATCCATCGTCCCCGTCGCATGGGTCTAAGCCCATGCGATCAGGGCCGTTTGGCGGTTTGCCGCCTTATTGGTTTTACGATGCAGGCTGACCGGCGGCTTATCGCGCCGCGATCATCTTCCACATCCTCTCGTCCAGCGTCCGGCGCTGCTCTTTATCTCGTCGGGTTGATGATCCCGTTCGTCTGCAACGTGTCTTGAAATGATCCTTTCGTCAAGCGGGGACAGACGATCAATGGAGCTTGAGCGGCGCAACCGGGCAAGCGACCGCGAGAATGGCGTGCCATTCACCCGGCAGGCTGCTGCTGCGCCGATCATCCAGCGCAATATCCCGCAATTCCGCCCGAAATCGTTCGATCCGTTCGGCGACGCGCGCAATGCCGACGGGCGACAATTTCATCGTCTCCACCCCGAATATCGTATCGGGATCGCCATAGTCGAGCGCAAAGAACAGATGCTTCATATGGCGTTCGAAATGACGACGCATAGGCTCTCGTTTCCAGGCGTGCGCGGGGTCTAGGCGGGCACGCAACCGTCCGCCCGGCAGCCGGTCGACCAGCGCCAGCCGCTCCAGTCGATCGACAATATCCGCTATTTTTTCGGGCGCTATCCCAAAGCCTTCCACCGCCTCCAATACCGGCCATCCGCTCACCAATATGAAGAACACCGTAGAAAGTTCCGGGCTGGCGGTAAGCGCCTTTTCCTGTGCGAGCGTGAGCGTATCGGACAGCCGATCGGGAACGGCGCTCTGTTCGGCCAGTTCGGTCAGGGAAATCTCCGCCAGCGCACACAGTTGGGATAGCGTGCGCAGGCTGAGGCCCCGGCCATGCAGCCATCTCTTGATCGTGGCGGTGCCAACATCCAATTTTTGCGCAATATTGACCTGTGTCCAACCCGCAGCGCGCAGGCGACGCCGCAATGTTGCGAGCAGTGCGTCATGTTCGACGGCAAAAGGGTCGCTTGGCGAACGAGAAAGGTTCACCAGATGATCCCTTTTTTTGCGGTGTAGATGAAGCCGTTACGTCCTGTCGCTAAGCTGCATCCTGCGATGTTTGATAGCGGAATGTTCCGAGATCGATATCCATCCCTCGACTCTTCGGCTGCGCATTCTTTGCGCAGTCGAAGCTTGTTGGAGCCGTTATGCGGCATGCCATCTCTCTCCCGGTCCGATTTTCCGCCATTGTATAAGGCGAGATAGGCGTTGCAAGTTCAAGCGTTCGCCGCGTGCTCGCTGCACCGCCGCGGTCCCGCTAGACGAACGCGCCTCTCTCTCTGCTTGGAGGTAGGCCAAATATGCTTGTGAATATTCCCTGAAGTTGAAAAAATATCCCAACAGGTGGGATGTTTCCAGAGGGGTGCGACGCCCTCTGCCGTCATAACCCGCCTTTTTCCGCGGTTTTTCTGATTTGGCACGGCATCTGCAAAGCAGGGTGCAGGACCCACAAGCGGGTCGTCACAGAGAATTCAGGGAAGGAAAAAATCATGAAGACCATCGCTTTTATCGCTGCCGTAGCCGTCGCCACCCTCACCGTATCGGCGGCCAGCACGCCAGCTTTCGCCAAGGCGCAGGGTAATTTCGGCGCCGCCAAAGTGACCTATAATCAGAAGACCGGAAGCTACTGCTTCAAGGAAAGCGTGACTGGTTCGCTGATCCCGGTCACCCAGTGCCGGACCAAGGAAGAATGGGCGCAGGCGGGCCTGACCATCACCCGCAAGGCAAGCGTTCAGTTCGCCCAACGGTGAACCCGCTCCACATGGATTGATGGCTGAAAGGAAAGGGGGCGAGCCGGTCGAGGCGCGTCCCCAGTCCTGTTGTAGGGATAGTTCAGCTTCGGGCGCAGCGCGTCGGGTTCTGCACGAGAGCGCATGCATCTACCCCTATTCTCCGCCCGCCATCCGGGCTTTTTGGAGGGGAGGGGGCTATTCTATAGTGCATGGCCTCTCAGCTTGGGAACCAGGGGTGGACGAAGCCCACCCCTACATGCCTCACAGACCGTCAAGGCCTTTGCTCACCAGGACATTCACCGCGACACGGCGGTTCTGTGCCTTGCCTTCGGGAGTTTCATTGTCTGCAAGAGGGTCCGCTTCGGCCATCCCGGTCGGGGTCAGCATGCGATAGGGTTTCCAGCCGCACGCCTGTTGAAGGTAATTGACGACGCGACCGGCGCGCTTTTCGCTCAGCGTCTGATTGAATTCTTCGCCTCCGGTGGAATCGGTATAACCGACGACCAGCAGCAGGGCATTGCTCATGCCCTCGGCCGTAGTCGCTGCCGCACAGAGGTCATTTTTCGCCTGGGCGGACAGCACGGCCTTGCCCGTGTCGAAATTCACGTTCGTCGTGCTTTTGACATTATATTGGTCGATTTCACCCATGCGACCGCGCAACGCTTCCGTCGCCGCAGTCTGCTCGTCAAAGCGCTGGGCCGTGCCGTTGTGAATCATCGACGCGGTCTTGATATCCTTGTTCTGAAGATTGATCCGGCTCGCCACCAGACCATCACCCGTCTGCAAGGTCTTGACGGTAACCGGCAGGCCGTTGAGCAGCGAGGTTGCGGCGAGCCTGCTGCGGTTCAGGCCGAAAAACCCCTTGGCGGCGCTGATCTTGGTCGCATCGTTGATGATGATGACGGATTTGGTGCCGTCTTCGGCCGTGACCTGCATCCTGTCACCGCTGCGCGCGGAAATGATGCCCTTTACTTCCGGCCCTTCGGTGGTTTCAGCCGGGGGCATGACGGCCGTCGCCGAAACATCTGCGGCGGGCGGCTCTTGTGCTTGCATAGCCAGGCTGGCCGACGACGCCCCGGACAGCAGGGCAAGCGACAACAGAAATTTTGGACTATTGGAAATGATACGCATCACGCTACTCCTTAAAAATCGACAAGTTGGGCCTGCATGACCGCAGCTTCTCGTCCGACCGCCGCGTGATGGCTGATGCAGCTGCCAGAACCCCCTCCATTGTTCGTCATAAAAATACTCGCCATGGCGCCGCAGAGGAGCGCTATGGACGTTCTGCCTGTTCAACCTAACCTTTCTGGCACATGAACAGGCCGGTTTGGCGGGTGGTTGTGCAGGTAATTGGAGTGCATCGCGCGACGAATCGATGCAGGGT
>JAECRT010000048.1:6595-21975 GCA_016000085.1 Sphingomonadaceae bacterium
CCACCCGATGCGATCTTCAATTCTTTGTTTGCGAATTCCGTGATGAAAATCGGCACGATTTCGGCCGGAATAGGGCGCGAATAAAGAAATCCCTGGCCGGTATGGCATTGAATATTGAGAAGATAGGCTTCCTGCGCGGCGGTTTCGATGCCTTCGGCGATGACCTCCAGACCCAGCCCATGCCCCAGATTGACGACGGCGGACGTGATCGCCTCGGCATCGGCGCTCGATCCGATCTGCTGGATGAACGAGCGATCGATTTTGAGCAGGTCAACCGGGAACTGCGTCAGATGCGAAAGGGACGCATAACCGGTGCCGAAATCGTCCAGCGCGATCTTTATGCCATGCTGGCTGAGGGCGCGGAGTTCGCGCTCAACATCCCCGGCGCTATGGCTGAGGAAGACATTTTCCGTCACCTCGATCTGCAAGCTTTCGGGCGGCAGATGTCGTTGGCTTAGCCCGGCAATCACCTTCTGGGCAAAGCCACCATGACGAAAATCCGCGCCCGCGACGTTGATCGCGACATGGCCGAAAGCCACGCCAGTGCGTGTCCAGTGCTGAATATCGTCAAGCACCTTGTGCAACATGCGTTCCCCTAAAGGTGCGCCCAGCGCGGGATCGTCGAAGGCAGCGCCCACCGCGTCGGGGGTTCGCAACTGGCCGTCCCGGTCGCGCCAGCGCAGGAGCGCTTCGAAACCGATAATCTGTGACGTCTGCAGGGAAACCTGCGGCTGATAATAGGGAAGGATCGAATCGCGGCTGAGTGCATGGCGCGCAAATGCGATCTGATTCTGATGCGCTTCGACCTTGGCCATCATTGCGGGTTCGAATATGCGCAACTGTGCCCGTCCCTCGGCCTTCGACGCATAAAGCGCGATGTCAGCCGCCTTCATGATCTCCGATCGGCTTCTCCCATCGCGCGGGATGAGGCTGGCGCCGATGCTGGCGCTGCATTCGAGCAGGCGGCCCGCATGATCGATGGGCGCCCGAAGCTGGTCGAATATGCGCCGTGCAACTTCGTCCACTTCTCTGACCGACTTAGCCCTGATGATTAGCGCGAACTCGTCGCCCCCGGTCCGCGCGACCAGATCGCCTTCCTTTACAGCCGCGCTGAGGCGTTTTGCAAAAGCGCACAGCAACGCGTCGCCGCCGTCATGGCCGACCGAATCGTTGATCGCCTTGAAATTGTCGACGTCTATGATGAGCATCGCGGCTTCGGTACGATGTCCCATCCCCGCTAAGGTTTCATCGAGCCTTTCCTGCAGGATTTTGCGGTTGGGAAGACCGGTCAGGGTATCATGGTGCGCCACCCACAGAGCCCGTTCTTCGGACCTTTTCTGATGCGTGATGTCCCTTGCAACAACGATCAGACGCCCGGAAGCATCGGATGTCTTGTTGATTGCAATGTCGAACCAGCGCTGGTCGCCGAGCGGGTAATCCAGGCTGATAACCAGATTGGCCGACTCCGCAGCCTTCGCCCTTTCCAGCGCCATGCGCGCGCCTTCTCGTTCCTCCCTGGGGATTTCAGCCAGCCAGTTTCGGCCCGTCAGGTAGGGGCCATCCAACCCATCGCGTTGCCGGTTGTAGAAGATGACCTGATAATCATCTTCCAGAATAAGCATATGATCCGGACTCGATTGCAGGATCGTGTCGGTCAGGGACTCGCTGCGCTCCAGATCGCTGATCGCGGTCATCCATGACACAAGCAACTTGTGGAGCGAGAAGGAGGCTGAAAAAATCGCGAGCATGAAAATTGGCAGCTGAATGCTGATCACCGGCATGATCGGCTCGGCAGTCAGGAGGCCGGCTATCGCGCAAGGGCCAAGCGCCAGGCCGACCATCGTCGCCGCGAGCCGTGGCGTTCCGAAATTCCGCAGGCATATGCCGCACACCATTGCCGCTGCCGACAGGCAGGCGATCGTCGCCATGATCCAGTCACCGCTGAGAAGGCACATCGATGTTCCGACGCCGAGCGATGCCGACCAAAGGCAGGAGAGGAATGCCGACAATTCTCGTGGCGGAGTGCCACCGGCCGCCAAAATTCTCTTACCGCGTATGAGAACCGCCATGCGGAGCAGGCCCAGCCCGATTTCAAACAGCAGCCAGCTTATGAACGGCGCCGAAGGATGGCGCCAGACCGCGATGGTGGCAACCGCCGTCGTGTTGAGTACGCCGCCCAGGAAGATAGGCAGAGAGGAAAAAAGGCCATTTTTAAGCTGATCCGCGATCGCCGTCGGGACCGCGTTCTTCGTATCTAAAAGCCAGTGGCTCAACCTCATGAACGTTGACGATGGCACGCGCATACTCACTTGTCGGTTACCGGTCGCGCAGATCAGCCGCGATCCGATAGAATGAAGCCAGCGCCCTGACGTTCGGGTCAAGATACAAGCGATGGCATCAATCTAGAACATAATGGTTTTCAATAACCTAACTGTGTCTCTCGCATCAGCAGTCCGATGATATGGTGCGTGGCGACTCTGGGTAGATTGCGCGGACGATACCATGCCCGCTTGCCGGTTGACCTTCCAGCCGCCGCAATCCAATCTGCCTCCATCAACGGAGAGGTGACGGGCATGTGCGATGAATTCACGGCGGCCGATGATGACAGCGCGCTTGCAGCCAAGAGCCTGACGCGGCGGGAGTTTGCGGCCATGGGGACGGCGGCGGCGTTGGCGAGCTATTCTTCCTTGTCTGCGGCTGCGGTCGGCACGCTGGTGGAGCGCGATGTCGCGGTGACGACGCCAGATGGGAGTTGCGACGCCTTTTTCGTGCATCCCGCCAAGGGGAAACATCCCGGCATACTCCTGTGGCCCGATGCGCTCGGTTTGCGTGACGCAAAGAAGGCGATGGCGCGGCGGTTGGCTGCCGAAGGATATGCGGTGCTGGTGGTCAATCCCTATTATCGAGACGTGCGCGCGCCACTGCCGTTTGATTTCGCCGCCTTCCGCACGCCTGAAGGGCGTGCGAAGATCATGCCTTATATGCAGGGACTTGTCCCCGGAAAGGTGACCCGCGACGCGATTGCCCATGTGGCCTTTCTGGATCAGCAGCAGGCGGTGGACGTCAAGCGCGGTATCGGCGTGCAGGGCTATTGCATGGGCGGCGCCATTGCGGTGCGCACGGCTGCTGCGGTTGCAGCACGCGTGAAGGGCGTCGGCAGTTTTCATGGCGGCAATCTGGTCACTGATAAGCCCGACAGCCCCCACCGGCTGCTCGACAAAACGCACGCTTCCTACCTGATCGCGATCGCGCGCAACGATGACGAGAAGGCGCCACAGGACAAGGTTGAGTTCAAAGCGGCGGCCAAGGCGGCGAAGCGGCCGGCCGAGGTCGAGGTTTATGCCGCCAATCATGGGTGGTGCGTGCCCGACGCACCGGATTATAACCAGGCGGAGGCGGACCGCGCCTGGGCGCGATTGCTGGCGTTGTACAAGACGCTGTGAAGGTCTTGACCTATCTCACCGCACCTTGAGGCCCAGCTCGCCCAGCAATTGACCCGCCTGCTCGCGTGAGATGGTGGCGCCGCGGAAGCGACGGGCATCGACCAGCCGCAATCCGCCCAGATCCGCGCCGCGCAGGTCCGCGCCGTCGAAGCGCGCGTCCGTCACATGCGCGTCGCGCAGGCTGCATCCTTCGAAAATCGTGTCGCGAAAATCGCATTTGCGCAGGTCCGCCTGGCTGAAGTCGATTCGCTTGAGCACCTGTTTGCGAAAGGCATAGCTCGGCAGCTTGGCGTCGATGAGCAGTGTTTCCTCGAACGCTATATCGAACGCCTTGGCATCGGACAGGTCTGCGCCGGTCAGCTTGCTGCGGTCGAACAGGGTTGCGCTCAACCGCGCGCCACGCAGGCTGCTGTTGTTGAGGTCACAGGAGACGAATCGGGCTTCGGTGAGGTCTGCGCCAACGAAGGTGGCGAAGGGGCCGCGACAGGATTGCCAGAGCGTCGCCGCCAGCTTCGCGCCGGTAAAGTCGGTGCGGCGGACGTTGCAGCGTTCCAATGTCCAGCGTGACAGGTCCAGCCCCGACAGGTCGGCCTCTTCCAGATCGCAATCGACCAGATGGCGCGTGTTGGTGGTCAGCAGCGCTTCGATATCGGCGCGGCTCAGCGTCCTGCCGCTCACGCTGTCGTTGCCTATGGAGCGATCGGCAAACAAGTCATCCATGGGGCATCCTCACCGCCAGCGTGCGGGCCAGACCGCCCGATATCAATTTTTCCGCTGCGGGACCGTGAAGGTGCCCGACACGCGGCCGCCGGGGCTGGTCGTCGCGCCCGGTGCGCCGCCCGAAGCGCGCCCGTCGACGGTGGAGCGCCCGCTGGTCAGGTCCATTACCAGCCGTCCGCCGGTCAGGCGATTGGCGCCCTGCGTCAGGGTGACATTGCCCAGCATCGTGATGAGCTTGCTGTTGAGGTCATAGATGGCGACGTCGCCACGCGCGGTCTGGCTGGCCTTGGTCACCACGACATTGCCCGACGCGTCGATCCGGTCGATCTCCACGCCATTCGTCCCGCTGCCCGGCTGGTTGCGATAGGCCACGGTCATGCGCGCCGCATTCAGCGTCATGCCCGCCTGCGTCACCACGACATTGCCCGACACGACGACGCGGTCGGACCGGTCCTGCACTTCGATTCGGTCCGCGTTGAAGTTGACCGGTGCGTTGCTATCATGATTCTTGAAAGACTGCGCCTGCGCCGCCGCGATCATCGCGCCGGTGGTGCCAAGGAAGCCGATCGACAGCAGCAGAAGGGTGCGTTTCATCAGTTTCGCCCTTTGAGGCCATTTTGTTCGATACGCAAGCTTGCCCGGCCATTGAGCGTCACGGTGCGTGCGGCCATGTCCGCTTCGAGATGGTCGCCGCTGAACGTGCCGATCGGGATGCGCCCGTCGACCCGACCCGCGCTGCGCATCCGCCGCGTTTTGAGGTCGATGCCGACGTCGCGGGTGGTCAGGCGATAGCCGCCCGCCGCCTCGAACTGCACCGGGCCGTCGATCGCGACTCGCTCGCTTTCCATGTCATAGCGCCCCTTTTGTGCGTTCAGCACAGCGGGGCCGTCGGACATCAATATGCGCGCTGACATGCTGTTGAGATCCACGATCGGTTCGCGCGAGCTTTTCTGAACCGCCGAACCGGCACGCAGGGAGAAGGGCTGGCCCTTGCTGTCCTCGCCGCGATACAGTGCTTCGGTTACGCGCATACGCTCCTTCGCCACGTCGACCTTGTTCTTGTCGAGCACGAAGCTGACCTTGTCGCCGCCGGTGAAGGGCGCCGTCGCCAATAGCGCGCTCAGCACGCCGACCGCCATGGGCAGCCAGTTTTTGAGCAGCCGGACCAGGCGGTCATGACTGCCACCCGGCCGCGCCCAATGACGGCGCACGTCGCGTTGCTGGTCAGCCTGAACGGACACGCCTGTCTGCTTCCCTTACATATGCGCGAAAATGTCGATCTCGGGCCATCCGGCGAGATCGAGTTCGGCGCGGTGCGGCAGGAAATCGAAACAGGCCTGCGCCAGTTCCATCCGTCCTTCGCGCACCAGGCGCTTGTCCAGTTCGGCCTTGAGCGCGTGGAGGAAGCGCACGTCCGAAGCGGCATAGTCCTTCTGCGCGTCGGACAGCACGGGATTGCCCCAGTCGCTGCTTTGCTGCTGCTTGCTGATGTCCTGCCCCAGCAGTTCGCGCACCAGTTCCTTCAACCCGTGGCGGTCGGTATAAGTGCGGATCAGGCGCGAGGCAATCTTGGTGCAATAGACCGGCGCTGCGACCACACCCATATAATGTTTGATCGCGGCAATATCGAATCGGCCGAAATGATACAGCTTCAACCGCTCAGGGTCCGCCAGCACGGCGCGCAGGTTCGGCGCGGCATAATCACTGCCAGGGGCAAAGCGCACGAGATGCTCGTCGCCCTTGCCATCGCTGATCTGGACGACGCACAGGCGATCGCGCGGAGTGATAAGCCCCATGGTTTCGGTATCGACGGCGATCGGGCCGGGGGCAAGGACGCCCGCAGGCAGATCTTCTTCATGGAAATGAACGGTCATGGGCTTCCCTCTATGGGCAAAGCGGGGATATCGCAATCACGGCCTTTAGGCCTGGCGCGCGATGCCGCCCGGATCGGCCGGAAAAGTCGCGCTTTCCTACCCCGTAAAAACATTCGCACTGCTTTGAAAAGTTGATATAGTGATTCCCAAACCCGCCTTTGCGGTGGATTCTGCATGTCATTCGCCCGACATGCTTGTCCGATTGGTCTTGGGGCGAAGCGAAAGTGACTAACAGGGCATGAGTTTTGACAGAGGTCGCCGCGGCGGGCGCGGCAAGGACAAGCGCGACGGTTTCGGCGACGACAATTTCTATGACCAGGGCAACCGTGGCGGCTTCGGCGGCGGCGGCGGTGGCTTCGGCGGGGATCGCGGCGGCTTCGGTGGCGGTGGTGGTTTCGGCGGCGATCGCGGTGGCTTCGGCGGCGGCGGCGGCGGTGATCGCGGCGGCTTCGGCGGTGGCGCCGGCGGCGGTGGTGGTCGCGGCGGCTTCGGCGGTGGCGGCGGCTTTGGCGGCGGCGGCGGCGGTGGTCGCGGCATGCCTGCGCAGGTCGTTGGCGAAGGCAAGGGCGTCGTCAAATTCTTCAACGGACAGAAGGGCTTCGGCTTTATCGTTCGTGATGATGGCGGCGAAGACGTGTTCGTGCACATCAGCGCAGTGGAACAGGCAGGCCTCACCGGTCTGGCCGAAGGTCAGCCGCTTGGCTTCACGCTGGTCGATCGTGGCGGCAAGGTGTCGGCGACCGATCTGGTCATCGACGGCGAACCGATCGCTGTTACCGATCGCGGTCCGCCGCGCGAGCCGCGCGAACCCCGCGCCGGTGGTTTCGGTGGTGCGCCGGATCGTGGCGCCGGTGGCCCGCAGCGTCAGCTGACGGGTGAGCGTTCGAGCGGCACCGTGAAGTTCTTCAACGCGATGAAGGGCTTCGGCTTCATTCAGCGCGATGATGGCCAGCCGGACGCTTTCGTACACATCAGCGCCGTCGAACGCGCTGGCATGTCCGCCCTGAACGAAGGTGATCGCCTGGACTTCGAACTGGAAGTCGATCGTCGTGGCAAATATGCTGCGGTGAACCTGCAGTCGAAGGCCGACTAAGGCGCAACGTCGCCATTCCCTGTTACAGGGGAGAGGATAAAGAAGGGGTCGCCTGCCGGGCGGCCCCTTTTTTTGTTCGCTTGCGCGATAGATTCGGCATGTTAACAAGCGCTTGGCTGGTCGGAATGGTTCGGCAGGGCTTGGGTGCCGGGGGGCAGAAGATGACATTTTCCAGAAGGCTCGCGCTGCACATTGCGGTGATGATAATGGGTGGGAATATCGCTGGCGGCATGGCTGCGGCCAAGGCGCCCGATCAGATTATCCTGACGCCGCAATCGCCCGAAGCGCTGATCGTCGTAAAGACGGACTGGTGGCAACCCGCCCCATCGATGCTGTCCGCCTTCAAACTGATCCTGTCCAGCTATGCCGACGGCGACGAAAAGCTTACCAGCGGCATGTTCAGCGGCAATGTGATGCTGGAGGCTCGCCAGAAGAAATTCGTCGACGGGTATCTGATCGCGTCGATCAAGCCGGGCCGTTGGGTGGTCCAAAGCTATTCGCAGCAGGACAAATGGGCGCTCTGCTTCAACGCCGCTTCGCTGCAGTTCGAGGTGAAGCTGGGCGAAGTTCTCTATCTGGGCAGGTTCGACGCGCTTTTCCACCGCCGCCAACTGACGATGCAGGCGGTCAGCACCGGCCGCGCGTCCATCAGCGGCTATGGCTTTGCGGATTTCTTCGACCTGACCGACGGGCCGCAGTTCGAGCCGGTCGAAGAAGCGGGGCTGGCCGCCGCCAAGGCGATGCTGGCCACCCGCGCGCCCGGCGTAACGGCGCCCGTGACCACAGTGACCTTCGCCCCTGCCACGTTCGGCACTGGCTCTACCCTATTTGCAGAGCGCAAGTGCGGCGGCTATTTCAACTCCAGCGCCAAGCCGAAGAAGTCGGCAAGCTAGAGCATCGTGCAGAAAAATAGGAACCGTATTTCCGCCCAAAACGATGCGAAAACAAAAAACTGGAGCGCGCGGCTTGCGTCCGATTAAACGCAGCGTGCTCTAAACCCTTCTGAACGGAAATGGCGCGACCGTCCGTTCATAGCTGTGCAGGTCGAGCGCCCGTGTCACTGGCGGCAGGGCGCGGTCGGGGCAGGCGCGGCGTTCGCACAAGTGACAGGTCGGGCCGACCTGCACCGCATCATCCTTCGTCGGGTTGATGTCGTCGGCATGAACCATGCGCTCGCCATGCTTGGCCTCGCACCCCAGTGCGATGATCGACCGGCCGCGGGCGTCTGCCGCGCCTTGGGGCAGCGCGACCGCCAGTGTGACGAAACGCCGCCCGTCCAGCGTCTCGATCAATTGCGTCGTCACCCGGTCCGTTTCGCGCGCGCCATGCGCGTCCCATCGCGGGCAAGCACCGCCATAGCGGGCGAAGGGGTAGGCTTCGCCGTCGAACCGCTTGGACAAAATGCCAGCCCGGTCGATCTTGACCATGAAGAAGGGAATGCCGCGCGCGCCCGTGCGGTTGAGGCTGGTCAGGCGGTGGGCGAGTTGCTCGGTCGACACGCCGAATCGGTCACGCAGCAAAGGCAGGTCGTAGCGGCACTGTTCGGCGGCCTGGCGGAACCGGTCATAGGGCATGATCAATGCGGCGGCGGCATGATTGGTCAGCGCGATGACGGCAAGGCGGCGGCTGTCCTCGTCGGGGGGCGCGGCACGGGCGACCTGCGCGGCGATGGCGTCGGCCAGTTCCTGCGCGCACAGATGATAGGCGATAGCGAATAGCCGCCCCGATGCCGGCAATCGCTCGCTCAGCATCAGCCGCCGGCGGTGCATGTCATAATGGCGCAGCGTGTCCGCCAGCACATCGGCGCGCACGACTTGCACCGCCATGCCGTGCCTGTCTTTCAGCCGGGCGCGCAACTCGGCCTGGAGCAGGGCAGGGTCATCGCTCAACGATGCGGCGATGGCTTCGGCGCCCGCGTCGATCTCGGCAAAATGGTTGCCCGTCCGCGCGATCATCTCACGCAGCCAGTCGATGGGCGCGACCAGCGGGGCCGGGGCGCTGCCGCTCGCCAGCGCGTCGCCGGGCAGGCGACGCAGGTCGCTGAGCGCGCGATAGAAGCGGGCGATCGCCTCGCTGACGCCGGGGTAGTTTTCCGCCACCTCCAGCACTTCGTCGCGGGCGATGCCGATGTCACGGACCAGAGCGTCGGATAATATTTCGCTCAGTTCGTGCGCGCTGCCTTCCTGGCTACTGGCAGTGAAATCGCGAATGTCGATGTCATAGATATTCGCCAGCCGCAGCAGCATCTGCGCGCTCAGCGGCCGCTGGTTGCGTTCCAGATGGTTGAGATAGCTGGGGGATACGCCCAGTTCTTCGGCCATGCGCGTCTGGTTAAGGCCCAATTCGCGGCGCAGCACGCGCAGTTTAGGTCCCAGATAGAGTTTGCGATCAATTTGCTCAGCCATATGGTCATAATGTCATAAAATGACAGAATGACAAAATAATATCATGACATGCGGCCACTAACCGTTCTTCACGCCGCCATTTTCGACGCTATTTTGATTTTCACAGCCAGCGATGGCGCCACAGTAAAGGACGTTGCCATGACCACCGACACGATCGAACAGCCCCAGCCAGACCGCCAGCCTGTTCGGTCGCGCGCCGTGTTCAGCCAGGAGGATTTCGGCCTGATCCGCACCGCCATCGCCCATTATCTGCGCGAGGTTCAGGACCAGCCGGAATCGGTCAAATATGCCAACCTCTATCACCGGCTCGGTCGCGTGGCGTGATATTGCCCGATTGGCATTGATTCAGGGGCGCGCGGATGAAACCGCGCCCTTTGTCGTTTCAAAACAGCGGTCGTTTCAGAACAGCTTGGTCAGGCCGTAGAAGCTCGCCCCGATCAAGGCGGCAGCGGGCAGGGTCACGACCCAGGCGACGATGATGCTCGACGCCACATTCCATCGCACCGCCGACAGCCGTCGTGATGCACCCACGCCGACGATCGCGCCGGTGATGGTGTGGGTGGTCGATACCGGGATGCCCAGGTGGGTGAACAGGAACAGGGTGATGGCGCCGCCGGCCTCTGCGCAAAATCCCTGTGCCGGAGTCAGCCGGGTGATCTTCGATCCCATGGTGTGCACGATCTTCCACCCGCCCAGCAACGTGCCCAGACCCATCGCTGCCTGACAGGAAATCACGACCCAGAAGGGGACATAGAAGTCGCCTTCCAGCATGCCCTGCGAATAGAGCAGCACCGCGATGATCCCCATCGTCTTTTGCGCGTCGTTGCCGCCATGGCCGAGCGAATAGAGCGCGGCGGAGGCGAGTTGCAGCTTGCGGAACACCCGGTCCGCGCCCTGCGGCGTGAACCGGCGGAAGATCCAACTGATGACCAGCACCAGCATCAGCGCCAGAAACAGCCCGATGGCGGGGGAAATGACGATCGCCGCGCTCGTCTTGAACACGCCGCTCCATACGACCGCGCCCAGCCCGGCCTTCGCCGTGCCCGCGCCCAGCAGCCCGCCGATCAGCGCATGGCTGGAGGAGGAAGGGATGCCCAGCGCCCAGGTGATGAGGTTCCAGGCGATCGCGCCCATCAACGCGCCGAAAATGACCTGCGGATCGATGATCGCCGCGTCGACAATGCCCTTGCCCACTGTTTCGGCGACATGCAGGCCGAAAAAGAGGAAGGCGATGAAATTGAAGAAGGCGGCCCAGGCGACGGCATATTGCGGTTTGAGTACGCGGGTCGACACGATGGTCGCGATCGAGTTCGCTGCGTCGTGCAGGCCATTGAGAAAATCAAAGGCCAGCGCGACGCCGATCAGCGCGATCAGCAGCGGAAAAGCTATGGGGTCCATGGTGGTGCGCGATCAGGCGTGGTCGATGACCAGGCCGCTAATCTCGTTCGCGACATCCTCGAACCGGTCGGTGACCTTTTCCAGATGGCTATAAATCTCGTTGCCGACGATGAAGTCCATCGGATTACCGGCGCGCGCTTTTTCATACAGCGCCTTGAGACCCGCCTCATGCAAGATGTCGGCATGGCCTTCCAGCTTGACCAGCCGTTCGGTCAGGTCGTGCAAGCGCGTGGCGTTAAGGTTGAGCGAGCGCAGCAGCGGCATCGCCTCCGCCGTGATCCGCGCGCATTCGACGATCAACGCGCTCATATCCTGCATCTGCGGGGCGAAGTCGGTGACTTCATAAAGGGCGATCGCCTTGGCGGTCTGATTCATCTGATCGATGGCGTCGTCCATGACGCCGATCAGGCCCGTGATGGCGCTGCGATCGAACGGCGTGACGAAAATGCGGCGCACGTCCTGCAACACGTCGCGGATGATGTCGTCCGCTTCATGTTCGCGGTCGGAAATCTCCTTGATATGCGCCGCCATATCCGGCCCGCCCTTGAGCAGGCGGGCGAGCGCGTCCGCACCTATCACCAGCGTCGCCGCATGATCTTCGAACTGTTCGAAGAAGCGGCCTTGCTTGGGCATCAGCGCGTGAAACCAGCGAAGCATTCCAGTCCTTTCATTCTGCTTGTCCTTGATCCACAGCAACATCCGAATGAACCAGCCCGGATCGCGGGGCGGTGTGCGGAAGGCTGCGATCATCGACTGCAGATCGGGTTCGTCGACCGCGCGAGCGGCCTCATTGACGGGAAACCAGCGCAATTCGCGCTGACCTTTTTCGGGCCATTGCGTGAGATGGCCGGTGACGGCAAGCGGAAATACCTCGACGGTCGCTTCGCGCGCGCCCTTGCGCTTACGCTTGTCATAGCGATAGCGGCCCAGCGGCGCAGGACAGGCGATGCCATGGATGCCCGCTTCCTCATAGGCTTCCAGTTCGGCGGCGCGGTGGCCGGCCAGCCCCTTGATACGATTGCCCTTGGGAATCACCCATCGCCCCGTATCGCGCGAGGTGATGAGCAGGATGCTCATGTCGCCATTTGCATCGGTGGTATAGGGAAGGGCGGCAATCTGGCGCATGATGCACCATGTAACGATATTGTCACAATGTGCAATCGGGACGGCGCCGCGCTGCCGCCCCGATCGAGTCGCGGTTACAGCGAGAAGCGCGCGGTCACCCGGATATCGCGTCCGGCGAGCGGGGCGAAATCCTTGAGCACGCTGGCATGACGGCGCGCATCGACGTCGAAGATATTGTTCGCCGACAGCATGAGCGTGGTGCGATCATTGCCCGCGAAGGGTTTGAATGAGAGCGAGGCGTTGACCATCGTGTAGCCATCGGTCGGGGTTTCATAACCGGCGATCCGATTCTGATCGAACACATGCTCGACCTCGCCACGCGCGGTCAGCCGCTGGCCCTGCGCTTCCAGGCCGCCAAGCAGGCGCAGCGGAGGAATGCGTGGGGCAGGGCCGCTGCCCGTGATGGTCGCACGGACATAGTCGGCCACGCCGTCGGCATTGATCGCAAAGCTGCCGACCTGCGCCAGCTTGACGGTGCCCTCCGCCTCGAACCCATAATAGCGTGCATCCGCCTGCGCATAGGCGAAGCAGGGGAAGTCCAGCGCCGCGCCGCCATTGGCCGCCTGGCACACGCTGTCGTCGACAATCGCGTCGTAGATATAGCCCTTGAACCAGTTGTGATAGGCCGCCAGACTGAAGCTGTAGCCTTCGCCCTTGCCGCGCAACGTGGCTTCCACGCCCCAGCTTTTTTCCTTGCCGAAACCGGGGTCGCCCAGTTCGAACGCCTGCGTGCCCGCATGATTGCCCCGTGCGAACAGTTCCTCGGCCGATGGCGCGCGCTCGCTGCGCGACAGGTTGATGCCCGCCCGCCATCCCGGCACGATCGCCTGACTGGCGCCGATCGAGCCGGACAACGTGTCGAAGCTGCGGCGATAGCCCTGCGTAAACAGGTCGGCGTCCGGATTGGCTCGCAACTCGCTATGTTCATAGCGCCCGCCCGCTTCCAGCCTTGTGTCGCCCAGGTCGAGCGATTGCAGCGTGAAGAAGCCCAGCTGGTTCGTCTCGTTCTTCGGCAGGAATTTCTCTTCGCCAACCGCTTCGAAACGGCGGGTGAAGAATTGCGCGCCGAACGCGCCGTCCCAACCACCGCGCCGCGTCTGGATGAATTCCAGTCGGCTTTCCATCGACTGATTATAGAAGGTCGTGCCGACTTCGCCGCTTGGCTCGATTTCCTGATGCTGATAATCGGCCCAGCCCGCGCGCAGCCGGATACTGTCGAGGAAGCCGCCATTGGTCGCGATCTCGCCGCGCAGATCGGCGCGGGTCTGCTTCATCGACAGGGTGACGTCCTCATGCGTGTGGCCGGCCGCTTCATCGGCATGATCTTCCAGATCGAAGCGGGCGGGCACGCCATAGCGATTTTCGGTGTGCGACACCGATACGCCCAGGCTGCCGCGGTCGTTGATATAGGCAAAGCCGCCCGCCACTTCCCAGGTTTCGGCCGCCGTGTTGGGCAATATGCCCTTCAGCTGGCCGTCCTCGCGTACTTCCGGGTCGGCGGAGGCCGCGGCGATCGCCCGCATCGGTTTTGACAGGATGTAGCCGCCCGTGCGCAGATCGTCGGTCTTGGTCCAGCTGCCGTCGAAATGGACGACGAAATTCTCGCTCAACGGTGCTTCGATCTCGCCGCTCAGCGTGCGTTCGTCGGCGGCGCTGCCATAGGTGGCGATGCCTTCGACATGGATCGGTTCGTCCGGCACGCGGCGCGGGATGCGGCTGTCGATCACATTGACCACGCCGCCGATCGCTGACGATCCGTAGAGCAAAGCAGCCGGGCCGCGCAGCACTTCGATCCGGTCGGCGGTCAGCGGATTGATCGCGACGGCATGGTCGACCGATGTGTTGGACACGTCGAAACTGCCAATGCCATCGGTCAGGATACGGACGCGCTCGCCCTGAAAGCCGCGCAGGATGGGGCGTGAGGCGTTGGGACCGAAGGAGGTGGATGACACGCCGGGCTGGCGCGCCAGCGTTTCGCCGATGGTCGAACGCATCTCGCGGGTCAGCTTTTCGCCCGTCACGACCGTCGTGCCAGAGAGGATGTCGCCCTGCCGCCGGGGAATGAGCGCTGTGACGACGATGTCGGCGCGATTGTCGTGATAGGCTTGGTCAGCAGCGTCTGGAGACTGCGCAAAGGCGGCGGGCGCCAGGCACAGCGCGGAAAGAGCGCAGCCAGCGCGCAGCAACGGGAGTAGAGGCATCAGGGATAGTCACCTTGGCATGAGGTTGATGTAACCCTGTATCGCGAATGTTATACTATATCAATATCGGTTCGTCGCCTTTTTGCTGCGACGCGTCATGCCGATGGCACGGCTTTCTATAGGAACAGAAAGTCGGCCAGTGCCTCGACCGCCGGGGTTTCCGCCGCGCGGGGGCCGACCGCCTGGCGAATCTCGATCGCGGGCAGCGGCAGGTCGAGCGCCAGTCGCCTGATCCCGTCCATCCGCCCCAGATCGCGCGCCAGTCCTCCAAAGGCGGGGAACAGGCCGACCCCATCCCGCAGCGCGGCCATGATGGTGAACATATTGTCGCTTTCCAGCATCACCGGGCCGAGCCTGGTCCGCGCGCGCATCAGCGCTTCCTCGATGATCGCCCGCGTTGCGCTGCTCCGTTCCATCGCCAGCATCGGCGTGACCGCCAAATCCTCTCGCGATACGCTCTGCGCTCGTGCCAGCGGATGTTCCGTGCCGACATAGATGTTGAGCGGTTCCGACCAGCCATAGCGCGAGGCGGGTTCGGCGGGCGCTTCCAGCGCGTAGAAATAGGCGATGTCCGCGCGCCCCTTGCGCAGCGCCGCAGCCGCCTCCGCCCCCGATTGGACACGCAGGTCGAGCGCGATGGCGATGTCCTCGTTCGCCGCTTCGAACGCGGATAGGGCTTCCTGAAAATGGCCGAAGATCGGCGCAGGGGCGGCGAGCAGGATGGTCTGGCGCGGTGGTTCGGCGGGGCGATCGATCGCTGGTGGCGAAGTGGGCGAAGTCGCCAGGGGAATGAACGGGGCGGGGGGCAACTCCGTCGGCACGGGTTCGGGCGCCGGTTGGGGCGGGGGCGCGGCGTTGGGCGGCTCCGGCGCAACGGTCGCCTGCCAGTCCTCCGGCGCGTCCTGCGACAACAGGGTCATTGCCTGCGCGGTCTTGTGGCCCGCCGACGTCAGGCGCGCGGTGCCTTCCTCGAACAAACGATAGCCCAGCCGCATTTCCAAAGAGGCCAGGTCATGGGCAATCTGTTCGGCGGGAACGCCCATCATGGCGGCGCAGCGTGCGATGCTGCCAGCCGCCACCATCTGCGCGAATATATCCAACTGGCGCAAAGATGGGGTGTC
>JAECRT010000049.1:0-6483 GCA_016000085.1 Sphingomonadaceae bacterium
GCATTCCTCCTCCAGCATCGCGACGATCTGCTTCGCCGACCCGTCGCAAAACAACTGCCCCAGCGTTTTTTCATGCCAGGCGATGTCATAGCGATCGACCAGCGCGATGAAATCCTGCGCCGTGTAGCGCCCCAGCGCCGACTTCGCGAAATGCGGATTGGCGGACAGATATCGGTCCGCACCCGTGTGGATATTGGTGAAATTGCACCGCCCACCGCCCGAAATCAGGATCTTCTTGCCCACGGCATCGGCATGGTCGACCAACAGCACCCGCTTACCGCGCTGCCCGGCGACCGCCGCGCACATCATCCCCGCCGCGCCCGCGCCAAGGACGATTACGTCATAATCCATCATCATCGCCCGCGCTTCATCCGCATCAGCGCCTCGTCCAGCGCCGACAGGAAGCGGGATCGATCCGTCTTGCCAAAGGGCGGCGGCCCGCCGATTGGATCGCCCACCGCGCCCGCGCGCAGGTCGGCCATGATGGCCCGCGTCGCCACCGCCGCGCCGATCGAACTCAGGGTAAAGGGCTTGCCGTTGGGCGCGATCACCACCGCCCCCGCCTTCAAACAGCGATCCGCCAGCAGGATGTCGGCGGTAATACACACCGCCTGCGCATCGGCCCGCTCCGCAATCCAGTCGTCGGCAGCATCGAACCCGTCGCTCACCACCACCCGGTCCACCAGCGGATGCGCGGGCACCCGGATCGGGCTGTTGCTGACGATCGTCACCGGCACTTCATGGCGCCAGGCGACCTTGTAGATCTCGTCCTTCACGGGACAGGCATCGGCATCGACCAGTATCTTCATGGCCGCGCGATAGTCCGCCGGACGCCGCGAAACAATGGTGCCAGCTTATTTAGCGCGTGGCTATTCCCCGCCTTCACCCCACGCCGTTCCTGTCCTACATGGGTCGGGATGAATGCACCCCTCTATAACAAAGACATATTGCGGCTCGCCGCCAGCATCCCGCACCATAGTCGGCTGCCTAATCCGCAGGCGAGCGTCGAGAAGCGCTCACCGACTTGCGGGTCGCGCGTAACCGCAGACGTGCGGATGGCGGACGGCCGCCTCGCCGAAATGGGCCTGGACGTGAAAGCCTGCGCCCTGGGGCAGGCATCCGCCGCGCTGATGGCCGCTCAGGCGATCGGCCTCACCGCCGACGAACTGGCCGACGCCCGCGACAAGCTCAGCGCCTATCTGACCGGCGAAAGCGACGATCTCGATTTCTGGCCCGGCCTTGCCGTGCTGGCCCCCGCGCGCGGCTATCCCGCCCGTCACGCCTCGATCCGGCTGGGCTTCGAAGCCATCGCCGAAGCCGCCAGACAAGCGGACGCCTGATGGACGCTCAAACCGCCCCGATCAGCGCCACCGACGTCCTCCTGTCCGAAGGCGTCATTCTGCTGGGCGCCGCCGTCCTCTTCGTCATCATCTTCCGCCGGTTCGGCCTCGGCGCGGTGCTGGGCTATCTCGTCGCGGGCGCGCTGGTCGGACCACAAGGGCTGGGCCTTGTCGGCGGCGCGGAATCGAAGCTGGCCATCGCCGAAATCGGCATCGTCCTGCTGCTCTTCCTCGTCGGCCTGGAACTCCATCCCGCACGCCTGTGGCGACTGAAACGAGATATTTTCGCGCTCGGCATGGCACAGGTCGTGTTGTGCGGCTGTGTCCTGACCGCGATCATCTTCTATTTTACCGGTTTCAGCTGGGGCGCGGCGATCGCGCTCGGCCTGCCGCTGGCCCTGTCCTCCACGGCACAGGTGCTGCCGGGCCTCAAATCCAGCGGCCGCATCAACTCCCCCTTTGGCGAGAAGGTCTTTTCGATCCTGCTGTTTCAGGATCTCTCGATCGTCCCGCTCATCACCATCGTCGCCGCGCTCTCCCGCAACCCGGCCGACGCCAGCGGACCGCCCGGATGGATGATGGCCGGCTACACGCTCGCGGCGATCGTGGGCCTGGTACTGGCGGGCCGCTTCATCCTGCGCCCTCTGCTCGCACTGGTCGGGCGTCTGGGCGAGCGCGAACTGTTCGTGACCGTGGGTCTCTTCACCGTGCTGGCAGCCGCCGCCCTGATGCACAGCCTGCACCTCTCGACCGCGCTGGGCGCTTTCGTCGCGGGCGTCATGCTCGCCGATTCGCCCTATCGGCACGAGATAGAGGCCGACGTCGAACCCTTCCGCTCGATCCTGCTCGGCTTGTTCTTTCTGGCCGTGGGCATGGTGCTGGACCTGCGCACCGTCGCGGCCAATCCCGTGTTCGTCATTGGGATGGCGCTGATCCTGGTCGCGACCAAGGCGGCGATCATCACCAGCCTCGCCCGCCTGTTCGGCATGGAGTGGCGCCCGGCGCTGGGCGCGGGACTGTTGCTCAGTCAGGGCGGCGAATTCGGCTTCGTCCTCTTTGCCCAGGCGCAGAACGCCTTGCTCATCGCCCCACAGGCCAGCAGCCTGTTCAGCGCCGTCGTTACCTTCTCGATGGCGACCACGCCCTTCCTGATGCTGTTCGCCCGCCGCTTCGAATTTGCCGCGCCCAAGGACGGCAAAGACCTGCCCGGTCCGGACGAAGCGCCACGCGGCACCGCGATCATCGTGGGCTATGGCCGCTTTGGCCAGACCGTGGCGCAAATGCTGATGGGCCATGGCTTCGGCGTCGTCCTGATCGACAAGAAACCCGCCCAGATCGAGGTGTCACAGCGCTTCGACATGAAGGTCTATTATGGCGACGGCACCCGCATCGACCTGCTCCACCGCGCGGGCGGGGACGAAGCGCGCCTGATCGCCTTCTGCCACGACGATCCCACGCTCGACGCCCGCACGCTCCAGCCGATCGCCGAAGCCTTTCCCCAGGCCGCCCTGATGGTCCGCGTGTTCGACCGGCGCCAATTGCTGGAGATGCAGGGCATGGACCTCGCCGGCGTTGTCCGCGAAGTCTATGAATCGGCTATCTGCATGGGCGTGCAGGCGATGCAGTCGCTCGGCGTCCCGGATGAGGAGATCGAAGAGGTCGAGCGCCAATATCGCGCCAATGACGGCCAGCGCCTCGCGCTTCAGATCGAACATGGCAATCTGCTTGCGGCCAAGGACTTGATGTTCCGCCCCGGCAAGGGCATGCGCCTGCTCAGCCGGGGGGATGGAGAGAAAGCATGATCGGATTCTTGGCCTGCCTGTCGGCTGCGCTCGCCATCGGCGCTGGCGCGTTCGGCGCCCATGGCGTCGCCGATCCCAAGGCTGTGGAATGGCTGCGCACCGGCGGCTTGTATCAACTGATCCACGCGGTCGCTGCGATCGCCATCATGGGCGTGGCGCGCGGTGCGGCGGCCTTGCTCCTCGTGGGCGCCGCGATCTTTGCCCTCACCCTCTACGCCATGGCGTTGGGCGCACCCAAATGGCTCGGCGCGATCACGCCCATCGGCGGCACGCTGATGATTTTGGGCTGGCTCTGGGCCGCCTGGAGCTTCTACCGCACCTGACGCATCGCCCTTGCCCCGACGACATGGCATACATAGATTGAGCATATGGCCCACGACCATCACCATCATCACGAACCGACCGGCACGAAGCTTGCCGACGCAGCACGCACCACGCTCGAAGCGCAAAGCGAGCAGTGGACGCCCATGCGCGCAGCCATTTTCGATGCGCTCGCGGCCGAGGAAAAGCCGGCGTCGGCCTATGACATCGCCGATACCGTGTCGAAGGCGCGCGGCAAGCGGGTCGCCCCCAACAGCGTCTATCGCATCCTCGACCTGTTCGTGACGAACAACATCGCGATGCGGGTCGAAAGCGCCAACGCCTATATCGCCAACGCCCATCCCGGTTGCCATCACGACTGCATCTTTCTGGTCTGCGACAAGTGCGGGTTGGTGACGCATATCGACGATGATCCGATTACCGGATCGCTGCGCTCTGCCGCGGAAAAGGCAGGCTTCTCACCTGTCCGTCCAGTCATAGAGATGCGCGGCATCTGTAGCGCCTGCCACTGACGGCCGCGCCGGTTTCATGAATATCGTCGAATGGGTCGCGGCCGCGCTCGGCCTCGTCAATATCGTGCTCGTCGCGCGGCGGTCGCTGTGGAACTACCCCTTCGGCATCGCCATGGTGACGCTCTATTTCTTCGTCTTCTTCGAAGCGAAACTCTACAGCGACTCGCTGCTCCAGATATTCTTCCTGCTCATCAACCTTTATGGCTGGTGGAATTGGGTCAGGAGCGAAAAGCGCGACGATGGCGGCATTGCGGTCGAACATTTGGATCAGCGCGCCCGACTGCACTGGCTGATCGGTACTGCCGTCGCCAGCGTGGCGTGGGGCATGGCGATGGCCCGCTTCACTGACGCCGCCGCTCCTTTCATCGACGCGGCCATCGCGGGCATGAGCGTGACCGCGCAACTGTTGCAATCACAGCGCAAGGTGGAAAGCTGGATCTTGTTGATCGCCGTCGATGCGCTCGCCACCGGCCTGTTCTGGAGCCGGGGGCTGATCGCCACATCCATCCTCTACGCGATCTTCTTCGCCATCGCTTTATGGGGTCTTGTCGCCTGGCGCCGGACCATGGAACGGGCATCGGCATGACATTCAGCATTGTCCTCCATGGCGTCGAAAGTACCGGAAAATCGCTACTCGCACAGCGGCTTGCCAGCCATTTCGGCACGATCTGGGTTCCTGAATATGGTCGCGTCCGTGCCGAAACGCACGGCGTCGACATGGACGAACAGGATTTGTTGCTGATTGGCCGGACGCAGGCCGCGATGATCGACGCGGCCATGCCTGGCGCTCATCGCTTCCTGTTCGCGGACACCGATTCGCTGATGACCGCCGCCTGGGCGGAAATGATGATCGGTCATATCCCGGATGTGCTGCTGACCTATCCCAAGGCCGATCTGTATCTGCTCATGGAAGCGGATGTCCCATGGGTTCCCGATCAGGTGCGCATCTATGGCGATGATCCGGTCCGGGCGCGCTTCGCCGACATCAGCCGGACCGTGCTGGAACGGTCCGGCGTCCGCTGGGCATCGGTCGGCGGCGATTGGGACGCGCGTTTCGAACGGGCCGTCTCACTTATACAAGCTATGGCGCCCCCACAGACATCGCTAGGGTTCGACTTGGCGCAGGAAAACGAGTAGGCACGTCTTCATGTCCAATCCATCTACGCCGCTGCTCGATACTGTTCAGACACCCGACGACCTGCGGAACCTGAAGCCCGACCAGCTCCGCCAACTGGCCGACGAACTGCGCGCCGAAACGATTGCCGCCGTGGGCGTCACGGGCGGCCATCTCGGCTCCGGCCTCGGCGTCGTCGAACTGACCACGGCGATCCACTATGTGTTCGACACGCCGCGCGACAAGCTGGTGTGGGATGTCGGCCATCAATGCTACCCGCACAAGATATTGACCGGACGGCGCGACCGCATCCGCACCCTGCGCATGGGCGGCGGCCTGTCCGGCTTCACCAAGCGCAGCGAATCGGAATATGATCCGTTCGGCGCAGCGCACAGCTCTACCTCGATCAGCGCAGCTTTGGGCTTCGCGATCGCCAACAAGATGCAGAATCGCCCCGGCAAAGGTATTGCCGTCATCGGCGATGGCGCCATGTCGGCGGGCATGGCCTATGAGGCGATGAACAATGCGGAAGCGGCGGGCAATCGCCTCGTCGTCATCCTCAATGATAATGACATGTCGATCGCCCCGCCGGTCGGCGGCCTGTCGGCCTATCTCGCCCGACTCGTATCCAGTCGCGAATTTCTGGGCCTGCGCGGCCTTGCCAAGCGACTCGCGCGCAAACTGCCCCGCTCGCTCCACAATGCAGCGCGCAAGACCGACGAATTTGCACGCGGCATGGCGATGGGCGGCACCCTGTTCGAGGAACTGGGCTTTTATTATGTCGGCCCCGTTGATGGTCACAATCTCGACCAGTTGATCCCGGTGCTGGAAAATGTCCGCGATGCGGCCGAGGGACCATGTCTGGTCCATGTCGTCACGCAAAAGGGCAAGGGCTATGCCCCCGCCGAAGCGGCAGCCGACAAATATCATGGCGTTCAGAAATTCGACGTCATCACCGGCACGCAGGCCACTGCCCCCCCCGGCCCGCCAAGCTACACCAATGTCTTTGCCCAGGCGCTGATCGCCGAAGCCCAGCGTGACCCGACCGTGTGCGCCATCACCGCCGCCATGCCGTCCGGCACCGGGTTGGATAAATTCGCCGCCGCCTTCCCCGACCGGACCTTTGACGTCGGCATTGCCGAACAACATGCCGTGACCTTCGCGGCGGGCCTCGCCGCCGAGGGGATGCGTCCCTTCTGCGCCATCTACTCGACCTTCCTGCAACGCGCCTATGATCAGGTCGTGCATGATGTCGCGATCCAGAATCTGCCCGTCCGCTTCGCCATCGATCGCGCCGGCCTGGTTGGTGCGGACGGATCGACCCATGCCGGCAGCTTCGACGTCACCTACCTTGCCACCTTGCCCAACATGGTGGTGATGGCCGCAGCGGACGA
>JAECRT010000049.1:6583-21660 GCA_016000085.1 Sphingomonadaceae bacterium
TAGCTAAATAAGCAACCAGGAGGTTGCTTATATGACCGATACAATCACCAAAACCGTCCAAATCGCTGTTCCCATCGCGAAAGTATGGGATGCCCTGACCGACCACACTAAGTTCGGCGCCTGGTTTCAGGTCGCGCTCGACCAACCCTTCATCGTAGGCAAACCCTCGACCGGTCATATGACCTATCCCGGCTTCGAGCATTTCCCATGGGCATCCCGCACAGTGGCGATCGAGCCAATGGAATATTTCGCCTTTGAATGGCCCGCGACCGGCGGCGACGAAGATGCCATCCGCAACGGCGTTCCCGAATGGACGCTGGTGGAATTTCGGCTGCAACCGGCTGACGGCGGTACGCGCCTCACCGTGACGGAAAGCGGCTTCGACAAGGTGCCGGAACCACGCCGCACCAATGTGATGCGATCGAACGACGGCGGTTGGGCCGAACAGATGCAGAATATCCGCCGCTATGTCGAAGGCTGAGACAGCACAAATGTTTGCGGCATTGGGGGATC
Organism: Sphingomonadaceae bacterium; assembly: GCA_016000085.1. Taxonomy (GTDB): domain Bacteria; phylum Pseudomonadota; class Alphaproteobacteria; order Sphingomonadales; family Sphingomonadaceae; genus Sphingobium. The sequence goes on from JAECRT010000049.1 coordinate 7,097, forward strand.
CGACGCGATTGGGCCTCATCGCCCGGCTGGCGGACGGGTCAGAACGCTCGATTGTCCATCTGGGCGACGGCCTGCCGATCAGTCGGCAGGCCGTCGCCAAACATCTGGATGTACTTCATGGCGCGGGCCTGGTCGTCCGACGCAAAAGCGGACGCGAAACCCATTTTGCCCTGCGCCGCGACGCCGTTGAAACGGCGCGCAACTGGCTCGATCAGGTCGGCGCACAATGGGACGACACGCTCACCCGGTTCAAGGCGTTCGTGGAAGATACGCCCTGAACGAAAGTCGGGCCTTTACTGCTGCGGTACGGCGGCGCGGGCGTCCTGCCCATCGCCTTCCGGCGCGGCGATGATGTCGCGGGTGGTATTGCCCTTATCGACAACCTCGGTGGCCGGATCGCCTGCCGACGATCGGATGCCAGCAGCGGCATTGCCCCGGCCTGCGGCATTGAGCGCAGAAGTTTCGGCTGCGCTGCGCGGGGCTGGGCCACCGAACATCGCCTCCATTGCTGCGCGGCTGGAATCAACAACGGCAGCAGCCGGCGTACCGGGCGCAGGCGGGACCAATGCGAAATCGGGCGGCACCACCAGCGGAGCCTGACGCGACACCGCGAATTCATCGGGCCGTTCCCGATCGAACAGGCCGGAGGAGCCACATGCCGACAGGGTGGAAACGAGGCCGGCGGCGAGGATCAATTTACGCATTACTTCAATGACTCCGTATTTGCGCCCTTCTCGCGCAGCAGCAACGCCCGCGCAAGCAGGATCAGCACGCCGATCGTGATGGCCGCGTCGGCCAGGTTGAAAATCAGGAAGGGCCGCCATTCACCGAAATGCAGGTCGGCATAATCCACGACATAGCCCAGCCGCATCCGATCGACGATATTGCCGATCGCTCCGCCCAGCACCAGTCCCAGCGCAGCGACATCCTGCCGCGCCTTTTCGCGCCACATCCACACGCCGACGAAACCGGCGATCAGGATGGTCATCCCGACCAGCGCCCATCGCATCATGTTGCTGTCGGCGTGCAGGAAACCCATGGAAACGCCATAATTTTCCAGCCAGCGCAGGCGGAAGAAGGGCAGGATTTCGATTCCGATATCCGCCCGGCTTTTGAGCGCCAGCGGATAGGTCACGCTATATTTGATGAGCTGGTCGAGCGCGAGCGTCACGATCGCGATGGTCAGCCCCAGCGGACGATGGCTGGTTTTCATGCGCCCAGCACCGCATCGCAACGATCACACAATGTGCCATCCTCCGTCACTTCCGGCAGCTTGCGCCAGCAGCGGCCGCACTTATGCCAGTCGCTGGGCTTGACGATGATGCCGTCGCCCACGCCCATCTCGACCCGCGCGACGATCGCCAGTTCGGCGAAATCGACATCGCCGGTAACAACCATCTGCCCCATGGTGACGTCCGCATCCAGACTGGAGCGCACGATCTTCTCCCGGCGCAGCGGCTCGATCGCCTCATTGACCTGATCGCGCTGGTTGCGCAGTTCGGCCCACTTCTCATCCAGCCCTTCGTCGGCCCAGTCCGCATCGACGGTCGGCCACTCCAGAAAGTGCACGCTCTCCGCCTCATCGGGGAAGCGGCTTTGCCACACTTCCTCGGCGGTGAAAGGAATGATCGGCGCGGCATAGCGGACCAGTGCATGGAACATCGTATCGAGCACCGTGCGATAGGCGCGCCGCTTGGGATCGTCCTTCGCATCGCAGTAGAGGCAATCCTTGCGGATATCGAAGAAGAAGGCCGACAGGTCGCTGTTGGCGAAGTCCATCAGCGCGCGCGTATAGCGGCTGAACTCCAGCCAGTTTTCGCTGCCCGCCGCCTTGTCCACGACCGAACGCAGTTCCGCGTCCAGCTTGGCCAGCATGTGGAGCATGTAGCGCTCCAGTTCCGGCATCTCGTCCACCGGCAATGCCTCTTCCGGTGCATAGTCGGACAGAGCGCCCAGCATGTAACGGAAGGTGTTGCGCAGCTTGCGATAGGCGTCGGACGAACCGGCCAGCACTTCCTTGCCGATGCGCACGTCATCGAAATAATCGGTGCTGGCTACCCAGACGCGCAAGATGTCCGCGCCGCTTTCGGCCATGATCTTGAGCGGATCGACGACGTTGCCCAGGCTCTTGGACATCTTCTTGCCCGTGCCATCCAGCGCGAAGCCATGGGTCAGCACTGCGTCATAGGGCGCCTGCCCCCGCGTACCGCAGCTTTCGAGCAGCGAGGACTGGAACCAGCCACGATGCTGGTCGGAACCTTCGACATACAGGTCGGCACGCGTGCCTTCGCCGAACCGGCCTTCGACGACGAAAGCATGGGTCGATCCGCTGTCGAACCAGACGTCGAGAATGTCGTTCACGACCTCATAGTCGTCGAGATTATAATCGGGGCCGAGCAGCGCCTGATGGTCTGCGCCAAACCATGCGTCGGCGCCCGCGCCCTTGAACGCTTCGATGATACGGGCGTTGACCGCCGCATCGACGAGATATTGCCCGCTCTTGCGATGGACATACAACGCGATCGGTACGCCCCAGGCGCGCTGACGCGAGATCACCCAGTCGGGGCGGCCCTCGACCATGGAGCGAATGCGGTTGGTCGACCGCTCCGGCACCCAACGGGTATGTTCGATCGCGTCGATCGCCACTTCGCGCAGCGTCGGGCCGTTGGTCGGCAGCGCCATCGCCAGCGCCCCGGTCACCGGCTCCAGCGGCGCGACAGGATAATCCGTGGGTGCAGCGCCCGTGACAGGCCGGTCCATCGGGATAAACCATTGCGGGGTGCAGCGGTAGATGATCCGCGCCTTCGAGCGCCAGCTGTGCGGATAGCTGTGGCGGAAGTCGCTGGCCGAGAGCAGCGCGCCGGCTTCGCGCAGGTCGTTACAGATCGGGCCTTCGGGGCCGTTGAACTTGGTGTTGATGACGCTGCCCTGCCCAGGCAACCATTCCCAATCCTCGCGATAGAAACCCGCGTCGTTGACCGCGAAGACCGGATCGATGCCCAGCTTCTTGCAGGCGATGAAATCTTCCTCGCCATGATCGGGCGCCATATGGACGAGGCCGGTGCCCGCGTCGGTGGTGACGTGATCGGCGGGGAGGAAAGGCCGCGGCCGCGCGAAGAAGCCGCCGAGCTTGTGCATCGGGTGGCGGGCGATCGCGCCGACGAGGTCGGTGCCTCGCCCGCTCCAAGCAACGATATATTCCGAAACACCCAGGCGCGCGACGAGTTGGTCGATCAGGAGCGTCGCAACGAGTATATGGGCTACTGGCGCCGACATGCCTGACGCCGAAGTGATGTGGAGCAGAGAATAGTCCACCTCTTCCCCAAACGCGATCGCCTGGTTCACCGGGATCGTCCATGGGGTCGTCGTCCAGATCACCGCATGCGCGCCAACCAGATCAGGCGCGTTGGGTGCTTCCACGATCTCAAACGCCAGATCGATCTGGGTCGAGGTCACATCCTCATATTCGACCTCCGCCTCGGCCAGCGCCGTTTTCTCGACGGGCGACCACATAACAGGCTTGGCGCCGCGATAAAGCTGGCCGCTTTCCGCGAATTTCAGCAATTCGCCGACAATCGTCGCTTCGGCGTCGAACTTCATCGTCAGGTACGGATCGGCCCAGTCGCCCATCACGCCCAGACGCTTGAACTGATCCTTTTGCACGCCCACCCACTTATCGGCATAGGCGCGGCACTGGACGCGAAATTCCTGAGCGGGAACCTCGTCCTTGTTCAGCTTCTTCTTGCGATATTCTTCCTCGATCTTCCATTCGATCGGCAGGCCGTGACAGTCCCAGCCGGGCACATAAGGCGCATCCTTGCCCAGCAGCGACTGGCTGCGGACGATGATGTCCTTCAGCACCTTGTTCATCGCATGGCCCATATGGATGTCGCCATTGGCGTAGGGCGGGCCATCGTGCAGGATGAAGCGTTCCCGGCCCGCGCGCTTCTCACGCAGCTTGCCATACAGGTCCATCGCCTCCCACTTCGCGGCAATCGCCGGTTCCTTCTGTGCAAGGCCGGCCTTCATGGGGAAGTCGGTGACGGGAAGGAAAACGGTGGACTTATAGTCAGGCGTGTCGGTCATGCGGGTTCCGGAAATCAGCAAATTGCTTATATCCGCGCGGCATTAGGCGAGCCGGGGCGTTCTCGCAAGGATTTGCCGCGCATCGTCACAGTCGCGCGCAATCTGCGCCATCAACGCGTCCAGCCCGTCATATTTCGCCTCGGGGCGCAGATAGTGGATGAGTTGTACTTCGATGCACTGGTCGTACAGGCTTTCGGCGAAATCAAAGAAATGCGGTTCCAGCAATTCCTTGGGCGGATCGAAGCTGGGGCGGATGCCCAGATTAGCTGCGCCATCTAGCACCCGGCCATCGGGCAACAACCCGCGCACCGCATAGATGCCGTAGGCAGGCCGCAGATAATGGCCCATGTCCAGATTGGCGGTCGGAAAGCCGATGGTGCGGCCCAACTTGTCGCCATGCTGAACCATGCCCTGAATCGTGAAGGGGCGCGTCAGCAAGCGCGTCGCCGTGGCGCAATCCCCCTGTTTCAGCGCGTCGCGGATGCGACTGGACGACACCACATCGCCACCTGCGTCCGTTACCGCCGGAACAGCCTCCGCAACCAAGCCGAGTGGACCGCCTAGTTCAGCTAGCGTGGCGACCGTGCCGCTCTTGGCCTTGCCGAATGTGAAATCCTGCCCGGTCACGACCTGCGCAGCGCCCATATCATGCACCAGGAAAGCGGCAAATTCGGACGCGCTCATCGCGGCCATGGCTGGAGTGAAATCAAACACGAGCATCGCGTCCGCCCCCGCTGCCGTGAACAGCGCTTCACGCTGATCCAGCGAGGTTAGCCGAAACCATGGGGTATCGGGGCGAAACAGGCGCACGGGATGCGGGTCAAATGTCGCGATGACCGCCGGGCGTCCCTGCGCACGGGCGCGCTCAATGGCGCGGCCCACCACCGCCTGATGGCCCGCGTGAAACCCGTCGAAATTGCCCAGCGCCATGACAGCCCCGCGCAGATGGGCGGGAATCGGGACGCTGCTGGTCAGCCGCTCCATGGCGCGCGCTATAGGCAGGGTGTGGCGACGTGGCAATGCAGCGGCGGCATCAGGCCGCACGCCGTCGCAACGTGACAAAGCTGTAAGCTAGGCGATCACCCTGCGCGTCATGCTCCGTCCGCGCCTGTTCTTCCCATATGGCGGGATCGGGATAATCGATGCTGGCGTCCCCCTCCGCATCCATATGAACCTCGGTCAGTTCGATACGGTGCGCCAGCGGCAGGAACAGTCCGTATATCTCCGCCCCGCCAATGACCATCACGGTGGGCGCTTCGGCCAGCCCGATGGCTTCCTCGGCATCATGCACGACTTCGGCCCCCTGGCCCGTCCAGCTCCGGTCGCGCGTCAACACAATATGGCGACGGCCGGGCAGCAGGCCGGGCAAGCCATCGAAGGTCTTGCGGCCCATCACCATCGGATGGCCCTGCGTCAGCGCCTTGAAATGTTTGAGATCCGCCGGGAGATGCCATGGAAGAACACCATCCCGCCCGATCACGCCATTGTCGGCGCGGGCAAGGACCAGGACGATTTCGCTCACAGGGTCAGCCGGGTCACATGCCCCATCTTGCGACCTGGCCGCGCCTCATGCTTGCCGTACAGGTGCAGGTGATTGGCCGGGTCGGACAGAATCGCCTGCCAGCGGTCGGCATCGTCGCCGATCAAATTAGTCATCTCCACTCGCACGGCAGCCAGCCCCGTGTCGCCCAGTGGCAGGCCACTGATCGCGCGGACATGATTTTCAAACTGGCTCGTCACCGCGCCCTCGATCGTCCAGTGCCCGCTATTATGCACGCGCGGCGCCATTTCGTTGAAGACAGGACCATCGGCGCTGGCGAAAAATTCCAGCGTCAGTACGCCGACATAGTCCAGTGCATCGGCCACCTGCTTCGCCAGCGCGCGGGCCTGTTCCATCTGCCCCTCGATCAACGCTCCGGCGGGCGTTGTCGATGTGGCCAATATGCCATTCACATGCACGTTGGCGGCACTATCCCAGAAATGGATCATGCCATCCGCGCCGCGCACCAGAATGACCGAAAACTCTTCGGCGAAGGTTACGAACCCTTCGAGGATCGCGCTCTGTCGACCGATGGCGTTCCATGCGCCCACGGCATCGCCAGGTTCGTTGAGGCGCGCCTGCCCTTTGCCATCATAGCCCATGCGGTTTGTCTTCAGGATGGCGCGGCTGCCGACCTGCTCGATCGCCTGTTCCAGATCGTCGAGATCTTCGACCGGCGCAAAGGGCGCTGTCAGGCCGCCCAGTGCGGCCACGAAACGCTTTTCTGCAAGCCGGTCCTGCGCCACCCGCAACGCCTGCGCGCCAGGACGGACCAGACCATGCGTCGCCAACACTTCGACCGCGGCGGGATCGATATTCTCGAATTCATAGGTAACAACGTCGACGCTCGTTGCAAAAGCGGCGAGCGCTTCGACATCGGCATATTCGCCGCGCGTCCAGCTGGCCGAAACGTCTGCGGCGGGGCCGCTCGCTTCGGGCGCATATATATGGGTGCGATAACCAAGTTGCGCAGCGGCGAGCGCAATCATCCGTCCAAGCTGGCCGCCGCCAAAAATGCCGATGGTGGCGCCGGGCGCTATAGTCGTCATCGCTCTCTTCAGTCCTCGGGAGTGTCGGCAACCGCATCGGTCTGCCGCTCGCGCCAGTCGTCAAGCCGCTCGCCCAGCGCCGGGTCTGTCGTGGCCAGAATCGCCGCAGCCAACAAAGCGGCGTTGATCGCGCCCGGCTTGCCAATGGCCAGCGTGCCGACGGGTATGCCGCCCGGCATCTGAACGATGGACAGCAGTGAATCCATGCCCTTGAGCGATTTGGATTCGACCGGCACGCCCAGCACCGGCAAGCGAGTCATCGCGGCGGTCATCCCCGGCAGATGCGCAGCGCCGCCGGCGCCAGCGATGATGACCTTCAACCCGCGATCCACCGCGCCGGTGGCATAATCATAGAGACGTTGGGGGGTGCGATGAGCGGACACGACCTTGCATTCATGCGCGACACCGAGCGCTTCGAGCGTTTCGGCGGCATGGCGCATGGTTTCCCAGTCTGATCGCGACCCCATGATGATGCCGACGTCGATTGCCCCGCTCATGCTCTTGCTTCCCCTCAATGCGCGGCCGTTACGGGACCGCCCGGAAAGCACAGCCCCTTAGCGGCCGGGTCGTCGGGGAGCAATGCGGGAAGTGTGTATTATTCAACACAGAATGGCCCCTGCTTTCGTTCAGGCAAGGCGCTTAACCTAGGTTTCGAGCCTCATTCGACCAGCCAATCCGGGCTTCCGCACGATCCGCCACGCTTTTTTGTTACAGGAGGGCGACAAACGAGCATGAAGTGACTATATGCGCGCCAATCAGACACCCTTCTTGGGTAGTCAGGAACGGCTATGGAACCGCTCACACCCATGATTACGACTAATCCCTTCGACGACGACAAGTTGCGTGAGGAATGTGGCATATTCGGCGTTTCCGGTGCGGAAACGGCGTCTGCCATTGTCGCGCTCGGCCTTCATGCTTTGCAACATCGCGGGCAGGAAGCCGCGGGCATCACCAGCTGGGACGGGAATGATTTCCATACCCATCGGGCGATGGGCCACGTGGCGGGTAATTTCGACCGTGATGAGGTGATTCGTGGCTTGCCCGGCGACGCTGCGTGCGGCCACGTGCGTTATTCGACAACCGGTGAGACATCGCTGCGCAACGTTCAGCCGCTTTATGCCGAACTTAATTCCGGCGGCTTCGCGATTGCCCACAATGGCAATATCTCCAACGCGACGAAAGTGCGGCGCGAACTGATTCGCCGCGGCTCCATTTTCCAGTCGACCTCCGACACCGAAGTCATCATCCATCTGGTGGCGACGTCCAGCTATCGTACGCTGCTCGACAAGTTCATCGACGCGCTCAAGCAGGTCGAAGGCGCCTACTCTCTGATCGTGATGACCCCCGAAGGCATGATCGCCTGCCGCGATCCGCTGGGCATCCGGCCGCTGGTGATGGGAAAGCTGGGCGAAACCACCATTTTTGCGTCGGAAACTGTGGCGCTCGACGTCGTCGGCGCGGAATATGTCCGCTCGATCGATCCGGGCGAGTTGGTGATCGTGATGAGCGATGGCGAGATCCGGTCGCACCGCCCGTTCGGCGAGACACATCCGCGCCCCTGCATTTTCGAACATGTCTATTTCAGCCGCCCCGATTCGATCGTCGATGGCTCCAGCGTTTATTCGGTCCGCAAAGCGATCGGCGCGCAACTGGCCATCGAAAATCCGGTCGAGGCTGATTATGTCATCCCCGTGCCGGACAGCGGCGTACCGGCCGCCATCGGCTATGCCCAGCAATCGGGCATTCCATTCGAACTGGGCATTATTCGGTCGCACTATATCGGCCGCACCTTCATCCAGCCGGGCGACAAAGTCCGTCACTTGGGCGTCAAGCTAAAGCATAACGCCAACCGCGCGCTGATCCGGGGCAAGAGGATCGTGCTGATCGACGATTCGATCGTGCGCGGGACGACGAGCTTCAAGATCGTTCAGATGATGCGCGAAGCCGGCGCGGCCGAAGTGCACATGCGCATCGCGTCGCCGCCGACCAAGCATAGCTGCTTCTACGGCGTCGACACGCCCGAACGCAGCAAGCTGCTGGCCCACAAGCTGGACGTCGGCGGGATGCAGGATTTCATCCATGCCGACAGCCTGTCCTTCATCTCGATAGACGGCCTGTACAAGGCACTGGGCGAAGCGAAGCGCGCGGACATCCGACCGCAATATTGCGACGCTTGCTTCACCGGCGACTATCCCACCAAGCTGACCGATCAGGATGACGCCGTTGTGCAGAATCAGTTCGAACTGCTGGCCGAACGGGTCGTCTGATCCCGAACGGGCGGCCTCTCAAGTGGCCGCCCTTCCCTTATCTCGAACATGAGGTTCCAGCCCGACTGGAACGGTGAGAAACTATGTCCGACCTTCCTCTCTCCGGCAAACTGGCGCTCGTTACTGGAGCAAGCCGCGGCATCGGCGCAGCGACCGCATTGGCGCTGGGCGCTGCTGGCGCACATGTCGTCCTGACCGCGCGCACGACAGGCGGGCTTGAAGAAGTAGAGGAAGCCATCCACGCCAAGGGCGGCAGCGCGACGATCGCGCCACTCGACCTGATAGACGGAGAAAGCATCGGACGGCTGGCGCAGGCGATCGGCGGACGCTGGCAGGCGCTCGATATTCTCGTCCTCAACGCAGCAACCCTGGGCGCGCTGGCCGCTGTGCCCGCAATCGACGCAAAGGAATTTGCGCGGCTGCTAACGCTCAATATCGGAGCGCCCCAGGCCATGATTGCTGCCTTCGATACGATGTTGCGGGCGAGCGGAGACGCGCGAATCGTCGCACTGACATCATCGGTGACCGCTCCACGCGCCTATTGGGGCGCCTATGGCGCGTCCAAGGCTGCGCTGGAAACATTGGTGGGGGCCTATGGCGAAGAGATGAAGAATATCTCCGCTATCCGCACTCACATCGTCGATCCGGGTGCAACCCGCACCGCCATGCGCGCGCGGGCCTTCCCCGGCGAAGATCCCGCCAGCCTCAAGGGGCCTGAAGTGGTCGGGCAGGCAATCGTCGACATGGTGATCGCCGACACGCCTAGCGGCTACCGGATGCGCGTCGAGGCCTGACGCTCAGGCCGGTTTGACCAGCGTCACCTGCACCACGTCGATGCCGCCTCCGCGAAAGCCGCCCTCGCAATACATGAGATAGTAGCGCCACATAGCCACGAAATGCTGATCGAAACTGGACGGCAGGCCGCCTTCTTCGATGACGCGGTCGAACCGTTCCCGCCAACGGCGCAGCGTTTCCGCATAATGCAGGCCGAAACCACGAGCGTCACGCCATTCCAGCCCTTGGCGCTCTGCCAGTGCGCGAAAGCGGCTCTGCGAGATCAGCATCCCGCCAGGGAAAATATAGGTCTGGATAAAATCGGCGCCGCGCGCGTAGCTTTCGAAAATCGCGTCATCGATCAATATATACTGGATCGCCGCCCTGCCACCGGGCTTTAGTAGCCGATGGATAGCGGCGAGATAGGCAGGCCAATAGCGCTGCCCTACCGCTTCGACCATTTCCACGCTGGCGATAGCATCATATTGCCCCTGCGCATCGCGATAGTCGGTCAGCAGTATCTGCGCCCCTGAACCCAGGCGATCACGAGCATAGTCAGCCTGCTCGCTCGACAGGGTAAGGCCGCTATAGGCCAGATGACAGCGTGCCATTGCCTGTTCGGCTAGCCCACCCCAGCCACAGCCGATTTCCAGAAGCGACGCACCATCGTTCAGGTTCAGCCGATCCAATATCGCATCGACCTTACGCCGTTGCGCCCGTTCGAGGCTTTCGATCGGGCTGTCAGGATCGAGGAACAAGGCACTGGAATAATGCATGTCTTCGTCCAGCCAAAGGCTGTAGAAATCATTTCCCAAATCATAATGATAGGCGATGTTGTCGCGCGAACCGGTACGGCTGTTCCGGCGGCTCCAGTGCAGCAGACGGCCTGCCCAGCGCGCCGGGCCACGGGGCCGGGCCGACTGCCCCAACGCCACGGCATTGCGCATGAAAAGAGCAAAAAGCGGCACCGGGTCGGGACTGGTCCATTCCCCTGCAGCCCAGGCGCGATACCAACCCGCCGAACCACCGGTCGCCAGCCGCAGCAATGCGCGCCAGCGAACCAGATGAACCTCACAATGCGGCCCCGGCGCACGCCCGCCTAACAGCCTACGCGTACCATCGGGCAAGGTGGCGTCGATCGCACCCTGTTCCAGCCCCTGATCGATCCGATCGAGCAGGCGATGAAACAACGGCCCTACCCGTTTTCCCATCAGGCTTGGCGCGCCAGACCGAGGTGGTCGGCGGAGAGTCAGCGCGCGTCTGCCGCGCCGGGGATCGACTGCATTCATGACGCCAACCCTGCCGCAAGCCGGTCGCCGCTGCAATCATCGCTTGATGGTTCGATAGGCAGCCAGCGCTCTTTCTCGCCCCTCGCGATGACCAATGATCTTCGCAGGATAGGTTGATGGGCGGGCTTCATGCGTTTCGGGGTCATGGATCACCCGGTCGTTCAGGCCGGCCAGTTCCGGCACCCACTGTCGGATATAGTCCGCCGCGTCGAATTTTTCCGACTGGCTTAGGGGCGCCATGATTCGCGTAAAGAGATTGGCGTCTACTCCGCTGCCCGCAACCCATTGCCAGTTGACGCTGTTGTTAGCGTAACTGGCGTCGACCAGCGTGTCCCAGAACCAGCGGGCGCCATGCCGCCAGTCTATCAGCAGATGTTTGATGAGGAAGCTGGCAGCAATCATACGCACACGGTTATGCATCCAGCCAGTGGCCCATAGTTGCCGCATTCCAGCGTCGACAATGGGATAACCGGTCATCCCCCGTTTCCACGCGGTGAAATCCGATCGCGCCTGCCGCAGATCACGCCAGGGAAGCCCATCAAATTCCGGACGGGCATTTTCCGATCCATAGGCCGGGAACTGGCGAATTTGCAGATGGGCATAATCGCGCCAGATCAGTTCCTTGAGAAAGACCGTGGCATCCACGCTGGAAGCCGTAACGCGATGCCAAACCGTCGCGGGCGACACTTCACCGAAATGTAAATGGGGCGACAGGCGGGAACTGCCTTCGATCGAGGGCAGATTGCGTGCCGTGGGATAATCGTCGACCTCGTCAAGAAAAGCGGCAATGTTGGCACGAACCCCCGCTTCGCCCGGCACCCAGTCTTCTGCGAACCCCTTTGCCCAGTCTGGGTTTGTCGGCAACAGCGTCCAGTCATCAAGGCTATCGCTATCCGGCCATTGCTGGGGTGCTGGAATTTGGGCGGGCGCGCGAGTCGGCGTTGCGGGCGGCATATGCGCCATCACTGCACGGGCGAAAGGCGTGTAGATGCGATATTGCCCCCCTGCCCCGGTCCGCACCGCGCCAGGCGGCAGCAGCAAGGCGCCGTCATGAAGGTTCAGGTCCAGCGCCTTCGCAACGGCCTTTTCCGCATTCCTCCACCAAGGTTCATGATGATGCAGCGCATGAACTTGCCGCGCGCCGACCCGTTGCGCAAGTTCAGCCAGCACGGCGGCGCTGTTGCCGCGTTTCAGGATCAGGCGAGAGCCTTTGGCTTGCAGGCTTTCGTCAAGCCGCTTCAAGCTATGATGCAGCCACCAGCGCGATGCGCCACCCATGGCCCACTGACGCGGCATATCGTCGTCCAATATGTAGACAGGGATGACCGGCCCTTCTGAAACGGCGGCGGCGAGGGCAGCTTGATCGGAGAGGCGAAGATCCTGGCGGAACCAGACAAGGACGGGGTTGGACATGATTTGTGCAATGCCTGCCTGCCTGTCCGGTTCCAAGCACCAATTGGTCATGCCATCAGCATCGCCCCATCGCAAATCCAGCAACAGGCGATTCGCTCAATAGACGCGGAGCATGTTGCCGCTTATTCTCCCGATCCGACATTATAGCGACGATATCGGCGGCTCCGGGGGTGGGATGCTGTCCGGTGGCGAGGACCAAGGGAATGATGGCTTCGATGGCCAAAGAACAACAGGAACTGGGATACCGGCCTTGCGTCGGGATCATGCTCGTCAACATGGATGGCATGGTTTTCGTCGGCCAGCGGCTCGATAACAAAGTCGAGGCCTGGCAAATGCCACAGGGCGGCATTGACGAGGGCGAAGACGAAAAAACCGCGGCTTTCCGAGAGCTTGGCGAAGAAACCGGCATCCAGCCGGATCATGTCGAAATCATCGCGAGGGCGAAGGACGAGCATTTCTACGACCTGCCGCCTGAACTGGTCGGCAAGCTGTGGGGCGGAAAATATCGTGGCCAGCGGCAATTCTGGTTTCTGGCCCGCTTCATCGGCAAGGACAGCGATATCAATATCCAAACCGCCGAACCTGAATTCAAGGCGTGGAAATGGGCCACTCCCGATTCGTTGCCCGAGATGATCGTGCCTTTCAAACGGAAGCTGTATCGTGACATTCTGCAGGAATTTCGCGCACTGATCTGACCGACAGGTCGCTTTGGGGCTTAAAATTCGCTGTCGGAACGATATGAAGGCGGCCATGCGCGCTTGCCTAATCCTCATTTCACTCCTGTCCGCTAACCTGGCAGGGCATGCTCATGCGGCCGATTCGGCGTTATTGCCGCCGTCAGTGCGCGAAATGCTGGAAGCGGCCATCGCCAACGGTAGCGAGACGGACATTGCGACCGTCGCCAAGATCGCCCGACAGACCAATCCGCAATCGGCCGACGAAATCCAGCGATTGGTCAACAGCTGGAAGGACCGGACGAAGGCGACCCGCGACACAGTGATTCGCGAAGCGCGCTTTACCGAATTGTGGACCGGCCGGGTCGAGGCGGGCGGCTTTCGTTCGACTGGATCGACCAGCGAAATCGGCATCAGCGCGAATGCCACGGCCACCCGCACGGGGCTGCAATGGTCGCACAAGCTGACAGCCGCCGCCGATTATCGTCGCGCCAATGGCGTCACCTCGCGCGAGCGCTATTTCGCTGGTTACGAGCCGCGTTACGAGTTCGATCCGCGCGGCTTCGTCTATGGCCTCGCGCAATTCGAACGAGACACATCGATCGGTTATGACGAACGTTATACCGGCTCAATCGGCGTGGGCTACAAGATCATCATGAGCAAGCCGCTGGATCTGTCAGCCGATATCGGTCCGTCAGTGCGCCATGCCAAATATCTGATCGGTGAACGGGAAACGAAGCTGGGCGCGCGTGGATCGATGGCGCTGGCATGGCGCATATCCCCGCTCGTGACCTTCAAGCAGACCGCTGCGGCGTACGCCGAAAGCGACGTCCTTTCGCTCAATTCGCTGACGTCGATGGAAACCAAAGTCGCTACCCGCTGGGCCGCTGCTATTTCCTACAATGTGCAGTATGAGTCCGAGACCCTCCTGGCCGCACGCAACTTCAATACGTTGAGCCGCCTGACCCTGAGCTATGATTTCTAGCTGACGGACGATCGGAAATGGAGGGGTGGAGGCGCGTGCGGGCCTCTGATAGACCCTTGCGATGACCCTCTTTTCACTGGCCGAACAGAGCCTGCTAGAGCAGGCTGCGAACGCCCCCATGCTGGCACAGGTGCAGGATTGGGCGGCGATCAACAGCGGGTCGCGCAATCTGGACGGGCTGGGCCGGATGGCGGCGTTGCTGGCCGATGCCTTTGCCGTGCTGCCCGGTGAGATTGCGCTGGTGGAGCCCGATCCAGTCGAAACGGTGGCGGCCGACGGGCAGGTCATGACGATGCTGCACGGGCACCACCTCCACCTGACGGTGCGGCCGGAGGCGCAGGTCCGGGTGCTGCTGACCGGACATATGGACACGGTTTTTCCTCTCGATCATGCTTTTCAGGCGCAGCGCTGGCTGGAACCGGGCGTACTGAACGGGCCGGGTGTTGCGGATATGAAGGGCGGGATCGCCGTAATGCTGGCGGCGCTG
>JAECRT010000050.1 GCA_016000085.1 Sphingomonadaceae bacterium
GTGCGGCGGGGACGCCGGTCGATATTCCTCCCGAAGTGATCGCTGTGCATCAGCGTGACCTGTCGGGCGTGCAGTTGCCGGTGGGGCCGGGCGTGCCGGACTTCGCGGCGATGGTGCGGATGATCGACCGGACGGACCGAAGCTGGCGCGACTAGTGTTGTGAGGCGCGCCAGAGTCTGTAGAATGGACGGCAAAAGCGTGAAATCATCCCCCGCACTCTGTTTTTACGGTTGATTGCAGAGCGACTTCGTGAAATCCTTCGCCTTTATGTCATCCAAGGGGGTCAGGTCTTGGCGACGATGTTGGACAATCAGGCGGTCGGGCGGCGTATCGGCTATGCCAAGCGGATCAGCACTCATCTGGCGGCGGCGCTCGTCGTCTTTTGCCTGGCGCAGATTTTCATCGTGGCGAAGATGGGCGGATCGCTCATCCTGCATCTGGGCATCATAATCGCGATCGGCGGTTATGCGATCGCTGCGCGCGGGCTGGAGCGCCGCTGGCATATGCTTGAACGGGGCGGTCTGTCGCAGGGCGGATTGGGCCTGCGCTTTCGCCGTGATGTCGTGCAGCTATGGGGTGCGGTGATCGTCGGCGCGCTGTTGTGGATACCGGTCGCGATCATCTTCCGCGCTCTGTTCGGCTGACGCGGCGGACCCAATTGCCGCCACCTTCGTTTTGCTCCTTCGAACCAGAAGGAGTGACGCCATGGCTAGCAGCAATATTTTCGATCGCCTGAAGCAGGATCATGACGCGCACCGGCTGCTGTTCGAGAAGATGGCGGACGCGGCAAAGGATGAGGACCGGCTGGAAAAGCTGTTCGATCAGTTCAAGGTCGAGGTGAGCGCCCATGCCGCCGCCGAGGAAGAATCGCTTTACGCCACGATGCTGAGCCGTCCCGACCTGCGCGAGGATGCGCAGCACAGCGTGTCGGAGCATAAGGAAATCGACGATTATCTGGAAGAACTGACCGACCTGAAGTTCAATGGCGAGGCGTGGCGGAAGAAGTTTGCGGAAATGAAGAAGCGCTACCTCCATCATATCGATGAGGAGGAAGAAGAGATGTTCCCGCAAGCCGCGAAGGATCTGACGGCAGCGGAGGAAGAACGCCTGGGCAAGCTGTTCGCGCAGCGCAAGCCGGCCGAACTGAAGCGTGCGGAAGCCGAAAGCTGAAGGAAGGGGCGGGGGCAAACTTGTCCCTGCCGGCGCGGGCACGGATAGGATATGCCCGCCTTAACTTCGCACATTTCCCGGTAATTGTGATTTTTTCTTACAAAATTCCGACATAAAATAACAAACGGGCGATGGCGTAGCGCAGGCGGAACCGTCACTGTTCTTTCTTACCAACCCAACCACCAATAGGACATAGCGGCGCGGTCGGGAGTGCCGCTATACCAGACCCAGCTTGGCCAGTTCGCCCAGCATCGCGGGTGGCATGGCGTCGATATCGTCCGCCTCGCCACCGCTGAGGTCGGGCGGCGCGTCCTCTGCGGCGAGGTAGCGCCAGCCTTGATGCGCGCGCTTGGGCTGGGCGCGAACGGGGATCAACCGGGGCTCCAGCCTGATCCAATAGCGACCCTGCCCATTTTCGGTGAAACCCAATATCGGGCTGCGGCCGACGAGCCGATGGCCGTGAATCCAGTAGAGCGAGCCGCCCGTCATTTCCTCGATTCGCTTGGGCAGATAGCGCGTGGTGAGCCGCGCTTCGTCGGCATGGCTTTCCAGCCAGGCTTTGAGGGTGGCGGGGCTTTCGCTCTGAAAGGCGATCTTGGTCAAATGGAGGGGCATGGGTGCCTAGATGGGGGCCAGGTTCAGCCGGTCAATCCCGCCGCCGTGGCCAGGCCGAGGAAAGCGAGAAAGCCCATCGAATCGGTAATCATCGTGACGAAGATGGAGGAGGCGACGGCGGGATCGAGATTCAACCGGTCGAAAGCCAGCGGCACCGCTGCCCCGGCAAGGCCCGCCGTGACGATATTGGTCATCATGGCCGCCGCGATGACCCCGCCCAACGCCGGATTCTGGAACACCATCATGACACCCAGCCCCAGCACCAGCGCGACGGTGACGCCGTTCAGCAGCGCCACGCGAATTTCGCGGATGATGGTGCGGCGGGCGTTGGACCCGGTAATCTGGTTGGTGGCGAGCGCGCGGACGGTGACGGCCATGGTCTGGCTGCCCGCATTGCCGCCTACGCCCGCGACGATCGGCATGAGCGTGGCGAGCGCCACCATCTTTTCGATGGTGCCTTCGAAAATGCCGATGATGGTCGAGGCGAGCAGGGCGGTCAGCAGGTTGGTGAGCAGCCAGCGCACGCGCGCCTTATAGCTGTCCATCACCGGTTCGTTGATGTCGCCTTCGCCCGCGCCCGACAGGCGAAGAATATCCTCGCCCGCTTCTTCCGAAATGATGTGGACCACGTCATCGACGGTAATCATGCCGACCAGCCGCCCGCTGCCGTCGACCACGGCGGCGGAGATCAGCGCATATTTCTGGAAGCGCAGCGCGACTTCTTCCTGGTCCATGTCGACCGGGATCAGCGTCTGTTCGCGCTTCATCAGGTCCGCCATGGCGACGCCACGCGGACAGGTGAGTATCCAGCTAAGCTGGCAGGTGCCGATTGGCTTGTGACTTTCGTCGACGATGAAGATTTCCCAGAAATCGCTGGTCAAATCGCCATCGTCGCGCAGGAAGTCGATTACCTGGCCGACCGTCATATGCGCGGGCACCGCGACCAGATCGCGCTGCATCAGGCGACCGGCGGATTCTTCGGGATAAGCGAGCGCGCTTTCGATCGCGGCGCGGTCTGCGGGGGCGAGCGCGTCGAGGACGGCCTGCTGGTCGGCCTCCTCCATATCCTCGATGATGGCGACGGCGTCGTCAGTGTCGAGTTCGGCGGCAAATTCGGCCACCTGTTCAGGCGCAAGCGCGCCGATCAGGTCATCGCGGACATAATCGTTGAGTTCGGACAGCACTTCCGCGCCGACCAGATCGCCCAGCGCCGCCGCGACGTCGGCGCGCCGTTCGGACGGCGTGAGTTCGAGAAGATCGGCGATGTCGGCGGGGTGCAGCGGCGAAACCAGTTCGCGCGCCTTTTCATTGTCGCCATCTTCCACCGCGTCGAGCACGGCGGTCAGATATTCAGGCTTCAGCCGGTCATCCTCGTCGCGGCTGGCTTCTGCCTGCTCAACGATGATTTCGTCAGGGTCTTCCCCATAGGCACGGGGTTCGGCCAGATCGCCGCGCTCGGTCATAGCGCCCCCTACTGTCCGGTTCCTGTAACATCATGCTGCTTTCGCTTATGCACAATGGAAATGCAATGGGGCCAAATGCAATGGAGCGCGCGACGAACGGTTCATCCACAAGAATCTTCCATCCCTTTGCCAAGCCTCTATATGGGGGGCGCTATTCCCTATCCCGCAAGAGAGGATCATCATGGCGGACGAAACACTTACCCTTACCCTGGACAGCGGCGGCGACGTCGTTATCAAGCTGCGCCCCGACCTGGCCCCCGGCCATGTCGAGCGCATCACGAGCCTGGCCAAGGAAGGCTTTTACGACGGCGTCGTGTTCCACCGCGTCATTCCCGGCTTCATGGCGCAGGGCGGCGATCCGACCGGCACCGGCATGGGCGGATCGAAGCAGCCCGATATCAAGGCCGAGTTCAGCCGCGAACCCCATGTTCGTGGCGTCTGTTCGATGGCGCGCTCGTCGAACCCGAACAGCGCCAACAGCCAGTTCTTCATCTGCTTCGACGATGCGGGATTCCTTGACGGCCAGTACACCGTGTGGGGCGAAGTGACGTCGGGCATGGAGCATGTCGACGCGCTGCCCAAGGGCGAGCCGCCGCGCACGCCGGGCAAGATCATTTCCGCGACCGTCGCCTGATCCATGTAAACCGGCCCGCTTCCATCCGTGGAAGCAGGCCGGTTTTCCATTATCGGCGGGCCATGCCGTCAGTGGCGGAGATGCCCTGTGTGGGGGGCGCGCCATTATCCGCCCCTGCGTCGACCGGCGCCTCTACCAGCGGGGCATAGGGGCCGATCGCCTCGATATGCCAGCGACGCTGTTCTTCGGTCGATCCGGGTACGTCGTTGACCCGGCGGAGCGTCACCTGCCGCAGCACATGCCAGGGACGGCCATTGGCGGCGAGCCGCCCATAGACCTGCACCGGCACCGTCACATAAAGCGATCCTGCCGCGCCTTCGGGTTCGGACGGCGCGCCGACATTGGCGTGGATTTCGCCAAAGCCGCGAAAGCGTGCGACGAAATGGGCATCATCCTGCGATCCGATCGCGCCGGTTGGCGACCACAGATCCTGAGCGTCCACAAATCTTTTCTCTTCCAGCAGGCCGTAATAGCCCTGCACCACCTGGGCCGCGCCTTGCGCGCTGTCGGGGGTGATCGCGCCCTCGCTGATCGGGGCGGGATCGACGGGCAGGCCGCCGGGTGTGCCGGGCGCGGGCGGGTTTAACGGCTCCATCAGCGCCATGGCTTCGGCGCGGACGTTATTTTCCACCTGTACCGTGTTGGCCCCGTTGGCGAGATTGTCGATCGCGCTTTCCTCCCGCCCGTCGCACGCTGCGACGAGCAGGAGGGGAAGAAGCGCGCTGGCTGTCAGCGACCCCCGCATCAGTCGGGGCGGACCTGTCGTGAACCGCCCGGATTGCGCGACCGGCCAGCGCGTTCCGCGTTGCCGGGTGTAGCGCGGGCGCCCCAGTCCCGTTGTGGCCGGGGTTGGGTCGACTGTTGGCCCTGTGCGGGAGCCTGGGGCGTCGGGCGAACGGCATTATTGCGCTGCCAGCGACCGCGACCCGGTTCGCCATTCACGCCAGGTTGCGGACGCGGGCGCGACCAGTTGCCCGGAGGCCTGTTGCCGGGCTGTCCATTGCCGACTTGGCCATTACCGACTTGGCCATTGCCCGCCTGACCATTGTTTGGCGGACGTTGCTGTCCCTGCCAGCGATCATTGCGGCCATCGCGATTGCCCTGCCAGCGGCCATTGCCGCGCCCGTCATTTCTATCGTCGTGGCGCTCGGCGCGGCGGCCTTCCCAATAGCGGCGCTGGCCATCGTTCCAGCGCTGGCGGCGGCCGCCCCGGTCATAAACATAATAGCCGTTGCCGGGATAATAGAAGCCATCATACCAGCCATTATAATAGCCGGGCTGATAATAGCCGCTCGATCCGTAATAGCCGTCGTCGTAGCCACCGCCATAATAGCCGGTGCCTACATTCACGCCGCCATAGCCATAGCCGTCATCATAAGCGCAACCGCCCAGCGCCAGCGCGCCGGCCAGACCCATCGCCATCAGGAACCGATGTCGGATGCCCGTCATCGCCATTCTCCTCATTACCTTCTGGCACCAGCGTAATGCGGTCCGCTTGAATTGGTTGTGAATGGATCGGGGATGATGCGCCACTGTTTATATGGCGCAGGGATATTCAGCGCGTGCCGGGATGCGGCTGCGTGCCCCACAGGGGGGAATGATATTCAGGATGGATGAATGGTGCGGCCAAGAAGACTCGAACTTCCACGGGCTTTCGCCCACAACGACCTCAACGTTGCGCGTCTACCAATTCCGCCATGGCCGCACGTTCAAAGGGAAACCGGCAGGACCGGCATCTGGTAGGCGGTGGCCATTAGCAAAGCCTTTTGCGCCATGCAACAACCGATCTGCATCTGCGTTATGATTGCATTGCACGGTGAAAGAATGCGGGCGGCGCAGGAGAAGGCAAGGCCATGGCTGGGCACTATTGGATGATGTCGGGACTGACCGTGGCGGCGGCGGTGACCATGGGACTGGGGCTGGGTACCTATGCCACCAGTCCGCAGCAGCCCCGTCAGGTCGATCCGCAGGAGGCCGAATCGAACGA
This sequence comes from Sphingomonadaceae bacterium, assembly GCA_016000085.1. Classification (GTDB taxonomy): domain Bacteria; phylum Pseudomonadota; class Alphaproteobacteria; order Sphingomonadales; family Sphingomonadaceae; genus Sphingobium. The sequence goes on from JAECRT010000050.1 coordinate 5,870, forward strand.
CTATGCGATGTCGTCCACCGGGTCGGGATCGGACATGGCGGCCGATGCCGGTCCGGTCGCCATTCGGTGTTCGGGATGTGGCCCATCGCTGTCCGAGCGACGCTTCGCCGCCGATCGGGCGGCCTATGACAGCTATAGCGTCGATAGTGGGCGCGGCGATCCGATGGTGAAGGATTATCTGGCGGAGGACGACGCGCCGCTCGTGCTGCCGGAGCCGACGCCGGTGCAGCGTCCGCCCGCTGACATCCAGCGCATCGACATGGGGACAGCAGCGCCGCCGCTGGTGCCCACGCAGGTCGGGACGATTGCCCCCGCCGCACCGACCGAGGCGGGCGAGGGCGATCGTTCCTGATCCTTATTCGGCGGCGACCACCTGCGCAGGAGCATCGCTCAGCGGATGGGCGAGGCGGCTTAGCATTTCCTTCGGGCAGACCTGCCAGAAATAGCGCCGCCAGCGGTCCCAATCGTCCAGGATCGTGTTCGACCATTTGCTGTCGGTGGCAGCGGCATGTTCTGCGATCAGGGCTTTGAGCTCAGCTTCCCAATGGGCGCTTTCCAGCCGTTGCCAGACGATGCCTTCGGGGTTGGCGCGCGACGGGAAGCTGCCATCCTCATCGAGGATGAAGGCCATGCCGCCGGTCATCCCCGCGCCGAAATTGGCGCCGGTTTGCCCCAGGATGACCGCCGTGCCGCCGGTCATATATTCGCAGCCGTTCGCGCCGCACCCTTCGACCACGACCTGCGCGCCGGAGTTGCGCACTGCAAAGCGCTCGCCCGCCTGACCGGCCGCGAACAGCTTGCCGCTGGTCGCGCCATAAAGGACGGTGTTGCCGATGATCGTGTTGTCCTTCGACGACAGCGGGCTGGAGACGGTCGTGCGCACCGAGATGATGCCGCCCGACAGGCCCTTGCCGACATAGTCGTTGGCGTCGCCGAATACTTCCAGCTTGATGCCCTTGCACAGGAAGGCGCCCAGCGACTGTCCCGCCGACCCACGCAGACGCACGGTCAGATGCCCGTCGGCCAGCGTGGACATGCCGAACCGGTCGGTCACGGCGGACGACAGCCGCGTGCCGACGGCGCGATGGGTGTTGCGCACCGTATAGGTGAGCTGCATCTTTTCGCCCCGTTCGAACACCGCCTTGGCATCGCGCATCATCTGCGCGTCCAGGCTGTCCGGCACGGCGTTGCGCCATTCGGTGAGCGAGAAGCGGCGCTGATTGTCGGGGGCGTCCACCTTGGCCAGGATCGGGTTGAGATCCAGATCGTCCAGATGTTCCGCGCCGCGATTGACCTGCTTCAAAAGTTCGGTCCGGCCGATCACTTCGTCCAGGCTGCGGAAGCCCAGCCGCGCCAGCACTTCGCGCACTTCCTCGGCGATGAAGGTCATCAGGTTGATGACCTTTTCCGGGGAGCCGGTGAACTTCTGGCGCAATGCCTCGTCCTGCACGCACACGCCCACCGGGCAGGTGTTGGAGTGGCACTGGCGTACCATGATGCAGCCCATTGCGACGAGGCTGAGCGTGCCGATGCCGAACTCCTCCGCGCCCAGGATCGCGGCGATCACGATGTCGCGCCCGGTCTTGAGGCCGCCGTCGGTGCGCAGCTTCACGCGGTGACGCAGGCCGTTGAGGGTGAGCACCTGATTGGCTTCGGACAGGCCCATTTCCCATGGCGTGCCGGCATATTTGATCGAGGTTTGCGGCGACGCGCCGGTGCCGCCGACATGCCCCGCGATCAGGATGACGTCGGCATGCGCCTTCGCCACGCCCGCCGCGACCGTGCCGATGCCCGCCTGGCTGACCAGCTTGACGCAGACGCGCGCGCGCGGGTTGATCATCTTGCAGTCGTAGATGAGCTGCGCGAGATCCTCGATCGAATAGATGTCGTGATGCGGCGGCGGCGAGATGAGCATCACGCCGGGCGTCGAATGGCGCAGCTTGGCGATGAACTCGGTCACCTTGAAGCCGGGCAACTGACCGCCTTCGCCGGGCTTGGCGCCCTGAGCGACCTTGATCTCGATCTCTTCGGCCGACGCCAGATATTCGGCATGGACGCCAAAGCGGCCCGACGCGATCTGCTTGATGACCGAATTGGCGTTGTCGCCATTTTCATAAGGCTTGAAGCGCGCTGCATCCTCGCCGCCTTCGCCCGACACCGCCTTGGCGCCGATGCGGTTCATCGCGATCGCCAACGTCTCATGCGCTTCGGGCGACAGGGCGCCCAGGCTCATGCCCGGCGTGACGAAACGCTTGCGGATTTCGGTGGTGGCTTCCACTTCGTCGATGGGCACGGCTTCGCGGGCGAAGTTGAACTCCATCAGGTCGCGCAGATAGACCGGCGGCAAGTCGCGCACACCGCGCGAAAATTGCAGATAGGTCGAATAGCTGTCGGTCGCGACAGCGGTTTGCAACAGGTGCATCAACTGCGCCGAATAGGCATGGCTCTCGCCGCCCTGACGCTGGCGGTAGAAGCCGCCGACCGGCAGGCGCACGACCGCCGCGTCGAACGCCTGCTGATGGCGCAGAATGGCGCTGTAGTGGAGCGAGGCATAGCCTTCGCCCGAAATCTTCGCTGGCATACCGGGGAAGAAGTCGTTCACCAAGGCGCGCGACAGACCCACGGCTTCGAAATTATAGCCGCCGCGATAGCTGCTGATGACCGCAATGCCCATTTTGGACATGATCTTGAGCAAACCTTCGTTGATGGCCACGCGATAGCGTTCGAAACAGGCGTCGATGTCGAGCGACCCGAACAGGCCGCGCGCATGACGATCGGCGATGCTCGCTTCGGCGAGGTAGGCGTTCACCGTGGTTGCGCCCACGCCGATCAGCACCGCGAAATAATGGGTGTCGAGCGCTTCGGCGCAGCGCACGTTGATCGACGCATAGGACCGCAGCCCCTTGCGCACGAGATGCGTGTGCACGGCGGCGGCGGCCAGCACGCCTGCAATGGCGGCGCGGTCGGCATCGACCCGTTCGTCGGTCAGAAAGATTTCGGTGCGACCTTCGCGTACCGCCTGTTCGGCTTCCTCACGGATGCGCGATATCGCCGCGCGCAGCTGTTCCTGCCCGCCACTGGCAGGGAAGGTGCAGTCGATTTCGGCCACGGCCTGGCCGAAATGCGCCTTGAGCCGCGCCCATTCGCCGCTGGTCAGCACCGGGGATTCCAGCACCAGAACATGGCTGTTCTGCGCGTCCTGCTCCAATATGTTGTGCAGGTTGGAAAAGCGCGTCTTGAGGCTCATGACATGCCGTTCGCGCAACGGATCGATCGGCGGGTTGGTGACCTGGCTGAAATTCTGGCGGAAGAAATGGCTGATCGTGCGCGGCTTGTCGGAAATGACGGCCAGCGGCGTGTCGTCGCCCATCGACCCGATGGCTTCCTTGGCGTCCTCCACCATGGGCGAGAGGATCAGTTCCAGATCCTCCAGCGTCAGGTTGGCGGCGACCTGACGCCGGGTCAGTTCGGCCTTGTCCCAATGGGGCAGCGCGCTGGGCGCGTCGGTCAGGTCGCCGATCGCCATGAAGTCCTTGATGAGGTCGCCATAGGGACGCTCAGCCGCGATCCGGTCCTTGATGGCCCGGTCGTCGTAGAGTTCGCCTTCATGCAGGTCGATCGCGATCATCTGGCCCGGACCCATGCGGCCCTTGCGTACGATGGTGGTTTCGGGAACCACGACCATGCCGGTTTCCGACCCCACGATCAGCAGATTGTCGCCGGTCAGCGTGTAGCGCAGCGGGCGCAGGGCGTTGCGGTCGACACCGGCCACGACCCAGCGGCCATCGGTCATGGCGAGAGCGGCTGGGCCGTCCCATGGTTCCATCACCGACGCCAGATAGTCGTACATGTCGGCATGGGCCTTGGGCAGTTCCAGGCTTTCATCCTGCCAGGCTTCGGGGACCAGCATGAGCTTGGCGGTCGGCGCGTCACGGCCCGAGCGGCAGATCGCCTCGAACACGGCATCGAGCGCGGCAGTATCCGACGCGCCAGCCGGGATTACCGGCTTGATATCTTCCGACTGCTCGCCAAAGGCGAGGCTGGCCATCTTGATCTCGTGGCTCTTCATCCAGTTCTTGTTGCCGCGGATCGTGTTGATCTCGCCATTATGGGCCAGCGTGCGGAACGGCTGGGCCAGCCACCATTCGGGGAAGGTGTTGGTGGAATAGCGTTGATGGAAGATGGCGACGCGGCTCTCGAACCGCTCATCCTGCAAGTCCGGGTAGAAGACCGACAAGGATTCGGCGAGGAACAGCCCCTTGTAGATGATCGAGCGGCAGGACAGCGAGCAGATGTAGAAATCGTGGATCTGCGCCGCGATCACCTTCTTTTCGATGCGGCGGCGGATCAGATAGAGATCCTTTTCGAATTCGGCCTGATCGCGCTCTTCCGGCATGGGGCCGGCGATCATGATCTGTTCGATTTCGGGGCGCGTGCGCTGCGCCTTTTCGCCGATGACCGACACGTCGACCGGCACCTGGCGCCAGCCATAGATGGTGTAGCCCGCCTCGATCACTTCGCTTTCGACGATGGTGCGGCAGGTTTCCTGTGCGGACAGATCGGTGCGCGGCAGGAAGATCATGCCGACGGCCAGGCGATTGGGCAGGGGCTTGTGACCGGAATCGGCGATCGCATCGTCAAAGAAGCGCACTGGCAGGTCGACATGGATGCCCGCGCCGTCGCCGGTCTTGCCATCGGCATCGACTGCGCCACGATGCCACACGGCCTTGAGTGCGTCGATCGCGGAGGCGACCACGCGGCGGCTGGGGCGGCCATCGGTCGCGGCGACCAGGCCCACGCCACAGGCGTCGCCTTCCAGGTCAGGGTGATACATGCCCTCGGCCGCGATCCGTGCGCGTTCTTCGGGGCTTGCCGTGAAGGGAGTGTCGGTCATGATCGGGCCTTCCTTCCGATAATGATGATCAGGGATATGCGAGAAGGGGGGCTTACGCCGCGACCCTCTCGCCCGCTTTGGCCTTGGCCTTGAGATAGCGGTGCATATGGTCGGTCACGTCGCGGCCGTCGCGAATGGCCCAGACGACCAGCGAAGCGCCGCGTACGATGTCGCCCGCCGCGAACACGCCGTCGAGGCTGGTCATCATCGTCTTGTGATCGACGCGCAGCGTGCCCCAGCGGGTGACGGACAGGTCGTCCGCGCCGAACAGCTTGGGCAGTTCTTCAGGGTCATAGCCCAGCGCCTTGATGACCAGATCCGCTTCCAGCACATGTTCGCTGCCCGGATCGGGTTCGGGCGCGCGGCGGCCCGATGCGTCGGGCGAACCCAGCCGCATCTTCGTGACCTTGACGCCGCTGACATGCTCGGTGCCTTCAAAGGCGATCGGCGCGGTCAGCCAGACGAATTCAACGCCTTCTTCTTCGGCATTGGCGACTTCACGCTGTGATCCGGGCATGTTTTCCCGGTCGCGGCGATAAAGGCACTTCACCGATTTGGCACCCTGGCGGATGGCGGTGCGCACGCAGTCCATCGCCGTGTCGCCGCCGCCGATGACGACGACATTCTTGCCCGTCGCCAGCAGCGTGCCATCTTCATGGGATGGCACGGCGTCGCCGAATCCAGCCTTGTTGGAGGCGGTGAGATAATCGAGCGCCTTGACCACGCCCGGCGCGCCTACGCCCGGCGCACGGATGTCGCGCGGCTTGTAGACGCCGGTGGCGATCAGAATCGCGTCATGCCTGCCGCGCAGTTCCTCCATCGTGGCGTCGCGGCCGACCTCGAAATTTTCGTGGAAGACGATGCCGCCATCCTTCAGGCGCTGGATACGGCGCATGACGATGTCCTTCTCCAGCTTGAAGCCGGGAATGCCATAGGTCAGCAGCCCGCCGGCGCGATCGTGCCGGTCATAGACATGGACGTCATAGCCCGCCACGCGCAGATATTCCGCCGTGGTCAGCCCCGCTGGGCCTGAACCGATGACGCCGACCGACTGACCGAGGGACTTGCCGGGGGCGAGCGCTTCGACCCAGCCTTCCTTCCAGGCGGTGTCGGTGATGAATTTTTCGACGCTGCCGATGGTCACGGCGCCGTGACCTGAAAATTCGATGACGCAATTGCCTTCGCACAGGCGATCCTGAGGGCAGATGCGGCCGCAGATTTCCGGCATGGTGCTGGTCAGGTTGGACAGCTCATAGGCTTCGCGCAGGCGCCCTTCGGCGGTCAGGCGCAACCAGTCTGGAATATGGTTATGCAAGGGGCAGTGGGTCGAACAGTAGGGCACGCCGCATTGCGAGCAACGCGACGCCTGTTCTTCCGCCCGGTCCAGAATGAAGCTGCGGCTGATTTCCAGAAAGTCTTCGGCGCGATCGTCGGCGGCGCGCTTATCCGGATAGGCCTGCGCCTTGCCCACGAATTTCAGCATCGGATTGTCAGCCATGCCCATGTCCCTGAATATGTTGCAGGTGCGCGCATAGCAGAAAAACCGGCGGAGTCACGTGGATTCTAGCATTTAGGTAATGATTGCTTACCTATAATTATGCCATTTGCCTAATAGTTGAGAATGAATCGCAGAAAATGGCCATGCACTATGGCCGTTTCGGACCTATCTAAGATTGAGCCATGCCAAAGCGGCGATTCCCGCAATGATTCGGTACCAGGCGAAGGGTGCGAAGCCATGTTTTGACACCAGGCCGACGAACCAGCGAATGACCAGCAGCGCCACGACGAAGGAGACGATCAGGCCCAGCGCGATGCTGTCCCACCCAATGGTGGCGCTGGTGATCTGATCGCCCTTCTTGAGCAGTTCCAGCGCGGTCGCGCCCATCATGGTGGGGATGGCCAGGAAAAAGCTGAATTCCGCTGCGGTGCGGCGTTCCACGCCCAGCATCAACGCGCCCATGATGGTGGCGCCCGACCGGCTGACGCCGGGGATCATGGCGATGCACTGGATGAAGCCGATGCCCAGCACGCGGACCATGGGAATGTCGGCGATGCCGTGGAAGCGCTGCTCCTTCACGGCGCGCTCGATCAGCAGGATCGCCACGCCGCCCGCGATCAACGCCCAGGCGACGACCTGCGGCGAACCCAGCAAAATCTCGATATAGTCATGCAGCGCCAGGCCGATGACGGCGGACGGAATGAAGGCGATCAGAAGATTGCGCACGAAGCGCGCGCTGACCGGTTCCTGACGCAACAGGCCCATGCCCACGGCCCAGAAGGTGCGCCAGTAGAGGACGACCACCGCCAGGATCGCGCCCAGCTGGATGACGACATTGAACATCGCCCAGGTCGAGGCGTCATAGCCCAGCAATTCGCTGGCGAGGATAAGGTGGCCGGTCGATGAGACGGGCAGAAACTCGGTGAGCCCCTCGACAATGCCGAGCAGGATGACGGTCAGATAATGCAGGTCCATGGGAAAGCCCTATCTCGTGCCATAAAAAATCCTCCCTTCTGAGGGGGAGGGCAACCGCCGGAGCGGCCCGTGACGCCGGGACCGTGCGCCATGATGGCAGCACGGCCCCAGCGTCGGGTTTGCACAGGCGTCAGGCGCTCGCCCGACCGGCGAAGCGGCCATGCTTGCGATAGCGCACCATCCATTTGTCCGCGACCGCGCCCAAGGGCGTCGCCGCGACGCCAAGCGCATCGAGGCCCGGCGCGCCGGGCGCGGCGACATTGTCGCGGCCCAGCATCGCCAGTTGATCGCGGGTGATCGGCGCGCCCGGCAAACGCGCCAGCAGCGAAGCGAAGGCGTGCGGCACGTCGATCAGCGGCTGGTCGCGGCCGATGGCTTTCGCGATCCAGCCGTTGATTGCCTTCATGCTCATGACCTGCGGCCCGGCCAGTTCGAAGGTCTGGCCGCCATGGACGCCCGGTTGCTCCGCAGCGTTGGCGATCGCCTGCGCAACATCGGCGACATAGACCGGCTGGAATTTGGTCGCGCCGCCGATCACCGGGACGATCGGCGCCATCGCGATGATGTCGGCGAAACGGTTGAGGAACTGATCTTCCGGACCGAAGATGATCGACGGACGGATGATCGTCGCGCCGGGGAACGCGGCCTTGACCGCCGCTTCGCCCGCAGCCTTCGACCGGCCATAAGCGGACGGGCTGTCCGCGTCCGCGCCGATCGCCGACATATGGACGAGCGTGCGGGCGCCTGCCGCAGCGGCGGCCTGTGCGACATTGGCCGCGCCCTGATGATGTACGGCGTCGAAATCGCCGTTCAGGATACCGACCAGATTGATGACGATATCGCATCCCTCGACGGCGCGGGCGACGCTGTCAGGCTTGCGAATGTCGGCGGCGATGAATTGCACCTGGCCCAGGCCGCCCAGCGGCTTGACCCGCAGCGCGGTGGAAGGGTCGCGCTGCGCCACGCGCACCCGCGCGCCGCGCGCCATCAGCGCCTGTGCGACCTGGCGACCGACGAAGCCGCCGCCGCCGAACACCGTAACCAGACTGTCCTTCATCACGCGCGTCCCATGTCCTGCAAAAAAGGGGAATGACTCTGCCTCTCCCCTTGCAACAGCCGCCGCGCCCTGACAACCGCCAGCTAGCGCGGCGGCGTGCTTTTTACCCGATCCAGCCCTGAAGATCGGCGATCATCCACAGGCCCAGCCCCAGGAATAACAGCGCCGCGCCGACCTGCAACGCGCGCATCGGCACCTTTTTCGCGAGCGCTTCGCCGAACAGGACGGCGGGGACGTTGGCGACCATCATGCCCAGCGTCGTGCCGGCCGTCACCGCGATCAGATTGTCGAAGCGCGCGCCCAGCGCGATGGTCGCGACCTGCGTCTTGTCACCCATCTCGACGAGGAAGAAAGCGATCAACGTGGTCATGAACACGCCCGCGCCCGATGGCGCCTTGAGGGGTTCATTCTCGTCGATCTTGTCGGGCACCAGCGTCCAGGCGGCCATGGCGATGAAGGACGCGGCGACCGCATAGCGGAACCAGCCCTGGGTCAGCACGCCAGCGATCGAATGGCCGACCAGCGCGGCGAGGAAATGATTGGCGAGGGTCGCGAACAATATGCCCAGGATGATCGGCACCGGCTTTCGGAAGCGGGTGGCGAGCAGCATGGCGAGCAATTGCGTCTTGTCGCCCATTTCGGCGAGCGCGACGAGTGCGGAGGAGGTGAGCAGGGCTTCCATCATCTTGTATCCGGGCCGGGCGGAGAAAAAGAACGCAATGCCACCGTCTCCCCCCGCCCGGCCGGGCACGAGGAGCCGATGCCATTGGTCTCGCCCGATGTGGAACGCGTCCACATCCCATACGCCACGGCCTCTCGACCAAATATGTTGACGCATGGCCCGTTCCAATCGGAACGGCTGGCTACTCCCCAGATGACGCGCTAGCCTTTAGCCGGGACGACAAGGGAAGGCAAGCCATGGCGCAGGCAAACAAGACGGTCGAAACCGATGTCGCGGTCGCGGACTTCCTGGCGCGGGTCGAGCCTGATGAACGGGTGGCGGACGGCCGGACGGTCATGGCTCTGATGGCGCAATTGTCGGGCGAGCCGCCGGCCATGTGGGGGCCAAGCATCATCGGCTTTGGCCGCTATCATTATCGCTATGACAGCGGCCGGGAGGGCGAAAGTTGCCGGATCGGCTTTTCACCGCGCAAGGCCGAACTGGTGTTTTACCTTGCCGGGTTGGAGGATGCGGATTTCGCGCCCCTGGGCAAGCACCGGCGCGGCAAGGGCTGCCTTTATATCAAGCGTCTGTCGCAGGTCGACATGGCGGTGCTGGGGCGGCTGATCGTCAAGAGCCTGGAACATATGGACAGGGCCTATCCCCGCTGAGGGCCATATTGTCGATTGCTGCCTGGCTGATGACGATTTCGGTTGCTGCTTATGGTTCGCCGTTGCTCTTTTGCATGCGCCGTTCGGCGAACCATTGTTCCAGCATTTTCGCGGTGCACCCGGTGAAACCGTTGCTGCCCATCACGGAACAACCGCCCGGCAGCGTCTGGCGCTGGACCTGTTCCATCGTTGCGACCTGACTGCCCCAGCCGGGGCCGCCGGACGGTTCGGGCTTTTCGCGCAGCTTCTTGGGGATGCGATAGCGTTCGGATTCGGGCTTGCGCGCGCACACGACGATGTCGTCGCCCTTGCTTTCCGGGCAGGGATCATCGCCATAGACGAGCAGGTTGATGATCCGTTCGGGCGGCGGCTCCGTCTGCGCGATGGCGGGCGAAGCGAGGAGCGGGGTCAGCAGCAGGCCGACGAGGGGAAGCACGCCAAGGCGTCGCATAGGGATCAATTCCTTCATTCCCCTGTTAGGGGTTGGCCCCTATTGTGGACCGGGGCGGCCCAATGCCCCGGCTGGTCGGTGCAAGGACGACGCCCGACGGGTTGAACCGTCAGGCGTGGCCGTCAGGGTTTGGTCGCTGGCGTGGCAGCAGGGGCCGGGGGAGCGACAGGCGTACCGGCCTTTTCCTCCGCCTTTACGCGCGCCTCGATTGCTTCGCTGTCAGCGTCGATCGTGGACAGGCGCTTGCCGCGTTCGGCCGCGACCAGATCCTTCCAGCTAGCATTGTCGAGCGCCTGCCGTTCCGCCTTGGCGAGGCGCGAAAGTTGGGCGAAGCAGCCGGTCGCACCGCCGCTGCCAACCGGCGAGCAGCTTTCGGTGCCGGAACGGCCGATATATTCCATCGATCGCACCCGCTCGCCCCACGCCTGGTTGCTGGGCTTGTTGGGATCGCCGCGCAGCGGTTCAGGGATGCGATAGCGTTCCTCCTCGCCCTTGCGCGCGCATACGACGATGTCATCGCCGCCGCCCTGCGGGCAGGCGTCGTCGCCATAGACGATGACGAGGTTGACCTTTTCGGTGCCGCTGCTGGTCGCGGCGGTCGGCGCGCTCGGCTGCTGCGCCAACGCGGGGACGGATGCGCCCAGCATCAGGGCCAGAAGCGGGGCGATCATCATTGTCTTGCTCATCATCACGTCCTTGTTTCAGATGCGCTTGGAAAGCGCGATGGCAGCCCGGCATCCCAGACGGATCGCGCCCGACAACAGCGGATAGGCAGGGGCCTGTTCCGCGCCATGGGCCAGCGCGGCGTCGCGATGTTCGACCTCTTCCGCCTGAAAATCCGCAATGGCGGTGGAGAGTTCCGGGTCGTCCGCGCCCAATGCGTCGAGTTGTTCGGAATAATGCAGGTCGATCTCGGTTTCGATCGCGGCGGTGCAGGCCATCGCGGCCTTTGGTCCCATCGCCGCCGTCACCGCGCCCAGCGCGAAACCGGCTGCGCTCCAGATCGGCGCGAGCGCCGTCGGGCGCACGCCGCGTCGGGCGATCATCGCGTCAAAGGCGGCGCGATGCCGTTCCTCTTGCGCGGCCATGCCCGCGATCAGCCGTCCATAGGGATGGCGATCGCCCATCACTGCCAGTTGCCCGGCATAGATGCGCGTCGCGCCAAACTCGCCCGCTTGATCGACGCGGAGCATCGATGCGCGGTCGGTGTCGCTCAGCCGCTTGCCGGGGCGCGGGAAATCCGTGGGTCCACTCATGCGCGACGTCCTTTCTTCCCCAGCAACCTCAAGATGGCGAGCGCGCCGCCCAGCGACAAGAGGCCGTTATAGCCCGCGAGCGAAATGCCCAGCAGGCTCCACGGCGCGACGTCGCACCGGGTGATCGGCGTCGCCATGATTTGTTGCAATATGTCCGCCGTGCTGCCGCTCGTCGGGCTGGTGGAGCAGGCGGTCAGCCCTTCCCACCAGCCATATTCGACACCGGCATGGAACAGGCCGATGCCGCCGCTGATGGCGATGGCGATGGCGGCCAGCATGACAAAGAGCCTGCTGGTCTGTGCATTGCCCTTCGCCAGATAGGCCAGCAGCGCCAGCGGAATCGCCGCCATATGGGGATAACGCTGCCACCAGCACATTTCGCACGGATGCAGGCCGCCAATATATTGGGAGGCATAAGCGCCACCCAGCAGCGCGACGGGGACCAGCAGCGCCAGCATGCGGGCCGTGGCGAGCGATGGGGGCAGGCTTTTCATAGTGCCCGTCTAGACCCTGCGTCACCTTTCGTCATGCTGAACTTGCAGGGATTTTTCCCCGACCGCAGGGAAAGGGGGGATTATTTCGCCCCCGGTTTCCTTGCCGCCGCCTGCGCCGAATTTTGAGCCGAATTCTGGGCCGGGTTCCGGGCTTGCGCGATGGCCGCGCCCGGCGTGCTGGCAAGGCGCGAGATGGTCCGCAGCGCATAGTCGAGCTGGAAATCCTCGACGCCCTTCTTCTTCAGATCGTCGGCGCTCATGGCGAAGCGCGGATCGTCCTTGGCATCCTCTTCCAGCACCTTGTCGTCGGCTTTGATCTCGTTGATGAGGTGACGGCGCAGGTCGCTTTCGCGGAATTTCGGACGGTTCTTGTAATCCGGGTCGGACAGTTGCGGCACGCGGATGTCGGGCTGGATACCGCCTTCCTGCACCGACCGGCCAGACGGCGTGTAGTAGCGCGCGGTCGTCAGCTTGAGCGCGGTGGTGCTGCTGAGCGGCAGCATGGTCTGCACGCTGCCCTTGCCGAAGCTGCGTTCGCCCATCACCAGCGCGCGATGCTGATCCTGCAATGCGCCCGCGACGATTTCGGAGGCGGAGGCGGAACCCGCATCGACCAGCACGATGATCGGCAGCCCCTTGGCGTCATCGCCGGGCTTGGCATAATAGCGTTCGACGTCGCCCTTGGCCCGGCCGCGCTGCGACACGATTTCGCCCCGCTCCAGGAAGGTGTCGCTGACCGACACGGCTTCGTCCAGCAGGCCGCCGGGGTTGGAGCGCAGGTCGAGCACATAGCCGGTCGGCTTGTGGCCCAGCGACTTGTCGATGCTGCGGATCGCCTGGCGCACATCCGCCCCGGTATTGGCCGAGAAGCTGACGATGTTGATGACGCCGATATTATTCTTCACTTCCCATTTCACGGGCTTGATCTGAATGATCTCCCGCGTGAGGGTCAGTTCGATCGGCTTGTCGCGGCCCGCGCGCACGATCGTCAGCTTGAGGCTGGTGCCCGGCGCGCCGCGCATCTTGTCGACTGCCTCATCCAGCGTGCCGCCATAGATGAGCGCGCCGTCGATATGGGTGATATAGTCGCCCGCCTTGATGCCCGCGCGCCATGCCGGGGTATCCTGCGTCGGGGCGATCACCTTGACCGCGCCATCCTCCTGCGTGACGGACAGGCCAAGGCCGCCATAGCTGCCCTCGGTCTGGGTGCGCAGGTTCTGGAAATCGCGCGCGTCGAGGAAGCTGCTGTGCGGATCGAGGCTGGCAAGCATCCCGTCGATCGCGCCCTTGATCAGCTTTTCATCGTCGACCTTCTCGACATAGTCGCTGCGCACCTTCTGGAACACGTCCATGAATTCGTCGAGCGCCTTGTAGCTGCTGGCTTCCCCATCGGCGAGCGCGGCGGTGGTAGCGGGAATGAGCGCAAGCGCGCCGAGCGCGACAGCGCCCTGCAGGAAGGTGGATTTCATGGGTGTCCTTGGAGTCCGCATCAATGCCCCGATATACGCCGATTCGCGGCCCAACGCAAAAGCGCGCTTCGACCAATGTTGCGCAGGGTCGATGAGCGTCAGCTTAATGCTATCTCACCCCAGCCCGACCAGCGGCACGATATCGACTGGGCGGCCGTTGCGGCGCAGTTCGATGGTGATGGTGGGGCGGCCCTGTCCGGCGATGCCGACCGGATCGCCCTGGCGCGCGCTGTCGCCGACCTGCGCGGTGACGCGATGAAGGCCGGTGATGAGCGTGGTCCAGCCCTGGCCATGGTCGATGATGAGGATCTGGCCATAGCCGCGATAGGGACCGGCAAAAGCGACCCGGCCCGCCGTGGGCGCCACCACCTGCGCGCCCGGCTGGGTCACGAGGGTCAGCCCGCGCGATCGCACGCCGCCGTCGTTGACTTCGCCCATGCCGGTGACGAGCTGGCCCACGACGGGCAGGCGATAGGGAGGCGGGCCGCTGGCGCTTGCTTCGCGGTCCGGGGGTGGCGCGCCGGTCTGGTCCGGGCGGGCGGGGCGCAGCAGCGGGCCGGACAGCGCGGCCAGCCGATCGCGCAGGTCGCCCGCCTGCTCCAGCCGGTCCATCAGGTCGACAATGTCGCGCGCCCGCTCACCCAGCGCGAGCGCGCGTTCGCTTTCGAGGCCCGCATTAGCGCCATAGTCGCGCGCCGCGACCCGCTTGGCTGTCTCCAGCGCGGCAAGGGCAGTCTGGCGATCCTTGCGGTCGGCCTGCGCCTTGCCCAGCGCGTCGGCGCCCTGTTGCGCGGTCGCGCGCAAGGCGCGGCTGGCGTCCAGTTCGGCGCGCAGGCCCGCGGTGCGCTGTTGAATGACGGGCAGCACCCGCCCCAGCACCGCGCGCATATGCACTGCGTCCGTGACGGACCCCGGCTGCACCAGCGCGAGCGCCAGCGGACGACGCGCCATCATCTGAAGCGCGGCGGTCAGGCGCACGACGGGCTCCTGCTTGACCGCCAACCGCTCCGCCTGCGCGCGCTGCATCCGGGCGATGATGGCGATGCGGGCTTGCGCGGCTTCTATATCGGCTTCGGCCTGCTGGATGCGGGCGGCGAGCGCGGCGGCGCGGCGGCGGGCCTGTTCGGCGTCGTCACGGGCAGCCCCGGCCTGCTGTTCCAGCCGAGCGGACCGATCGCGAGCTTCATCTGATTGTCGGCGTGCGGCCTTGAGTGCGGCCTGTTCCTGCGCCAGCGTGGTGGCGGCGGTGCCGGGCAGGATGATCGCCTGACCATCGGCCGCGAGCAGGCGCGTGGCGACCAGCGCCGACAGGCCGGTTATCGCTGCAATGATGATCGCCCGTTTCACGGTGATGCCATGGTCCCCGGTAAGCCCGCGCCTATCCTTCGCGATGATAGGGGTGGTTGGCAAGGATCGAACAGGCACGCCACAATTGTTCGGCCAGCATCGCACGCGCCATCATGTGCGGCCAGGTCATCGCGCCAAAGGCGATCAGCAGGTCGGCGTTCGCCCGTTCCGCATCGTCGAAGCCATCCGCCGCGCCGATCAGGAAGCGACATTCGCGGGTTCCCGCATCGCGCCAACCCTCGATCCGGCGGGCGAAGTCCATTGAGGAAAGCTGTTTGCCCTTCTCATCCAGCATGACCGTGACGGTGCCGGGCGCAACGAGGGGCAGCTTGCCGCCCCGGTCGGGCATTTCGGTGATCTTGTGCGGCATGGTCAGCCGCTTGACATAGCGGTCGACCAGATCGGCTTCGGGCGAGCGCCCGATTTTTCCACGCGCGATGATATGGAGGAGCATGATGCTCCCCCTAGCTCGTCATCGCCCGCCTGTCGAAAGGTTCAGGCGGTTCCGGCCACCGGCGCGTCGACAAAGCCCCACATCCGTTCCAGATTGTAGAAGCTGCGTACTTCCGGCTTGAACAGGTGGACGATCACGTCGCCCGCGTCGATCAGCACCCAGTCGGCGACCGGCAGCCCTTCAACCCGCGCGGAGCGGCCTGTTTCTTTCTTGATCCGTTCGGCCAGATGCTGGGCGATCGCCGCGACCTGACGCGACGAACGGCCGCTGGCGATCACCATATAATCGGCGATGCTGCTCTTGCCTTCCAGGGGGATCGAGACGGTTTCCTGTGCCTGGTCGTCGTCGAGCGACTGCATGACGAGGGCGTGCAGGGCGGCCACGGAATCGGCCGAAAGGGCCGTATCGTTGGCGGGTTGGGGTCTGGTCAAAAAAGCTCCATTCTAGACGATCAGCCGGCGCGTGAGCGGATCGCGCACACGCGTTGTTTCATATTCGCGATGCCAGAGGGGGTCTGCCTGCCGAAGCAGGGTCGCCGATCTTGGATCAGGGCGAAAGCGC
>JAECRT010000002.1:0-7535 GCA_016000085.1 Sphingomonadaceae bacterium
GCAGAGGCCTTCTCGCGCGCCGCGATGAAGCTGCCCATCAAGACGAAGGTCGTTGCCCGCCTCGGCGACACCTCGCACCTGGAGGGTTAAGCCATGGCGAACGTCGCAGACCTCAAGACCAAGACGGACGACGAACTGTCGACCGAACTCAACAACCTGAAGCGCGAGCAGTTCAATCTGCGTTTTCAGGCGGCCACCAACCAGCTGGAAAAGCCCAGCCGCGTCAAGGAAGTCCGTCGGTCCATCGCGCAGATCAAGACCCTGCAGACCGAGCGTACCAGCTCGGCCGCGAAGTAAAGGAAACACACGATGCCCAAGCGCGTGCTGACGGGAACGGTGGTTTCCGACAAGACCGACAAGACGGTGGTGGTTCGTGTAGAGCGCAAGGTTAAGCATGCGCTTTACGGCAAGATCATTCGCCGTTCGAAGAAGTACCATGCCCATGATGAGGGCAATGTCTACAAGGAAGGCGAGACGGTCCGCATCGAGGAGACCGCCCCGATTTCCAAGCTCAAGACCTGGAAGGTCATCGAGCGGGTAGACACCCACAAGTCGCCGGAAACGGCGGCCTGAGGTAAGGTCAACTGACCTTTCGGGTTTAATTGCGACGCGGGGCTGGCCTTTTCGATCAGAAAAGGTTACAGGCCCGCGCTTCGCTTAGATCCTTTTGGTCGCTTAGCGAATTCGGAACCGCCGGGATCGTCCCGGTAGGCCAAATAAGAAGGAAGCGGATCCATGATCCAGATGCAATCCAATCTTGACGTCGCTGACAACAGCGGCGCCAAGCGCGTCCAGTGCATCAAGGTGCTGGGCGGGTCGAAGCGGCGCTTCGCGGGCGTGGGCGACATCATCGTCGTCTCCGTCAAGGAAGCTGCGCCGCGCGGCAAGGTCAAGAAGGGTGACGTGCATCGTGCCGTCATCGTGCGCACCGCGAAGGACATTCGTCGCGCTGACGGCAGCGTTATCCGTTTCGACGGCAACGCAGCAGTCCTGATCAACAAGAATCAGGAGCCGATCGGCACGCGTATCTTTGGCCCCGTCGTTCGTGAGCTGCGCGCAAAGCAGCACATGAAGATCATCAGCCTTGCTCCCGAGGTGCTGTAATGAGCGCTGCTAAGATCAAGAAGGGCGACAAGATTGTCGTCCTGGCCGGCAAGGACAAGGGCCGTACCGGCGCTGTCCTTCAGGTGATGCCCAAGGACGACAAGGTTCTTGTGGAAGGCATCAATGTGCATGCGAAGCATCGCAAGCCCGACCAGGCAAATCCGCAGGGTGGCATCGAGCGCAAGCCCGCGCCGCTCCACATTTCGAACGTGGCGGTCGCCGGCGCTGACGGCAAGCCGACCCGCGTTCGTTTCGAGGAGCGCGACGGCAAGAAGGTTCGCGTCGCCGTCAAGTCCGGTGAGGTGCTGTAATGGCTGACACATATATCCCGCGCTCCAAGGCGCAGTATGACGCTGAAATCGCGAAGGCGATGACCGAGAAGTTCGGTTACAAGAACGTCATGGAAGTGCCCAAGATCGACAAGATCGTGCTCAACATGGGTGTCGGTGAAGCCACGCAGGACAAGAAGAAGGTCACGCAGGCGGCCGAGGAAATGGAACTGATCGCGGGTCAAAAGCCCGTCATCACCAAGGCGAAGAAGTCGATCGCGCAGTTCAAGCTGCGTGAAGGCATGCCGATCGGTGCCAAGGTCACACTGCGCCGCGAGCGCATGTATGAATTCCTGGATCGCCTGATCAACATCGCTCTGCCGCGCGTGCGCGATTTCCGTGGGCTGAACCCCAAGAGCTTCGATGGTCGCGGCAACTATGCCTTTGGCATCAAGGAGCAGCTGATCTTCCCGGAGATCAACTATGACCGCATCGACAAGGTGCGCGGCATGGACATCATCGTGACCACCACGGCGAAAACGGACGATGAAGCGCGCGAATTGCTGCGCCTCTTCGGCTTCCCTTTCCCGCTTGAAGAGAAGCAGGCGGCCTAAGTCCTTAACAGGACCTAAGGCCCCGCTTCTCTCCCAACGCTTTAGCTAAGGAAGAGAACTTAAGTCATGGCGAAACTGAGTTCGATCAACAAGAACGAGCGCCGCAAGAAGCTGGTTAAGAAATATGCCGGCCGTTATGCAAAGCTCAAGGCGATTGCGAATGATACCGCGGCCGATGACGGTGATCGTTTGATCGCGCGTCTGAAGATGGCGGAAATTCCGCGCAATGGTAACCCAACCCGCGTGCGTAACCGCTGCGAGATGACGGGGCGCCCACGCGCTTATTACCGCAAGTTCCGGCTCTGCCGTATTCAGCTGCGCGATCTGGCCAACAAGGGCCTGATCCCCGGCGTCACCAAGTCGAGCTGGTAAGGATATCATCTCATGGCATTGACCGATCCCCTGGGTGATATGCTCACCCGCATCCGCAACGGGCAGCAGGCGAAGAAGGACAGCGTTATGTCCCCCGCCTCCAAGCTGCGCGCTCGCGTTCTCGACGTGCTTCAGCGCGAAGGCTATATTCGTGGTTACACCGAGGAAGCCCTCGGCCAGCACCCCGGCCTGCGCATCGAGCTGAAATATTTCGAGGGCCAGCCCGCGATCAAGCATGTCGCTCGCGTGTCCAAGCCTGGCCGCCGCGTCTATTCGGGTTCCAAGGAACTGCCGGTAGTGCGCAACGGTCTGGGCATCACCATTGTCTCGACGCCTCGCGGCGTTCTGTCCGACGCCGAAGCGCGCGAACAGAATGTCGGCGGCGAAGTGCTGGCGGAGGTGTTCTAATGAGCCGCACGGGTAAAAAGCCAGTCTCCGTCCCTGCGGGCGTGACTGCATCGATCGACGGCGGGCAGCTGTCGGTGAAGGGGCCCAAGGGCACTCTCGCCATTCCGCTGGCCAACGAAGTGACCTACAGCATCGAGGACGGCAAGATCGCCGTTCAGCCGGCCAATGACGGCAAGCGCGCTCGCGCTTTCTGGGGCCTGCAGCGTACGCTGATCCAGAACCTGATCACCGGCGTGACCGAGGGCTTCTCCAAGAAGCTGCTCATCACCGGTGTCGGCTACCGTGCCAACTCGCAGGGCAAGACCCTGAAGTTGCAGCTCGGCTACAGCCATGACGTCGATTTCGCGATCCCGGAAGGGATCGAGATCAAGACCCCGGATAACACCACGGTCGAGATCAGCGGTATCGACAAGCAGCAGGTCGGCCAGGTCGCCGCCGAAATCCGTCGCTGGCGCAAGCCCGAACCCTATAAGGGCAAGGGCATCAAATACGCTGGCGAGTTCATCTTCCGCAAGGAAGGGAAGAAGAAGTAAGATGGCAAAGCTTTCCCTCTTCGCGCGGCGTCGTCGCCGCGTACGCACAGCGCTCAAGGCGGTTTCGGGCTCCAGGCCCCGCCTCAGCATCCATCGGTCGGGTCGTCACATCTACGCCCAGGTCATTGACGATGCGGCCGGTACGACCGTTGCCGCGGCGTCGACCCTGGACAAGGATGTCCGTGGCCAGACCGGCGCCACCTCCGCAGCTGCAGCTGACGTTGGCAAGCGCGTCGCTGTTGCGGCGACCGCCGCTGGCGTCACCCGGGTCGTGTTCGACCGCGGTGGCTTCCTCTTCCATGGCCGCGTCAAGGCGCTGGCCGATGCGGCCCGTGAAGCCGGGCTGGAGTTCTGAGCATGGCTGACGAAAACACCAACGAAGTCGTCGCACCCGTCGAGGGCGCCGAAGCGACTGCACCGACCGAAGGTCGCGGTCCTGGCCGTGGCGGTCGTGGCAACCGTGGCGGCGGTGACCGCAACCGTGGCGAGCGCGGCGGCCGCGGCCGTCGTGACGACCGTCGTGGCGGCAACCGCGATGAAGATCAGGGCGAAGAACTGATCGAGAAGCTGGTTCACATCAACCGCGTTTCGAAGACCGTCAAGGGCGGCAAGCGCTTTGGCTTCGCGGCGCTGGTCGTCGTGGGTGATGGCAAGGGCCGTGCAGGCTTCGGTCATGGCAAGGCGCGCGAAGTGCCTGAAGCGATCAGCAAGGCGACGGCCGCTGCCAAGAAGGCAATGGTTCGCGTTCCGCTGAAGGAAGGCCGTACGCTACATCATGATGGCCTCGGTCATTTCGGCGCAGGCAAGGTGACGGTTCGTTCGGCTCCTGCCGGTACGGGCATCATCGCCGGTGGTCCTATGCGCGCCGTGTTCGAAAGCCTCGGCGTTGCAGACGTCGTGACCAAGTCGAACGGCACGTCGAACCCCTATAACATGATCCGTGCAACCTTTGCGGCGCTGGGCGAACAGACCAGCCCCAAGTCGGTGGCGCAGCGTCGCGGCAAGAAGGTCGCTGACCTTCTGCGTCGCGGTGGTGCCTCGGCCGACGTCGCACAGGCTGATGCCGAAGCGATTGCGGAGTAACCGATATGGCGAAGATCAAGATCAAGCAGATCGGTTCGCCGATCCGCCGCCCTGCCGACCAGAAGAAGATTCTGATCGGTCTGGGCCTGGGCAAGATGAACCGCGTGGTGGAACTTGAAGACACGGCGGAAGTCCGCGGTGCCATCAAGAAGCTGCCGCACATGGTGGCGGTCGTCGAAGGCTGAGCCTTCCGATCGGATGAAATAGAGCGAAAGAGGGGGTGACCCCTCTTTCGTTTTTTCAAGGAGGGCGCTATGGGCGCGCCTCCATTGGCTCTTCAAGGGCCATCCTGATCCCTGCGGGGATAGCGCGAACCAAGCGAAAGCGAGTGCGACACATGACTTTTAAACTGAATGACATCCGCGACAATGATGGCGCCCGCAAGGGCCGGATGCGCGTTGGACGCGGCATCGGCTCGGGCAAGGGCAAGACCGCCGGGCGCGGCCAGAAGGGTGCCAAGGCACGCTCGGGCGTCAGCATCAACGGCTTCGAAGGTGGCCAGATGCCGCTCCACATGCGGATCCCGAAGCGCGGCTTCAACAACATCTTCGCCAGCGACTTTGCGATTGTTAACCTGGGCGCAGTCCAGAAGGCGATCGACGAGGGCAAGCTCGATGTCAACGCAACCATTGATCATGCCGCGCTCAAGGCTGCTGGCCTGGCCCGTGGCGGCAAGGACGGGGTCCGTCTGCTCGCGAAGGGCGAACTGACCGCGAAGGCCAGCCTGCTGGTCTCCGGTGCGTCGAAGAGCGCGATCGAAGCCGTCGAGAAGATCGGTGGCAAGGTCGATGTGATCGTCGTTGTTCCGGCAGCTGAAAAGGCCAAGGCGAAGAAGGGCACGACCCTTGCCGCCAAGAAGGCCGCCAAAAAGGCCTGATCGCACGGCCCGGACTTGCAAGCACAGCCCCGCTGCCCGATATGGGTTGGCGGGGCTGAGCGTTTCCGGGGAATCTATTTGTCGCTTGCGTGACAACTCCCTGTTCGACACGGCAGACCCGTCCCGCTAAGGGATGACCGATTCCGCGCCGCGGCTTGTGTTAGCGGCAAGAGTGATTTGAAGGGCAGCCACCATGGCATCGAGAGCCGACCAGCTCGCATCCAATCTCAGCCTCGCAAAGTTCAGCCAGGCGACCGACCTCAAGAAGCGCCTGTGGTTTACGCTGGGCGCGCTGATCGTGTTCCGTTTCCTCAGCTTCGTTCCCATGCCCGGTATCGATCCGACCGCGCTGGCCGGTGCGGTGCAGAACACGCGCGGCGGGGTGCTCGACATCTTCAACACCTTCTCGGGTGGCGCGCTGGAGCGCGCGAGCCTGATCGCGCTGGGCATCATGCCCTACATCACCGCGTCGATCGTGGTGCAGCTGGGGTCCTCGCTGTCGCCGCAACTCGCCGCGATCAAGAAGGAAGGCGAGAGCGGGCGCAAGCGGCTCAACCAATATACCCGTTATGGCACAGTGCTGCTCGCTGCGGTGCAGGGCTATTTCGCGGCGGTTGGTTATGAAACGCAGGGCTCTGCCGTGGTCGATCCCGGCATGGTGTTCCGCGTGTCGGCGGTCATCTCGCTGATCGGTGGCACGATGTTCCTGATGTGGCTGGGTGAACAGATCACCTCGCGCGGGATCGGCAATGGCGTGTCGCTCATCATCATGGCGGGCATCGTCGCCCAGCTGCCGGTGACGCTGAGCAACCTGTTCAAGTCGGGTAGCGAAGGGTCGATCTCCGGGCTGCTCATCATGTTCATCATGGTGATGGCGCTCGGTCTGGTTCTGCTGATCTGCTTCATGGAGCGCGCGCAACGCCGGGTGCTGATCCAATATCCCAAGCGCCAGACCCGCCAGGGGCTGATGCAGGCGGATCGCAGCCATCTGCCGCTCAAGGTGAATACCGCCGGCGTCATCCCGCCGATCTTCGCCTCGTCGCTGCTGCTGATGCCGCTGACCATTTCACAGTTCGCCGGCCAGACCGTTGCGGGGGAAAGCAAGTGGGGCGATTTCGTCCTGACGCTCAACCAGTATCTGTCGCATGGCAGCCCGGTCTATATGGCGCTCTATGGCTTTGGCATCCTGTTCTTCTGCTTCTTCTACACCGCCGTGGTGTTCAATCCGGAAGAAACGGCTGACAATCTCAAGCGCAATGGCGGCTTCATTCCCGGCATTCGTCCGGGCAAGAATACCGAAAATTATCTGGATTATGTGCTGACGCGCATCACGGTGATCGGTGCGGCCTATCTGGCGTTCATCTGCCTGGTGCCGGAATTCGCCATCGCGCGGGCAGGCATTCCCTTCTACCTTGGTGGGACTAGCCTGTTGATCGTCGTCAATGTTACGGTCGACACCGTCACGCAGATTCAAAGCCATCTGCTCGCCCATCAATATGGCGATCTTATCAAGAAGGCGAAGCTCAAGGGCCGCCTGCGCTGACAGGCGGCTGACGTCTGAAGCGCAAATAGGGGAGAATGCGCGCAATGAATATCATTCTGCTTGGCCCTCCGGGTGCGGGCAAGGGGACGCAGGCCACGCGCCTGGTCGACAGCCGCGGCATGGTGCAACTGTCCACCGGCGACATGTTGCGCGCGGCGGTAAAGGCCGGAACGCCCGTGGGGCTTCAGGCGAAGGCGTTGATGGAATCGGGCGCACTGGTGCCCGACGAAGTGGTGTCCGGCATCATCGGCGAAGCGCTCGATGCGCTGGCGGCTGACACCGGCGTCATCTTTGATGGCTATCCCCGGACGGAAGCGCAGGCGCATTCGCTCGATACGATCCTGTCGGACCGCAGTCGTACGCTCGATCATGTGATCGAACTGGAAGTGGACGAGGATGCGCTGGTCGAGCGCATCACCGGTCGTTTCACCTGCGCCACCTGCGGCAAGGGCTATCACGACACGTTCGAGAAGCCGAAGGTCGAGGGCGAGTGTGACAAGTGCCACGGGCATGAGTTCAAACGCCGCCCCGATGACAATGAGGAAACCGTGCGCACGCGCATGGCGGAATATCGCGCAAAAACCGCGCCGATCCTGCCGATTTATGAAGCGCGCGGCATCGTGTCGCGAGTCGATGGCATGGCCGACATGAACGATGTCAGCCTCGCGATCGCGGCGATCTTGGACAGCGCCCCGGCCTGATATACGCTGTTCTCCACCATGAAGGGGGAGG
>JAECRT010000002.1:7635-76168 GCA_016000085.1 Sphingomonadaceae bacterium
CGGGCAGCGTCGAACATGGCCGCGTCATCTACGCCGCGCCCGGTAAGCGGCTTCGCTTGTCGGCCGCGCTGGGACCGCTGCAGAGCGAAGGCGTCACCGGCACGCTGGATTTCGCCATCACCCCGGTCGGTAAGCGCGTCCGTGTCACTATGACCTATGTGGTGGGCGGGTATTTGCGCAGTGACCCCGCAACCATGGCGCCGCTGGTCGACACTGTGCTGACCGACCAATTACAGGGCTTGAAGCGGGCTGCCGAGCGGCGTGTGCCGTAACGTCGGGCGGCCATTAACCCTGTTCAAGCATCTCTGGCTTTGACCTGGAAAGAAAGCAGCAAAGAAAATAAGGTTAAGTGCCGGTAATTAACCACGAAGTTAACGGATTTATTGCTCGCTTATTGCTATGCAGCGCCATGGCTGGTTCGCGTCCCTCCCGCACACGGTTAACCGAACTGGACGCTTTGCGTGGCATCGGGGCGCTGTGCGTGCTGATTTTCCACTATTCGACGCGCTTTCACGAACTCTTCCCCCAGGCCGCGCATGTGCCGTTCAGCTTCCCCGGCGGCAATTACCGGGTGCTGCTGTTCTTCACTATCTCCGGCTTCGCGATCTTCTTCACGCTGGATCGGATCGGGTCGGTCGCCGACTTCGTGGTCAATCGTTTCGCGCGCCTCTATCCCGCTTATCTGGCGGCGATGCTGTTGACGCTCTCGATCGAATATCTCGCCCATACCACCCAGTTGCTCGTCGGGCCGGTAGCCATTCTTGCCAACGCCACCATGTTGCAGGGCTTCGCCTTCATGCCTGAAGTGGACGGCGCGTACTGGACACTGACGGTGGAGATCGCCTTCTATGTCTGCATGATCGCGCTGTGGAAGGTTGCGGGGGTCAAGCGACTGGAACCGATGCTGGTGCTGTGGCTGGCGGTGCGCTGGCTCTATTGGGCGTGGCCCGACATGCCCGAACGGATCATCATGCTGCTGGTGTTGCGCTACACGCCGTTCTTCGTGATTGGCATGTTGAGTTATCGCATCTGGTCCGGTCAGCGCAGCTGGCGGCAACAGGCCCCCTATGCGCTACTGGCGCTGCTGTCGGTCGTGACGATGGAAACATGGGATGTCGCACTGGTCGCCGGCCTGCTGTTGCTGACGTTCGCGGCGCTGATTGCCGGGCGACTGCATATGCTGCGGATTCGGCCGCTCATCTGGCTGGGCGGGATCAGCTATTCTTTCTACCTCATCCACCAGCATGTCGGATTCGTCATCATGCTGGAGGTCGCCAAACTGGGCTACAGCCCGTGGATCGGCTTCTTTGCGGCTTTCGCAGTGGCGCTGCTGCTCGGCACGGCGATCAACCATGTCATCGAACGACCGGCGGGAGAGGCCATCCTCGCGTGGTGGAAGCGCCGCCGCGCGCGCCGTCCCGGCGTCATCGCACCGGCATGAAAAAGGCGCAGCCGGATGATCCGGCCGCGCCTTTTTCCATACCCGGTTGCGGGTTTACTGCGCCTTGGGCGCTGCCTTCGCCGCGTTGACAGGCAGGCCGCCGAGCTGGGTGACCAGCTTGGTATAGGCATCGAGATAGGCCAGCACGATTACCTGGCCGATTTCGGTATTCTGGTAGCCACTGCCGCCAGCCGCTGCGAAACCGCCCCACCAGCCACCGCCGCCGCCACCGCCAAAGCCGACATCGGTCTTGCGCGCATAGCCTTCGGTCAGCGCCTCTTCCTCGGTAGTGCGTGCGTTGACGATCGACAGGGTGACATTGGCTTCCTTCTTCTTGATGTTCAGGCCGCCGATGATCGCGCCGCCAAAGCCGCCCATCAGGCCGCCCAGTGCGCCGCCAATGCCGCCGCCGCCGGAATTGCGGTTGGACGAAACAATGTCCGGCTCCAGATAATAGTCGGCGGCCTTCACTTGACCCCGGCCCAGATTGGAACCGGCCTGCAACTCACCCGAATCGGCCATGGCGCGTTCCATCGCGCGGCTCGCCATCGCGCGGCCGCGATTGACCATCTTGAAGCAGCCGGACTGCTGGATGAATACTTTCAGGATCGCTTCGGGGCTGCCCAGGTTCAGCTCGCGCCACCACTGGTTGTCCGGTTCGACGATCGCGACGGTGCCCAGATTGCGGGTGCAGACCGGGATTTCCCGCTGTCCTGATTCCTGCGCGCGGCGGCCCGAAGAGGCGCCCTTGGTCGTGCCGTCCTTATATGTCTTGCCCGAAGAGCTGGTGGCCGTCTGCGCGATGGCGCCGCACGGCGAAGTGACGAGAGCCGTCGCCACCAGCAGGGAAACCAGTTTCACCATATTAAAAATCCCCTAGAAACAGTTCGTTCGATCAATATCTTATGCGACAGCGACCCCCGCGTTTGATCGGCGGCGATAATAGCATAGGGCAGTGGCCTTGCCTACTGCCCGGCATGTGTCATCTTTGCTGCAAGTCGTGCTGACATGGTACGAAATGACTGCTAGGGCGCGGCGCATGACCGACCTTTCGCATATCCGTAACTTTTCGATCATTGCCCATATCGACCATGGCAAATCGACCCTGGCCGATCGCCTGATCCAGCGCACCGGCGGCCTGACCGACCGGGAAATGAGCGCGCAGGTGCTCGACAATATGGATATCGAGAAGGAGCGCGGCATCACGATCAAGGCGCAGACCGTGCGCCTCGACTATGTCGCCAAGGATGGCCAGACCTATGAGCTGAACCTCATGGACACGCCGGGCCATGTCGACTTCGCCTATGAAGTCTCGCGCAGCCTCGCCGCGTGCGAAGGGGCGCTGCTGGTGGTGGACGCGGCGCAGGGCGTGGAAGCGCAGACGCTGGCCAATGTCTACCAGTCGATCGAGCATGACCATGAGATCGTGCCGGTCCTCAACAAGATCGATCTGCCCGCCGCCGAACCCGAAAAGGTGCGCAAGGAAATCGAGGACGTCATCGGCCTCGACGCGTCCGAAGCGGTGCTGGCGTCGGCCAAGTCGGGCATCGGCATCGACGAGATTCTCGAAGCGATCGTCAAGAAGATCCCCCCGCCCAAGGGCGACCGCAACGCCCCGCTGGAAGCGATGCTGGTCGATTCATGGTATGATCCCTATCTGGGCGTCGTCATCCTCGTGCGCGTCGTCAACGGCGTCATCAAGAAGGGCCAGGCGATCAAGTTCATGATCGGCGGCACCGAACATCTGATTGACCGCGTCGGCTGCATGCGGCCCAAGATCGAGCAATTGCCCGAACTGGCCGCCGGCGAAATCGGCTTCATCACTGCGCAGATCAAGGAAATCGCCCAGACCCGGGTCGGCGACACCATCACCACGGTTAAGAATGGCGCGACCAAGCCATTGCCCGGCTTCAAGGAAGTGCAGCCGGTGGTCTTCTGTGGCCTGTTCCCGGTCGACGCGAACGATTTCGACAAGCTGCGCGATTCGATCAGCAAGCTGCGCCTGAACGACGCCAGCTTCTCCTTCGAGATGGAAAGCAGCGCGGCATTGGGCTTCGGCTTCCGCTGCGGGTTCCTGGGCCTCCTCCATCTGGAAATCATTCAGGAGCGGCTGACCCGCGAATATGATCTCGACCTCATCACCACTGCGCCTTCGGTGGTCTACAAAATCCAGCTGACCTATGGCGGGGGCGAGATCGAGCTGCACAACCCGGCCGACATGCCCGATCCCACCAAGATCGCGGATATCGAGGAACCCTGGATCGAGGCGATCATCTATTGCCCTGACGAATATCTCGGCTCGATCCTGAAGCTCTGTCAGGATCGGCGCGGCATCCAGAAGAATCTGACCTATGTCGGCGGTCGCGCGCAGGTGACCTATGAATTGCCGCTCAACGAAGTGGTGTTCGACTTTTATGATCGCCTGAAGTCGATCAGCCGGGGCTATGCCAGCTTCGATTACCACCAGATCGGCTATCGCGAGGGCGACCTCGTCAAGATGAGCATCATGGTCAATTCGGAGCCGGTCGATGCGCTCAGCATGATCGTCCATCGCGGCACCGCCGAATCACGCGGTCGCGGCATGTGCGAGCGGCTCAAGGATCTGATCCCGCGTCACCTGTTCAAGATCCCGATTCAGGCGGCGATCGGCGGCAAGGTGATCGCGCGTGAGACGATCGCGGCGATGCGCAAGGACGTGACGGCGAAATGCTATGGCGGCGACATCAGCCGCAAGAAGAAGCTGCTCGACAAGCAGAAGGAAGGCAAGAAGCGGATGCGCGAATATGGCAGTGTCCAGATTCCGCAGGAAGCCTTCATCGCCGCGCTGCGCATGGGCGACGAGAACTGACCGATCGCTGCTCGTCGATCGCGGTCCAGGTCGCGCGGATCGAGCGAGCGGCGGCATTTCTGGCCAATGGCATGTCCGGCGGCGCCTGTCCGCAAGCAGCGATTCGTCGGCGGGGTGCCATGCCGACCAAGCTGATCGGCAACGGCTTACGCGAACTGGACCTGTTCCTGACCGACCTGATTGTCGAGGCGCGGCGGATCGACCGGCTCGGCCCGGCGGCGGGCCGCGATCCGGGTGTTCATCCGGGCAGCCGCATCTATTGCGCGGCGGAGGCATGGCGGCGTGCCGGACCGCAACTGGGGCTGGCGATGGAAGGGCGAGCGCGCCTGCGCCAAATGCGCGCGGATCAGAACCGTCATTGCTTCGGCGGCGTACGCGGTGACGATGCGGAAAGTCGGATGCAACATGCCTGCGCCGACTATGCCCGGTTGGCGCGCGATGTGCTGACGGCGGTGCGTCTGCGGTCGGCCTGAATCAGGCCGGGCAGTGCGCGTCAGACGAGCTTTTCGGCTTCTTTCGCACACCAGTCGACCGGCGTACCGGACCATGGCTGTGCATAATTCTTCAGGATCATCAATTCGCCCAGCGACACGCCATCGCGCACGAGCATGCGGGCGGATGGGTCGGCATCGGCTTCGTCGGGATGCGCATCGAACGCGCCGCCGTTCAGCATGGCGAGCAGAGCCAAGCGTCCCGCCTGCGCCCGCTCGGCTTCGACGGGGCATTGCGCCCCGGTCAGACTGGGGACGCTGACGTCGGATAAATGATAGGATCGTCCCTGATAGGCGTAGGTGCCAGGGCCAAGGACGCAAGCCTGTCCGTTCACGTCATCGCACAGAGAAAAATGCGTGTTGATGCTGGTGGATTGCGGTACTTGCGTGTCACTGACCGGGGCGGGCAGCACATTTCTCATAATGACGATGGCGAACGCCCCGATGGCCAGCGCGACCATGACGATGCCCAGCGGCATGACCTGCACGCTGCGTTCCTGTTTTTCGCCTAGCCAATCCAGCTTCTGGTTTGGGCTGCGATCGCCGACATCATAGAGGTTGCGTGCCATATCCTGATCCAAATCAATTCAACAGATCTAGCCAAAGAAGGTGAATTTTTCGTAACCGTGCCGTCGCAGCCGCCGCTTGACGATCACGGAGCGCCATGGTGAAAGCAGGCTGGTCCCACGCGCTAGGAGGCGGCATGAGCGAAGCCTGGTTGTATGACGAACATCCCGCGATGTTCCGGGCGCACCCTTTCCTGTTCTTACTGTTGTTGGTCTCGATCGTTGGCATCCTTGCCATCGGCGTGTGGTGGGTGATGCACAAGGGCGAGCGACTGGCCCTGTCCGATCGGGACGTGCTGCTGGAACGCGGCCTGCTGGCCAAGCAGCGCACCGAAATTGCGCTTTCCAGCATCCGCAGCGTCCGCATTACCCAGAGCCTGGGCCAGCGGCTGTTCAATGTCGGCCATGTCGAACTGTTCAGCGCGGGGGATCTTGCCGAAATCGCGATCAAGAATATGCCGCACCCTGGCCGCATCCGGGCGATCGCGGCATCCCGCAACGTCGACCTGCTGCCGCAGCGATAACGAAGCGGACCCGCATCCTTTTCTATCCAAAAAAGGAAAATCCAGAAAACAAAGGATAAATACCCCATAGACGAAGTAAGGCGCATCGGATCATAAAAGAGATCATCCGGCGCTAGCCCTTGACTTTG
Source organism: Sphingomonadaceae bacterium (assembly GCA_016000085.1). GTDB lineage: Bacteria > Pseudomonadota > Alphaproteobacteria > Sphingomonadales > Sphingomonadaceae > Sphingobium. The sequence goes on from JAECRT010000002.1 coordinate 13,634, forward strand.
GCGCATTTATTTCAACGATAGGACATAGAGGAACCGTCAGAGTTCCACATCGCAAGAGGACGCCGTCGAAAGCAACGCCGAACCGCATGACGCGGTGGGGCGCGGACAAGGGGTCGTCTTCATGAGCCTGCGAATGATGCCGTCATTACCGGAACTGACGGCCGAGCAGCGCGCGGATATCCGCCAGTTGTGCGGGTTCGCCTGCGTGCGCTGCGGCGTTACGATCTATCGCTATCTCGGCCTGCCCGACAGCCAGGGCGCAACATTGCTTTGCCCGACCTGTCACGGACTGGTGGAAGAAGGGCGGCTGACGGCAACGCAGGTCCACAGTTTCCATGCCAATCCCGTGGTGCGCCAGCGCCATTTCGCGCGTGATCGCCTCCCTTTCTCGGCCGAACTGCCGCAATTGATTGTCGGCGGGAGCCGCTTGTTGCGCGACACGCCCATCCCGATCACGGTGGAGGGCGAACCGATTCTGATTTTTGCGCCACCCCGTCGCACCAATGGCGCGACCCGCATCAGCGTGCGGCTGGGCGGCGCGGATGGTTCGCCGGTACAGGTCATCGACGGCAACGAATGGTTGCCGACCGATGGCAGCTGGCATTTCCTGCTGCGCGGTGACCGTTATTCGATGATGGCGGCGCGCGGCGATGGCCTTGCCGTGTTGCGTATCGTGGGTCGCAACCGCATTGCGGTCGAACATCTGCGCACCACCATCAGGGGCCGCCGGCTCGAAGTGACGCCCGACTGGCTGGAGATCGATGGCAAACGCCATGTCGACCGTATCGGCAGCGGCACGCTGATCGGGCTGGAAGTGTAAGGCGCCTTCAGCCCGCCCGTTTGGGCAGGCGGGGATGCCCATGCCCACGGTCTTTATCGTCCCGTTGCGCGCCTGCGTTTCCCCACTGCGTCGCCATGTCACCTGGATTGCATTGTGTTACTGTAATGTAAGGAAAGATTGCTCAGGCGCATTAGCTTGCCCCGCGCGATTGACACCCGCCGCTACCGCACCCATCCGCCCATTCTACTGCGACTTAGTTGCATTATTGAATTTGGGGGTTGTTGCATGTTTTCTTGCTCGTCCGTTTCGTCACGCTTGCGGCTCGCGGGGGCCAGCCTGCTTGTCTTGTCCGCTGCAGCGCTGACACCCGCCATCGCTGCCGACGCAGCACCGGAAGCGGGCGAGCAGTCCAGCGCGATCGTCGTCACCGCGGCGGGCTATGAACAGAATATCGTCGAAGCCCCCGCCAGCATCACCGTGCTGGGTCGCGAGGAATTGCAGGAAAAGCGTTTCGGCAGCCTCGCCGAAGCGTTGCAGGATGTGCAGGGCGTGGACGTCGGCGGCGAAGCGGGCAAGACCGGCGGCCTCAACATTTCCATTCGCGGTATGCCCAGCGAATACACGCTGGTCCTGATCGACGGCCGCCGCCAGAATGCGCCGGGCGGCGTTACCCCCAACGGCTTTGGCGAAACATCCACCAGCTTCCTGCCGCCTTTCTCCGCGATCGACCGGATCGAAGTGGTGCGCGGCCCCATGTCGACCCTCTACGGCTCCGACGCGATGGGGGGCGTCGTCAACATCATCACCCGCAAGGTCGGTGATCGCTGGGTCGGCACCGCCACGGCGGAAAGCACGATCCAGGGCGATGACCGCTTCGGCAACATTCGCTCGGTCAACGGCTTCGCGCAGGGTCCGCTGGTTCAGGGTCTGGCGGGCCTCACCCTGCGCGGGAGCGTGTTCCATCGTGAAGGGTCGGACATTCCCATTCCCGGCGATCCGGCGCTCACGCTGGGTCGCAATCCTGTGAAGTCGGATACCTACACCTATGGCGGTCGCCTGACGCTGACGCCGCATGCCGATCATGATCTGTGGTTCGAATATGACCGGAACGAGCAGATTTACGACAATAGCGAGGGACGGCTGGGCACGCTGGGATCGGGCGGCTATGCGCCCGAACAGCGCTTCAATCGCTCCAACTATGTCGCCGCGCACACATGGCGCATGGGCTTTGGCCAGCTCGACACGACGCTGACCCGTAACGAGACGGAGACGATCGGCCGCCTGATCCCCAACGGCACGCCGGGCGCTGTGCCAGGTAGCGCGCGGGCGCTGGAAGCGCGCAACGACATCCTTGATTCGCGTTTCGCGGGCAAGTTCGGACCGGTAGCCTTCACCGTGGGCGGCCAATATTGGAAGGCCCGCATGGTCGAGGGCGTCGCGCCAGAGCCGTTCAAGTTCACCCAATGGGCCGGTTTTGCCGAAGCCACGCTGACCGTGACCGACGGGTTCAACATCACCGGCGGCGCGCGCTATGACGATCATTCGACCTTCGGCAACAAGTGGTCGCCTCGTGCTTACGCGGTATGGAACATCAACGACGCCCTGACCCTCAAGGGCGGCGTGAGCCGGGGCTTCAAGACGCCGCGCGTAGAACAGATCGCGGACGGCATCATCGGCTTCGGCAGCCAGGGTCGCGTCCCCTTGCTGGGATCACCGGGCCTGACGCCCGAAACCAGCACCAGCTACGAGGCGGGCCTTTATTATGATGCCCAGGGCTTCTTCAGCGGCAACGTGACCCTGTTCAACAATGATTTCGACGACAAGATCGCCAATGGCCCGGGCGTGGCCAATTGCCGGTTCGCGGCCAATCCCAATCTGCCGGGCTGTGTCGACGTGGGCAATTTCCCCAATATCGACGTATTCAGCCAGTCGATCAATATCGACAAGGCACGTACGCGCGGGGTCGAAGTGGCGACCCGCTTTGCCTTTACGCCTGCTTTGTCGCTGACCGCCAACTATACCTATACCGAAACCGAGCAGCTAAGCGGCGCGGAAAAGGGTTTGCCGCTGGTCGGGATGCCCAAACATATGCTGAATGGCAATCTGCGCTGGAAGCTGGGCGACAAGGCCAGCCTGTGGGCGCGGGCCGAAATTCGCTCCAGCCGCTATCGTGGCGCCAATGCACAGCAGACGGCGGTCGGGGACTTCCGCAGCTATGAAGTGTTCCACCTGGGCGGTTCCTACCAGATCGCGCCCGCTTTCCGCCTCGCGGCCACGGTCTACAACATCCTCGACACCGACTATGCCACCTATGTACCGTACAGAAGCGGCGCAGCCACGGTCTTTACCCCGGCCTATTCCATCAATCAGGAAGGCCGCCGCCTGTGGCTGTCGGCCACGGTCGATTTCTAAAGTGGCTGTCGGCCACGGTCGATTTCTGATTGGGCAGGGGAGTGGCGCGCCACTCCCTTCCCCTCATCCGCAGCGTGCGGCGGTAATCACCATTTGCGCGTCATAGCTCACGGTCAGCCGGTCGGGTCGGAAGTCCATGGTCATCGCCATGCCCGGTCCGCCCCAGCGTAGCGTCGTCGCGCCGGACGTCTTGAGCAGGTCCGCGCCAATCTCGGCGCTGGCTTTCTGCCCGACGAAGCGATCCAGCCCGTCATTGCTGCACGGCCCTTGCGCGGTCGGCGATGGCGCAGCCGGGCCTTGTTCGCCCGCGCCGGCACAGGCCGCCAGCGGCATCATCAGTCCCGCCATCAGCATCATACGCATCGCTGCTCTCCTCATTCGGTGCGCGTCATTTTCAGACGTCCGCCCTTGACCGCAAAGGCCATGCGACCCTCGACCAGATCGACCGCATCCCGTCCGAACTGCTCGTAGCGCCAGCCTTCCAGAATCGACAGGTCCGCCCGCACGCCCGCCGCCAGCGCGTCGATATCGTCGGTCCGTGCGATCAGCCGGGCGGCGACATTGATGTCGCGCGACCGGATCTTGAGCAGCAGCTTGAGCAGGTCCGCGACCAGTGCGCCATCCTTGCCCAGCCCCGGCCGCTTGGGGTCGCGCTCGGGCATCTCGTCCTTGTCCAGCGGCTGGTTCTTTTCCAGGGTCGCCATCAGCCGCGCGCCGATATCATTGGTCCGCCATGTCGCGGACAGGCCGCGCACCTTGCCCAGATCCTCTTGAGTACGCGGCGGATGGCTGGCGATGTCGGCCAACGTCTCGTCCTTGACGATGCGGCCGCGCGGCAGGTTTTTGTCTTGCGCCTCGATCTCGCGCCACGCCGCCAGCGCCTTCAAGCGGCCCAGCACATCGGCTTTGCGGCTGGCGATGCGCACCCGCTTCCAGGCTTCCTGCGGGTCATTCTCGTAATTGGACGGATCGCTGATCCGCTCCATTTCCTGATCGAGCCAGTCGCCGCGCCCGGTCTTGCGCAATTCTTCCAGCATCCGCGGAAAGATCTGGATCAGATAGGTGACGTCGCCGATCGCATAATCGATCTGCCGCTTGTCGAGCGGGCGGCGCGCCCAGTCGGTGAAGCGCGCACCCTTGTCCAGCGTCACGCCCATCCACGCGTCGACCAGATTGCCGTAACCGATCTGTTCGCCCAGCCCCAGCGCCATTGCGGCGATCTGGGTATCGAACATCGGGTGCGGGGTCTTGCCGGTCAGGTTGTGAACGATCTCGATGTCCTGCCCACCGGCATGGAACACCTTGAGCACATCCTCATTCTCGCACATCAGGTCGAGCAGGGGCGTCATGTCCAGGCCGGGCGCCTTGGGATCGATCGCTGCGGCCTCGTTCGGGTCGGCGACCTGAACCAGGCACAGTTCGGGCCAATAGCTGTTCTCGCGCATGAACTCGGTATCGACCGCAATATAAGGTGATTTGGCGATGCGGGCGCAAAAGTCGGCAAGGGTCTTGCTGTCGGTAATGAGCGGATGAATTTGCATATGGTCTTCGATCTTATTATGGGCAGGCCCGCTCCCTGGCGGGCTCGTCGCTAGTCGACAGTGATGCCCATAACCCGGCTGCAATAATTTGTCATTTCCGTAAAACGAATCTGAAAGATCCCAAACGCCATGCACGCCTATCGCACCCACACCTGCGGCGCCCTTCGTGAAGCCGATGTCGGCGCGACCGTCCGCCTGTCGGGCTGGGTGCATCGCAAGCGCGATCATGGCGGCGTGTTGTTCGTCGATCTGCGCGATCATTATGGCCTGACGCAGGTCGTGGCGAAGGCCGACAGCGAAGCGCTACGTATCCTCGACGGCCTGCGCGCCGAATCGGTCGTGACGATCGACGGCACCGTCGTCGCGCGCGGTCCCGAAGCGACCAACCCCAAAATGGCGACCGGCACGATCGAAGTCGTGGCCGACAGCGTCACGGTTCAGTCCACCGCCGCCGAACTGCCGATGCCGGTCGCGGGGGAACAGGAATATCCCGAAGATATTCGCCTGCGCTATCGCTTCCTCGACCTGCGTCGCGAAACGCTGCACGCCAACATCGTGACCCGCACGAAGATCATCCGCGACATGCGCCGCCGCATGGAAGATGAGGGCTTCACCGAATATTCGACGCCGATACTGACGGCGTCCAGCCCCGAAGGCGCACGCGACTTCCTGGTGCCCAGCCGTATCCATCCCGGCAAATTCTACGCCCTGCCGCAGGCGCCTCAGCAATATAAGCAGCTGCTGATGGTCGCGGGCTTCGACCGCTATTTCCAGATCGCGCCCTGCTTCCGTGACGAAGATCCGCGCGCCGACCGCCTGCCGGGCGAATTTTATCAGCTCGATCTCGAAATGAGCTTTGTGACCCAGGAAGACGTCTGGAACACGATGGAGCCGGTGATCGCGTCGGTGTTCGAGGCATTTGCCGATGGCAAGCCGGTTACCCCGGCTGGCAGCTTCCCGCGCATTCCGCACGCCGAAGCGCTGCTGAAATATGGCAGTGACAAGCCCGACCTGCGCAACCCCATCATCATCCAGGACGTCACCGATCATTTCGTTGGGTCCGGCTTCGGCATCTTCGCGTCGCTGGTCGACAGCGGCAGCGTCATCCGTGCGATCCCCGCCCCCGGCGCAGGCGCTGGCAGCCGCAAATTCTTCGACGAGATGAACAATTGGGCGCGCGGCGAGGGCTATTCGGGCCTGGGCTATATCAACATCAAGGATGGCGTGCCGGGCGGCCCCATCGCCAAGAATCATGGCGAGGAAGCGACCGCGAAGCTGGTTGCGGCGCTCGGCCTTGGCCCCAATGACGGGGTGTTCTTTGCTGCGGGCAAGGAAAGCCAGGCGGCCAAGCTGGCGGGCTTGGCGCGTATCCGCGTCGGTGAAACGCTCGACCTGATCGACAAGGATCGGTTCGACCTGTGCTGGATCGTCGATTTCCCCTTCTATGAATATGATGAGGAAACCAAGTCGGTCGACTTCGCGCACAACCCCTTCTCGATGCCGCAGGGCGGGCTGGAGGCGCTGAACACGCAAGACCCGCTGACCATCAACGCCTATCAATATGACATGGTCTGCAACGGCTTCGAGATCGCCTCCGGGTCGATCCGTAACCAGTCGCCAGAAGCCATGGTCAAGGCGTTTGAACTGGTGGGCCTGAGCCAGCAGGACGTGGAGGATCGCTTCGGCGGCCTCTATCGCGCATTCCAATATGGCGCGCCGCCCCATGGTGGCATGGCTGCGGGCGTCGATCGCATCGTGATGCTGCTGTGCGGCGCACAGAATCTGCGCGAAATCACGTTGTTCCCGATGAACCAGCGCGCCGAAGACCTGCTGATGGGGGCGCCGAGCGCCGCCGAATTCAAGCAGTTGCGTGAACTGAATGTCCGCGTCGTGGAGCCACAGGCGAAGGCCTGATGCTCGACGCCAGCCGTTCCGCGCGCCGTTCCACCAAGGGACGGCGCGCGCGAGCAATTTGCTTGGCGCTGCACAAGCCCTTGCGATAGGCTGGCGCTGAACGGGGGACAGGTCATGGGCATGGTTGGCGGCTATCGGCCGCAACTGGATGGATTGCGGGCGGTGGCCGTCACGCTCGTCCTGCTCGGCCACTTCGCGCTTGACCGGACCGTCATCGGCCATGTCGGCGTCCGGATCTTCTTCGTCCTCTCCGGCTATCTCATTACCGGTATTTTGTTGCAGGCGCGCGATGCGCGTGAGGCGGGGCAGGCGCAACCGCTGCGTCATTTCTACATTCGCCGTATCCTGCGCCTGTGGCCCGCTTATTACCTGCTGCTGGGCGTGGCCCTCATCGCCAATATCGACAATATCCGGTCCGTCGCGCCCTGGCATCTGGTGCAGGCCTCGAACATCCTCTTTGCCTGGCGCAACGCCTTCGTGCCCCCGGTCACGGCCCATTGGTGGTCGCTCGCGGTGGAGGAGCAATTTTATCTGGTCTGGCCGCTGGTCGTCTTCTTCCTGCCTCGACGATGGCTGGTGCCCGCCATCATCGCGGCGATCGGAATGGCCAATGTCGGGCGCGCGTTCATCCCGATGGATGACATTGCCTATCTGACCCTGCCCTTCATGTCGTTCGATGCGCTGGCGGCGGGCGCGCTCGTCACCGTGGCGGAACGGCGCGGCCCCATGCCCGGCTGGCTGCTGCCCGGAACGCTGCTGCTGGGGGCCATCACGCTCGTCGTGCTGCTCCTGCCGCTGCCGTTCGGGTTGAACCTGCATTTGTCCGAAGCCCTGACTGCGCCGCTGTTCGCAGGGCTCGTCGCGCTGGCGGCGTCCGGGCGCACGCCATCATGGCTGGGGCGGGTGCTCTGCTGGCCGCCGATCCTCTATATCGGCCGCATCAGCTATGGCGTCTATCTCTATCATCTGTTCATCTTGCTCGCGATGTGGAAGCTGGACGAAACCGCCGCCTTCCTCGCGCACCACCGCATGGTGATGTTCCTGATCGGCAGCGCTGCGACGATCATCGTCGCCACTGCGTCCTGGTATATGATCGAACGGCCGATCAATGCGTTGAAGCGGCGATATCCCTTCCCTTGAACGACAGGAAGCAGGCGGCATGACGATCAAGCTCGAAGACCATGAAAGCGGCGCGAAATATCCGGGCGACTATGACGCGGCGCTGGCCGCGCTACAGCAGCGGCTGGCCAAGATTCAAGTCGCCCACATCCTGCATAAACAGCGCAGCGTCATCCTGCTCGAAGGCTGGGACGCCGCGGGCAAGGGCGGTATCATCAAGCGGGTCACTGCCGACTGGGATCCGCGTTATTATCAGGTCCATCCCATCGCCGCCCCGACCGAGATCGAGCGCGATCATCATTTCCTCTGGCGCTTCTGGACGCGCCTGCCGGGCGGGCGCAACATCGCACTCTTCGACCGCAGCTGGTATGGCCGGGTGCTGGTCGAACGGGTCGAAGGCTTCGCGAAAAAGGCCGAATGGAAGCGCGGCTATGACGAAATCAACGCCTTCGAACAGCAATTGGCGGACGCGGGCACCCATTTCGTCAAGCTGTTCGTCCACATCACCCAGCAAACGCAGGACGAACAGCTGGCGCAGCGGCTCGACACCCCGTGGAAGCGGTGGAAGACCGGCGCGGACGATTATCGCAACCGGGCTAAGCGGGCCGACTATCTCGACGCGATGCACGCCATGTTCAAGAAAACCGACACCAAGCACGCGCCTTGGCACGTGATCGACAATAATAATCGAAAGGCTGGCCGGATCGCGGCGCTCACCTATGTCGCGGACCGGTTGGAAAAGCTGGTGCCGATGGATTTCCCACAAGCAGACCCCGCCGTGGTGAAGCTGGCGCGCGACGCCTTTGGCTATCGTCCGAAATGATAGGAAAAGCCCTATAAAACAAGGGATTGTAACAAAACCGTCACAAAAGCCTAACTGCCTGTTTACCATTTCTGGGCTAGGCGGGCACCATGTTCGCCACCCCCATCCCCTTGCCCGACATGACGACGGTCGCCAGCCTGCCTCTGTCTGACGATACGCCCCATATTCCTCTGGGGAGGCCGCTCAGCGAGGCAGTCGATTGCTTTCAGCGCGATTCGACGCTGCGCCTGCTGCCGGTGGTCGATGCGGCGAACCGGCCCGTCGGCGCAATCTATGAGCGCGATATGCGCCGCATCTTATTCAACCCCTTCGGCCACGCGCTGCTGCGCAACCCCAGTTTCGGCGGGCGGCTCGACGATCATGTCCGCCCCTGCGCCAGTGCCGAGCGCACGACCGGCATAGAGGCGCTGGTTGACCTGTTCGCTGCGCAGGGCGAGGGGTGCGACGGACTGATCCTGCTGGACCGCGGTCGTTATGCGGGCGTGATAGGCGGCGCGCTGCTGCTGCGCCTGACGGCGGAGCGCGACGCGCGCGTCGCGCTGGCGCGGGCCGAGCGGGTCGAACGAATCACCCATGAAAGCGCGGATTTCCGGCAGGATGTCGCGGCCCTCATCGCCGATCTGGTGGCGATGGCCGACCAACTGTCGCGGCTCGCGACGCAGGCGGCGAACCGTGCCGCAGGCGATGGCGCAGATTCCGCCGCCATGGCGGTGGCGGCCGCCCAGACCGCGGATCGGTTGGCGGGCATTGCGGCGGGCGGCGCGGAACTGGGACAATTATTCGCGACGATGGAGGATGAGGCGCGCGACGCAGGCGCGGCGATTCGCGATGCCGCCGCGCGCAGCCGCTCCGGTGCGCAAAACAGCGAGGCGCTCCGCACCGAGGCGGATGGCATTGGCGAAGTCGTGGCCCTGATCGATGCGATCGCCCGCGCCACCTCCATGCTCGCGCTCAACGCCGGGATCGAAGCAGCCCGTGCGGGTGAAGCGGGGCAGGGCTTTGCCGTGGTCGCTCGCGAAGTCCAGATGCTGGCCGGGCAGACCCGCGACGCCGCCGCTGGTATCGCGGGGCGGATCGACCATATCCGTGCCACCATCGGCCATGTCGCGGCCAGCCATGCCCATATCGACGCCACAATGACGCGCGCGGACCGGCTGTCCGCAGCCCTGTTCGATGCGATGGCACGGCAGAGCGCCTTCAGCCGCACGATTGCCGACAGCGTCACCGAAGCGGGATCATCTAGCGACCATATCCGTACCGGGGCGCGCCAGATCAGCGACAATGCGCAGGCGACGGCGCTGGGCGCTCAGGCCATGCGCGAGGTGGCCGACCGGCTGGCGGGCGAAGCGCACCGCCTGGAAGCGCGCGCAGGCGGCTTCATCGCCGCGATCCGCGCCGCCTGACCGGGGGGAGGGCAGGCGCCGCCCCGACTGAAAAGACTCTGCGAAATCCACTGGCGTACGCCGCAAATGCGGTTAGGCTGTCCCTCCATAAAAGAAGGAGAGGAAGCCATGCTCGTCATGTTCGTCGGCACCGACCGCACCCAGACCGCGGTCAATCCGGGGCAAGTCACCTTCGTCTCGTCGGTCAGTGACGGCACCCGCATCCGCTTTGGCGAAGGGCGCAGCGTCACAGTTACCGAACCGATCGACGCCGTGCTCGACAGTCTCAATCGGGCGTTGCGACCGCACGAATAGCGGAAAACAAAAGATCATCAGAGCATAGGCGGTCGGGCCGGTTCCATCCGGTCCGCTTCCACCTGTTTCCTTGGCGCGACACGGGGCGTCGTCAGCGCGGCCCAAGGCGTCGAGGGCCGGTCGACGAAGACGGACGCAACGCCAAAGCTGGCCGTTTCGTCCGTCCTGCGGCTAGACCGGGATCGGGGCAGGGAAGTGGGTTGGCATCAGGGCACCTTGCGCATCTCGAACCGGACTAGCACGGTCTGGACGGATGCCACCGCGTCGCCCGCGACATTGCGCGCAATCACTGGCCGATAGGCTTTCGCCAGATTGGCGCACGCGGCCGGGCCTAATGCTTCCAGGGTCTGCATGAAACGGCGTCGCTCCCCGACCGTCGATGCGCAATGGCTGACCGTTCCGTCACGGTCGACCTTGAAAGCGACCTTGGCATAAGCAGGACTGGTGACGCCATCGGGCAGCCGATCGAGGGTCACGACAAATTTCGACCGATCCGGTCGCCCGTTCTTGCCGGGCATCAGGAAACTGGCCAGTCCGTCGTGAACGCCCCACGTCGGCCTGCCCTGATCGTCGGTCGCGGGCGTGAAACGGGCGCGCTTCATCACGATCTCGCACACCTTCTGATCCAGTTCGCTATTCTCCTGCGTCACGCAGCGAACCGCGGTCCCATCGGGCGCGACATCGATCATGTAGGCAATGGGCCCGCGCTCCGCGACCTTCAGTGCTGTCTTCGAATATTCCTTGCTGGTGAACCACTCGCCCGGTTCGATGGGCGTCGCTGGCGCGACGGCCGCTGCTGCGAGCAGCATCGGCAATAGAATAGTCATGGCAATCCCCCATTTTGCAAACTATTCTCGTTAGCATGATCTTGGTTGGATGTCATGGCGGCTGGTGGGCAGCGACTACGCCGGTGAATGTCTTACCCGCACTCGACCGTCACATGCTCCATCCGGGGCAGCGCATGTACCCGTGCCCGCACCCTGGGGGCATCCGCGCCCGGCGCCAGGCTGACGATGGCCGCATGGGCGTGCGGCCCGATGCGCCATACATGCAGGTCGCGGATGGTCGCGCCCTCGGCTTCCACGACGCCCCGAACCTTTGCCATCAGCGCCGGTTCGGCTGTGTCGAGCAGGATGGCGGCCGTGTCCTTCATCAATCCCCATGCCCAGCGCGCAATCACCACCGCGCCTAGCAGCCCGACAGCGGGGTCCATCCACCACCAACCCAGATAACGCCCGGCCAGCAGGGCCGCGATCGCCAGCACCGATGTCAGCGCATCGGTCAGCACATGCACATAGGCTGCGCGCAGATTATTGTCGGCATGGCCGTGGCTATGGTCATGATCGTCATGCCCCGCGCCATGGTCGTGGCTATGGTCATGCCCCAGCAGCAGCGCGCTGATGATGTTGATGACCAGCCCGACGATCGCCACCACCGTCGCCTCGCCAAAGGCGACGTCGATCGGCTGGAAGAAACGCATCGCCGATTCGACCGCGATGAACAGCGCCGTCAGCAGCAGCACCAGAGCCGATGCGAAGCCCGACAGGTCGCCCACCTTGCCGGTGCCGAATGTGTAACGCGGGTTGCGCGCATGGCGCTTGGCATAGCCATAGGCCGCCGCCGCTACCGCCAGCGCCCCGGCATGGGTCGCCATATGGAATCCGTCTGCCAGCAGTGCCATCGATCCGGTGATCCAGCCAAAGGCGATCTCCACCACCATCGTTGCGGCGGTCAGCCACACGACCCACAACGTCCGCTTCGCATTGCGGTCATGTCCGGCGCTCAGATAGATATGGTCGAAATAATGGCTTTCCTCGCCGTCATCGCTGGCGACGGGGGAGGGCGGCTCATCGCCATGTTGGTGATCGCCATGGTCATGATGGTCGTGCCCATGATGCGCATGGCGCTGTTCGTCGTGCATCGTCATTTCCCGTAACGGCGGATCAGCGCCAACATTTCTTCGGTCGCAGCGGCGCGTGCCTCGTCAGTCAGGCCCGGTCGGGCAACATGCTCGCGCATATGCTGCTCGATCAGTTCCTCCATCAGGCTGCCGACCGCGCCGCGCACGGACGCTACCAGTTGCAACGTCTCCGAACAGCCCGCCTCGCCGGTAAGCTGGCGCTCCACGGCGGCGACTTGCCCCGCGATTCGGCGAACCCGCGCCAACAATTTATCCTGATCTACTACGATGTGCATAGGGTACCCCCCTATCCTATATTGCAACGTACGACAAGATGGTGGCCATGCCCTGCACCTTCCCCTAACAGGATGGCATGGCGATGGATGATCTCGACTGCGACCTCGCAATTCTGGGCGGAGGCCTGTCTGGCGGCCTGATCGCACTGGCCTTCGCCGCGAAACGCCCCGACGTCCGTCTGTTGCTGATCGAAAAGGGCGAACGGCCCGGTGGCAACCATATCTGGTCCTTCTTCGACGGCGACGTCGCGCCGCAGGACCGCTGGCTGATCGATCCCCTGATCGCGCAACGCTGGCCACAGGGGCACGCGGTGCGATTCCCCAACTTTACCCGGCAATTGCCGACCCCTTACAACAGCGCCAACAGCGTGCGGTTTTCTACCCACCTGGCCGCGACATTGGGCGATCGCCTCCTGACGTCGGCCGACGTTACCGCACTCACTTGCGACAGCGTGACCCTCGCCGACGGCCGCACGATCCGCGCCGGCGCGATCATCGATGCCCGAGGAACCGGCGACCTGTCGGCGCTGCGCTGCGGGTGGCAGAAGTTCGTCGGCCATCGCCTTCACCTCGATGCGCCCCACGGCATCGACCGCCCGATCATCATGGACGCCACCGTCGATCAGATCGACGGCTACCGTTTCGTCTATCTCTTGCCCCAGGATGATCGCACCATTTTTATCGAAGACACCTATTACAGCGATACCCCCGATCTTAACGTTCCCGCCATCGACGCTCGCATCGCCGCCTATGCCCTGGCGAAGGGATGGCGCGGCGAAGTGATCCATCGCGAACAGGGGGTGCTGCCCGTGGTCCATGGCGGCGACTTCAATCTTTATTGGCCCGCAACCGATCCCATCGCGCGCGCCGGGGTGCGGGGCGGGCTGTTTCAGCCGATGACTGGCTATTCGTTGCCGGACGCGATCCGATTCGCGCTCTGGCTGGTGGATCAGCCGCTCGATAATCTCGCCGCCGCGACCCGCGCCCGCGCCGCTGCCCACTGGCGCGATGGCGGCTATTATCGTCTGCTTGGGAAAATGCTGTTCGGCGCCGCCGTTCCCGACCAGCGCTGGCGCATCTTCGCCCGCTTCTATCGCTTGGCGCCCGGCCTCATCCAGCGCTTCTATGCCGGGCGCTCGACCCTGGCTGACCGCATCCGCATCTTGTGCGGTCGGCCTCCTGTGCCCATAAGGAGCGCCATGCGAACATTGTGGAATCCGCGCACCTGATGGACAGGAAAGCGATCGTTATTGGCGCGGGCTTTGGCGGCCTGGCGCTGGCCATCCGCCTCCAATCGGCGGGTATCGACACCACGCTGATAGAAGCGCGGGATCGTCCGGGCGGGCGCGCCTATATGTGGGAAAAGGACGGCTTCACCTTCGACGCGGGGCCAACCGTCATCACCGATCCCGATTGTCTCGCTGAACTGTGGCGTTTGTCGGGGCATGACATGGCGCAGGACGTGACCCTTATGCCGGTCAGTCCGTTTTATCGCCTCAACTGGCGCGACGGCACCAACTTCGACTATGGCAATGACGAAATCGCACTGCGGGCCGAAATCGCCAAGCTCGATCCGGCCGATGTCGCAGGCTATGACCGTTTCCTCGACTATGCCGACGGCGTGTTCGAGGAAGGCTATCGCAAGCTTGGCTCCGTCGCCTTTCTCGACTTCGCCTCGATGATCAAGGCCGCCCCTTCGCTGGCGAAATATCAGGCATGGCGATCGGTCTATTCGGTCGTCGCCTCCTATGTGAAGAATGAAAAGCTGCGCGAGGCGCTGAGTTTCCACACCTTGCTGGTCGGCGGCAATCCGATGAAGACCAGCGCCATCTACGCCCTTATCCACAAGTTGGAGAAAGCGGGCGGCGTCTGGTTCGCCAAGGGCGGCACCAATCGGTTGGTGCAGGGGATGGCGACCCATTTCGAGCGGTTGGGCGGAACCTTGCGGTTGGGCGACAAGGTCACGCGGATCGAAACCCATGGTGACCGCGTCACCGCCGTTCACACCGAATCGGGCTGGCGCGGGGAGGCGGACGCGGTCGCCAGCAACGCCGACCTGATGCACAGCTACCGCGATCTGCTCGGCCATCATGTCCGCGGACAGAAACAGGGCGACGCGCTCGCGCGCAAACGCTGGTCGCCCAGCCTGTTCGTGCTGCATTTCGGGATCAAGGGCAGCTGGCCCGGCATCCCGCACCATATGATCCTGTTCGGCCCGCGTTATGAAGGGCTGCTCACCGACATTTACGATCATGGCGTGCTGCCGCAGGATTTCTCGCTATATCTGCACCATCCCACCGTCACCGATCCGTCGATGGCGCCCGAAGGCCATTCGACCTTCTATGCGCTCGCGCCTGTGCCGCACATGGGCAAGCTGCCGATCGACTGGGACCAGTTTGCGCCCGCCTATGCCGAACGCATATTGGACGAGATCCAGCACCGGCTGATCCCCGATATCCGTTCGCGCATCGTGACCCAGTTCCATTACGCGCCCAGCGATTTCGGCCGCGACCTTAATGCCCATCTGGGCAGCGCGTTCAGTCTGGAACCGCTGCTGACGCAAAGCGCCTGGTTCCGTGCGCATAATCGCGACGATGTCATTCCCAACCTCTATCTGGTAGGGGCGGGAACCCATCCCGGCGCGGGCATCCCCGGTGTCGTGGGCAGCGCGAAGGCGACCGCTGCGCTGATGGTGGACGATCTGAGCAGGATATGATGAAGAGACTAGCTATCTATTGTGGTTCGGCGACCCCGGCGGACCTGACCTATATCGATGCGGCGCGCCATGTCGGACGCACGCTGGCGCAGCGCGGCATCGGCGTTGTCTATGGCGGCGGGCGGTTGGGCCTGATGGGCGCCGTGGCTGACGCGGCGCTCGAAGCGGGTGGCGAAGTGATCGGCGTGATCCCTGAAGCGCTCGTCGGCGCGGAAGTGGCGCATCGCGGCTGCACGCAATTGCACGTCGTCCAGACCATGCATCAACGCAAGCAGCTGTTCACCGACCTGTCGGACGGTTTCGTGACCCTGCCGGGCGGTGTCGGCACGATGGACGAATTGTGGGAAGCGATCAGCTGGGCGCAACTGGGCTATCATGAAAAGCCCGTGGGCCTGCTCAACGTCGCGGGCTTTTATGACCAGCTTATCGGGTTCAACCGGCAGATGGTGGAGGCGGGCTTCATCCGCGCGCAGCACGCCGGCATCCTGATCCATGCCGACGACATAGACGATTTGCTGGACGCGATGACGGCCTATCAGCCGCATGAGACGATCTTCGCGATGAAGGCTGCGCGGCTCTGACCGGATCGCCCGCTTGCGGGCCGAGGGAGGGGAGGGCATGTCGGGCGATATGACCGATCACTCCCCCCTCGATCGCGCCGCGCTCGTCGCCCATGCCCGCGACAGCATCGCGCGCGGCTCCAAATCCTTCGCCATGGCGTCTACCCTGTTCGATCGGGAGACGCGCGAACGGGCATGGCTGCTCTATGCCTGGTGCCGCAAATGCGACGATATCGCCGACGGACAGGATCATGGCGGCACGCTGACGGGCGTTCAGGACGGTCAGGCGCGGCTGTCGACCATGCGTGTGCTGACCGACATGGCCTTGCGCGGCGATCCAACCGGCGATCCGGCCTTTGACGGCTTCGGTATCGTCATGCGCGAATGTGCGATCCCCGCCCGTTATGCGCATGATCTGCTGGAGGGGTTTGCGCTCGACGCCCGCGACTGGCGGCCCCGCAGTCAGGATGACATGTTGCGTTATTCCTATCATGTGGCGGGCGCGGTTGGGTGCATGATGGCAGTGCTGATGGGCGTCGATCCACGCGATGACGCGACGCTGGATCGCGCCTGCGACCTGGGGCTGGCCTTTCAGCTCGCCAATATCGCCCGCGACATCAGCGAGGATGAGGCGGCCGACCGTTGCTATCTGCCGGTCGAATGGCTGGTGGAAATGGATATCCCGCCCGGCGAGCATATGAAGCCATGGGTGCGGCCGCGTTTGGCGGAACTGGGCAAGCGCCTTGCCGACATGGCCGCCATTTATGAAGATAGCGCTCGCCATGGCACGGGTGCGCTGCCGCCGCGCGCGGCTTGGGCGGTGCTGGCCGCCGCGGGCATCTATGGCGACATTGCCCGCGAAGTCGCGCGGCGCGGCGAGCATGCCTGGGATCATCGCGTCGTGACACCCCGGCGCGACAAGCTGGGCTGGGTTGCACGGGCGGGGCGACAAGTCATCGGCCGTGCGCGCCGCTGGCCGGGCGCAACGCAGCGCCCGGCAACGCTTTGGACTCGCCCCAGGCAATAGCGCCTATCGGGGCAAGCGTTGACTTGGCCCGCCGGGACGCCCATCATAAGCGCATGAAGACGAGCATTCTCCTGCGGCGCTGCCGCCATCACGCGGGACAGATTCTCGCAGGCATTTAGCCCCGAGCTCTTTTTCAGCCCTCCCCGGTTGCAGAGTTCGGGGCACCTTCTTGACCATCAGGATCGTCCGCATTTGCGGGCACGCATCTTATCAGGAAGTCTCTTCATGACCATCATCTGCACGGCGGCAAAGCGCCCGCCCGTATATCTTGTCGATTCCGAAGCGGACACGCTGTCCGATCTTGCATGGGGCATCAAGGACCGCCAGCCGGAGGTCTGCACCATGTTGCTCGATGAAATCGGCCGAGCAAAATTATACAAGCGCGGCCGCTTGCCCACCGATGTCGTGACAATGGCGTCCTGCGTCGAATTCCTCGATGAAGGCAGCGGCGCCCGGCGCTCGGTCCAGATCGTCTATCCCAATCAGGCTGATGCGTCCGAAGGAAGAATTTCGGTCCTGACGCTGGTCGGTGCCGGACTGATCGGACTGAAAGCGGGACATGCCATCCTGTGGCCCGACCGGATGGGGCGAAAGCGCCGCCTGGAACTGCTCAGCGTGCGCCAGCCCGTATGTGACGCTGCCCTGCATGGCTGAACTCATATACGCCCGTTATCGGGACTATCGAGGCTATCTCATCGAGTGCATCGACACGCCGCTACGGCGGCAACGTTTCGCCGTCTGGAAGGACCGTCGCCGTTTGGGCGTGTTTCGGGAGAATATCATCGCGGAGAGATTCATCGAAAGGGTGGTCGAGAACTGACGGCCTTAAGCCATTCCCCACTAGAGGAAGCGCAAAAAAAGGACCGATACTTTCGTACCGGTCCCAAGGCATGTTCGCAGGAGGAACATCGTGTGGCGGGCGGGCCTTGCCCCGTTTGATGATGGGCGGCCCGCCCTGCCGAAGGCTTAAGAGTTGTAGGCACGCTCGCCATGTTCGCCCAGGTCGAGACCTTCCAGTTCGACTTCCTGGCTGACCCGCAGCCCGGTGACGGCCTTGGCGATGAAGATAGCGATGGTGGTGGCAACCGAGGCCCAGATGATCGTGACCACGACGGCCTCGATCTGGACGATCAGCTTGGCGCCGATTTCATAGTCTGCCGCGCCGGGGCCACCAAAGGCAGGCGAGTAGACGATGGCAGTGCCAATCGCGCCGACCATGCCGCCGATGCCGTGGATGCCGAAGGCATCCAGCGAGTCGTCATAGCCAAGCTTGGGCTTGAGGACGGTGACGGCATAGAAGCAGATGATCGAGGCAACGGCGCCCAGGATGATCGCACCGAACGGACCGGAGTTGCCGGCGGCCGGGGTGACGGCGACGAGGCCGGCGATGATGCCCGAACAGAAGCCCAGTGCCGAACCCTTGTGGCCGTTCAGCTTTTCAGCAAGCATCCAGAAGAGGCCGGCGGAAGCCGTGGCGACGAAGGTGTTGATCATGGCGAGTGCGGCCGAACCATTGGCTTCGAGCGCCGAACCGGCGTTGAAGCCGAACCAGCCAACCCACAGCAGGCCAGTGCCCACGCCCGTCAGCGTCAGCGAGTGTGGCGCCATCGGTTCCTTGGGATAGCCGATGCGCTTGCCCAGGATGATGCAGGCCACCAGCGCGGAAACACCAGCGTTGATGTGAACGACCGTACCGCCCGCAAAATCGAGTGCGCCAGCCTTGAAGAAATAGCCGCTGGCCGCCCACACCATGTGCGCGATCGGGAAGTAGGAGATGGTCAGCCACACGGCTGCGAACACCATCACGGCCGAGAATTTGATCCGCTCGACCACCGAACCCAGCACCAGCGCCACGGTGATCGCGGCAAAGGTCATCTGGAAGCAGATGAACACATATTCGGGGATTTCGACGCCAGCGGTGAAGGTCGCCGCCTGCGAAGCGGGCGTGACACCCTTCAGGAACGCCTTGTCGAAGGTGGAGATGAAGTTGCTGAGGCCACCTTCATAATCGGGGCCAAAAGCCATCGAATAGCCGTAGATCACCCAGATGAGCATCGCCAGGCACGCGGCCGCGCCGATCTGCGTCATCACCGACAGCATATTCTTGCTGCGGACCAGACCACCGTAGAACAGGGCCAGGCCGGGCAGGATCATCGCGAGGACCAGAACGGTCGAAATCATCATCCAGGCCGTGTCGCCCTTGTTGACCGTGGCGACCGGCGCTGCGGCGTCCTGCGCCCAGGCGGGCAGGGCAGCGAAGAGCGACAGCCCCGCTGCCCCCGCTATCCCGCAAAGTTTCTTGGAAAAGGTCATTATTTCCCCCTTCTTACAGCGCGGTTTCGCCGGTTTCGCCGGTGCGGATACGCACGGCCTGACCGACATCGAGGACGAAGATCTTGCCATCGCCGATGGCGCCCGAATTGGCGGCTGCCTGCGTCGCTTCCACGACACGTGGCGCGAGGTCGTCGTCACAGACAACCTCAACCTTGATCTTGGGAACCATGTTGGTGGAATATTCGGCGCCGCGGTAAATTTCGGTCTGCCCCTTTTGGCGACCAAAGCCCTTTACTTCGCTGACCGTCATACCCGCGATGCCGAGCGAGGAGAGTGCCTCGCGGACATCGTCAAGCTTGAACGGCTTGATGATAGCCATGACAAGTTTCATGTCGCCCCCTGTTATTGGTGTGCAGGGACTACTCAGCAAAAGCCGTGCCAATTTGCTAATGACGGGTTAATGCGGGCTTGGGGGGCATTGCCCAATGTTGCAGCGCCGAAAAAATGGGCAACAAAGATGTCATGCTCAAAAAATGGGCAGGATAGGCTTACCAGTCGGCGCCTTCCGCAGCGGCGTCGACCTCTTCGGGGCGTGTCTCCCGACCCAAGGCAGCGTTGCGGTGGGGAAAGCGGCCGAATCGTGCGATGGTTGCGTGATGCTGACGGGCAAAATCGAGTGATTCCACGTCGCCTGCACTCTCGAACAGGGTTAGCGACAATGCCTGATCGTCCAGCGCCTCGCTGTGCATGAACGGCATGTAGAAGAAGAGCCGTCCCGCACCACCTATCTGGATGTCATAGCCCTGCGCTAATGCGCCCCGCGCCACATCGCGCGCCAGAGCGTCGGTGGCAAAAGCCTTTGCATCATCGCGAAACATATTGCGGGGTAGCTGGTCGAACAGCAATATAGCGGCCAGCGCATCGTCCGCCCGGTCGAGAAAGCGTTCCGCCGAAAGCAACCGTTTAGCGTCCCACAGAGCCTGAAATCGCGTGCTGCACACGCGATCAAGCGCTGGATCATGGCTGTACCAGCCTTTTTCGCCCACCAGATTGAACCAGAAATCGAGCAGGGCGGCGGCCCAGTCGGCGGTCACGGCATCATGGCTGTCGGTCAGCATGTTCATGTGAGAAGAATGAACGGACCGGCTCGCCGGTTCCGCCATTCCGCTCGCCAGAAGCTCAGGTCGCCGTGCCGCCGATGGTTAGCCCTTCGAGCAGCAATGTCGGCTGGCCCACACCTGCGGGCACGCTTTGGCCGCCCTTGCCGCACATGCCGATGCCCTCGTCCAGCGCCCAGTCATTTCCCACGCCCACAACCTTGGTCAGTGCGGTCGGACCATCGCCGATCAGGGTTGCGCCCTTGATCGGATCGCGCAGCTTGCCATTCTCGACCTTATAAGCCTCGGTGCAGGAGAAGACGAACTTGCCTGACACGATATCGACCTGTCCGCCACCAAAACTCTTGGCGAATATGCCCGATCCCATGCGCGACAGCAGTTCCGCCGGATCGTCCTGTCCACCCTTGATGAAGGTGTTGGTCATGCGCGGCATCGGCCCATAGGCATAGCTTTCGCGGCGACCATTGCCCGTCGGCTCCACGCCCATGAGCCGGGCGTTGAGGCGATCCTGCATATAGCCGCGCAAAATGCCGTCCTCGATCAGGATATTTTCCCGCGTGGGCGTGCCTTCATCGTCGATGGACAGAGATCCGCGTCGGCTGGCGATCGCGCCATCGTCGACCACAGTAACGCCGGGGGCTGCAACCCGTTCGCCGATGCGGCCGGAAAAGGCGCTGGTGCCCTTGCGATTGAAATCACCCTCCAGCCCGTGACCGATCGCTTCATGCACCAGTACGCCGGGCCAGCCGGGGCCGAGCAGCACGGTCATTTCGCCCGCAGGCGCAGCGACCGAGCGCAGGTTGACCTGTGCCTGTGCCAGCGCTTCGTCGATCGCCCGGTTCCACACCTGCGGCTCCATCACCTGATCGTAGAGATAGCGCCCGCCAATGCCGAAAACGCCGGTTTCGCGGCGGCCATTTTCCTCCAGAATGATCGACACATTCAGCCGAACCAGCGGCCGACTGTCGGTCGCGGTAAAGCCATCGGCGCGCACGATCTCGATCACCGACCAACTTGCCGCCAGGTTGACCGACACCTGCGCGACGCGCGGGTCGCGCGCGCGGGCGGCGGCGTCGATCGCGGCGCACAGCGTGACCTTCTCGGCGAAGGGGACGATCTCCAGCGGGTTGGCGTCGGTATAGAGGTGACGGTTGGTACGCTGCGGCGGCGGGGCGGGCTGGCCCTTCGCCGGATCGAGCAGGCTGAGCGTCTGGGCAGCCCGGCGGATCGCGGCTTCACTAATGTCGTTGGCATGGGCGAAGCCCGTCATCTCGCCCGACACACCGCGCAGGCCAAAGCCCGCATCGGTGGAATAATCGGCGGTTTTCAGCCGACCGTCATCAAAGCCGAAAGCCTCGCTCGCCCGGTATTGCAGATATAGCTCGCCATCATCACAGGCCTTGAGCGCTTCGGCCGTCAGGCGGCGCGCGCCATCAGGGTCGAGCAGTCCCGGCCGATAGAGCAGGCCGCGAGCATCGGTGAAGCCGGGGGTGATTTGGGAAGCGAGATCGGTCATGCCGCCGATATAGGAGCGGCGCGGCCCATGCCCAATCGAAAAATTGGCCTTTAGAGGCTCGCACCCGAAGCGATGTCCGGCTTGCTGGCCAGATCGGGAGCGTCGGCGACGCCGCCGATCAGCACGAAGCGGCGGTCGCAATAGCCGCAATCGACATAGCCATGCTCGTCGATTTCCAGAAATACCCGCGGATGGCCGAGTGCAGCGGGAATATCACCCGATCCGTCACAGGAGACGCGGGCTTTGGAGACTCGGATGGTTTCAGGCGGCTGGTTCATGGCGGTCGAATTAGCAGTGGTGACGCTGCGCCGCAATATGCGGTGGATCGCTACATCAGTGGCATGCGTGGCCTTTTGCAGGGGTGCCCGTTGTCTTTCGCGGCCTTTGCGACCGGTTTCCAGTCCGTGCAATCTTTCGCCGCCATCACCGCGAGCGGCGACAGCATCAGCAGGGCGGGCGCAAGCGTGCCGCCGACAAGGGCTGCGAATGGCATGCAATACTAATGCCGCGTCGATGCTTGCTGTACGATGAACGTTACGCAGCCGGACCGTGATGGGGAATTGGGTGTGCAAGAAAAATATGGTGGGCGATGACGGGCTCGAACCGCCGACATTCTCGGTGTAAACGAGACGCTCTACCAACTGAGCTAATCGCCCCCTTGCGGGATTTCGGCGCTTTTAGGCGTTTTTGACGTCTCGTCAAGCCATGGTGACGGGCAGGTTCAACCGTTCCACGCATGAATTTGACGTCGGTGCTTCATGCAAGGCTTTGGCTTGCTTGAAGCACCGACATCAATCCCGATTCTATTGGGTGTCAGTCGCGCAGCAACTCGTTGATGCCGGTCTTGGACCGGGTCTGCGCGTCGACTCGCTTAACGATCACCGCGCAATAGAGGCTGGGGCCGGGGGTGCCGTCGGGCAGGGGCTTGCCGGGCAACGATCCGGGGACGATCACCGAATAGGGCGGCACTTCGCCGATGAAGATCTCGCCGGTGGCGCGGTCGATGATCTTGGTCGACTGGCCGATGAATACGCCCATCGACAGGACTGACCCCTTGCCGATGCTCACGCCTTCGACGACTTCCGACCGTGCGCCAATGAAACAGTCATCCTCGATGATGACCGGATCGGCCTGCAACGGTTCCAGCACGCCGCCAATGCCGACGCCGCCCGACAGGTGGACATTCTTGCCGATCTGGGCGCAGCTGCCCACCGTCACCCAGGCGTCGACCATTGTGCCTTCATCGACGAACGCGCCGATATTGACGAAGCTGGGCATCAGGATCGCATTCTTGGCAATATGCGCACCGGCGCGGGCGAAGGCGCCTGGCACCGCGCGGAAACCGGCGGCGCGGAACTCGGCTTCACCCCAACCAGCAAACTTGCTGGGCACCTTGTCCCACCAGAAACCGCCACCGGGGCCATTTTCGATCAGCGTATTGTCATTCAGGCGGAACGACAGCAGCACTGCCTTCTTGAGCCACTGGTTGACCTGCCAGCCGCCTTCGACCGGTTCGGCGACGCGGCCCTTGCCGCTGTCGAGCATCGCCAGCGCCTCGTTCACGGCATCGCGAATCGGCCCTTGCGTGGTCAGGCTGACATTGGCCCGGTCCTCCCAGGCGGCGTCGATCGTGGCTTGCAGGTTGGTCATGCAGTTTCCCCAAGGATATTGGCCAGAAAAGGCCTCAGATGGTCGGTTTCGAAATCTATGAAATCGGGATGATGGTCGTGATTGCCCGCTTCCGAGCCATTATTGACCCAGATGGTCGTCATGCCGATCGCCTTGGCGGGCCGCAGGTTGCGGGCCATATCTTCGAAAAAGGCGGCGCGGGTCGGATCGACATCATGGACGCGGCATAGTTCGGCATAGCCCGACGGATCGGGCTTGGGCACATATTGGCAGGCATGGATGTCGTGGATCAGTTCGAACACGCCGGTCAGGCCTAGCCTGTCGAGCACTCGCCCCGCATAGGTCGCATCGCCGTTGGTGAAGATCAGGCGGCGTCCCGGCAGCGCGGCGATATGGGCGTTGAGTGCTGGATCGACGGCCAGCCGATCCATCGAGATATCATGGACATAGTCGAGAAATGCCCGCGGCTCGATGGCATGATGCGCCATCAGCCCCGACAGCGTCGTGCCATGTTCCATGAAATAGCGCTTCTGCACCACGCGCGCCTGCGCCGGGTCGCATCCCAGCAGCCCCTGGATATACTCGCCCATCTTCACGTCGATCAACGCGAACAGGTCCGCCTTCGCCGGGTAGAGCGTGTTGTCCAGATCGAAGATCCAGGTGTCGACATGGGCCAGGTCCGCGCGCATGGCCGCGCCCTAGTGCGATTTGCCGTCAGATGGAACATCTGACGATCGGGAATCGCGGAAATAAAATGTGCGATGCGCGCACGGGGCTAGGCGCGGTGATTGCGTCAGCACGCCGGCGCGGTGCTGTCCTGATAAAAGGCCTGCACTGCATCCCAGCCTTCCTCAGCCGTTTCGACCCAGGTGATGAGATTGAGATCGGCCGGGGAAATCACGCCTTCGTCGGCCAGTGCCTCGAAATCGATAACCCGGGTCCAGAAATCCTTGCCATAGAGCAGGATCGGGATCGGCTTCATCTTGCCGGTTTGGATCAGCGTCAACAGTTCGAACATCTCGTCGAACGTGCCGAACCCGCCGGGGAACACGGCCAGCGCGCGCGCCCGCAACAGGAAGTGCATCTTGCGCAGCGCGAAATAGTGGAACTGGAAAGACAGTTCGGGCGTGACGAAACGATTGGGCGCCTGTTCATGGGGCAGGACGATGTTCATGCCGATCGTGGTCGCCCCGACATCCACTGCCCCGCGATTGGCCGCTTCCATGATCGAAGGGCCACCGCCCGAACAGACGACGAAATGGCGACATCCCGCCTGGTTCACCGGATATTGCGCCGCGATCCGCGCCAGTTTGCGTGCTTCTTCATAATAGCGCGCCTTGTGGCCCAGATTTTCGGCAATCCGCTTTTGTTGCGGCGTGGTCGCGGCGTCGATTCGCGCCTGCACCTGATCGGGTTCGGGAATGCGCGCCGACCCGTAGAAAACGAAAGTCGATTCGATATTCGCCTCATCCATCAGCAATTGGGGCTTGAGCAGTTCCAACTGGAAGCGGACGGGGCGCAAATCCTCGCGCAACAGGAATTCGGCGTCCTGAAAGGCGAGTCGATAGGCGGCGCTCTGTGTCTGGGGCGTGCCTGCGTTCTGGCGGGCGTCGTCGGCTTCTTCGCGGGCTGGGCGGAATTTGCGTTCTTCAATTTCTTTTTTTGTCATTCCCGCAATTTAAGCGCTTGAGATGACATTGCCAAGTCGTCCAGCGCGGTCGGCCATCCCGGCGTTCAACGGCAGAAGCCGCCTTTGCCGCCCATGTCGAAATGGAAATGGTCGCGATGGGCGACGTTATAATCCGGGCTAAGCACCGTGTTGAACCGCTTGCACGCGCTCATATGGACGATTTTGAGGAACTGGCGCGTTTGCTTGTCGCCGCTCCATCCCTGTTCCACCGTGATTCGCCGCCCGTCGTTCAGGACGAAGGCGGCGACGTCGATCGCATTGCTGTGCGCATGTTCGGATAATTTGCCGCTGCCCGCGATCGGACGGCAATTATAGGTGCCAAAGGTTTCGATCCGCGCAATCTCCGCGCCCCAGATCACACGGGCGGCAGGCTGCACGCCATAGCGCGTCCATGCCGCGAAATTGGCTGCGAGCGGACAGGTCATCGCGCCCAGATTGGTCGCGGGTACGCCAATATCGAGCAGTTTGACGCTGCCCCGCGCGCTGCATCCACCACCGAAATTCTGGTCGGGCAGGGGCGTGAACGCGACGGATTGCGATTGCAGCTTCGCCAGGCATTGCCGCAATTCCAGCGGCGGCGGGGCGGTCGGAAGAACAGGCTTGGACGCGGTCGATACCCGTCCGCGCGGCACCAGATCGCTGCTACATGCACTCAGCAGCGTCAGCGCTATCAGCCCTGCGCCCCGCACGCCTCTTATGTCCCTCGCCCGGTCCCTCATGACTCTGGACTATAGCAGGGCCTGTCGCGCGGATGGTTAACGGCGCCTTCGGTTCGTCGCATTTTCAAGGCGGCCTTGACAGGTCCACCGAAATCTCTAGTGCCGCCGACGGGCCACGCGGTCCCAACGCCGCGCAGCTCTCTGTAAGGAGAAGCATGACATGACTGATTTTACTGCCGTTGACGCCACCATTGCGCCTGCTGAAAAGCCCGCAACACTCCCGGCGCGTCCCTTTTTCTCTTCCGGTCCCTGTGCCAAGCCTCCCGGCTGGAGCGCTGCTGCGCTCGCCACGGATTCGCTTGGCCGCTCGCACCGTTCCAAAATCGGCAAGGCTCGCCTCGCCTACAGCATCGACCTGATGCGCGAGTTGCTGAACCTGCCCGACACGCACCGCATCGGCATCGTTCCCGGTTCCGACACTGGCGCTTTTGAAATGGCGATGTGGACGATGCTGGGCGCCCGTCCGGTCACCACCGTTGCCTGGGAAAGCTTCGGCGAAGGCTGGGTGACTGACGCTGCCAAGCAGCTCAAGCTCGACCCGACCGTCATCAAGGCCGACTATGGCCAGTTGCCGGACCTTTCCACCATCGATTTCGCCACCGATGTGCTGTTCACCTGGAACGGCACCACGTCGGGCGTGCGCGTCCCCAACGCCGACTTCATCCCCGCCGACCGTGAAGGCCTGACCTTCGCCGACGCGACCAGCGCGGTGTTCGCCTATGACATCGACTGGGCCAAGATCGACGTCGCCACCTTCTCCTGGCAGAAGGTGCTGGGCGGTGAGGGTGGCCATGGCGTGCTGATCCTCGGCCCCCGCGCCGTCGAGCGCCTCGAAACCTACACACCCGCCTGGCCGCTGCCCAAGGTGTTCCGTCTGGTGTCCAAGGGCAAGCTGGCCGAAGGCGTGTTCAAGGGCGAGACGATCAACACCCCCTCGATGCTGGCCGTCGAGGATGCGATCTTTGCACTGGAATGGGGCAAGTCGATCGGTGGCGCTGCTGGCCTGATCGCGCGTAGCGATGCCAATGCCGCCGCGCTCGACAAGATCGTCGCGGACCGCGACTGGCTGGGCCATCTCGCGCTGGAAGAAGCCTCGCGCTCGAAGACCAGCGTGTGCCTGACCGTGGCCGGTGCCGACGAAGCCTTCATCAAGGCGTTTGCGGCCCTGCTGGAAAAGGAAGGCGCGGCGCTCGACATCGCTGGTTATCGCGATGCTCCCGCTGGCCTGCGCATCTGGTGCGGCGCGACCGTCGACACCGCCGACATCGAAGCGCTCGGCCCCTGGCTCGACTGGGCCTACGCCCAGACGAAGGCCGCTTAACTTCTTCCCCGAATATATACCGTCATCCCGGCGAGAGCCGGGGTTTCGGGCCTCCGGGTACGACCTGGCCGCCTGAGATCCTGACGTTTGTCAGGACGACGCATTGTAGAAAGACAATATGTCATGCCTAAAGTCCTTATTTCCGACCAGATGGACCCCCGCGCAGCTGCGATCTTCCGTGAGCGCGGCGTCGAAGTCGATGTCATCACCGGCAAGACCCCCGAAGAACTGATCGCCATGATCGGCGAATATGATGGCCTGGCCATCCGCAGCTCGACCAAGGTGACGAAGGCGGTCCTCGACGCCGCCACCAACCTCAAGGTCATCGGCCGCGCCGGTATCGGCGTCGACAATGTCGACATCCCCTATGCCTCGGCCAAGGGCGTGATCGTCATGAACACCCCGTTCGGCAACTCGATCACCACCGCCGAACATGCCATCGCGCTGATGTTCGCGCTCGCCCGCCAGCTGCCGGAGGCCGACGTTTCGACCCAGCAGGGCAAGTGGGAAAAGAACCGCTTCATGGGCGTGGAAGTCACCGGCAAGACGCTGGGCCTGATCGGCGCGGGCAATATCGGGTCGATCGTCGCCAGCCGCGCGCTGGGCCTGCGCATGAAGGTCGTCGCCTTCGATCCGTTCCTGACGCCGGAGCGCGCCGTAGAAATGGGTGTGGAAAAGGCCGATCTCGACACGCTGCTGGCCAAGGCCGACTTCATCACGCTGCACACGCCGCTGACCGACCAGACCCGCAACATCCTGAGCAAGGAAAATCTGGCCAAGACCAAGAAGGGCGTCCGCATCGTCAACTGTGCGCGCGGCGGCCTGATCGACGAAGCCGCGCTCAAGGATGCGCTGGATTCGGGTCATGTCGCGGGCGCCGCGCTGGACGTGTTCGCCACCGAACCGGCCAAGGAATCGCCCCTGTTCGGCACGCCCAACTTCATCTGCACCCCGCATCTGGGCGCATCGACCGACGAAGCGCAGGTCAATGTCGCATTGCAGGTTGCTGACCAGCTGTCCGACTATCTGCTCGATGGCGGCATCACCAATGCGCTGAACGTGCCGTCGCTGTCGGCCGAAGAAGCCCCCAAGCTCAAGCCCTATATGGCGCTGGCCGAGCGTCTGGGTTCGCTGGTGGGCCAGTTGGAAGGCGATTCGATCAAGGGTGTGTCGGTCGAGGTCGAGGGTCATGCCGCCGAACTCAACCAGAAGCCCATCACCGCCGCCGTTCTGGCGGGCCTGATGCGCGTCTATTCGGACACGGTGAACATGGTCAACGCACCCTTCCTGGCGAAGGAACGCGGCCTGGACGTTCGCGAAGTGCGCCACGATCGCGAAGGTGACTATCAGACGCTGGTGCGCGTCACCGTCACCACCGAAAATGGCGACAAGTCGGTTGCGGGCACGCTGTTCGGCGCCGCCAGCCCCCGTCTGGTCGAACTGTTCGGGATCAAGGTGGAGGCCGATCTGGCCGGCACGATGCTCTATATCGTCAACCAGGATGCGCCCGGCTTCATCGGTCGGCTTGGGTCCACGCTGGGGCAGGCCGAAGTCAATATCGGCACCTTCCATCTGGGCCGTCGCAATCAGGGCGGTGAAGCCGTGCTGCTGCTTTCGGTCGACGGCACTGTCACCGAGCCGCTGCGCTGGGAAATCTGCAACCTCACCGGCGTCAAGCAGGTGAAGCTGCTCCGCTTCGCGTAACGACAGACCGGGTTCGGGCTGGCCTTGTGCGTATAATCCGCTAAAGGGCCAGCCCCATGACCAGGACGACAAGCATGATCCCGCCCGGCCTTCTTCCCGAAGGATTGTCCGACCGTCTGCCGCCGCAGGCCGAAGCCTCCGCGCGGTTGGCGCGCCGTGTGCTGGATACGGTCGCGGCGCATGGCTATGAACGAGTGATGCCGCCGCTCGCCGAGTTTGAGGATACGCTGACCCAGCGCCTCAAATCGATGCGCGCGCAGGATCTCGTCCGCGCGGTCGATCCCGTGTCGCAGCGCAGCCTTGCCCTGCGCCCCGACATGACGGCGCAGGTCGGCCGTATCGCCGCCACCCGCCTGATCCACGCGCCGCGCCCCTTGCGCCTGTCCTATGCCGGGCCGGTCATTCGCCTCAAGGCCAACCAGCTTCGCCCGGAACGCGAGAAATTGCAGGTCGGCGCCGAATTGATCGGCAGCGACAGCGTCACCGCCGCGGTCGAGATCGTCAATGTCGCGATCGAGGCTTTGCAGGCCGCAGGCGTCACGGGCCTCACCATCGACTTCACTCTCCCCGACCTCATCGATGTGCTGGCCGCCGGGCCGCTGCCGCTCGCAGCGGACGAGATTGAGGCGGTGCGCACCGAACTGGATGCCAAGGATGCCGGCGCCCTCGTTGCGCTGGGACCGCAGGCCGCAGCCTATCTGCCGTTGATCGAGGCGACCGGTCCCTTCCACGCCGCGCTGGAACGGCTGGAAGCGTTCAACGCCCAGCTGGGTGGCGCGATCAACAGCCGCATCGCGGGCCTGCGGGCGATCGCCAAGCCGATCGGCTGGGACATCACCCTGACGCTCGATCCCACCGAACGCCACGGTTTCGAATTTCAGAACTGGTTCGGCTTCTCGATTTTCGCCGAAGGTTTCATTGGCGAAATCGGTCGCGGTGGCAGCTATGCCATTGCCCGCGCCGATGGCGTCGACGAACCGGCGATGGGCTTCTCGCTCTACCCCGATCCGCTGATCGACGCAGGCTTCGGCGCGCAGACGCCCCGGCGCATTTTCCTGCCGCTGGGCCATGATGCCGCGCGCGCGGCCGAACTGCGTCGCGAAGGCTGGCAGACCGTCGCCGCGCTGGTCGGGGATGAGGATGGCGCGACCCTGCGCTGCTCCCACTGGCTCGACGGCACCGACCTGCGCGCCTTCTGACTTGACTTGCAGGGGCAGGCGGGGCTACCCGCCGCCCCGCACAGGGCGCACGTCGTCCAATCGATCCTACCGGCATGTCGAGTCCCGTCGAAGGGCATGGCCGGTCCGCGCGGCGGGCGGAGATCTGTATCCATGGCAAATGTTACCGTAATCGGCGCCCAATGGGGTGACGAGGGCAAGGGCAAGATCGTCGACTGGCTGTCGGAGCGAGCCGATGTCGTCGCGCGTTTTCAGGGCGGCCACAATGCTGGCCACACGCTCGTCGTCGGCGAAAAAGTCTACAAGCTGTCGCTGCTGCCATCGGGCATCGTGCGCGGCACGCTCAGCGTCATCGGCAACGGTGTCGTGCTGGACCCCTGGCACTTCCGCGATGAAGTCGCCAAGCTGACCGGGCAGGGCGTGACGATCACGCCGGAAAACCTCCAGATCGCCGAAACCTGCCCCCTGATCCTGCCGTTCCACCGCGACCTTGATGGTCTGCGGGAAGATGCGAGCGGCGCGGGCAAGATCGGCACGACCCGTCGCGGCATCGGTCCGGCCTATGAAGACAAGGTCGGCCGCCGCGCCATCCGCGTATGCGACCTCGCCCATCTGGACGATCTCGACCTTCAGATCGATCGTCTGACCGCGCATCATGACGCGCTTCGGGCAGGCTTTGGCGAAGCGCCGATCGATCGCGCCCGTCTTATGGCGGAACTGACCGAAATTGCCGACTTCATCCTGCCCTTCGTCAAGCCGGTCTGGCTGACCCTCAACAAGGCGAAGGCGGCTGGTCAGCGCATCCTGTTCGAAGGCGCGCAGGGCACGCTGCTCGACATCGACCATGGCACCTATCCCTTCGTCACCTCGTCCAACACGGTCGCGGGTACGGCGGCGAGCGGCACCGGCCTTGGTCCCAATGCGGCAGGCTTCGTGCTGGGCATCGTCAAGGCCTATACCACCCGCGTCGGCTCCGGCCCGTTCCCCACCGAACTGGAGGACGCGACCGGCCAGCGCCTGGGCGAGCGCGGCCATGAATTCGGCACCGTCACCGGGCGCAAGCGCCGCTGCGGCTGGTTCGACGCCGTGCTGGTGCGCCAGTCGATCGCCGTATCGGGCGTCACCGGCATTGCACTGACCAAGCTCGACGTGCTGGATGGCTTTGACGAACTGAAAATCTGCGTCGGTTACAAGATCGGCGACGAGACGTTCGATTATCTGCCCGCCCATGCACAGGATCAGGCGAAAGCGCAGCCGGTGTATGAAGTCATCGAAGGCTGGCAGGATACGACGGCGGGCGCACGGAGCTGGGCCGAACTCCCGGCGCAGGCGATCAAATATATCCGCCGGATCGAAGAACTGATCGGCTGCCCGGTCACGCTGGTATCCACCAGCCCCGAGCGCGAGGACACCATCCTCGTGCGCGATCCCTTCGCGGATTAAGGGATATGGCCGAGCAACGCTTCGAACGGCACAAGCAGCCCTGGACCCAGGACGAGGTCCAGAAGCTGCACGCCCTGGCCAAGAAGGGCATGGCGCTCAAGGCCATTGCCAAGGCGCTGACCCGCAGCGAAGAGTCGGTCAAGGCTCGTGCCAAGGAAGATAGCCTCAACATCGCCAAGCTCAGGTAAGAACTGGACGCTGTCGGGCGCTGATGCGACAAGCCCTTTCCAGATTTTCAGGAAGGCATCCCATGGCGCTCGACATCCTCCTGCTTTACGGCTCCTATCGGCAGGGGCGGATGGGCATCCGCCTTGCCGACTATATGGCCGCCGGGTTCGAGGCGCTCGGCCACAAGGCCATGTTGATTGATGCGAAGGCGGTCGGCTTGCCGATGCTGGACCTGCGCTACAGCGATTATGCCCCCGGCGAAGCGCCTGCAGCCATGGCCGCACTGGCCGACCGGTTGAGCGCCGCCGACGCCTTCGTCTTCGTTGCGGGCGAATATAATCGCGGTATGCAGCCGGGACTGAAAAATCTGGTTGATCATTATCTCAAGGAATTTGATCGTCGCCCGGCGGCGATCGCCAGCTATTCAGCGGGACGCTTTGCCGGCGTGAACAGCCATGCCGACTGGACCGTGACGCTGTCGGCCATGGGCATGGCGGTCGTGCCCGAACGGCTCAGCGTCGGCCAGATCGGACAGGCGCTGAACGAAGCGGCCGAACCGCAGGGCGATGGCGGCGCGGCGCTGGAGCGCGGCTTTGCGGGTTTCGCGGGCAATCTGATCTGGTGGGCGCAGGCAGCAAAGGCTGCTCGTTAAACGCCCTTAGCGGGCCATGCGCCGATCCAGCCAGACCAGCGCATAACCTGCCAGCAGGAAACCCAATGCGATCAGCACCGCGTTGACCATCACCGCCCCGATGCCCAGTCTGGCGACGTTGATGAAGGGATAGGCATATGTCCCCTCGATCGCCCCACGCACCAGCGCATAGGGGAGGTAGGCCAGAGGGAAGATCGCCCATAGCCACGGACATGTCCGGTCCAGCCGCCCCTTGGGCGCAAAGGCGATCCACCACAGGGGCGCCATGACAGGCGTCACCTTGTGCAGCAGCGTGTCGGCAAGCAGCGCTCCGCCGCTCAGATCGAGCAGTCCGCGCAACAACAGGCCATAGACGATGCCGACCAGCAGGATCGCCAGCGTCACTCCGGCGATCAGCTTTGGATTCGGTTGCCTGCCCACCATGATCGCCCCGAACAGCAAAGCCACCGGGATGTTGGCCAAGATCGTGAAGAAGCGCAGCAATGTCCATAAGGTCGCGCCGATCGATCCGGTCTGGGCATAGGTTGCGTCATACTGGATGGTGAGGCCCGCCATTGCCACCAGCGCAATGATTCCCGCCGCTATTCGTGCCGCCATGTTACTGCACCCCGCCTCTTCCACGCTATCCTTGCCATCTCGACCGATAGCCGGAGACGCCGATGATAATGGACCCCGTTCCCGGCTTGCGCCAGATGGCGGCGGATGTTTCTCGCCGTGCTCCAGTCGATCCGCGATCCCGCGCCGGATGCTGTCGTGCCGGTGCGCGGCGTCCTCTGGTAGGCGAAGGGCTTCAGCCTTTGCGGCCGTCGTCCACCATGTCGGACGCCAGTTCCAGTCCTGCGCGGCCGTGGGACGGCGTATGGGCAGGCGCCTTGGGTTGCGACCCGTCCATCGGTTCCTCGACCTCCAGCATCCCTTCCCATTTGGTGATGACCGATGTGGCGATGGCGTTGCCCAGCACGTTGGTCGCCGTGCGGCCCATGTCCATGAAATGGTCGACCGCCAGGATGAAGGCGATGCCTTCCACCGGCAGATCGAACTGGCCGAGCGTGGCGGCAACCACGACCAGCGACGCGCGGGGTACGGCGGCGATGCCCTTACTGGTCACCATCAGCACGAGCAGGATGGTAATCTGCGTCGCGATCGGCAGGTCGATGCCATAGGCCTGGGCGATGAAGATGGTTGCGAAGGTCGAATACATCATCGACCCGTCGAGGTTGAAACTATACCCCAGCGGCAGCACGAAGCTGTAGATACGGCGCGGGATGCCGAACCGGTCGAGCTGCTCCAGCATCTTGGGATAGGCCGCTTCGGAAGAGGCGGTGGAAAAGGCAATCAGGATCGGTTCACGCACGTAGCGGATCAGCGTGAACATCCGCTTGCCCAGGAAGATCGCGCCCGCGCAGAACAGCAGCGTCCACAGCACCAGCAGCGCGATGTAGAATTCGCCGACCAGCGCGCCATAGGTCTTGAGTACGCCCAGCCCATGTTCGGTAATCGAAGAGGCCAGCGCGCCGAACACCGCGAATGGGGCCACCCGCATGACATAGCCGGTAACCTGCAACATCAACTCGACCATCGCCTCGATCAGGCCGACGATCGGCTTGCCCTTCTCGCCGATGGCGGTCAGCGCGACGCCCACGAACAGCGAGAAGACGACGATCTGGAGAATCGAATTTTCCGCCATCGCCCCGACCATCGAAGTCGGGAATACGTGCAGGATGAAGTCGCGGAAGTTCAGCGCTTCGGTGCTGACGCCGGAGTCCGCGCCCGACCGGACGAGGTTCAGCCCTTCGCCCGGCGCGAAGAAATTGACGAGGATGAGGCCCAGCGTCAGCGAAATCAGGCTGGCGATGATGAACCAGGCGAGCGCCCGACCGCCGATCCGCCCCAGCGCCGCGCTGTCGCCCATATGGGCGATGCCCGCGACCAGCGTGGAAAAGACCAGCGGCGCGATAATCATCTTGATGAGATGGAGGAAGATGTCGGCGAGCAGATGGAAATAGCCCGCGACCTGTTTGGCCTGTGTCGCGTCACCACCGACCCACATGTTCGCGGCGAAGCCCACGATCACGCCCAGGACCATGCCGATCAGAATGAAGGCCGTCAGTCTGTTTCGCATCTAGTCCCTCTTGGGCCGCGCGCGGGCGGCTCCACAATTTTTTACATCTGTATGGCGACACCTAACAGGCGCATTGGCCACCTGCAATCAGCGCGCCCGGTCGCTCTGGGTTAGACGAAGCAGCCACCGCTTTCCGCGCCTCCCTTTGCGCCGAAATGGCGGGACCGGTCCGGCTCAGGGGTAAAGCAGCCCTTCGCGCCAGCCATTGCCATCGCGCTCGAACAAGCGGCGCTCATGCAAGCGATGCTCGCGGTCCTGCCAATATTCGATCCGCTCCGCTATCAGGCGATAACCCGACCAATGGGGCGGGCGGGGCACATCCCCGCCTTCAAAACGGGCAGCCACATCATCGAATCGCGCCATGAAGACATCGCGCGAGGCGAGCGGGCGGGACTGGTCGGACGCCCATGCCCCCAACTGGCTGTCGCGACTGCGCGTCGCGAAATAGGCGTCGGCAGTGGCATCGTCGACCTGTTCGACTGGCCCTTCGATGCGGATCTGGCGGCGCAGGGATTTCCAGTGGAACAGCAGGGCCGCATGGGGATTTTCCGCCAGATCATGCGCCTTGCGGCCTTCGAAATTGGTGTAGAACAGGAATCCGTCCGGCCCATGGCCTTTCAACAGCACCATGCGCGCCGCCGGTCGCCCGCGTGCGTCTGCGGTGGCCAGCGTCATCGCATTGCTATCATTGATCTCGGTGGCGCGTGCCTGGTTGTACCAGTCGTCGAACAGTGCGAAGGGATCGGTCATGACCGGCTTTCTAGGCGGCGACGACGATGCTGTCGATACGGACACGTGCGGCTTGAACGCGCGCCCGGCTTTCGCCACATAGGGCGGCACAGTATTTTCCTGAATTTGACATGGTAGCGGAGCATCAATGGCCGATCCCTATTCCACCCTTGGCGTCGCGCGTGGTGCCAGCGAAGCAGAGATCAAGTCGGCCTATCGCAAGCTCGCCAAAGAACTGCATCCCGACAAGAACAAGGATAATCCCCAGGCTTCGGCGAAATTTTCCGCCGTCACCAATGCCTATGACCTGCTGTCGGACAAGGACAAAAGGGCGCGCTTCGACCGGGGTGAAATTGACGGTGACGGCAATCCCGCCGCACCCTTCGGTTTTGGCGGCGGTGGTGGCGGCGGCGGCTTTCGCGGCCAGCCCGGCGGCGGCTTCGAATCCGGTGGCCAGGATTTCGGCGATATTTTCGAAGGATTGTTCGGTGGTGCGGGCCGTCGTCCCGGCGGCGGCGGCTTCGGCCGCGGCGCCCCGCCGCAAAAGGGCGCCAATGTCGCCTACCGGCTGGCGGTGCAGTTCGTTGATGCCGCAACCCTCGCGCCACAGCGCATCACCTTGCAGGATGGCAAGACGATCGATCTCAAACTGTCCGCCGGGGTCGAAAGCGGCACGCAGATGCGCCTGTCGGGCAAGGGTCAGCCGGGGCCGGGCGGCGCGGGCGATGCAATCGTCACGATCGATGTGAAGCCGCATCCCTTCTTCACCCGCGACGGCGACAATGTGTTGCTCGACCTGCCGATCACGCTGGACGAGGCGGTGAAGGGCGGCAAGGTCAAGGTGCCCACCGTCGATGGCCCGGTCATGCTGGGCGTGCCCGTGGGCGCGACGTCGGGCAAGACGCTGCGGCTGCGCGGCAAGGGCTTCACCGGCAAGGAAGGAACGCGCGGCGATCAGCTTGTCACGCTCCAGATCGATGTGTCGGCCGATGACCCGGCGATCCGCGCGCTGGTCGAAAGCTGGCAGGACAGTCGCCTCGTCCGCGCCCATCTGGGCGTATGAGGCGTTAACGGCGGATGCCGATGCCATCGCCCTATTCGCCTGAATCCCGCCGCCAGAAGGTGTCGGATCAGGCACGGGCGCGATTTAACCGGCAAATGGACCGGGTCCGGCCCGGATCGCATGTCTTCGAAGTCACCAAGCGGGTGGCGGTCGGCACCTATAGCGACGGCTTCATCCATGCCGGGAACCTGGCCTATCTGTCGCTGATGACGCTGTTTCCGTTCTTCATCGTCGCGGCGGCGGTGGCGAGCGTGTTCGGGCGCACGCAGGACGGGCTTTCTGCCGTCAACGCCTTTCTCACCACCGTCCCGCACGGCGTCGCCGATGTCGTGCGGCAACCGATCAGCGACGTGTTGAACGCGCGCACCGGGCCATTGCTCTGGCTCGGCGGCCTCGTCGGGCTTTGGACCGTGGGCAGCCTGATCGAAACCATCCGCGACATATTGCGCCGCGCCTACGGCACCAAAAGCACCAAGCCGTTCTGGCGCTATCGCCTCGGCGCGATCGGCATCACGCTGGTCAGCGTGTTCGCCGTCATGTTCGCCTTTTCGTTGCAGGTCGCGATTACCGGGGTGGACCAGTTTCTCCACAAAATCCTGCCCTGGGCGGACAAGGCGATCGCCATGGTCGCCTCCGCCCGACTGGTGCCGATGGGCATCTTATGCCTCGCGCTCTGGTCGCTATTCGTGTCGCTGACCCCCACCGCCTACAAAGACCGACGCTTTCCCAAATGGCCGGGCGCGGTGGCAACGTCGCTATGCTGGTATGCCGCGACGGAGCTTCTGCCGCCGACCCTGTCGCTGCTGGGGGACTATGGTCGCACCTATGGCAGCCTGGCCGGTGTCATGATTACCCTCATTTTTTTCTTTCTCGTCGGGCTTGGCGTGGTAATTGGCGCGGAATTGAACGCGGCGCTGGCGGAGTTCCCGGAAGAGGAAGCCGCCATGACGCCCCATGACCAAGGGAACGGAAAGACGATATGAACGGCTTGATGGCGGGAAAGCGTGGCCTCATCATGGGCCTGGCCAACGACAAGTCGCTGGCATGGGGTATCGCCAAGCAACTGCATGCCCAGGGCGCAGAACTGGCTTTTTCCTATCCGGGCGAACAGCTGGGCAAGCGGGTGAAACCGCTGGCGGAACAGCTTGGCTCGGACTTCACGATCGATTGCGACGTGACCGACATGGACCAGCTCGACGCCGCCTTCGCGCAGATTGAGGCGCGCTGGGGCCGACTGGACTTCCTGGTGCATGCGATTGGCTTTTCCGACAAGAATGAGCTGCGCGGCCTTTATGTCGATACCAGCCTCGATAATTTCCTGATGACCATGAACGTGTCTGCTTACAGTTTTGTGGCAGTCACGAAGCGCGCCCGTGCGCTGATGCCCGATGGCGGCAGCATCCTGACGCTCAGCTATTATGGCGCGGAAAAGGTCATCCCTCACTATAATGTGATGGGCGTGGCCAAGGCGGCGCTGGAAACCAGCGTCAAATATCTGGCGATGGACCTTGGCCCGGAAAATATCCGCGTCAACGCGATCTCCGCCGGGCCGATCAAGACGCTGGCCGCCAGCGGCATCGGCGACTTCCGCTACATCCTCAAGTGGAACGAGTTCAACTCGCCGCTGCGCCGCAACGTCACGATCGACGATGTCGGCGGCGCGGGCCTCTATCTGCTGTCCGATCTGGCCAGCGGCGTGACGGGCGAAATCCATCATGTCGATGCGGGCTATAACGTCATCGGCATGAAGGCCGAGGACGCGCCGGACATCGTGCTCGACAAATGAGTTTCAACAGCTTCGGTCGCGTTTTCCGCTTCACCACATGGGGGGAAAGCCACGGTCCCGCGATCGGGGCTGTGGTGGACGGCTGCCCGCCGGGGCTGTCGCTCAGCGAGGCGGATATTCAGCCATGGCTGGATTTGCGCAAGCCGGGCACGTCGAAATTCACCACCCAGCGGCGGGAGGCGGATGAAGTCCGCATCCTGTCGGGCGTGTTCGAAGGGCGCACCACTGGCACGCCGATCAGCCTGATGATCGAGAATACCGATCAACGGTCGAAGGATTATTCCGACGTTGCCAAGGCTTACCGCCCCGGCCACGCCGATTATGCCTATGACGCCAAATATGGCTTTCGCGATTATCGCGGCGGCGGGCGGTCCTCCGCGCGTGAAACCGCCAGCCGTGTCGCGGCCGGCGCAGTCGCACGCGCCGTCATTCCGGACGTCGATATTTTTGCCTATGTCAGCGAAATCGGTGGCGACGCTATCGATTTTGCCCGTTTCGATCCGGCGCAGATCGGCCAAAATCCCTTCTTCTGCCCCGATGCGCAGGCCGCGAAGCGCTGGGAAAAGCTGGTCGATGACGCCCGGCTCGAAGGCTCCTCGCTCGGCGCGGTGGTGGAATGCGTCGCCAGCGGCGTCCCCGCAGGCTGGGGCGCGCCGCTCTATGCCAAGCTGGACAGTGAACTGGCCGCAGCGATGATGAGCATCAATGCGGTCAAGGGCGTGGAGATTGGCGATGGTTTCGCGGCAGCCAAACTGCGCGGCGAACAAAATGCCGACCCGATGCGCCCCGGCGCGGATGGCCCACAGTTCCTGGCCAATCATGCAGGCGGCATTGCAGGGGGCATCGCCACCGGCCAGCCGATCAAGCTGCGTGTCGCGTTCAAGCCGACCAGTTCTATCCTGATCCCCGTCGACACCGTGACCCGTGAAGGCGAAGCGTCGCAGATCATCACCAAGGGGCGCCATGATCCCTGCGTCGGCATTCGCGGCGTTCCGGTGGTCGAAGCGATGATGGCGCTGGTGCTGGCCGACCAGAAACTGCTGCACCGCGCCCAATGTGGCGATGTCGCCCCTATCTGACGCGCCCAGACGCCCTGATCCCGCGTTCAGTGCCTATCAAGCACGAGACGACTCGCTGCTGTTACGATAGGATGACAGGCATCGCTCGCGGCTGTGCGCAAGCCTGGGGAGCGTCACCACGCGTCAGAGCGTTTTCTCGAGAAACGCGACGATTAAAAAGCGCGGATTGACGGTCAAAACGTCCCCTGAACGCCGCGGCACCGGGCCAGCCATGCAACCATGGCTGGCCCATTTCGTTTATCCCTGTTGAGACGCGATCGACGCGATCGAGGGGGGGTAGCCGACCATGCATTTCATCACCGCGCTGGTGGGCGTCTATCGTGCGGAAATCGGTCTTATAATCCTCATCGCAATGTTCGTAGCCTTTGTGCGCGAACGCTATTCGCCCACCGTCATCGCCGTGGTCGGCGCAGGCGCTTATGGCCTGCTTGGTCTGCTCGATGAAAAGGCGATGTTCTCGGTCTTTTCCAACGGTGCGCCGCTGACTGTCGGGGCCATGTTCATTCTTTCCGGAGCGCTGGTCCGCACCGGCGTCATCAGCCGCGTCGCCGATCTCATCATGTCCCGTGCCGAACGCCATCCCCGGCTGGCCCTGGCCGAGGTCACGATCGGCACGATTCTCTTGTCGGCCTTCCTCAACAATACGCCGGTCGTCGTGCTGTTGATTCCGATCATCTTCAAACTGGCACAGGCGACCGGCTATCCGGTCAAGAAGCTGCTGATCCCGATGAACGTCGTGGCGGTGCTGGGCGGTTGTCTCACGCTGGTGGGCACATCGACCAATCTGGTCGTCGCGGGCATCGCCGCCGAACAGGGGATGGTGCCGTTCGGCATTTTCGATATCACGATCTATGGGCTCGCCGGTGTGGCGGCTGGCCTGGCCGCGCTGCTCTGCCTCGTCTTCCTGCTGCCCAGCGATCCCCCCTCCATCGCGGGTGAAGGTGGCGGCAATGTCCAGGAATATCTGACCGAACTGGTCGTGCCGCAGGATAGCGACGTGATCGGGCAGGGCATAGGCTCGCTGGGCCTGTTCGGCCGCTCGGTCGTGCTGCTGGGCCTCAAGCGTGGCGGTCAGATACAGCGGCGCGCGCTGGAGGAAGAGGAATTGCGCGCCGGCGACCATCTGATCGTGCGTGCCGATGGCGCCGCGATCATGACGCTGCGCGAATCCGGCGATTTCGAACTCGGCATCGCTGCCGATTCCAGCCTGTCGTCGCATGAAGGCAAGGTGGTCGAGGCGATGGTCGCGCCCAGCCATCCTTCCATCGGCGAGCGGCTGCTGGACATTCCCTTTCTCCATGCCCTGCGCGTGCGGATCATCGGCATTCATCGCGCGCGGCATTTGCCCGGTCCCGATCTGGCCGATACGCGCGTGCGTGGCGCGGACCGGCTGTTGATCGCGGGCAGTGACGACGCGATGCGATCGCTGCGCGACAATCCCCATCTGATCGGCGTCGATATCAGCCGCGTGCGCGCCTTTCGCCGCAAAAAGGCATGGATCGCCATCGCCGCCATGACCGGGGTGGTGCTGTTGTCGGCGCTCAACGTGATCGGCATTGGCATGGCCGCCATCATCGCCGTCGGCCTCATCCTCATCACGCGCTGCATCGATCCGGAGGAAGCCTGGGGCGCGATCGACGGCGATGTGCTGATCCTGATCTTCGCGATGCTCGCGGTCGGCCTTGCGCTCGAAAAGTGCGGTAGCGTCGCGCTGATGGTCGGCTGGATCACGCCGCTGCTGAAAAGCGCGCCAGCATGGTCGCTGGTCTTCCTCATCTATTTCTTCTCGCTGCTGCTGTCCGAACTGCTCAGCAACAATGCGGTGGCCGCCTTGCTCACCCCCATCACCATCGCACTCGCGCATCAGCTCGGGACGGACCCGCGCCCGCTGGTGATCGCCCTGATGATCGGCGCGTCGGCCTGTTTCGCGACGCCGATCGGCTATCAGACCAATGCGCTGGTCTATGCGGCGGGCGATTATCGCTTTGCCGACTTCGTGCGCATCGGCGTGCCGATCAACATCATCGTGGGCATCGCGGTTTGCAGCGCGCTGGTGCTGCTGCCTGCATAGCCAATCGCGCACGGGCGGCCCTGTGCCAAGAATCGCAGGCGCGTCATCATGCGATAACCAGACAAGGATTGCCCGATGCCCAGCCTGCCCTTCACCCAGGTCGACGCCTTTGCCGACGCCCCCTTCACCGGCAATCCCGCCGCAGTGATGCCGCTCGACGTCTGGCTCGACGATGCGACGCTGCAAGCCATTGCGGCGGAAAACAACCTGTCCGAAACCGCCTTCACCGTTGCCACGCCCGATGATCCAACGGCGGACTATGCCTTGCGCTGGTTCACGCCCACGGTCGAGGTGAAGCTATGCGGTCATGCCACGCTGGCAAGCGGTCATGTGTTGATGCAGGGCGATGCCGTCCGGTTCAGCACGCGCCATGCCGGAATATTGACGGTTTCGCGCGCCGATGACGGTTATGCGCTCTCGCTCCCGGCCTGGACCAGCACGCCGCGCGATCTGCCCGAACTGGCGGCGGGCATGGGCGGCGATGTGCTGGAAACCCGCTGGCGCGACGGCGGCTACGCCATCTTCGTCTATCGTGATGCTGCGGCGATCCGCGCGCTGACGCCCGATTTCGCGGCGCTCAAAAAGGCGGGCGACCTGCTGCTGATGGCCACGTCACCGGGCGATGACAGCGACATCATCAGCCGCGTCTTCGTGCCGGGCGGCGGCGTGGACGAAGACCCTGTGACGGGATCGGCCCATGGCCTGCTGACCCCCTATTGGGCGGAGCGGCTGGGCAAGACGGCGATCCGCGCGTTTCAGGCGTCGGCGCGCGGTGGCCATATCGGTTGCACGCTGGAGGGCGATCGAGTCATCCTGACCGGCGGCTGCCGCACGGTCATAGAGGGCAGGTTCCTGCTCTAGCCCGGAAACATCCCGACCAGCTTCGCCAGCGCCGTCTTGACCGCCACGCGCTGTTCCTTTTCGGGGGACATGCCGATCCGCACGACGGTCAACCGTTGCGAGGGCGACACCAATATATATTGGCCATTATGGCCGACACAGCCGAACAGGCTTTCGGGCGCCTGTCCCGGCATCAGCGCGCTTTCCTCGCTGGCGCGGTTGAGCCACAGATGCGCGCCATAGGCCGGGTTGCGCCGGGATGGCGC
This sequence comes from Sphingomonadaceae bacterium, assembly GCA_016000085.1. Lineage (GTDB taxonomy): Bacteria > Pseudomonadota > Alphaproteobacteria > Sphingomonadales > Sphingomonadaceae > Sphingobium. Next base: position 55,788 of record JAECRT010000002.1, read on the forward strand.
GCGCATGAAGTCGACCCATTTTTCCGGCAATATCTGGTGGCCGTTGGGCGATCGGCCCTGCCGCCGCAGCAATTCGCCAAACCGGCCATAGTCCCGCGCGGTCATGTGCATCACGCTGCCGCCGATCATCGTGCCGGTCGCGTCATATTCCGGCGTCAGGCTGGGCAGGTTGCCCGGCGCCTTCAACCGTCCGTCGATGAACATTTGCATTGCGCGCCGCCGCACATCGGGGTCGCTGCTGTTGGTCAGCATCCGCGTCATCAGGTCGGACAGGATGATGCTGCTGCCGGTGGAATAGGAAAAGGTCACGCCGGGCGTGTTGGCGAGCGGTTTGCTTTCGGCATAGGCCCGCATGTCCTGCGCGCCGCCCATGAACAGCATCCGCACCGTGTCGCCATCGGTAATCGGCTCGCCATCTTCGACATGGTCGAGCCCGCTCGTCATCTGGAGCAATTGTCGCAACGTGATGCGCCCGCGTGGATCGCCCGGCTGGCTCCAGGCTGCGACCGGCACCGGCGCGTCGAGCGCCAGCCGCCCATCCGACACCATCAGCCCGACCAGCACCGCCGTCACGCTCTTGGCGATCGACCAGGACAGCAATTTCGTGTCCGGGCCAAAGCCGGGCGCATAGCGTTCGGCGATCACTTCCCCGTCGCGCATGACCAGCAGCGCGCGGGTGTCGCCCATCGCATCATCCTCGAACAGCGGGTCGATCGCGCCGCGCAGAGCGTTTTCCCCGACCACCGCGTCGCTTGCCACGCGATAGATGGGTTGTGGATCGGCCGCGCGCACGCCCCATGTGCCCGCCACCCCGGCCATTGCCAGCAGGCCCAGCACGGCGCCAAGGCGCTTTACGCTCTTCCGTTCCATCTTCATAAGCCGCGCCCTTAGCCATGCCTAACTGAGTCGGGAATATGCAGCGCCGCGCGACCATCAAATATATCGTCGTCGCCCTGCTCGTGGTGGGGCTCGCGCTGCTGGTCTGGAATGGCCGGACGATCCATGCGCAGGCGCAACTGGGCGCGGCCTATGGCGCGCGGCTGGGCTGTTCCTGCCGTTATGTCGAAGGGCGTGCGATGGGCAGTTGCGCGTCGGACAAGGAACCGGGCATGGCGCTCGTCACCCTGACCGACCGGCCCGAATCACGCGCGGTTGAGGCGCATGTGCCACTGCTCGCCAGCCGCACCGCGCACTATCGCCCCGGCTGGGGCTGCCTGCTCGATCCTGTCTCGTGACGCGCGCGACGCTGGCTCCTCGCGCTTTCCCTCGCTAAGGCCGTCCGATGCGGCCTGACATTCCTACGCTCCTCCACGATATTTTCGGTTTCACTACCTTTCGCGGGGTGCAGGAGCAGGTGGTGGGGCGCGTCATGGCGGGCCAGCCCACGCTCGCCATCATGCCGACCGGCGCGGGCAAGTCGCTTTGCTACCAATTGCCCTCCGCTGCGTTGGATGGCTGCTGCGTCGTCGTGTCGCCGCTGATCGCGCTGATGCATGACCAGTTGCGCGCCGCCAATGCCGTGGGCCTGCGTGCCGCCAGCCTGACCAGCGTCGACGCGGACTGGCGCGAAACGCAGGATCGCCTCCGCAACGGCGATCTCGACCTGCTCTACGTTGCGCCCGAACGCGCGAGTCAGGAGCCGTTTCGCAACCTCCTGCGCTCCGCCAAAGTCGCGCTGTTCGCGATCGACGAAGCCCATTGCGTATCCGAATGGGGCCATGATTTCCGCCCCGACTATCGGCTGCTGCGCCCGTTGCTGGACGAATTTCCCGACGTCCCCCGGCTGGCGCTGACCGCCACCGCCGACGCGCATACGCGCAAGGACATTCTGGTCCAGCTGGGCATCCCCGACGATGGCCTCATCATCTCCGGCTTCGACCGGCCCAATATCCGCTATGCCGTCTACCCGCGCGACGGTCTGACGCGTCAGCTGGCCGACCTCGTCGCCGCCAATCCCGGCCCCGGCATCGTCTATGCCCAGACCCGCGCCGCGACCGAGAAGCTGGCCGAGACGCTGGGGAAGGGTGGTCGCGCCGTGCGCGCCTATCATGCGGGCCTCGACCCGGCGGTGCGCGCCCGCAACCAGGCGGCCTTCATCGCCAGCGAGGATATGGTGATGGTCGCCACCGTCGCCTTCGGCATGGGCATCGACAAGCCGGACGTGCGCTTCGTCGCCCATGCGGGCCTGCCCAAGTCGATCGAAGGCTATTATCAGGAATCGGGCCGCGCGGGCCGCGACGGCGAACCGGCGGTCGCGCATCTGTTCTGGGGGGCGGAGGATTTCGCCCGCGCTCGCCAGCGGATCATGGAACTCGAACAGAGCCGCCAACAGGGCGAACGCACCCGCATCGCCGCACTCGGCGCGCTCGTCGAAACCGCGACCTGCCGCCGTGCCATCCTGCTGCGCCATTTCGGGGAATCGCCGCCCGCCACCTGCGGCAATTGCGATAATTGCCTGTCGCCCCCGGCCAGCCTCGATGCGACCGAAACCGCGCGCAAATATCTGTCCGCCGTTTACCGCACCGGGCAGAGCTTTGGCGCGGGCCATATCGAGGCGGTGCTGACCGGCGCGGCCAACGACAAGGTGCGCGAACGCGGCCATGACAAGATTTCCGTCCATGGCATCGTGTCGGGCGACGAAACCGCGCTGCTGCGCCCTGTGTCGCGCGCCTTGTTGGTGCGCGACGCGCTGGAGACGACGGAACATGGCGGCCTGATGCTTGGTCCCAATGCCCGCCCGATCCTGCGTGGCGAAGAGGAAGTGCGCATCCTCGTGCCGCCCAAACGTGAACGAAGCAAGCGCAGCGCTCGCAACGGCGCGGATGCGAACCCGGTCGGCGATCCGCTGTTCGACGCGCTGCGCGCCTGCCGCCGCGAACTGGCGTTGGACGCGGGCGTGCCGCCCTATGTCATCTTCCATGATTCGACGCTGCGCGAAATGGCCGAGCAACGCCCGTCGAACATCCGCGAGATGAGCCATATCAGCGGCATCGGGCAAAAGAAGCTGGACGCGTGGGGCGACGCTTTCCTCGCCGCGATCCGGCCATATCTCTGAACCAAATTGCTTGAAACCCGCCGCCCCGGAGCGCATGGCTCCGGCAAAAGGAGACGCATCCCATGTTCCGCAAGCTGACCGACCGCATATTCGTCGCCCCGCAGATCACCGTCGATCAGGTGGCGGAGGCCAAGGCGCAGGGCGTGACGATGATCGTCAACAACCGCCCCGATGACGAGGAGGCGGGGCAGGTGAACGGCGCAGAGATCGAAGCCGCGGCAAAGGCGGCGGGCATCGCCTATGTTGCCGTCCCGGTCGCCCATGGCGGTTTTGCCCCATGGCAACTCGATGGCATGGCGACAGCATTGGAGCAGGCGGGGGAGGGCAAGATCCTCGCCTATTGCCGCTCTGGCACGCGCAGTACGCTGCTGTGGGCGCTGACCCGCGCGCGGGCGGGCGACAATGGCGATGTGCTGGCGGCGCAGGCTGCGGCGGCGGGCTATGACATTGCGCCCGTGCGCCAGATCATGGACACGCTGGCGGGGCAGTAAGCGCCGCGCCGTTCAGGCCGGATAGCCGATTTCCATCACTTCATATTCCTGCTCGCCCGCGGGCAGGATGACACGGCGCAGGTCGCCCACGGCCGCGCCACGCAGTGCGCGGGCGATGGGCGATCCCCAGCCGATCTGTCCGGCGTCCACGTCCGTTTCGTCATTGCCCATGATGGTGACGGTGCGGCGCCGGTCATCATCGTCCGCGATGGTGACGGTCGCACCGAAATAGACGCGACTCTTGTCGGGCTGCTGGCGCGGGTCGACGACCTTGGCGTCCTTCATTTTCTTCGACAGGCGCTTGAGCTGGAAATCAATCTCCCGCATCCGCTTGCGGCCATAGAGATAGTCGCCATTTTCGCTGCGGTCGCCATTGCCCGCCGCCCAGCTGACGACCTCGACGATGCGCGGCCGCTCCACACCCAGCAGATGGTCATATTCGGCGCGCAGCTTCGCAAAGCCTTCGGGCGAGATATAGTTGGGATAAGGGGTGGTCATGCCCGCGCCCTAGCAAGGTTTCAGCCCGGCGTCTGCTTCCCCAGATAGCGGGAAAGGATGGCATTCGTCCCCCGGAAGCGCGCCCGTTCCGGGTTCATCGCTTCATAGACGACGGCATTTTCCAGCACGCGCTGCACATAGTTGCGCGTCTCGAAAATCGGGATCTGCTCGATCCAGCGGAGCATGTCGGCGCCCGGCAGGCGCGGGTCGCCATTGGCGGCGATCCATTTGTTCACATTGCCCGGCCCGGCATTATAGGCACCCACCGCCAGCGGATAGCTGCCGCCATAATAGTCCAGCATCCGCTGGAAATAGCCCGAACCCAGCATGATATTATAGCTGGTGTCGGTGGTCAGCGACCCCGGATTATAGCCAAGGCCCAGCTTGCCCGCCTGTTCGCGCGCGGTGCCGGGCATCAACTGCATCAGGCCGCGTGCGCCCGCATGGCTGACGGCGGCGCGGTCGAACTGGCTTTCCTGCCGGGCGATGGCATGAACCATCGTCCAGTTATACTGGGCCGAAGGCGGCACGGGTACGCGCGGAAAGGCGCTGGTCCCATAGCCGGTCAGGCCGCTCGATACGGCGCGCCTGCCCACCATCACGCTCATGTCGGTGCGGCCGATATTCTGCGCCAGTTCGGCGGCCAGATAATGATCGGTGTCGCTGTCGGCATTGTTCGCGATGGCGCGGGCGAATTTGCTCTGCTCTTCCCAATAGCCCATCTGGCCCAGCGCCTTGACCGCGCGCACGACGGAGCGCGCGTCGAACGCGGCGCGCTCTGCGGCGGAGATCGGCACCGGCCGTTCGACCGTGGCCGGGGCGGGAATGGGCCGGCCCAGCCGTTCCAGCGCCAACTGCCCGTAAAACTGGTCGGGATAGACGCTGGCCTGCCCGAAATAGCTGTTCGCGCTGGCCGTATCGCCACCCACCAGCGCGGCGCGGCCTGCCCAATAATAGCCCTTCGACCGGGTCTGGGGCGATTTCGCGGCGTCGGCATAGCGGCGGAACATCGTTACCGCGTCGGTGGGACGGTTCAGATTGTAGAAGGCGGTCGTGCCTGCCAGCCAGGCCAGGCTGGTATAATCGTCGCGCACGCCAATGGCCATGTCGCTGACGCCGATGCCGGGCGGCACCGCGTCGTCAATCTTGCTCGCTATGCCATAGGCAAAGCTCCACTGGCTGTCATTGGCGGCGGCGCGCGCCTGTCCCAGCAGGACTTCGTAGAATTTCTCGGCGTTGGCGGGGCGGTAGGCCAGCGTGTTGCGGTTGGCGAGATATTGGCGCGCGGCGACCCAATTGCCGGTGTCGCGCAGCCAGATCGCCTTGTCGGCGACGAAACCCGCATCGCTGGCGCCGGTCGCTTCGGCCATCTGCATCAGCGCGGGCGCTTCGGGCGCCTTGCGGCGAAAGGCGATGCGCGCCTGATAGACGGGGCGTCGCGCCGGGCTGACATAGGCCAGCATCCGCATCGCGCCATTAACATCATTGCCCCACAACAGCATGTCGGCGCGCTGGTCATGGTCGGCGGGCGTCAGGGTCGATCCGAACAGCGACAGCAGCCGCGCTTCGTCGGCTGGGCTGAGCGTTCCGCCGATCCAGGCGTTGCGCGCGGCCATCCGCGCCTCGTCCATGCGGCCGACCTGCATCAGCGCCACGGCGTTGCGCGCATGGCCGGTGGCGGTGCGTGCCGGGAAGCGGGCGAAGAAGGCCGTGACCTGCCGGGGATCGAAACTGTCGGGGTTGATCCCCGTTTCGGCCAGCCGCCGCATCCGATCCTCGCCCGGCCAGCCGGGATTGGCGATAATGAAGCTGGCATAGGTGGAAAAGCCCAGACCGTCGCTCTGCTGAAGCGCACGCCACTGGCTGATCGTCGCGGCGATCGCGCCGTCGGATGGCTGGCCGACCCGGTTCGCCACCTGATTCCATTGACCCGAGGGCGCATTGTCTTGCGGCAATGGCTGGACCATCGCGCCCGAAGGATAGGCCGGGGTGGTGGCCGGGGCCGGAGCTTCGGTCTGGGCGCTGGCGCCGGCGGTGAAAAGCAACAGGGCAATAAGAGGCATGCGGATCACATAACTTTCGACAGTCGGGGGCGACGGCATGCTGGACATAATCGCAATTGCATCCTTATCAGGCCCTGAATGACGCGCTATAGCGCGCCGCTTGTTTGATCATGCCCCGGCCGGCCGGAGAATTGAAGGAGTTTCATGATGTTTTCCGGCTCGATTCCGGCTCTGGTGACGCCTTTTCGCGACGGATCGGTGGATGAGGCGGCATTTCGCGCGCTGGTCGACTGGCAAATCGACGAAGGGTCGAGCGCGCTGGTCCCCTGCGGCACCACAGGCGAAAGCGCCACCATGACGGTGCAGGAGCATAATCGCGTCATCGCGATCTGCGTCGACCAGGCCGCCGGACGCGTGCCGGTGATTGCGGGCTGCGGGTCCAACGACACGCGAATCGCACTGGAACATATGTATGCGGCGCAGGGCGCGGGCGCGAACGCCGCGCTGGTGGTCGCGCCTTATTACAACAAGCCCAATCAGGATGGCGTCTACCAGCATTTTGCCTATCTCGCCGAACGCTGCGACCTGCCGATCATCCTCTATAATGTGCCGACCCGCACCATTACCGATATCGGCGTGCCGGTGATGCACCGGTTGAGCCAGGAATATCAGTCGATCGTCGGGATCAAGGACGCTACCGGAAATCTGGGGCGTGTCACCGCGCAGCGACTCGCGTGCGGCCCGGATTTCTGCCAGTTGTCGGGGAATGACGAAACGGCGCTGGGATTCAATGCGATGGGTGGTCGGGGGTGTATTTCGGTCACCGCCAATGTCGCGCCGCGCCTCGTCGCCGATTTTCAGAAAGCGTGCGCGGATCACGACTGGGATGGCGCATTGGCGTTGCAGGATCGTCTCTATCCCCTGCATGATGCCTTGTTCAGCGATTCTTCACCTGGCCCCGTCAAATATGCGCTCACGCGCGTTCGGCCCGACATGCCTGGCGACGTCCGCCTGCCGATCACTTGGCCGTCGGAATCGAGCCGTGCGGCGGTTGACCGTGCACTGGAGATCGCGGGACTGGTTTGAGCGTCCCGCGATCCTATATTGTGAAGTGAGTTAATTCAGATCATGGCCCGCCCGCGTCCCGCCACATTCGACAAGAAGAAGATCGTCGCCGAGAACCGGCGCGCGCGCTTCGACTATTTCATCGAGGATGTGTTCGAGGCCGGCATCGCCTTGCAAGGCACCGAAGTGAAGGCGCTGCGCGGGGGCGAGGGCAATATCGCCGAAAGCTATGCCGAGGTGAAGGGCAAGCAGGTGTTTCTGGTGAACAGCAACATCCCTGAATATAGCCACGGCAACCGCGAAAATCACGAACCCAAGCGGCCTCGCAAGCTGTTGCTGCACGAACGCGAGATCGAGAAGATGCACAGCGCCGTGTCGCGCAAAGGCATGACGCTGGTGCCGCTGATGATCTATTTCAACAGCACCGGCCGCGCCAAGATCGAGCTGGCGTTGGCCAAGGGTAAGCAGAACCACGACAAGCGCGAGACGATCAAGGACCGCGACTGGAAGCGTGACCAGCAGCGCATCATGCGGGATAAGGGCTGATGAGCAATCGGCTGACCCGTTGGTGGCACGCCAACGCCCCCACCCGCGAATCGCTGGAGCATAATAAATTTCTCGCGCCCGTGGCGCACCGGGTACTCGAACCCTCGCTATGGCGCTTCACTCGCCGGTCGGTGCCGCGCGGCGTGGCGCTGGGCCTGCTGGTCGGCATCTTCCTGCTGATCCCCGGCATCCAGATCGCCGGGGCGGCGCTGCTCGCTTTGCCGTTTCGCGCCAATATCCCGCTCGCAGCGGCGATGACCTTCCTGTCCAACCCGGCCACGACCCCGCTCATCCTGTGGGCGTCGGTATATATCGGCAACTGGATGCTGGGCCGCAGCGCCGACGCCAATGGCTTCATGGCGCTGGTGGATGGCCATGCGACGATCGGCCAATGGTGCGCCTGGCTCTTTTCGGAAGCCGCGCCCGCCATGCTGCTGGGTCTGGCGCTGATTTCGATCGGTTGCGCGGTGGTCGGTTACTTCCTGGCCGACTGGATCTGGCGCCATCGCATGGGACGCAAATGGCATGCCCGCAAATTCAGGATTGGCAAGTGCCATGAAAGCAGCGCATTGGAGGAAATCGCTCCTGTCTGAACCGGAGCGAACGGGTCCAGTGTCGATGCAGGGGGAAGGCCGGTCATGGCGACGCGGCTAGGCAGCAATGGGGATGCATGGCTGGCGCAGCCGCCCTCGCGTGTGGCGCTGCCGCTGCTGGTCGGTGCTGCGCTGCTATCCGCCGGCCTTGTCTTCTATGCTATTCAGAACTGGGCGCTGGCCGCGGGTTTCGCCGCAACGATCCTGACGATCGCCGCGCTGCTATCCTGGTATAACCGCCTCTATCCCCCGCAAATGTCGGATCGCGAGGCGATACCCGACTGGACCGTCGCGCGCGCCGCGGCGGACGCTTCCAGCATGGCGATTGCCGTCACCGACCGGGCGGGGCGACTGGTGTGCGCCAGCGATCTGTTCGGCGAATGGTTTCCCGGCTATCCGACGCCGCCCGGCATCACCGGCGATGCGGCCCTCACCGAACGTCTGACGACTGCCGCACGCGCGGCCTGGCGCGATGGCGAATCCCGGCAGGATGGCGTGTCGCAGGGCGCGCTGCGGCTGGACGTGGAAGTTTGCCGCACCGGCCGGTCGGAAGATTATCTGTTGTGGCGCTTTACCCCTGTACGCCAACCCAGCGCGCTCGATGACGTCAACCGCTTCCTGACCGGGGAAGCCGGGCGCCAGATGGGCGAAGCGGGCATCATGGCGGCGATGATCGGCGGCGAAGGGCGTATCCGGGCCGCCAATGGCGCTTTCCTGCTGCGCGCGGCGGGGCGGATAGACGCCAATATCGCCGGTCGCGATTTCGCCAGCCACATGCGAGTGGATGACAAGGGACGGCTGTTCCTGGCGCGCGAGGAGCAGGGCGGCTTGCCGCTGCGCCTGCTTCAGGTGCCGCTCAAGCGGACAATGCAGCCCGGCGGTATGCAGGCCAGTGCGCAGGACGGGCCGATGCTGCTGCTGTTGATCGACGAACCGTCGGGCGGTGGTGGCACGTCGGCATTGTCCTATATCGAGACACTTTTGTCGCTGCTGCCCTTTGGCCTCGCCATGGCGGACCGGGACGGACGGGTGCTGTTCCTCAACAATGCCTTTGCGCGGGTGGTGGGTTTGAAGCCCGGTGAAAAGCCCAGCTACCCCGGCGACCTCGTGGTGCGGGAAGATCAGGCCGCAGTGGCCGACGCCGTGCGCCGCTTTGCCGTGGGGCCGCAAATGTCGGGCGACATCGCCGTGCGGATGCGCGACCAGCCCGACGATCCGGTCGCGCTCAGTCTGGCGGGCGTGCGTGGCCTGGGCGAAGCGGCGGTGCTGCTCAGTCTCAAGGATAATAGCGAGGAATCCAAGCTCAAGCGTCAGGTCGCGCAGGCCACCAAGATGCAGGCGATCGGCCAGCTGGCCGGCGGCGTCGCCCATGATTTCAACAATATCCTGACCGCCATCATCGGCCATTGCGACCTGATGCTGATGCGTCATACGCCCGGCGACAGTGACTATGATGATATTCAGCAGATCAAGTCGAACAGCAATCGCGCGGCGGGACTGACGCGCCAGCTTCTGGCCTTCTCGCGCCAGCAGACGTTGCGGCCCCAGATCCTCCAGATACCCGACATCGTTGCCGATGTGTCCAACCTGCTCAAGCGACTGCTGGGCGAAAATGTACGGCTGGAGGTTACGCATGGCCGCAATCTGGGAGCGGTGCGTGCCGATCCCGGCCAGATGGAGCAGGTGATCGTTAATCTGGCGGTCAACGCGCGCGACGCCATGCCCGAAGGGGGCACGCTCAACATTCAGACCTATGCCGTTCCCGCCGGACGCGTGCGGGAGATGCAGCAACAGATATTGCCCACCGGCGACTATACCGCGCTGCGCGTGTCGGACACCGGCCTTGGCATCCCGCCGGACATATTGGCCAAGATTTTCGAGCCTTTCTTCACCACCAAGGAATTGGGCAAGGGCACCGGGCTTGGCCTGTCCACCGTCTATGGCATCGTCAAACAGTCAGGCGGCTATATCTTCGCCGAATCCGAATCCGGTCGCGGTGCGAGTTTCGTCATCTATCTGCCCGTCTATGCCGGCGCCGATGCGCAGCAACCCGCGCCGGTCAAGGCGCCGGTCCGGCGCAGCGAGACATGGGGCACCGGCACTGTGTTGCTGGTGGAGGATGAGGATATGGTGCGCGCCGTCGCCGAACGGGCGCTGGTGCGACAGGGATATAAGGTGCTGACCGCCAATGACGGGGAACAGGGGCTGGAAGTGCTGGCCGGCGACATCGCCATCGACCTGCTGATCTCGGATGTGGTGATGCCCAATATGGATGGGCCGTCCATGGTGGCGCGGGCGCGACAGAGCCATCCCGATCTGCCCGTTCTTTTCATGTCGGGCTATGCCGAGGAACAGTTGCGCAATTCGATCGATCTCGCCAACGTCGCCTTCTTGCCCAAGCCTTTTTCCGTCAACCAATTGGCGGAGGCCGCGCGCGATGCGCTGGCAATGCGGACCGCCGCGGAATAGGTTTGCCTTCGATCAATCGAATATCGCTGGGCAAGCCGTTGGCGATCGGTTAGCGAGTCGGAGTATAGACAGGGGATTGCCGGATATGTCGGAAGGCAAAAGCATCTTGATCGTCGAGGATGAAGCGATGATCGGCATGATGCTGGAAGATTATCTCGACGCGCTCGGTTATCGTCTGCATGCCGTTGCCGCCACGGTCGATGAAGCCTGCGCTCATGCCCGTGAAGGCGGCTTCGACGCGGCGCTGGTCGACTGCAATCTTCAGGGCGAAAAAAGCTGGCCGGTCGCCGACATATTGGCGCAACAGGATATTCCCTTCATTTTCGCAACCGGCGGCATGGCCGACGATTTGCCCCATGGGCATGCGGATCGGCCGACCTTGGCCAAACCCTTCACCATCGGCGCGGTCGAGCGCGCGTTGGGCCGAGTGCTGGGAACGGCGTAGGAAATTTCCGTTCCCCTCTTGTTCCTATAGAACAAACAGAATACATCATCGCCAGACGCCGAGAGAATCGGCGGGTTCCGCTTGACAGAGGATAGGCTGATGACTGCACTGCTCTCACTCATCGATTCCAAGAAGACAGGGACCATGGATAGACAAAAGGCATTGGACGCGGCGCTCGCGCAGATCGACCGGGCGTTCGGCAAGGGCAGCGCGATGAAGCTGGGCAGCCGCGACAAGATGGAGATCGAAGCGATCTCCACCGGCTCGCTGGGCCTCGACATCGCGTTGGGCATTGGCGGTCTGCCGAAGGGGCGGATCATCGAAATTTACGGCCCGGAAAGTTCGGGCAAGACGACGCTGGCGCTCCACGCCATTGCCGAAGCGCAGAAGCTTGGCGGCACGGCGGCGTTCGTCGACGCCGAACATGCGCTTGATCCTGGCTATGCCAAGAAGCTGGGCGTCGACATCGACGAACTGATCGTGTCTCAGCCCGATACGGGCGAACAAGCGCTGGAAATCGTCGACACGCTCGTGCGGTCCAACGCCATCGACATATTGGTGATCGACTCGGTCGCTGCGCTGGTGCCGCGCGCTGAAATCGAAGGCGAAATGGGCGACAGCCATGTTGGCCTGCAAGCACGTCTGATGAGCCAGGCGCTGCGTAAGCTGACCGGTTCGATCTCGCGGTCCAAATGCATGGTGATCTTCATCAACCAGGTGCGGATGAAGATCGGTGTGATGTACGGTAACCCCGAAACCACGACCGGCGGCAACGCGCTCAAATTCTACGCCTCTGTGCGGCTCGACATTCGCCGCACCGGCCAGATCAAGGATCGTGACGATATCGTCGGCAACGCGACCCGCGTGAAGGTGGTCAAGAACAAGGTGGCCCCGCCGTTCAAGCAGGTCGAATTCGACATCATGTATGGCGAGGGCATTTCCAAGATCGGCGAGATGCTCGACCTCGGCGTCAAGGCCGGCATGGTCGAAAAATCCGGCGCCTGGTTCTCTTACGACTCGGTCCGCATCGGGCAGGGCCGCGAGAACGCCAAGACATATCTGAAAGAACATCCCGAACTGGCGGACCGTCTGGAAGCGGCGATCCGCAGCAAGACCGAAGCGGTCGCTGAAGGGATGATGGCCGGACCCGAAGCGGAGGATGGTGACGCCTAGGCGCTGATCGCCCTTCGGCCGGATCAGCCGGAGGACGCCAGTGCGAATCGTCCGCCTTTCGCTTCACGCACCCGAAAAGGCCCGCCGCGCTCCCCTGCGCAGCGGGCCTTTTACCGCGAAGGGTCGGCAGGGGCTTTGACGCGCCTGCCATTCCGAAAAGATCGGAAACGGGTAATATTATGTCGCATTTACCGGGAAATGTGCGAAGTTAAGCCCGCGCGCCTCTCCCCACTTGCGCTGTGCCTGCGGCATCGAAATGCTGCCTCCTGCGTTGAGCAGACGAACTACCTGCCTGATCTCCTAGCCTGCCCCCTCTGCACCAGCACCCAATCCGAAAGGCTCCTTCATGCGCGTCGCGATCGAGGCGATACTGGACTATGACTTTGCCGAACCGACGGACGTTCTGCTTGCGGTCGAGGCCGCAGCAGTGCCGGATCAGGGCATCGTCGAACAGTCGCACATTATCAACAATGCCGGGCCGCTCACCAATCGCGTTGGCGGCAGCGGCGTCGGTCGCCGCACCTGGACCCGGACCGGGGTCGGCCGCATGCTCAGCACCTACCGCACGACGGTCGATGTGGAACGATCGCGCGTCGATATCGCCACGCTCGCGAAAAGCCCGCTCGCCAGTCTGCCCGAAGAGGTGCTGCCCTTCATCTGGCCCAGCCGCTATTGCGAGGCGGACCGATTCGGCAGTTTCGTATGCAGCCATTTCCCTGACCTGCAGGGCGGTGTGCTGGTCCAGGCGCTGGTCAACTGGGTGAACGAGAACCTCACCTATGTGCCGGGCAGTTCGGACGTTACGACGACCGCCGCCGATACGTTCGTCGCCCAGCAGGGTGTCTGTCGCGACTTCGCCCATTTGACCGCAGCGCTCATCCGCTCGCGCGACATCCCCGCCCGGCTGGTATCGGTCTATGCGTTGGGCCTTGATCCGCCGGATTTTCATGCGGTCGTGGAAGTCTGGCTCGACGGGGCCTGGCATCTGGTCGATGCGACCGGCCTGGCTCCGGTCGAAACGATGGTCCGCATCGCCGTAGGCCGCGACGCCACCGACATCGCCTTCATGACCGCATTCGGCAACGCTCAGATGAACGCCCAGTCGATCACCGTCACGCGCGTCGACTAAGCATCGGGCGGCGGCGTCGCCGCCCGACCCTCAATAATCCTTGGAATAACGCAGGTTGGCCGACGATCCGGCATTGGTCCCGGTCTTCGACAACAGGCTCAATGTCTTCGACAGCGCAATCTCCAACTGGGTCGCGGTAAAGCCCTTGGAGTCGGTGATGACCTCCACATAGATATTGTTGGAGATATGCTGCCCGACCGCGAGCGAGGTGCTGCGCCCGGTCGCTTCGTCGCCACCGACGATGCCGATGCGATCCAGACCCGACGCGCCTTGCAGCTTGCCCATGGGGTTCAACCCACCGCTGCCGCCACGCAGGCCGTTGAGCGCCGCCGCCAACTGGATCGCCTGCGTCGCCGACAGGTTCGCGACATTATTGCCAAACAGGATGCGCGCCAGAATTTCGTCCTGCGGCAGGGTTGGGGTCGATACGAAGGTGATGTCGGGCTGCTGCGCCGACCCGGCGACGGCGATGCCCGCACTGACCGTGTCGATCTTGGTCAGGGCGCGGATTGCCAGGGTCGGGTTCATCATGTCGCCGTTGAAGGTGATGACGCCCTGTTCAAGATCGAACTGGTGCCCCGAAAAACTGTAACGGCCACGCAGAACTTCAATCTTTCCGGTTACGCGCGGCTTGGTCGCCGTGCCGGTGACGCGCATGTCGGTCTTCCATTCTGAATCCAGGCCCATGCCGGTCACGTAGATCTGATTGTCGGCACGCACCCGAACATCGAGCTTCCAGTTGGTCGGCTTAGCCGCAGCTTGACGAGCCGCGATGCGCTGCGCGAGCGGATCGACGCCGTTGCTCTTGCGGCGGATGCCCTGCAATTCCCGAATATCGGTGCCGGGCTGATAGGCGACGCGGTAGCGCGTTTCGGGCAGCGACAGATCGCCCTTGATCAGGCCACCATTGGCGGCGCTGTTGGTAATGGCGATCGTGCCACTGACGACGCTCGTAATATCCTCGCTGCGCGCGAGACGCGCATGATCCATCTTGACCGCGATCTCCATCGGGAAACCGCTGTCGGCGGCAAGGCCGACATTGCCTGACGCCTGTACGGTGCCTTCACCGGCCCGACCCGAAAAATCGCGAATTTCGAGATGATCGTTGGTGAAGCGGCCGTCCAGTTTCATCTGCGTGACGCGGGTGCCGAACGTTTCGTTGTCATAGGTCAACGCATTGGCGCGCACTACGCCGTTCAGGCGCGGATCGCTCAGCCGACCGTTGAAATCGGCGGCGACGGCCAGCCCGCCGGTCAAGTGCTGATCGGCCAGGCCCGCAAAGGAAAAGAGGACGTCCGCTGGCCCGGCATAGCGGATGCCGCCGCCCAGCGGCGCGGATTGCAACTGCTCCGACCAGCTTGCGCCCGGTCCGGGCGGCGCGAGGGTTGCCACAAAGCGCCCCAGCGTCGAGCTACCGCGCCGGATCAGCCCGCGCAGGTCACCACCTGCGGCGGACAGCTTGCCTTCCATGCTCATCGACACCGGATCGGATACGGCGGTCAGGCTGGAGCGACGGAAATCGCTGATGGCGATGCGGGTCGTCGCGGTAGGAAAGCTATTGCCATTCTGCGCGAAATCGAGCGTCCCGGTAGCTTTCCCCCCAATGCCCAGGCCAGGCGAAACCATGTTGGCGATGGCCAGATCGAAATCCTTGAACCGGGCCTGCATCGTCGTCTGGTCGCCAAAGCGCCCTGCCAGGTCGACCTTGCCCTGCGGCAGCACCAGCGTCGCGGGTTCAAGGCGATAGCCGGTCTTTTCCGTCCGGATGATCGCGGGACTGGCGAGGCGGAAGGGGACGTTGCCGGTCTTGCCCTCCAGCGCCACGGCATAGAGGTTCGGACGCAGCGCGGCATTGGCCGCAATCGCGAAGGGCATTCCGCTGGAGCCATCGGCGACCAGTTGCGCCTTGCCGCGCCCACCCTGATAATCCAGCTTCGCGCGGGCCTTGCGCACGATGTAGTCGCCATAGGCTGCGTTGGCGATCTGGGCGTCGGCGATGATCCGGGGCTGATCGGTCAGTACCATCGATGCGGTGACGATGGCGCGCCCGATCACGACGTCCGCGTCACCCGGCAGTTTCGCGTTGCTGGCGGTGGCGTTGACATCGACGCCCTGCGCCTTGCCCACGGCCGCCAGGCGTACCGCGCCATTGATGCCGGACCCGTTCAGGCTGAGCAGGCCGGTGAAGGGTCCGGCGGCACTCTGTTGCACCGTCCCGGCCACATCGACGCCAGCGAACCGGGCCTTGGCGATGTCGATCGTCAGCGGGCCTTTCGCCGTACGTATCAGTACGTTGGCGAAGGAGGGGCCGTATGGCGATCCGCCGGTCGCTTCCAGCCGATAGCCCGCCGCCTCGCCATTCAGC
The DNA here is from genome assembly GCA_016000085.1 of Sphingomonadaceae bacterium. GTDB lineage: Bacteria > Pseudomonadota > Alphaproteobacteria > Sphingomonadales > Sphingomonadaceae > Sphingobium. The sequence continues at coordinate 71,620 of JAECRT010000002.1, forward strand.
TTCGCGACGACATCGGTCAGTTGCACGCCGACATTGGGCCGCGCCGCACGCAGGACAGCCCGCGGTCGCTCCATCGTCCCACGCACGGTCAGCGCCAGCGGACCATATTGCCGGGAAGAGGCCGTCACGTCGAACATGACCTGTCCGTCCGTGTCATAGCTGCCGGACCCGGAACGGATGGTGAAATTGGGTGCCGCGCCCTTCAGCCCGGCCAGTGTGAACTTGCCCTCCGGAGTCATGCCGATCCGGCCGGTCGCAACCGCATTGCCGCCCAGAAAATCGCGCACCGACGTGTTTTCCCAACGCGCGGTGCGCACGCCGAAGCGGCCCGCCAAGCCAAAGCCGCCCTTTGGCCCCGGCACCAGTTCGACATCGGTGTTGAGATTGACGATGCCCACCCCATCGATCTTATAGTCGTTGACCCGCCCCTTGAGCGCGCCGCGATAGAGCGCGTTGTCGAGATCGGCGAGGACGATCGCCGTGGCGTCGATCCGGTCGCTGTCGATCTTGAGATTGTCGCTGATGAGCTTGCCCGCGGCATAGGCGAAATCGCCCTTTACGCGCAGATTGTTCATCAGGCCGCCTGCTGCCGCATTGAGGCCGGTGACGCGCGTGGCGGTGGCGTTGACGGGGATGCGAATGCGGTCGGCGTCGATCACCGCGCGGCCGCTGGCCTTGAGATTCTCGATCCCGGCGGCGTCGAAGGCAAGGCTCTTGGCGCTGATGTCATAGTCGACAAACGGGGTCGCCATTGGCCCGTCGAGGATGATGGAGGCACGGACATCGCGCCCTTTCACCTTCTCCATGATCGCGCCGGGGGTCAGCAGGGCAGCGTTGATGCGCAGCGCGCTGAAACGGCTGGTGGCCAGATCGATCAGGCCCTGCGCGTCGGCCGACATGGCGGGCGAGCGTAGCGTGCCTTTGAGGTTGACGCGCCGTTCGTTGAGGCCCGCGAACAGATCGACATCGAGTTGCGGCCCGGTCAACCGGTCCACGGTGCCGGCAAAGACAAGGCCGGGGCGAACCGGGCCTTTGGCCGTGAAATTGCCGTCGCGCGCGGCGATGGCGATATTGGCCAGTTCGCCCTTGGGCGAGGTGGCGACGATCTTGCCGTCCCACGCCTGCCACGTTCCCTTGCCGTCCAGAGTCGCGGTGACCCCGTCGGTCAGGCCCGACATGGCGGCGATCACACCGCCCTTGGGCGCGGTCAGCGTACCGCTCATAGCAAGGCGGTTCTGCGATGGCACCGCGTCCAGCTTCGCCTGTAACCGATCGCCGCTGTCGACGACAGCGTCGGCGGACAGGATAGCGCGGCCATCGGCGATATGGGTCACGCCGTCGATGGCGATTTCCCGCTTCTGGCCGATCACCGGCTTGGCGAGCACGAACTTGCCGATCTTCATGCGGTCGACGTCGATGTCGATGTCCGGCAGAATCGGGGCATTGGGGTCCGTCTTGGTGACGTTGAACTGCGGGCTGCGCGCCAGCACCACCAGCGGCGTCTCCAGCAGGCTGACCGAGATATGATTGTTGATATAGCGGAACGGCCGCCACACGACATGCACCTGCGGGCTGACCGCAAACACGCCCTTGGGATCACGCAACACCAGGTCGTGGATCGTCATGTCGTTATAGATCGATCCATCGATCCGTCCGACTTCGATCTTCATCCCCGATTCAAGTTGGAGCGCGGTGATCTGCTGGATCAGGAATTTCTTGCCCGGTTGGGTATTCAGGCCGAGCAGCAGGCCGCCGACCAACACCATCAGCGCGACGACAAGCCCAACGACGCCGATCGCGATCTTTTGCCACAGGGCGCGTTTTTCGCGCACGACGATGACCGCATCGGTGGCGGGGGGAGGAGTGTCGTCCTGCGCCATCAGAAGGCTTGTCCGATGCCAATATAGAGCGCGAACTTGGATTCGCCGGGCTGCCGGTTGATCGGCATGGCGATGTCGGCGCGGAACGGTCCGAAATTGGTGTAGAAGCGCCCACCCAGACCGACGCCATAGCGCATGTCGGAAAATTGGGGGATCGAACTGTCATAGACCTGTCCCGCGTCGACAAAGGCGACAACCCCGTAATTGCCGAAGCGATAGCGGGTTTCGACCGCAAATTCATTGACCGACCGGCCGCCGATCGGATCGTTATTACCGTCCTTTGGCCCCAATTCCTGATAGCCATAGCCGCGCACCGATCCGCCGCCGCCTGCATAGATGCGCCGCGAAGGCGCGACATCGTCGCGGTTCACGCCGCTGATGGTGCCAAGCCGCGTACGTGCCGCGATGACCAGGCTGTCGGACACGGGATAATAGCCGGTCAGGTCAAATGTGCCGCGAACATAGGGTGAGACATTGCCCTGTAACGAGGCTTCGGGGGAGACGCGCAGATTGGCGCGGAAACCGCTGGTCGGGTTGAGCAGGTCGTTCGACCGGTCATAGCCTACCTGTACCGGCAGTGCGCCGATGAAATAGGTTAGCCGCTTGTTGGCGGCGGTGACTTCATTGACGGTCGTCTGTTCGTTGGACAGCAGTACTTCCACCCCGTAGCTGTAAGTCCAGCGTTTCTGGAAGATTGGCGTGGATGCCCGCGATATGCTGGCGTTCAGGCCTGCGGTGAAGGCTTCATAGGCGTCATATTTCTGATGGTTCAACATCGCCCCGGCTTGGAAGGTGCGGTCGCGCTTGCCTGCGTTGGAGCGGCGGAAGGTGCCTGACACGCCCTGTTCCTGCGTGCCAGCGACGACACCGCCGATCAGCGCGCCTTCGGGGGGGAACAGATTGCGATGCGTCCATGTCCCTTCCGCGCGGAAGCCCTGACCGGTGCCATAGCCCAGTTCGCCCGCCAGCGTGCGCGGCGGTCCGGCTTCCTGCTCGACATGCAAATCGATATATTCGGTGCCGTCCGGTCCCGGTTCGTTCGTCCGCACGGGATCGACAGCGACGCTGGAAAACAGGCCGGTGGCGACCAGTGCCTTGCGCAGGTCGTCGACCTTGCGGCTGTCATAGATCTGCCCCGGCTTGTAGCGACGGATCACTTCCATATGGTCGGCGCCGAACGCCTGTTTATCGCCGCTGGTGGTGATCTTGCGGAACGTGCCGCGCGGCCCGGTATCGACTGGCAGCGTGTAGTCGCCGGTCGCAGTCGCGGCGTCGAGCAATATGTCGCGCTCCCCGACCGATGCAAAGGCATAGCCGTTTTCCGGCAGCTTGAGGGCGACGTTCGCTTCCGCGCCTTCTACCGTTGCGGCGACGATATAGTCGCCGGTCTTGAGTGGCAGGCTGTCGCGCACCAGGCCCGGCGGCACGGTAGCGCCTGCGTTCACGACGATCGTGCCGATCTTGTAACGCTTGCCTGGTGTGACGGAAACGATCGCCTTGAGCGTGCCATCGCCCGCCTGATCCAGCGATGCGAGGGCGGTCGCGTCATAATAGCCTTCTGAATAGAGCAGCCGGACTGCGAGTTTCTCATCCTCCTGCGCGCGCGCCTGCACCATGGCGGCGGTTTCCGCCTTGCCCTTGCCCTCGATTAGGGCGGACGCATCGCGAAACTCATCCTCTAGTCCCGTCTTGCCAAAGCCTTCGAAGCTGGTGGCATAACGAATGTCAGGCATCTTCGCGTTGGGATCGGCATCGTTGGCGACGTTTGCCGGAACGGTCACGCTGTCGAGCGGCGGCAGCGGCTGGGCCAGTTCCTGTTCTTCGGCGGGGTCGATCGCGGGTGGCAACTCGGCAGCGGCCCCGGCCTGCGGCATCTGTTGATCGATCCAGGTGTCGATGGAGGGCAGGGGCGCGCCCGTATCACTGCCTTCGACCTTGGGCTCCATTTTAGGCAGGCGCGCCTCGAACTGGTCGTCCGGCAGGATTGGTTCCTCGCCGTCGCCCTGCGGCGCAGCGGACGAAGTTTGGGCCAATGCGGGCGGCAATACAGGCAGGGACATTGCCGCGATCAAGGAAAGGCGCAACATATGTCGAGCATAATGCGCCTGTCGTCTGCCCATAAATCTGCGATGCCCCTTTCACCGCCAGACATACACATGCCCGACAAAGGGGCAATACGCTCAACGGGTTGCGCTGGTTCCGCTGAGCGGCGGATTTGAGGCAGGCAGGCGAATGCTTTCTTCTGTGCGCCGCCGCGTCTAGAGCGGCGGCATGACATTTGCGCTCAACATATCTCGTTCGATCCTTGGCCAACCATGGCGCTGGCGCGGCGGTGGAGCGGACACGCGGGGACCGGGCTATCTTCCCGATGATCTGGTGACGCAGTTGCTGCTGGCGCGCGGTTGTCCGCGTGACGCGATCGAGGCGCATCGCAATCCCACCATCCGCGCTTTCATGCCCGACCCCAGTCTGTTTCGCGATATGGATGCGGCGGCCGAGCGGATCGCCGATGCGATCGAGCGGCAGGAAGATGTTCGCATCTTTGGTGATTATGACGTGGACGGCGCGACCAGCGCGGCACTGCTCATTCGCCTGTTGCGTGACCTTGGGCTGGCGGCGCGGCCCTATATTCCCGATCGGTTGATGGAAGGCTATGGCCCGTCGGGCGA
>JAECRT010000002.1:76268-80138 GCA_016000085.1 Sphingomonadaceae bacterium
GCGGACGTGGCGCAACTCAGGGGACTGAACCGCGCCTTCGTGGCGCAGGGCCTGAAGGTGATGGCCAAGCGCCGCAATATCGGTCTGGCTGCGCTGATCGACGCAAGCCGCCTGACCCGTGCGCCGCTGTGCCATGATCTGGGCTTCGCGCTGGGGCCGCGCATCAATGCAGGCGGCCGGGTCGGGCAGGCGGATCTTGGCGTGCGGCTGCTGACGACGGAAGATCCGATCGAGGCCGCACGGATCGCCGCGCAACTCGACCAATATAATGAAGAGCGCCGCGCGATCGAATCGACGGTGCAGGAACAGGCCGAAGCGCTGCTCGACGCACAGGGCAATCGCGCCGTCGCCGTGATCGCAGGCCATGGCTGGCATCCCGGCGTTATCGGAATTGTTGCCGGACGGCTCAAGGAGAAGGCGGGACGTCCCGCTATCGTCATCGCGCTGGACGGCGAAGGCGTGGGCAAGGGGTCGGGCCGCTCCATATCCGGCGTCGATCTGGGCGCTGCGGTGCTGGCGGCCAAGGATAGCGGCCTGCTGGTTGCTGGCGGCGGGCATGCCATGGCGGCAGGCCTGACGGTTGCGGCGGATAAGGTCGATGCGCTGGCCGATTTTCTTGACGATCGTTTGGCCAGCGCGGTTGCATTGGCGCGGGACGACCGTGCTTTGCTGATCGATGCGGTGCTGGCACCGGCGGGTGTGAATCCCGATTTCATCGCCGCCATCGAGCAGGGCGGACCCTATGGTGCCGGCTGGCCTGCGCCGCGGATCGCGGCCGGGCCGATGCGCGTCATCAAGGCGGATATCGTGGGCAACGGACATCTGCGCGCGATCATGGCGGGAGAAGATGGGCGCTCCATCAAGACTATCGCCTTTCGCCAGGCGGAAAGCGAACTGGGCCAAGCCATATTGGGCGCTCCCCGCGATCGGCGGCTGTGGGTCGCGGGCCGGGCGAAGATTGACGACTGGGGCAGCCGCCCGGCCGCGGAACTGCATCTGGAGGATGCTGCCTGGGCAGATTGAACGGACGGCATTTTTATGACGGAAAAGGGGTTGACCGAAAGCAAGTCGCCTCCTAATGCCGCCTTCGCTTCGCTAGCCCGCCGCATCGCGGAAGGCTTCGTGGTCCCATCGTCTAACGGTTAGGACACTGCCCTTTCACGGCAGCGATACGGGTTCGAATCCCGTTGGGATCACCATTTTGCAAAGCAGAGTGCATGGTAATGCAGAACATTTTCTGCGCCATCCCCATCCTTTCCTTTGTTATGCAATTGCCTGTGCGAAACTGTTCGCGTGGTGCCGGAGCGTGCTTCACAGCGTTGCATGGCGCGTGCGACGCGATTAGGCGTGGGCGGCATGAATGTCCGACTGCTTGTTCGCATCGCCGCCCTGCTGCTGTTTTTTTGCCCTGCGCTCGCCGCTGCAATTCCGGCCAACCGGCCTACGCCAGGCTATGTCCGGGTAGCGATCGAGACATCGGTCGGGACGATCATCGTGGCGGTCGATCAGAAACGCGCACCGCTGACATCGGCAAATTTCCTGACTTATGTTGATGATGGCCGGTTCGACGGCGTAACCTTCTATCGCGCCGCGAGGCGCAAGAGCGATCCGAAGCTGGGGCTGATCCAGGGCGGCATCGACACCGACGCCCGCCGGTCGCTGCCGCCGGTCGCGCATGAGCCGACAAGCAAGACCGGCATCCTGCACCGCGATGCCACGCTATCGATGGCGCGGCCCAATCGCCCGGATTCGGCCATGGGCAATTTCTTCATCACAGCTGGCGCCACGCCCAACATGGACGCGCGCGGCGATTATATCGGCTACGCCGCCTTTGGCCATGTGGTCGCAGGCATGGATGTGGTGCGCAAGATCCTGTCGGTGCCTACCTGTTGCGGGTCTGGGCCAATGCGAAGGCAGATGATCGTGAAGCGCATCACGATCTTGCGGATGCGACGGCTGGACGGAGTCGCGAAACCGTCGCGCGGGGTGAAGCCGTGGCTGATCGGACTGAAGAAGCAAGCGCCGAAATAGACGAAATTGCGGGACTTCAGGCGAAGGCGGCCTGGCGGCGAAACCATTGTCGGGTCGCACCTTTCGGAGGGCGGGCGGCGATTTTCTTCCAGGCTTGTTCGTGGAAGAAGAAGGCGACGGCGTTGATGACCGGTTCGATAAGGGCGATGCCGCTGGCCAGGGCGAGAGACCCGGTGATGACCCACGCCACGGTGAAGCCGACGGTCAGGTGGATGGTCAGGTAAGTGGCGGTCTTCATGAGGTCCAGCGACATGGTGAGGCTCCTTGTTGCGGCTTAATTAAGAATCGTTCGCAATTAATGCCAACCGCTTTTTCCGCTGGCTCTGATCGCCGGGGACGATCAGGGTGAGAGCGCACGGGATGAATTGGCAGGAGAGTGGCACATGGCGGGACGGATCAGGGTCGGGATTGGCGGCTGGGTCTATGAACCGTGGCGCGGTACTTTCTACCCGCAGGGGCTGCGCCAGAAGGATGAACTGGCCTATGTGGGCGAGCATCTGACCGCCACCGAGATCAATGCGACCTATTATAGCTCCCAGAAGCCAGCGACCTTTGCGGGGTGGGCGAAGGCAGTGCCGGACGGGTTCCAGTTTGCGGTGAAGGCGTCGCGTTATTGCACCAATCGCCGGATGCTGGCGGAAGGGGGCGAATCGATCGCGAAATTCGTGGGGCAGGGCATTGCCGAACTGGGCGATCGGCTGGGGCCGATATTGTGGCAGTTCATGGCGACAAAACAGTTCGATCCCGACGATTTCGGCGCTTTCCTGAAACTGCTGCCCGCCAGCGTCGATGGCGTGCCACTGCGCCATGCGATCGAGGTGCGACATGACAGTTTCGATGACCCTGCATTTCTGGCGATGACGCAGGCAGCGGGCGCGGCGGTGGTGCTGGCTGACCATGATGAATATCCCGCGATCCGTGGCCTTGATGTCGGCTTTTCCTATCTGCGGCTGATGCGAACGCGGGAGGATTGGCCGACTGGCTATAACAAGACGGACATGAAGGGTTGGCGCGACGAAGCGCAGGCGCTGGCGCAGCGGGGCGATGTCTTCACCTTCTTCATTAGCGGTGCGAAGGTGCGCAATCCGGCCGCGGCGCAGGCGATGATCGTGTCTTTAGGGTAACAGCTCTGTTGCATTTGTTGCAACCGGTATGCCGCGCTTTGCGATTGTTGCAGTAGCATGACAGGCCCATAGGCTCGCTCAACCCGATGGGCGGGGACGATCACCCTATGATGGAGTTTATAATGCGACAGGCCTTTCAGGGCGCTGCGCTGATGGTTGCGGTCGGCATTCAGATGCTGACCCTCTATTCGGTGCTTTTCGTCTGAGCGCGATATGCGCTAAATCTTTATCCCGACTATAGGGATAACAAAAGACCGCCCAGGGCATATGCCGGGGCGGTTCTTTTATTTCATGGCTATTGTGGAAAAGCCTGAACTGTTGGCCGGGGCGGATCACCCTTCGGCGAGCCAGCCTGCCAGCAGATAGGCCACAACGCCGATCGGACCCAGTGCGCACAGCGTCAGTAGGACGAGCGCGGCGCGGATCAATGTGACGTCCAGACCGGTGCGGTTGGAGATGCCGGCGCATACGCCCATGATCTTGCCGTTGGTGCGATCGAGGGTGAAGCTATTGTTCATGAGACTGGCCTTTGCGAAATATGGTTGATCTGAAGAAGGGGCGATCAGGCGATCGGAACCACCGGAACCGCTGCGCCGACGAACAGGCCGGCGACGAGGAGCGCGCCGACTAGGGCGACGGCTACGTTCTGAAACTTGGCGATGGACATGATATGCACTCCCTGAATTGATGGACCGGATCATCCGGCCTTGATGCC
>JAECRT010000002.1:80238-110275 GCA_016000085.1 Sphingomonadaceae bacterium
GCGCGCCATGTCGGCTCTGCCAGCACGACCGGCACGCTTTATCATGTTGCTGATTATCCCGGTTTCGTGCCGGGTCCGCACGGGCGGGTGACGGGTGATCTGTTCGCCCTAGGCGATCCGGGCGGCGTGCTGGCCTGGCTGGACGATTATGAGGAATGTACGCCCGCGCACCCGGTCCCGCATGAATATCGGCGCGAACGGCTATGGGTGGAAGGGCCGAGTGGGGCGGTGCAGGCCTGGACCTATATCTATGTCCATGATGTTGCGGGCCTTGCGCCGGTCAAGGATGGCGATTTCCTGACCGGCACCGGATAGCGCGATGTGGGAGGGGACAAGCCCGTCCTATTTCTGCTTCATCGCCTCAACCGCGGCGAGCGTGGTCTTCACATGTTCGGCATAGTTCATTTCCGAATGGACGAACGCAACGCGGCCTGACGGCGCAATGACATAGGAGGTGCGGTCAGTCATGCCCGGCCGCATCTTGAGCGCGACGTCATAACCGGTGACGATCGCGGGACCGGCCGAGGCGACGGCGAATTTGCCCGCGCATTCCTTGGTCGAGAAAGCGACCAGGTCATCGACCGGATCAGCCGACATGCCGATAACAGTCGCGCCCGCAGCTTTGAACTTGTCGATATTCTCTGCAAATTCGCGCGCTTCGGCCGAACAGCCCGGCGTGAACGCTTTGGGGAAGAAATAGAGGACCACCGGACCGCGCTTCAACTGGTGCGACAGGGTGAGGGTGAAGGTCTTGCCCGCCTGTGCGCCGCGGGTGGTGAAGTCGGGCGCCTTCGCGCCGACGGCTAGGGCGGCCATGGCGTTGCCGGATGCGAACAGGGCGGCAGTGGCGGCGAGGAGGAGAGGCAGGCGCTTCATCATTGTCGGCTCCATGGGGCTAGGCGTGGGAGGGGGGCAGATCAGGTAGGTGCGACGGGCTGTTCCCACAGTTCGATGGCGTTACCTTCCGGATCGTGAATACGGGCGAAACGGCCGACATCGGGATGATCCCATTCGGCTTTGGTGATGACTTCTATGTTCGCGTCGCGCAACTGCGCCAACAGGCCGTCGAGATCGGACACGCGGAAATTCATCATGAAGGCCTTGTCGGCGCCGAAATAATCGCTGTCCTGCTTGAAGGGCGAAAAAACCATCGGTCCGCCGCGCACCTGCCACACCCATTCATTGGGCGGCACACTGTCGTCGGCCGAGCAGCCACCACCGACGTTAAGATGCGTGCGATACCAGGCGGATAGCGCAGCGGGATCGCGCGCGCGGAAAAACAGCCCTCCCATTCCCAAAACCGGCATGGCGTCGACTCCGTCCTGATGATGTGCGCGCAGCATGACCCAAGCGGACGAACAAGGGAACCCACGCGCCCTTCGCCGGTTCCTGCGCCATGCGGATGTTTTTGTTCCTGCTGCCCCTGGCTCTGATCGCCGCTTGCGACCGCAAGGCGGATGGCAATGGCGGCCAGCCTGGCATGGTCACCAATATCCTAGACCAGATGACGCCCAATGGACAGGAGGTTGCGCCGGCAGCCAATGTCATCGTGCCGGTGGAGCCGATGCCGGACATCCCGGTGCCAAAGCCGCAAGTGGACGTGCCCAACACGATGCCGACAGCCCTATTGGGGCGCTGGACCGGGGTGCGCGATCACTGCGGCGATCGGATGGCGGAACTGGAACTCAACATCATGGCCAACAGCCTGGTCTTTCACGAAAGCGTGGGCAGTGTGAAGACGGTGACGCCGGAGCCGGGTGGACGCTATGCCATCATGGCGGCATTTACCGGCGAGGGGCAAAGCTGGACGCGCTTGCTGGACCTGCGTCCGTCGACGGATGGCAGGACACTGACGATCGTCAATGACGGGACGGCCGTGGTACGCAAGCGCTGCTAACTGCTTTCGCTTCGCGCCATGCCCCGCTACAGGCGGGGGATGATCGGCCGCCTGACCCTGAGCGATTTCCGCAATCATGCGGATGCGCTGATCGTGCCCGATCATGGCTTCATCCTGCTGACCGGCGACAATGGCGCGGGCAAGACCAATATATTGGAAGCGGTTTCGATGCTGGCGCCGGGGCGCGGGCTGCGCGGCGCGGCGTTGCGGGCAATGGCGCGGCAGGGTGGGCCGGGCGGTTTCGGTATCGCGGCGGAGGTGGATGGCGTGGTGCTGGGCACCGGCGTCGCGCCGACAGCGCCCGACCGGCGGCAGGTGCGGATCGGCGGTGTGGCCTCATCGGCCAATGCGCTGGCAGATCATCTGTCCATCGTGTGGCTGACCCCGGCGATGGACCGGCTGTTTCTCGACAGTCCGGGCGGGCGGCGGCGTTTTCTCGACCGGCTGACCCTGGCGCTGCATCCATCCCATGCCGCGCACAGTGCACGCTATGATGCGGCGATGCGGGCACGCAACCGACTGCTGGGTGATCTGCGCCGGGCTGATCCGTTATGGCTGGCAGCGCTGGAGGCGCAGATGGGCGAACATGGCGCGGCACTGGCAGAGGCGCGGGCCGATCTGATCGCGCGGTTGGGCGTGGTGCTGGCGGATCAACCGGACGCGCCCTTCGCCCGGCCACGAATCGCGATCGAAGGGGAGGAAGGCGAAGGGGCGCTGTCCGAGCGGCTGGGGCGCGAACGGCGGCGCGATGCGGCCGCAGGGCGGACACTGTCGGGACCGCATCGCGATGATCTGTCGGTGATCCACGTTGCCAAGGGGCAGGCGGCTGCGCTTTGTTCGACCGGGGAACAGAAGGCATTGTTGCTATCGATCCTGCTGGCCCATGCAGCGTTAGTGGCGGCGGATCGAGGGCAGCCACCGGTGCTGTTGCTCGACGAAGTGGCGGCGCATCTGGACCCGTTGCGCCGGGCTGCGCTGTTCGAACGGCTGGACGCAACCGGGGGACAGGTGTGGATGACGGGGACGGAGTCGCCTCTTTTCAGCGATTTGCGATCGGCGACCCGGTTGGCTGTAACGGCGGGGCACGTCTTTCGTTCCACAGTATGACGCATCGCAGCAACGACTCGTCGCCTCGCGCTTTTCAAGTCGTCCTGGCTCTGCCCTAAGACGGGCATCGGGGTTAAAGCCTAAAAACAAGTCGGGGTCGCTTTCGCATGATCGGTGGTTTTCGCGCGCTTTTTGCGGCATCTCTTCTTGCGCTCTCGTCCTTGATCGTTTCGCCTGCGACCGCCGGAGTTCTCCAGTGCGTTCCCTTTGCCCGTCAGGCATCGGGCATCGATCTGTATGGCAATGCGAACACCTGGTGGGGTCAGGCCGAAGGCCATTATGACCGTGGTCATGAACCCCGCGTCGGCGCGGTGCTAGCCTTTTCTGCGAGCCGTTCGATGCCAGTCGGCCATGTCGCCATGGTCAGCAAGGTCGTCAACGACCGTGAAGTGCTGCTGACCCACGCCAACTGGTCCTATCGCGGCGGTATTGAGCGCAATGTCCGCGCCATCGACGTGTCGCCCAACAATGACTGGACCGATGTGCGCGTGTGGTACGGCCCGATCGGCGACTTGGGCCTGCGTTCCAACCCGGCGCGCGGCTTCATCTATGCTGATGCGCCCAAGCGCGTCGACCAGCCAGTGCAGATCGCATTGGCCGAGCCGCTCAACGGTAGCGCAGCGCGCCACGGCGCCTTCTGACGTTGCGATTGCCGCAGTCGTTATTACGAAAAATCCACTTTTAATCACATTTTCCGAACGGTTTCCGGGCGCTTAACCTCTTCCTAAAGGCTCTTGCCCTAGGGTTTCCGAGGTGGGGCGATTCTTCGGTTTCGGGATCGCAAAGATGGTTCGAAAGATAAGCTGGGCGGCGCTGTGCGTGCTGTCCGGGCTGGTGGCTGCGCCTGCATGGGCGTCGGCCGTGTTGCAATGCGTGCCCTACGCCCGGATCGTATCGGGCGTGGCGTTGCGCGGCGACGCGCTGACCTGGTGGGAACAGGCGGAAAACCGGTATAAGCGCGGCAATCGGCCCGAAAAGGGTGCGGTGCTGGCGTTCCGGCCCAATGGGCCGATGGTGCTGGGTCATGTGGCGGTGGTCAGTCGTGTGCTCGACGACCGGCGCGTCCTGATCCGCCATGCCAACTGGTCGGTGCCCGGCGCGATCGAGGAAGATGTGCTGACGATCGACGTGTCGCCTGATGGCGACTGGAGCCAGGTGCGCGTCTGGAACAGCCCGACCAACCAGATGGGCGCGCGCATGAACCCGACCTATGGTTTCATCTACCCGGTCAAGGCGAAGTTGCATGATTTTACGCCCGATCCCGCGCTGGGCAGCAGCGTGCGCTTTGCGCGGGCAGATGCCGACAGATGGGACGATGGTGCCGTCCCGACGGCGACCGCCAAGTCGCGGACGGTCGCCGAACCGATGCTGGCGCGCGCGGCGATGGAGCGGACTCGCAAGGACAGCCGCAAGGGCGCCCCCCGGCTGGAACCGGACATGATGGCCGTGGCATTTGCCGACAGCACGCCGTCACAGCGCAGCCTGAGCGCGATCATCGCCGATGTGAAGCGGGACGCGGTGCTCAACTGAGCCGCCGCGTCCGACACCTCTATTCGGCGTCAGTAGCCTTATCTTCCGAAGGTTCGGCCGGGTTTTCGAACCAGGCTTCGACTTCGCCGGTCAGCTTGATCGTCAGCGGATTGCCATGGCGGTCGCGGGACTTGCCGGCGGCGACGCGAATCCAGCCTTCGGAAATGCAATATTCCTCGACATCCTTGCGTTCGCGGCCCTTGAAACGGATGCCGATCCCGCGCTGAAGCACCTCCATGTTGAACTGGGGGCTGCGCGGGTTGGTGGACAGATGGTCGGGGGGCGTGTCGCTCATGATCGATTTCCTCGAAAAGTTGCGCCGCGCCTACCCCTTCGCCTGCCCGCCCGTCAACCGGTGCGCGCCATGCTGATGGCTCAGCGGCAGATGCGGACCTTCACGCGGCGGTCGCGATAATGGTCATAGCGCCATTCGTTCCAGCAGCGCTGGCGATAGCCGCGATGGTGCGACCGATGGTAGCGGCGGTCGTCGCGCCAGTGGCGGCGCCCGTCCCACCGGCGATCATTGTCCCAGCGGCGATTGTCGCCACGATAGTCGCGCCCGTCGCGCCAGCCATCGCGCCCATAATGTTGTGCCTGTGCGGGGGCCACTGCGCCAAGTCCCGCTATGGCAAGGCTGAGCGCTGCCGCGCCTCTCCACAGAATATTCATCACGTCTCTCCTGTATCCCGTCCCGCCCGGCTTGGCGGAAGCATGAAGAGGAGAATGGCAGCCGGAGACTGAACCGTCCGAGAATGACCCTGTCAGCGATCGTTCAGCGTTTTACCGCCCGTGCAGGGCCGTTTCCGCCTCCGCCATATAGTCGCGGGTGATAGGCAGGGTGCGGCGATCCCGCGCATATTGGACCTGGTAATTGACCATCCCGCCATGTTCGAACACGGTCGCCGCGCCAGCGAGATAGAAGGTCCACAGGCGATAGAAACGCTCGTCATACAGGGCGATGATGTCGGCCTTATTCGCCAGCGTGCGCTTGTACCATTCGCGCAGGGTCAGGCCGTAATGCATGCGCAGCACTTCCACATCGGTGACCATCAGCCGCGTATCTTCGCTGCCCGCGATCATTTCGGACAGGGCCGGGATATAGCCGCCGGGGAAGATATATTTCTGGGTGAAGGCGTCGGTGATGCCCGGCCCACCCATGCGTCCGATCGTGTGGATCAGCATCACGCCATCAGACGTCAGCAGGTTGCGGCATGTGTTGAAGAAGGTGCGGTAATGGGCCGTGCCGACATGTTCGAACATGCCCACGGACACGATGCGGTCGAACGGCCCTGTCATGTCGCGATAATCGATCAGTTCAAAACGGACATGGTCGGCGACCCCCGCATCGGCGGCCCGTTGCCGTGCGACCTTGAGCTGTTCTTCCGACAGGGTGATACCGGTGACGTCGACGCCGCAGGTGCGGTGCAGATACAGCGCCATGCCGCCCCAGCCACAGCCTATGTCCAGCACCTTCATGCCAGGTTTCAGGTGCAGCTTGGCAGCGATATGCGCTTTCTTGTCCTCCTGCGCCTGTTCCAGGCTGATCCCGGCCTCATTGTCGGCATCGGGATAATAAGCGCAGCTATATTGGCGGTCGCGGTCGAGGAAGAGGGCGTAGAGCGCACCCGACAGGTCGTAATGATGGGCGACGTTGGCCTTCGACCGGGCCTTGTGATTGGCGCGCCACAATTTCTGGCGTGCGCTCTTGATGCTGCGGGTCAGGACACCCTTGGCGTCGATCGACTTGCCGCTTTCCCATGCGTTGTTGGCGCGGATCAGCGACACCAGTTCCATGATGCCGCCGCCTTCGATCGCCACGCGCCCGTCGATCCAGGCTTCGGCCATCCCCAGCCGCGGATCGCGGACGATATCGAAGGGGACGCGCGAATCGCGGAAGCGCATGGCGAGCGCCGGGAGGGTGGGGTCCGGCTGGCCCACCGTGACGCTGCTGCCATTGGCATAGAAGACCGTCAGTTGACCGCGTGTGACCAACCGCTTGATAACATGTTCAAACAGTTTCATGCGGATACCTTGTCATGTCATTTTGCAGGCGTCAAATACCGGCGTACCAGTCGTAACCGGCATAGTCTTCCCAAAATCCGCCTTTGCCGCCACCAATGGGCGCCAGCGTAGCGACGGCCTCGATTCCCATGAGATATTTGGCCTGTTTATATCCCAGTTGCCGTTCGACCCGCAATCGCAGCGGTGCGCCATTGGCGACGCTAAGCGGCTGGTCGTTCAGCGCAAAGGCTAGGATCGTCTGAGGGTGGAAGGCGTCGATCAAATCGATGCTCTCATAATAAGGGCGTCCGCCGCCCATATCGTCGGCACATCGGAAGACGATGTAATGCGCCCGATCGCTTAGCTGCGCACCGTCGAGCAATGTTTTGAGCGGTACGCCGCGCCACTTGCCGATCGCGCTCCAGCCTTCGACACAATCATGGCGCGTGATCTGCTCGCGATGCGGCAGAGCGCGCAACTGAGCGAGCGAGAGTGAGAGCGGGCGCTCAACCAGCCCCGTCACCGAAAGACGCCAATCCGCGAAATTGCCGCGCCACAGAGCCTTGTAGGCAGGGGTGTTGGGATTGGCGGTGCCGTTGGCGCGGAACAGCGGGGAAACCTGGTCGGGCCGAAATTCCTGAGCCAGCGCGTCACGCGTCATCAGGCTGCGTTGTGCCCATTTGTGGAAATTATCAGCTGAAAACAGGGCTTCGCGCACGGTGTCGCTGCGGCCCAGCCGGTCGCATCCCGCGAGCGCCGCGCTCGCGCCTAGCAACAGGGTGCGGCGGGTCAGGATCATGGCCGGGCCTGGGGGAGCTTGTAGCGTCCGGTAATCATCGAACGGATTTCGTTCAGCGGTCCAGCCAGCATGACCATCAGGATATGGACGAGGAAGAAACCGGCGAGCGCGAAGGCGGTGATAAAATGGATCGATCGCGCCGACTGGCGTCCACCGAACAATTCCACCAGCCAGGGCCAGGCCGCGTTCATCCCCGGCGACATGGTGAGGCCGGTCAGGATGATGAGTGGCAACAGGCCGAAGATTACCGCGATATAGCTGGTCTTTTGCAGCACGTTGTAGCGCAATGCCGCCTGACCAGTGGGAAAGCGCAGCCGCGCATGATCTTTGATATCCTGCCAGACATGGCGTGGGAGCAGATCGCCGCGACGAAAGGCCAGATCGCGGGAGATATGCCTGTTGGCAAGGCTCCACAGCATGTAAAAGAGCAGGGCGAAGGCGAAGATCGGTGCGGCCGTCAGGTGCCAATGGCGCGACATCGACAGATTGTAGAGCGCGGGCAGAGTGATCCAGCCGGGGAAGCGATCCAGCGTTAGCCAGGGATGGTCGAAATTTGCGCCATATTGGCCCCAATAGAGCCTGGGGTGGGCGTTGAAGATGCCAAGGCCACTGGTGAACAGTGTGTAGAGCAACGCCGCGTTCAGCCAGTGCCAAAGCCGGGTGGAAAGGCGATGGCGTTTCACGTCACCGGCCATGTTGGCGGTCTGGCTATCCATGTCAGCGACCCTATCCCATTTTGACTCTGATGGCATCCCTGCGCCACCCAGTTCGGTGCGATGACGCAAAAGGTTACCGGCCCATGGACCGCATTGCGGTTTGGAATCAGCATGTTGTCACAATTTTGCAACACCGGTTTCGAAATTGACTTAAATAAATTTGATCCCCCTTTGCAACTCAAGCTGGCGATCCTAGATGGCGGTTGCGCACTTCTGATGCAAAGCGCGCTCTTCGAACTCCAAATTGTGGAGAAGAGGGAGCAGGAGGAATTGCAAATTAATTATGTGATTTCTTTGCATCAAACCTGAACGCCGGATTAACATCTAAATCGCGGCGAATAAATAAATAATGAGGACTTTATGAAGACTGTGATTTTCGCAGCCATTGCTGCTGCCGCTGCTGTTTCTGCTCCTGCTTTCGCTCAGGATGCTGCGCCTTTCACTGGGCCGCGCGCTGGCGTGACGTTGGGCTATGACAATGTAGGCAATGAAGACGGCTTCGCTTACGGCGTGACCGCAGGCTACGACCTGGCGCTCGCACCGCGCGTCACCGCTGGCGTTGAAGTCAGCCTGGGCGACACCACCGTCGGTGATTCCGGCCTGGAAGTCAGCCGTGACCTCGCCGCGTCGCTGCGCGTTGGTTTCGTCGCCACGCCGCGCGTTCTGGCGTTCGGCAAGGTCGGCTATGCCACCACCCGTTTCGAAGCAGCTGGTGACGGCTTCGCTTTCGAAGGCGTGCGCTTCGGTGGCGGCCTGGAGTTCGCGGCGACCCCGAACACCTACATTTCGGCTGAATATCAGCGCACCGAATATGAGCAGAACCTTGGTGGCCGTGACGCCGCGATGGTTGGCGTCGGTTTCCGTTTCTGATCTTTTTCGATCGAAACAGAGGAAAGGGCGGTCCGATGGGCCGCCCTTTTTTTATGCGGTGGTCTTTTATGAAGGCAGCGGCAGAAGATCGGGCGCGACCCACTCGCGGCGCGCGGCGACCGACATGAGCCGTTCGCGCGACCAGTAAGTCAGCAGCCAGTCCTTGTCGCCCAGGGGCGATGCCATCAGCGCGGCAAAGGCCGCGGCGGGCGTTACATCGGCGGGCAGCGATGCCAGCAAGCGCCGCGTCATGTGCAGTGACGCCAGCGTGATCGTGTGATGATAGCCCGCCATGTCGCTATTCACCCCGCCCACGCTTTCGTTATAGCGCCGGATCATGTCGGGCATGTCTCGTTCGACGTTCAAATGCGGCGCGCGCAGGATCAGCCACAGCGCAGTCGCGAAATGCGCACCATGGGTCCATTCCGCCTTGGGCAGGGTCCGCGCGCAAAAGCCCCGCGCCAGCCGCTCAATCTGTTCATCGGTCATTGTCGCGCTCACCCCAAACACAAAAAACCCCGCCGTTTCGGGCGGGGTTTCAGCGCGCCTTGCCCGGCGCACGCCATCGTCCCGCTTTACCCCAGCGCGGCTTGCTTTTCGGCCGCCAGCCGGTCCAGTTCGGCGCGGCTTTTCTTTTCGCTCGCGGATTTGAGCTGGCCACACGCCGCCATGATATCGCGTCCGCGCGGGGTGCGGACGGGGGCGGAAATGCCGCCCTCGAACACGATGGAGCTGAACGCGCGCACCCGTTCGGGCGTCGAGCATTCATAGTCCGTGCCCGGCCAGGGATTGAACGGGATCAGGTTGACCTTCGCGGGCAGTTTATATTTGCGGATCAGGCGGACCAGTTCGCGTGCATCATCGTCGCTGTCATTCTTGTCGCGGATCATCACATATTCGAACGTGATGCGCCGGGCATTGCTGGCCTTGGGATAGTCGGCGCAGGCCTGAAGCAGTTCTTCGATCCCGTATTTCTTGTTGAGCGGGACGAGTTCGTCGCGCACTTCCTTGGTCACGGCATGGAGCGAGACGGCCAGATTGACGCCGATTTCCTCGCTCGCCCGCGCCATCATCGGGATGACGCCGCTGGTCGACAAGGTGATGCGGCGGCGCGAGAGGGCCAGGCCGTCGCCGTCCATCACCACCTTGAGCGCATCGCGCACATGCTCGAAATTATAGAGGGGTTCGCCCATGCCCATCATCACGATGTTGGTCAGCATCCGCCCATCGGGCGAATATTGGGGGGCGTCTTCATCCTCATCGTCCGGCGTTACAGCGACGCTGCCCATATTACCTTTGGGCCATTCGCCCAGCGCGTCGCGCGCCAGCATGACCTGTCCGACGATCTCGCCGGGGGTGAGGTTACGGACGAGGCGCATCGTGCCGGTGTGGCAAAAGCGGCAGTTCAATGTGCAGCCGACCTGGCTCGATACGCACAGCGTACCGCGATCCGCGTCGGGGATGAACACCATTTCATAATCCTGCCCGTCGTCGGACCGGAGCAGCCATTTGCGGGTGCCGTCGACCGATACCTGCGCTTCTACCACCTGCGGGCGACCGACGACAAAGCGCTCCGCCATCCAGCCGCGCATCGGCTTGGCGAGGTCTGTCATAGCCTCAAAATCGGTTTCGCCGCGATGATAGAGCCAGTGGAACAGTTGTTTGGAACGCAGCTTGGCGGCCTTGGCGTCCAGCCCGGCTTCCTCCAGTGCGCCCTTGATCTGCGGGCGCGACAGGCCGAGCAGGTCGGTACGTCCATCCTCCCGCGGGGTTACGGCGCGCGGCACGGGCACAGGGTCGATAAGGCCGGGAATCGGCATGATGGGGTTTGCGGCGGAATGCATGGCCGGGCACATAGTCGATTTTACCGGAATTTCAAAGCAGGCAGCGCTTACCGCACCCGCGCGCAGCCCAGCGCCGCCGCGTCGATTGCCGTGGCCGCCCCGCGTAGGGCGTAACTGTCGGCAAAGGCGCGGCCATTGGTGTCGCTGGATTGCACGCTCATACTGCTGGCCGATCGCATCGCGGCGATGATGGAAGCGTCGCCGCGCGGGTCTGTGGCCCAAGCGTCCATCTGTCCTGCGACCAAGGTGAAGCGCCGCTCTCCCACGCTGAGCGTAACCGGTGCGCGGGGCGAACGGATGCGGCTGAGCCGGAGATGGACCTGCCCGCGCACTCGCTGGCGTGGCCATGTCGCCACGGACGCGAATCCGCCCGATAACTGGCCCGATCGCGCCGACGGCTGGGCAATGGCGTAGCAGCGCGGCGTGGCGGGGTCGCGAAACGCACCCCATTGTTCGAACATGCCCAGCGATTCCCGCGCGGCGGCAGGCGTTGCCGCCAGCAGCGCACATATCATCAGGGCAACCGAACGCATCATCGCACCGGCAAAGCCCAAGCCGTGCCTTTTTGCAACCCCGGCGCCAGCGTAAAGCGCGAGCGAGCGCTTGCCGCCGCCGCAACAGCGGTTATGAAGGACCATCCATCATTGTCGCCGGGATTCGACCGAATCCAGGCTATCGGCTTAAAAAGAAACGGACAGAACAGGGACATGAAGGCCACTATCGAACGCGCAACGCTCCTCAAGAGCCTGAGCCACGTCCAGTCAGTGGTCGAGCGGCGCAATACGATTCCGATCCTGTCCAACGTGCTTATCGAGGCTTCGGCGGATGGCGCGATCAAGCTGATGGCGACGGATCTCGACCTCCAGATCGTTGAAAGCGTGTCGGCGCAGGTCGAACAGGCCGGTGCGACGACCATTTCGGCCCACACCCTGTTCGACATTGCGCGCAAGCTGCCCGAAGGCAGTCAGGTGTCGCTGGCAGCGGCGGATGGCAAGATGCTGATCCAGGCGGGCCGGGCGCGCTTCAACCTGTCGACCCTGCCGCGTGACGATTTCCCGGTGATCGCCGAAGGCGAACTGCCGACCGTGTTCGAACTGCCCGCCGAAACGCTCAAGCAGATTATCGACAGCACGCGCTTCGCCATTTCGACCGAAGAAACGCGTTATTATCTCAACGGCATCTATTTCCACGTTTCGGAAGAAGACCAGCCGGTGCTCAAGGCCGCCGCGACCGACGGTCATCGCCTCGCCCGCGTCACCGTGCCCCGGCCCGAGGGTGCGGACGGCATGCCCGGCATCATCATTCCGCGCAAATGTATCGCAGAGCTGCGCAAGCTGCTCGACGAAGTGGATGGATCGGTGGCGATCGCGCTGTCGGCCAGCAAGATACGTTTCGGACTGGGCAGCGCCATCCTGACGAGCAAGCTTATCGACGGCACCTTCCCTGACTATAGCCGCGTCATTCCGACCGCGAACGACAAGCTGCTCAAGATCGATCCGCGCAGCTTCGAGGAGGGGGTGGATCGCGTTGCGACCATCGCCACCGAAAAGACCCGCGCGGTCAAGATGACGCTGGATCGCGATAAGATCACTCTGTCGGTGACCAGCCCTGAAAATGGCACGGCGGCCGAAGAAGTGCCTGGCGCATTTCAGGGAGAAGGCTTCGATATCGGCTTCAATGCCCGCTATCTGCTGGACATATTGGGTCAGATCGACAGCGATATTGTCGAACTGCATCTGGCCGATGCCGCCGCGCCCACGCTGATTCGCGAAAATGATCAAAGTGCCGCGCTGTATGTATTGATGCCGATGCGCGTCTGATTGGCGGTTTGATTAGGGGCAAAGCGGACTGTTTCGTTATGCGGAAGTAATTCTCTGGCAAGAACTGGTTGCTAATATGCGCCACTATGCCTTTGCAAAAACCTTCCCTTCTCGATGGTTCGTCCCGCCCCATGACATTGATCGTGGCGCTTGGCCTACGGCGCAGCGGGACTGAAGTCGCGGCGTCCTGGATTTCCGGCGCGTTCGTCCATATCGCGCAATTGTGGCCGCTGATCCTCCTCGCGAAGCTCTGCGTGGTCGCCCTGCTCGCTATCCCCTTCTACCAGTCGGGTAATCGCGAGCAGGCGGCGACTCTGGCGATTATGCTGCTGGTCGATGGCGCGCTGATGATCGTGCCGCGCGGCCAGCTGTTTCAGAAACTGATGCCGCATATCCAGAACTGGCTGATGCTGCCGATGGTCTTCCTGTCGGGGCTGACTTACAGCCTGTGGCTGGGCCATGACGCAAGGGCGGCAACGGATGCAGTATTTCTGGCGGCAGTGCCGGAACTGGCGGTCGCGCTGCTGGCGGTCTGTATCTTCGGCGACCGGCGGTTGTTGGGGATCAGCTATTTTCTCGGCGCACTGATCGTATCGGTGGCCGGCAAGGTGGGCTTGGCGCAGATCGGGTTGCTGTTCAGCTGCGTCGTCGTCATGGTAGTTGCGACATTGCGGCAGGCGACAGCCGACCGCGAGAGGGCCATCAAGCGCCAACGGCAGGATTTGCGGGCGCAACGGTCCGACCGTCTGCTTCAGGAACATGAGCGCACGGGCCGCGGCTGGTTCTGGGAAACGGACCGGCAGGGATGCCTGACCTATATTTCCGAAACGCTTGCCCAGACGCTGGATGCGCCCAAGAGCGGGATGATCGGCTGTGCTATTACAGATATCATTCGTCAGGGTGACAAGCAGCAGGGTGATGGCGAACGCACGCTGGGCTTTCATTTGTCTGCGCGCACAGGCTTTTCGGACATCGCGGTCTGCGCCTCGATGGCGAAGGAGGAGCGATGGTGGTCGATTTCCGGCCAGCCGGTGTTCAACGAATATGGCCAATTTCACGGCTTTCGCGGCAGTGGCACGGATCTGACGGAAATGCGCCGCAGCCAAGCGGAAGTGACGCGGCTGGCGCAATTCGATTCGCTGACTGGGCTTGCGAATCGCATCCAGATGTTGCGCTCACTGGAGCAGGCGGTTGCCGATCGTCATGGCAAGGCGGGCGAATGCACGCTGATGATGCTCGACCTCGACCGTTTCAAGACGGTGAACGATACGTTGGGCCATCCAGCCGGCGATGCGCTGTTGCGGCAGGTCAGTCAGCGGCTGCAACGCACCGTGGGCGATCAGGGTCTGGTCGGACGGCAGGGCGGCGACGAGTTCAAGATATTGTTCCCCGGCAGCCGCGATCCGGCCGCTATGGCGCAACTGGCGCAGGCCATCATCAGCACGGTGTCCCAACCCTATTCGATCGAAGGAACAGCGGTCGTGATCGGCGTGTCGATTGGCATTTCCTGCTGTCCTAAAGACGGCACCACCGCCGAAGCGATGATCCGCAATGCCGACCTCGCCCTCTATGCGGCGAAGGGCAATGGCCGGGGCATCCATCGCTTCTATGCCTCCGAAATGCATGCAGATGCGGAGGATCGCCGCCAGTTGGAGGAAGATCTGCGTCATGCGCTGACAGCGGATGGCCTGCACCTCGTCTATCAACCGATCGTGTCGACCACGACGGAGAAGATCACCGGTTATGAAGCATTGCTACGCTGGACGCATCCGGTGCGGGGGGAGGTTTCGCCGACGCTGTTCATCCCGATTGCCGAAGATAGCGGGCTGATCGGCCAGATCGGCGAATGGGTGTTGCGCACGGCCTGTCGCGATGCGGCGCAATGGCAAGCGGGGACACGCGTTGCCGTGAACGTCTCGCCCACGCAATTTGCAAATCCCGGCTTTCCCGCGACGGTGATGAATGCGCTGGCGAGCGCGCAACTCGCGCCTGAACGGCTGGAGTTGGAAATCACCGAAAACGTCTTCCTCAATGACGATGACGGCACCGACGCGATGTTCACCCGGCTCAAAGCGCTGGGCGTGCGGCTGGCGCTCGATGATTTCGGTACGGGCTATTCCTCGCTCGGCTATCTCAAGAAAGCGCCGTTTGACAAGATCAAGATCGACCAGAGCTTCGTGCGCGGCGCCGCGATCAAGGGTAATCGCAACAGCGCGATCATCAAGGCGATCGTTAGCCTGGCCGAGGCGTTGGGTATGGACACCACGGCCGAAGGTGCGGAAACGCAGGACGAACTGGAACTCATTCGCCAACTCGGATGCAGCCATATTCAGGGCTATATCTATGGCCGTCCCATGCCGTTCGCCGACATCGTGCTGAATCAGCGCGCCCATGGCATCAACGCGGCGGCCAATGGGTTCAAATCCAGCCGCCCGGAACGCAAGACGATGCTGCGCACCATCTCCGTGCATCATGACGGCCATATCTACACCGGCCGCATCCGCAATATCTCCGCCACCGGTGCGTTGATCGAGGGGTTGTGGAACGTGCCATTGGGCACATTGTTCGCCATCGAATTTTCGGATAGCCAGTTGGTCAATGCGACCGCTCGCTGGTCGAAGGACGATCGCATGGGCGTGGAGTTTGCCGGTGCGATCGACGTCGCGACGCTCCGTAATCCGCCACGCGCGCTGGCGTCGTGACGCGCTAGGATCGGCCAAAGCTGAACGCCACGAAAAAGGGAGGCGCTAACGCCTCCCTTTTTCGTGTCCGGCAATTCGCGGCGGGGATCAGGCGGCGATCGCCACCGGCGTCACTTCCGCGTCGACCACGCCACGCGCGACGTCCTTGATCAGGGTGATGAAGCGGGTCGCTTCCCGCACGATCATCGCCTTGTTGAAACAGGCTGCCGCGCCCCGGTCCATCGCTTCGGCGACGATCGGCGCACCCGCGCGCATCAGGCTGGATAGCATGATGACCGGGCACGGCTCCAGGTCCATGATCTCGTCCAATATCGCCATGCCATCCTTGCCTGGCATGGCGATATCCAGCGTCACCACGTCCGGCTTTTCCAGGCGGATCATGTCGATCGCCTCCGCTCCGTTGCTGGCGATGCCAACCACTTCGACCCGGCGGTCGCGCTCCAGCAGTGTTTCGATCATGGCGCGGATGGTCAGCGAATCGTCGACCACCACTATTCTGATAGGCTTCATCTGCAAGGCTCCCGAACCGTTCATGCTGTTGATAACGGTCCGGAAAGCTTATGCTTTAGGTGTGGCTAACAGAGACTTAACCACGCGGCGGAAAGGTGGGGAAGAACAGCTTGCGGAAATTGATGCTGATCGAGCGGCCCAGCGGATCGAGATAGTCGGCCTGATAGCGCAGCGGCGTGTCGCCGGTAGCATCCGTCACCTTGCGGCGCTGGTTGAAGATATTGTCGATGCCGATCGACACCCGCGCGCCACGCAGGAACGGCACTTTGCGCTCCAGCCCCTGAATTTGCCCCAGATTGGCGAAGATGCGCAGGTTGGCGGTGGCGAGGCTGCCGAAATTCAGGCGCGAACTGCCGCCTGCCGTCCCGGTCAGGGCGCCGTTAACATGGGTGCCGCTTTCCCAGTCGATGCCCAGTCGCGCACCCAGGCCATTGTTGGAATAGCCGATCCGGCCCTCAAGCTCGTGCCGGGGCTGGCCGCCCGACGACCCGGTGGCGTCGCCGTCCAGCAGGTTAAGCTGCGGCACGCCCGGCGCTATGTCGATACTCTCGGTAAAATGCCATGTGTGGTAAAGGCTGAAGCTTAGTCGCCCGCCGCCCTGGCCGCCGCCAGGACCACGCGGTCCGCCAAAGCCACCGCCGCCCGGCCGTCCGCCAGCCTGTCCGCCACCGGGGCCGCCCGGTCCCGCATTGGCGCCATCGCCGCGCGGCCGGTCGCCGCCTTCGGTACGGGGCTGACGATTGCCGAACAACGCCTGCAATTCGGGCGGCCGGTCTTCGGGCTTGCCCCCTGATGCGCGCCACGCCTCGACCAGTTTCTGAACATGGGACTTGAGCGGGATCGACAAATCGAAGCCCCAGCGCAACTGTTCGCTCTGCGACCGTAGGAAATTGAGTGGCCGTCCGTCGACCTGCACCAGATTGCCGTCGCCGTCGCGCAGGAAGCGTTGGGGGAGGGCATTCATCAACGCGGGCGTAGGCGTGGGGAAAGACGCGATCGGGTTCGACGTGCGGCTGTTGAGATAGGTGGCGGTCAGCGTCAGGTTGGGCTTGTCGAACGGCTTGACTGTGGCGCTGAGGCGGAACTGGTCGCGCACGCTTTCGCGCAGCGCCGCGTTGCCGCCGGACAACTGCGTGACGAACACGGTCTGACCGGTCGCATAGTCGAACAGCGAAACATTGGGTGTGGCAATCAGTGGATCGGTAATTTGCGTGCCGGTCGGCGCGGCGCGATCTTGATTGGCGGACATCAGCAGCTGCACGGCCTTCACCGGCTGCCAACGCAGACCATAGCCCAGCGTCGACAGCGTGCCGAAGTCCGAATAGCGTTGCGCCGCGACGTTCAGGTTGACGCCGATGTCACCCACCGCACCCAGCACATCTTGCGATCGGCTCGTGAGTGGCAGGTCAAAGCTGACCTGCCCACTGGCAATTTCGCGACTATAGCTGTTGGGACTTTCAATGCCCGACCGGACCGAGCGGCTTTCAAAGCCATTGGCCGATCCGCCGACGCGCACTGATGTCATCACTTGACCCGCAGGAAGATCGAATAATGATCCACTGACCAGCAGGTCGCCCGATATTGCCTGAGACTTGGCGCGCGCACTGTCCGACAGGCGCGTGGAGAGCAGGTCGGTTGAAAAGCTGCCATAGGGATTGACGTTGGCGTTGCCGGCATCGAGCGCCGACTGGATTGCGCCGGTATCGACCCCGCGATCGGTGCTGGTGCGCGTGATCGACAGGTCGCCATTGCCGGTGAAGGACCATTGCCAGCTACGCCCCAGCCGTCCGTTCAGCGTCAGCCCGACATGGCCTGTGGTGCCGCGAATTTGCTGCCCCAGCGCGCCGGCCTGCGCCAGATAGCGATAGAGCGTTACATCATTGCCGAAGGGGGAGAAGGGATTGTTGGCGGACAGGTCCAGCGCGGCGGACGACAGCCCCTGAAGCGAATCATTTTCGGACAGTTCCAAGCGCCCGTTCAGCGTGGCCGAGACCCCACCCAGCGCGCGCGCCAAGGTTGCGTTGGCGCTGAAATTCTCGGTTGCCGGGCTGAGCGTGCGATAGCGGGTCAGATCGCTGACGCTGGTGACATTGGCGCCCGCGACGAAATCGGAGAGCGTTGGCACGGCGCCCGTTGCATTGCCCGGTACGCTCGCCACCTTGACCGTCTGACCAGCCAGTGTGGACAGAGCTGAGTCGATCTCGTTGCCGTTTACGGGCGCTGTGATGTTGCCCGCCAGCGAATAGGGGCGGCCGGGCGCGGTGGGTGTGATGTTGCGTTCGCTTTCCAGCAGCGATGCGGCCCGGCTATATTTGAGGTTCAGAGTGAAGCGATTGTCCCCCTGAATCCGCAATATCCCTGCTTCAACCTGGCCACTTTCGCGCCCGCCATCAGTGGTGGTGGCGCCGCGCCCCTCGGCAGTTTCGGCACGAAAACGCTGGCGCAAGACGATGTTCACGACCTTTTGCGTGGGCGCATAGCCATAGGAGAGCGCGACCTGTTCGGGCAGAATGTCGACCCGCGCCACCGCTTCGGATGGCAGGTCGGAAATTTCCGAGAAGCTGGAAATCCGCTTGCCATTCAGCAGGACGACGGGTGACCCGTTGGTCTGGGGCGACAATTCGGTGATGAGCTCGGAGATGGACGTCACGCCCAGAGCACGGACGTCCGCGCCGCTGAGTTGTTGTTCGGGCTGGATATTGCCCAGCACCGCGCCGCGCTGCGGCTGGCCGGTGACGATGATCTCCTCGCCATCATCCACCTGCGTAGGGGGCGTGCCGCCGCCCTGGGGTTGTTGCTGCGCCATCAGCGCGCCGGGCGCGACGCCCAGCATGAGAGGTATGGAAAAGATGAATGCGGAACGACGCAAGATGAAACCCCCGGACAGACTGCTATGGTCTTGGCTGTAGCGGGCAGTTGTCGCAAAAATCTGGCAACGCCAGCCGAGATTTGTCGCAAAATGTAATGGCGTGCGTCAGGCCGCGTCATGGAAGATGATGCCCAGCATATGGCGCACGCCCGACAGCAGGCGGCTGACCCCATGGCGCATCTGCACCCGGTACGGACCGCGCGCGCCGATGACCGGGCGATCGCGTACCGGAAAGATCACCGCATCCCCCTGTGCCAGCGGCACCACTTCGGCGCGGGACTGCATCCGTGGGCGCTGTTCGGTCAGGACGAACGCGCCGCCGGTAAAATCCTGCTCCGGCTGCGATAGAAGGATGGCCGCCTGTAACGGGAAGATGTGCGGGCCATAGATATCCTGATGCAGTGCGTTCCAGTCTCCTGCTTCATAACGCAGCAGCAGGGGCGTGGGCTTGTCCTGGCCGCCCAAGGCGCAGCGGGCGAGGAAATCGGCATGGCGGGCAGGATAGATGTCGCCTGTTCCCAACAGGGCGGACCACCGATTCGCCTGCTCGGCCAGTGCGGGATAGATCCTGTCGCGCAGCGTCGCGACCGCGTCGGGCAGGGGATAGGCGAAATAGCGATAGCGTCCGCTGCCAAAGCCATGGCGTGCCATCACCACTTCCTTGCGGAAGGCGGCGGGTTGGTCCCACAGGGCGACGATGGCGGCGCATTGGGTCGGGCTGAGCAATGCGGGCAGGCGCGCGGCGCCATGGTGGTCGATGTCGGTCAGGTCCATGGGCCGCAGGATGGACGGGGCGGCGTGGCCGGTCATCCCGCCGCTTGCGGTCAAAGCAGGAAGACGGCTTTTGACCTGTGTACGCGGTGGCGACACTCAAACAGGAGGCATCGCGATGATCAATGTCCAAGTGGCTGGTCGAAAGGGTTGGAGGGCTGCTAGAGATAATGGATGCGTAGCCTTTATCCCCCGATAGAACCCTTCGCCTCCGGTCATCTGGATGTGGGGGACGGTCATAGCCTCTATTGGGAACGCGCTGGCACGCCCGGCGCGAAGCCTGCGATATTCCTGCATGGCGGGCCGGGCGGCGGCATCGGACCCGACCATCGCCGCCTGTTCGCCCCGGCCCGCTACGATGTGTTGCTGTTCGACCAGCGCGGTTGCGGCCGCTCGACGCCCCATGCGGCGCTCGACGCGAACACGACCTGGCATCTGGTCGCCGACATCGAGCGGTTGCGGGCCATGATGGGCGTGGAGCAATGGCTGGTGTTCGGCGGATCATGGGGATCGACGCTGGCGCTGGCCTATGCCCAAGCTCACATCGCGCGTGTCAGCGAACTGGTGCTGCGCGGCATCTTCACCGTGCGCAAAAGCGAGATCGACTGGTATTATCAGCATGGCGCCAGTCGCATCTATCCCGACAAATGGGAACGGTTCGTCGCCCCGATTGCGGAGAATGAGCAAGGCGACCTGGTCAACGCCTATCGCCGCATCCTGACCGGGGACGATCGCGCGGCGCAACTGGCGGCGGCAAGGGCGTGGAGCGTGTGGGAGGGCGAAACCATCCGCCTGCTGCCCGACGACGCGCTATCCGCCGCGCATGAAGGCGATGATTTCGCGCTCGCTTTTGCACGGATCGAAAATCATTATTTCGTCCATGGCGGCTGGCTGGAAGACGGGCAGTTGATCCGCGAGGCGGGCAGACTGGCGGCCATTCCCGGCGTCATCGTGCAGGGGCGCTACGACATGGCCTGTCCGGCCGAAACCGCATGGGCGCTGCATCGGGCGTGGCCGGAGGCAAAGTTCGAAATGATCGAGGGCGCGGGTCATGCCTTTAACGAACCGGGCATAATGGACGCGCTGATCCGCGCGACGGACGGATTTGCAGGATGACAGGCATGGAGAAAAAGATGCGCAAGATGATCGTGCTGGCGGCGGCGATGACCCTGATGTCCTGTAGCGGTGGTGGCGAGACGGTCGCGCCAGCCGACAATCAGGCGACACCCGAAACAGGGGCGGCGGCGCAGGTCGCGAAGCTGGATGACGAGCAGCGCAATGGCGTGCTGGAACGCGCGATCCGCGCGTCAGGTGCGCCGTGCCCAGCGGTCACTGGATCGGAGCGTACCGAAGTGCGGCACGGGGTGAAAGGCTGGAAGGCGCAATGCAACGACAGCAGCGCGCATTTGATCGAGATATTGAGCGACGGGACGGCCAAGGTGACCAGCCGGACGCATTGAAACAGGATATGGGTGCGGAAGGGGCTGTAACCCTACCGCCCAAATTTCCGTGTCGTCTTTCCGAACCGGCCTTTGCGCGTCCCCGGCTTGCCCTCGGTCGCGCGGCCTCTCGGCGCGGTAACCTGCTGGTCATGCGGCAGGCCAAGCTCCTCCGCTTCCAGTTGGCGGATTTCATCCCTGATCCGTCCGGCTTCCTCGAACTCCAGATCTGCTGCGGCGGCGCGCATCTTCTTTTCCAGATCCTCGATATGCGCGCGCAGATTGTGGCCGACCAGATGCGGGCGATCCTCCAGCCCGGTATCCACCGTCACCTGATCGCGGCTCGACACATGGGCGATGATGTCGCCGATATTGCGCTTGATCGTGGTCGGCGTAATGCCATGTTCGGCGTTATAGATTTCCTGCTTTTCGCGACGGCGCGATGTTTCGCCCATCGCCCGTTCCATGCTGCCGGTGATGCGGTCGGCATAGAGGATCACGCGGCCTTCCACATTACGCGCGGCGCGGCCGATCGTCTGGATCAGCGAGGTTTCGCTGCGCAGAAAGCCTTCCTTGTCGGCGTCGAGGATCGCCACCAGCCCGCATTCGGGAATGTCCAGCCCCTCGCGCAGCAGGTTGATGCCGATCAGCACGTCGTAGACGCCCAGCCGCAGGTCGCGGATCAGTTCGATACGTTCCAGCGTTTCGGTGTCGCTGTGCATGTAGCGGACCTTGATCCCGGCTTCATGCATATATTCGGTCAGATCCTCGGCCATCCGCTTGGTCAGCGTGGTGACGAGCGTGCGGTATCCTTGCGCTGCGACCTTGCGACATTCGTTGATGAGGTCGTCGACCTGATCTTCCACCGGTTTGATCTCGACCGGCGGGTCGATAAGGCCGGTGGGGCGGATCACCTGTTCGCTGAATACGCCGCCGGTTTGCTCCATTTCCCAGGGGCCGGGCGTGGCGGAGACGCTGACCGTCTGGGGCCGCATCGCGTCCCATTCATTAAAGCGCAGCGGCCGGTTGTCGATGCAGGACGGCAGACGAAAACCATATTCGGCCAGCGTGATCTTGCGCCGGTGATCGCCGCGAGCCATTGCGCCGATCTGCGGCACGGTCTGGTGGCTTTCGTCCACAAACAGCATGGCGTTTTCGGGCAGATATTCGAACAGGGTCGGCGGCGGTTCGCCGGGCAGGCGGCCGGTCAGGAAGCGGCTGTAATTTTCGATCCCCGCGCAACTGCCGGTCGCCGCGATCATCTCCAGGTCGAAATTCGTCCGCTGCTCCAACCGCTGCGCTTCCAGCAGCTTCCCCTCGCTCTCCAGTTCCTTCAGCCGCTCGGTCAGCTCGAAGCGGATCGCCTCCATCGCCTGTTTCAGCGTCGGGCCAGGGGTGACATGGTGGCTGTTGGGAAAGACCTTTACATAATCCAGCGATGCGACCTTCTTGCCTGACAGTGGATCGAACTCGACGATCTCCTCAATCTCGTTGCCGAAGAAGGACACGCGCCAGGCGGTATCTTCATAGTGGGATGGGAAAATCTCCAGATTGTCGCCCTTCACCCGGAAATTGCCGCGCGCGAAGCCCGCATCGTTGCGCTTATACTGGAGCGCCACCAGCTTGCGGATGATCTCGCGCTGGTCCTCTATCCCGCCCTTTTTCATGGCGAAGGTCATGGCGGAATAGGTTTCGACCGACCCGATGCCATAGAGGCAGGACACGGAGGCGACGATGATGACATCGTCGCGTTCCAACAGCGACCGGGTGGCCGAATGGCGCATCCGGTCGATGCTCTCGTTTACCGAGCTTTCCTTCTCGATATAGGTGTCCGACCGCGCGACATAGGCTTCGGGCTGATAATAATCATAATAGCTGACGAAATATTCGACCGCATTATCGGGGAAGAAGCTCTTGAACTCGCCATAAAGCTGGGCCGCGAGGATCTTGTTGGGGGCCAGGATCAGCGCGGGTCGCTGCATCGCCTCGATCACCTTGGCCATGGTGAAGGTTTTGCCGGAGCCGGTGACGCCCAGCAGCACCTGGTCCCGCTCGCCCGCGCGCGCGGCCTCTACCAGTTCGGGGATGGCGGTGCGCTGGTCGCCCGACGGCTCGTAATCGCTGACCAACGTGAACGGCCTGCCGCCTTCGCTTTTTTCGGGGCGGGCGGGGCGATGGGGAACGAAGCCCTCGCCGGTTTCGGGTTCATCGAGCGTGGTGCGGATTTGAATGGCCATGGGGCGAATATGGTGCCTTTGCGCGCGGGCGCAATCGGGATCAGGGTTTCAGTTCAAACGCGCCCTTGGGCGGCGGCGGATAGATGGCCGACTTACCAGCGCTTGATCCCCCCTTCGTCGCTGGCAAGACGATCAGTTTGCCAGCGCTTGCGTCATGACGTCGATGTGCAAAGTTCGCGATGCAGGCAGCAGATCTTAAAGAGCAGATCGAGAACGCATCCACCTGTCATTGAACCCGCGCGCATCTTGGGTATGTTCGGGAACGTGCAGGAATATAGGGAGGATGACGATGCGCCGGACGATCTTGATGCTTGCGGGCCTGACGGTGGGCTTGGGCGCCTGCAACGACAAGCCGGGTGACAAGGCCGGCAATATCGCCGCCGCCGACGCCATGAGCAAAGCGGAGGTCAAGGCACAGGTCGACAAGGTGCAGATGAAGCCCGGTCAGTGGGAAGGGCGCTTCACCGTGCAGGATATCGACTTGTCCAGCATGCCCGGCGCGCCTGCGGGCCTGAAGGAACATATGAAGAGCGCGATGAACCAGACCTCGCTCAAATATTGCGTTACGCCTGAACAGGCTGCCAACCCCGGCGGAGAAATGTTTGCTGGGCAGGAGAATAAGAACTGCACCTATGGTGGGTTCGAGGCGAAGGGGGGCGCCGTGAAGGGGCAGGTATCGTGCAAGGCGGAAGGCGGCACGATGAACGCGGCCATGTCAGGCAGTTATGCGCCCGAACATTATATGATGAACATGGACATGAAGATGGAAGGCGGGCCGCACGGCAGCGCCATGGCCATGACGGCCCGATCGGAAGGCAAGTGGATCGGTCCGACCTGTTCCGACCCGCGATAGCGCTATCCAGGCCCATTGCGGGCGATCATTTCCGCTTGCGCTTTCGGGACGATGGGTAGAGCTTCGCCCTGTTCCGATCAGAGAACGGGGGAGAGGATATGAAGAAGACCGTGCTGGCGGCGTTGCCGCTTGCGTTGACCTTTGGCCTGGGCGCCTGTGGCGCTGATCCGGCTCCCGCACCGGTGGTGGAGGACGCAGCGATCGTGATGCAGCCGGGGCAATGGTCGCTCACGCGCAAGACCACCGGTTACAACACGCCCACCGTCACCCCTGCCCAATATCAGGAAGCGCTCAAACAGGTGGGGCAGGATAAGCTGTGTATCGCCGTGGACAAGGAGGGGGTGCCCGACGCCAATGCGATCGCGGGACCGGAAGGCAGCGATTGCACCTATAAAGACAAGCTAGTGCGCAAGGGGCGGTTAATCGCGACATTAAATTGCAAGGCGGGTGCGGGCACGTCCGAAATCGTGGTGGAGGGCAATTACACCGCCGACACGCTGACGCTGGGCACGACAATGACGAAGACAGAAGGTGGCAATGCCGTGCTGCGTACCACCCATGACCTGTCCGGCAAGCGGGAAGGAGAATGCCCCAAGGCCGGTGCATGATGGTGGCCGCCCTTCGTTGGCTTCCAGACGCGGATTGGGGGGGCAGACAATATCCGCTGCTCCTCATCTACGCGCGTAAGGCGAATGCAGAGAGGCTGCCGATACTCTTGGTTTAATGCGAACGAGCCTGTCGCTTGCGAACAGTGGTTCCCGTGCTGATGCCCTTGAAGTCGGTGATCGACATCCCCTGGGCACACGAGCACGACCTTATTGTTCACGTCGTCATGATAGACGGCGATCTGCCTGACGCTCTGCATGGTCGAAGAATTGGGAAAGGTCGGCGGGATTTCGCTTATGTGCATGGTCCGCGCAGCGCTCGAACAGCGTCACATTGGGATCGCGCAGCAATTCCCGCCTTGCCGCATCCCACAGCTTGAACAAGCCAGTCATCCACTGACGCACAGTCGGCATGATATTTTTCCCTCGCATCCGTTTGAGGGTGTTTATCTATCGAGGGAGTAGAGATACGTCTGTCAAGCAATGCTCCTCCATTCATTAGAAATGCTTGATCCATGCTGAAAGTTGATCATCTGGCCATCGTCGGGGGCGGGTTTAGCGGCACGTTGTTGGCCATTAACCTGCTGCGCTACGGCACGATGCGGGTCACCCTGATCGAGCAGCGGAAGGACCATCTGGCTAGGGGCTTGGCGTTCGGGAGCGCGCAGGCCGACCATGTGTTGAACGTGCGCGCTGGCAATATGAGCGCTTTTCCAGATCAGCCCGGCCATTTCTCCGACTGGTTAGAGCGGCATCATGTCGGCACGGCACAGACTTTTGCGACACGGCAGATCTACGGTGAATATCTCTTGGCGCTGCTGGAGGATGCACGCCGCGCGTCTAGCGACCGGATGGAGATCATATTGGGTCGAGCGATAGATATGAGGGTAGATACGGCGGAATGCCAGTTGACCCTCGACTCGGGCGCCAAGGTCGACGCAGATATGGTTGTGCTCGCGCCGGGGAACCTGCCCCCGCACCGATTGGCGGCTTTCCGGCATCTCAACGCCCCCGCCTACATAAACGAACCCTGGTCAACGCATATCGCAGATGGTCTAAAAGATGACGATCGCATATTGCTGTTGGGCAGCGGTCTCACCGCTGTCGACTGCGCGCAGAGCCTGGATGCGGCCGGGTTCCGGGGTCGGATAGTCGCGCTGTCACGACGAGGACTCCTGCCGCACAGGCACGACATGACGGACCCGTTCGCGCCGCTCAGGGAACGTCCGACCGGCTCATGCTCCACGCTCGTCCGGTCGATACGGAATCGCGCAGCCGAAGTCGAATGGCGCAATGCAGTCGATGAGATACGGCCCTTCACGCAGGACATCTGGCGCGCGGCCGCGCCGGACATGCGTATGCGGTTCTTGCGCCATCTGCGACCCTATTGGGATATTCATCGCCATCGGGTCGCGCCGCAGGTGGCCGACCGGATCGGTCGGATGATGAACGAAGGGCGGCTCGAAATACTTGCCGGCAAGATCGTTGCCGCACGCGCCAGCGATGGCGGCGTCAATGTTACGTGGCGCCCGCGCGGATCGGCATCGGAAGTGCGAATGCAATGCGCGCGGGCGATCAACTGTACAGGGCCTTTGTCCGACTTATCGGCCGCGGCGGACCCGCTGTTGGGAC
Organism: Sphingomonadaceae bacterium; assembly: GCA_016000085.1. Taxonomy (GTDB): domain Bacteria; phylum Pseudomonadota; class Alphaproteobacteria; order Sphingomonadales; family Sphingomonadaceae; genus Sphingobium. The sequence continues at coordinate 106,441 of JAECRT010000002.1, forward strand.
GGCTGGCGGCAAGCGGCCTCATCCGGGCGGACGCTCATGCGATAGGCATCGATGTCGACCAGCAGAACCGCGCCATCACGTTGGCGGGCATGGCGCAGGATCGGGTGCGTGTGGTCGGACCGATGACGCGCGGCGCGCATTGGGAAATCGTCGCCGTTCCGGACATTCGCCGACAGACATGGAACCTCGCACGGACGTTGAGCGGCGCGCATTGGGTGGAGGCCGAAGGATTGTAGCCGCCTATCGCGCATTGACGGCGTCGCCTGCTTGATTTTGCCATGATTGCCGCATCAAGGGGATCGGTTTTCGGCTGAGAAATGGGTGAGGGAAAATGGGTCGCCATGAGGGCGCGCGAAAAACATACCCGTCACTGATCAGTCGTTCACATGGCTCTTGGCGACGCGTGACGCAGGTTAATCGCGCACATCGTCGCGTTTCTTGCCGGTGCTGGTCCGTTGAGCTGTCGCGTTTGCCCCGGCTAACACTGGGCCGCATGCGGCCGATTTCGCATCACCGATATCAACGAAAGCCAAAATTCCGGCCAGAGGCGCTGCCACGACAGCCAAGCCCAATCCAACTCCTGCGCGACCGACCAACTGCGGGCTTATGACATTGAGTGATGGTTTGGCGAAGGTGCCACCGAGGCTCACCGGTGACTGCGCGGATAGCAGGCTGAATTTTTTACCATCTGCCCGAATAGCCAGATCGACGGCTTCGGTCCGGAAATTGAATCCGCCCCGTCCCGTGATTACATTTTTGCGAGTATCGATAAGAATGGGATCTGCCGCAGCAAGGCCATTGCGAACCGTAAAGCCAATCAAGCCGCAATTGATCTGAACCGGCTCTTTGAGCCGACCCTGAAACATCTTGTATGCAAATGTTCCCAGATCCAGTTCGGAAAGCTGGATATTGCGCGTCCAGAAACTTCCACCCGGTATGATGAAGGCAATCCGGCCTGACGCGCTCGACAACGAGTCATGGATAGTGTCGCCGCGGCCTTTCAGCTGTATCCGGCCTTTTACCGTGCCCGTGGTTCCTGCTTCGGCGACGCCATAGCCTGCCAGAAGCCGCCCCATGGGCGTAGGGGCCAAGCGAATATCATAGCTGTCGGCGGCAGGCCGAACACGGGTGTCGACGATGATGTCGGAGGCGACATTGCCGCGCGCCATCGCGAAGGTCAGGGGCGACAGGGATAATTTGCCACGATCCAGCGCCAGCGTGAGGTCGACATGCGATACCGGTACATTGCGTGATTTTACATTGCCGATCGTCCATTTGAGGCCCGCATCGAAACGCTGCATCGCAGCGATAGGCAGGGCGGCATCGGGCAATATACGCTGCGAACCCGCGCCAGTCGCCGCAGCGGCCGCAGCCGCCCCGCGGGTCGCGACGATATCAGGATTATAGCCGATGAACGGCGCGGCATCGACGATATCGAGCTGGTGTGTCGATAGTTCGGAGTCCAGGCGCAAGCGGTCCCCATTGGTGACCAGCAACTTGCCGGCAATATCGCTATTGCCAAATCTGCCCCTAAGTCCGGTAAATTGGTAGGTCTGGCCATCCTTTACCATCTGCGCCGTCAACGCATAGCTGCGCGTTCGCGGTATCGCGACGCCGATAATGTCCAGAAGTTCGGACATGTCTCGCCCTTGCGCGCGCGTGTCGAGCGGCACATTTTCGATGTCGGCGATCGATGGCAAAGTGCCGCTGACATCGATAATGTTGTTGGCCGCCCACGCGCGCAGGATGAGCTTGTTCTGGCCCCGATTGGCCGTGGCATCGGGAGACAGCAGCTTGGCGGAGATCCGGAACGGCGTGTCGCGAACCCGGCCCGTACCCCGCACGTCAACAGCCTTGCCTATGCGGGCATTGGTTGACGTGATCGTGTCGATGTTCAGGTCGGCCAACAACTGCATCTTTGGATCAAGATAATGTATGGCCGTGCCGGTCACGGTAGCCCGATCTATACTAGGGAAGTCCAGCGGCTTGCCGCCCTTTTTATCGCTGAATGTCCAACTGTTGCGATCATGCGCTGCGTTCCATTCCAGATCGATCATGCCATCCGTCAGGTTCAGCCAATAGAGACGCCGTTTGCCGAATATCAATGATAGTGGCGCGATGCGCGTGTCGATGCGCGTCGCAGCAAACAGGTTGCGTCTGCTTGCCCATACGGGGTTCGAAATGGTGAAATTTTCAGCATAGAATTTGATTTGCAGCGGCGCGAAATACAGCTGGAAATCACCCTTCACTTCAACTGAGCGATTGATGATGGCGCCGACGGTCCGTTCAAACGGGTGTTTGAGGAAACGGCCTTTGGTGACGAACAATATCAACCAAACAACGAACAGCGTACCCAACAGGCCAATCGCCACGTTTCGAACAACGCGCCAGTGGCCATGGCGTGCGTCGATGGGCGCCGCAGGGCGATCTTTCTGCGTCCACTGGGTCATAACTCTGCGAAGCGCATGGGGGACTGGTTTGTTGCATCAGACGCCGCCAAAACAACTAGGCTGTAGCTGGTGTGGAAGGCGAGGTTCTCAGGAAGTGGATCGCGGCCTCAGCTTGCAGCCTGCGAGCGCATGGCAAATCCGCGTCCGCTAGGGCATCCGTGTGCACTTTCTTAACCAACCTAGGGCAATGGGTGCCAACGAGGCATGACCTCGATGATGCTGCACAGAGCGCACATCCGGGATGTCGTTTGGAGTTGTCGAATTGTGACGGATCAGGCTGATCTACATCCTTTGCCCCTACTGCCGGAAGAAGCCGGATTACCGACCGAACTGCAAGCAAGTGTACGGCGCCATTACAAACATTTGACCGCACTGGTTGAAAGCCTGCGCGCCGCCGGCGTCGACGAGGCTATCGTCGCGTCGAGCGTGCAGCAGCTCCTTGAAAGCTACGGCGTAGAGCTGACCGCCGCGATGAAGGCACTCGTTACAGGGGGCCAGAGTGATTGATAGCAAGCTGCATGACGAGGAGGGGCGCGTTGCCGCTCTCAATCGGCTAGAGTTCCTTGATACTGCTCCCGAAGAGCCCTTCGAGAAAATCGTCAACCTTATTCGAACTGTCCTTAAAGTTCCGATCGCGACCGTGACCCTTGTCGACAGTGACAGGCAGTGGTTCAAGGCGCAAAGCGGCCTTTATGTGCAAGAGACTCCCAGGTCTGTCTCCTTCTGCACGCATACGATTCAGCAGCGCGAACCGTTGATCGTGCCCGATGCCCTTCTTGATCCGCGCTTTGCCGATAGCCCACTGGTACGGGAAGACCCCCATATCCGGAGCTATGTAGGTATCCCGCTGCAGACCGCCGACGGCTATAATGTCGGAGCGCTGTGCGCCATCGACACGCAACCACGCACCTTCAGCGACGCCGATATCGCCATTCTGACAAATTTCGCGCATATCGTGACCGACGAAATGGAACTGCGCCAGATTGCAAAGCGCGATCACCTGACAGGCGCGCTGAACCGGCGAGGTTTCCTCGAGCAGGTGGAGAAGGAAATCTCCCGTTTCGTGCGTCATCAACGGCCCGCGACACTTATCGCGCTCGATGTAGATCACTTCAAGGCGATCAACGACCGCCACGGGCATCCTGCAGGCGACGAGGTGCTGCGTCAGATCGCTCAGTTATGCAGCGCGACGATGCGACCTAGTGACTCCTTTGGTCGCCTGGGCGGCGAGGAATTTGCACTCCTCCTGCCGGAGATCGCCGGCGTTGAGGCCTTTGCGGCGACGGAGCGGTTTCGCGTAAAGATCGAGAGCCAGAATTTCGCCATTCCCGGAGATCAGATGCTGCGTGTCACCGCCAGCTTTGGCGTCATGGCGATAAGCGCTG
>JAECRT010000002.1:110375-115157 GCA_016000085.1 Sphingomonadaceae bacterium
TCGACACCGCCCGCCGGACGATTGTAGAAATCGTCCTTTCGGTTGGCGCGCAGCCTTAGATAGGCGGCAAAGCTGGGCGAAGCCCCATCCATCACCTCAAAACGCGGCTGCTGTCCCACAGGCAGGTCGCTGGCCAAACGGATGGACAGGATCGACACCGGATGTTCCTGCGGCGTATAGAAGCCGAGTTCGCCATTGCCGCGCGGCAGGCTGGACAGATACGCCATGCCATCGATCACCCGGCCCACCACGGCGATATTGCGGTCAAGCTGGCGCGGAGCATGACCGATGACGGCGTAGAGTTCTGCCCCCGTCCCGGCATCGGGCGAATTGTTGCGGCCCACGCCGACATAGCCATAGCAATGGGGCAACCATGCAGCGTCCTTATCCATCGCCACCGGCCAGCCGTCGATATAGCCGGTCGCGGACGCATAAGGGTCCGGGTGCGGAGATGAAATCAGCCCTTGGCGCAAGGACGACAGCGGCCGCGTATAGTCGTCAGGGCTGGTTGAAGCGAGGCCCGGCGCCATCGGCTTCTTCTCGGTCGCATCGCCCCATTGGACGACATAATTATCCTGCACCCGGTTGATGCTGGTGCCGTCCCACCAATGCGCCTTTGCAAGAGTGCGGATATTGCCGACATGGCGCGGCGCGAAACCGGGGGCAAGCTGGATCACCACATGCTTGCCACCCTCGATCGTCATGACCAGCAGATCTTCGGCAGGGATCGAACGCCACGCGCTGGACGGCGCCTGCGCCACCACTTCGGCAGGGGTCTCGGGCGGATCTGCCGCCAAAGCAGGCCCTATGAGGCTGGAGGTTAGCAGGAGGGAAGCGAGAAAGCGGGTCATTGCGTGATCAAACAGGGGATGCAGGATAAAGTAAAGCATCCCCTTGCCACCTGCGCCGCACCGCGATAGGAGCCGCCTTCCAGTGCAATGCGGAGCGGTGGCCGAGTGGTCGAAGGCGCTCGCCTGGAAAGTGAGTATACGCCAAAAGCGTATCCAGGGTTCGAATCCCTGCCGCTCCGCCACCTGGTATTAACATATTGAAAAATATGAATGATATCAGAAAAGCGCGCAACTTCGCGCCCTGTCGCATCGCGGTTAAATTCAGAGATGCATAAGCTTGCCAGAACCCCGCAAACCGGCCTCGGTTTCTCTGCGGACGTCGAGCAGTACGGAACCGGAAATCGATCCGTTCCAACGTCCTGTTGATTCGCCGCCGTCAATTGGGAGCGGCGAGATCGCGCAGGCGGGCCTCATTGGGCGACGCATGCCGAACTATTGGCCATTACATGCAGGACGACCTTTGTACCTTGAGCCAAATAGCCTCCGGAAAACTCAGAGCGGTTTACATCTGCTGGCTGTGATCAATCAGTCCTGACCCTAACATCCTGTCCAATCTTTCGGCACAGCCTCAGACTTCCCCACGAACATGCTCGCTTTTCACGCTAGATGAATGGCGCGCGCAATTTTATTCAAATATTGTAAGATATTCCGATATCATAAGATCTTAGGCAGATGTTTGCGTCCGCGCTCGCGTTCATTAGAGTCATGATCCAGTTGCTTTACAGCAACAGTTTGACACAAATCGACAACATATCGCGCGCCCTTTCAACAACTATCTTGCGCCTCTGTTTGGCAAGGCAGATCATTGACTACCAACTCACTTGGGGGCGGGTCTCATGGCAAGAAGAAATCTTCTAAGCGGCAGTAGTGCTATAGTTGGCGTGATGTTGTTCACACCCATCATCGCTACAGCTCAGACAGTCACTACACCCGCGGCAGTCGCGGATGACGGGGACGTCATCATCGTTACGGGCTCACGTATCCGTCGCGACCCGTTGAGCCAGGATTCCCCGGTCATCACAGTGGACCAGGCCAGCCTCGCGCAATCGGGCCTGTCGTCGGTAGCCGACGTATTGCAGCGCCTGCCCAGTGCGTCGGGCGGCCTCAATTCGAAGGTCAACAACAGCGGCAATTTGGGCAACCCGCCGGACGGGGGCGGGGTCGGTGCCGGGTCTGCTGAAATAGACCTGCGCTATCTCAGCGCCAAGCGGACTCTTGTGTTGGTGGACGGACTTCGCTTCGTGAACGGCACGAGCGGAAGCGGTATTCCAGCGACCGTCGATATCAATACTATCCCGGCAAATATGATCGACCGGATCGAAGTGCTGCAGGCTGGCGCCTCTCCGCTATATGGGTCGGACGCCATTGCCGGCGTGGTGAATATCATCACCGTTGCCCAGCAGGTAGGATTGCGTGCGTCAGCACAATTCGGCACCTTCCGTCAGGGTGACGGGCATACCCAGGATTACAATCTCAGCTATGGGATTAAAGGTCCGACCACTAACTTTGTGTTCGGCGCTACCTATGTGAAACAGCAGGCGGTGCGGTCCTCCAATCGGTCCATCTCGCAATTTCCCAATCCAGGGCAGACCGCCTGTTCGAATGGCGGCGGCGGTTGTTCCAGCGCGGCAGTCAACGGACGGTTCCTGACCGATTTCGGCAATCAGACTATTTCAAATCCGCCTGACAATACACCGACACTCGCCGAATTGCGGCCTTTCCTGGTTACCGATCGCTTCAACTTCGCCCCATATAATTACCTCCTTACGCCGTCCGAGCGTTACGGCGCCTGGATCAGTTTCAAGCAGGAATTGACCTCGGATATCAACCTGCGCGTGAAGGCGGAATATAATCACCGCAAATCGCAGAATCAGGCCGCTTTCGAACCCTTGTTTATCGGTCCGGACGCCGGCAACGGCGCGGGTAGCCTGTTCGACACGCTCTCATTCGACGTAACCAATCCCTATAATCCCTTTGGGGTGACGTTGTCGGCGGGAGGTCCAGGCAATCCGCCGCAAAACTATTCTTTCATTGCCCGCCGCCTGGTTGAAGCAGGCCAGCGGACCTTCAACCAACGTGTCGATACAATGTCGGCCACGGCTACGCTCGACGGATCATTCATCCTCGGCGAGCATAAATGGTACTGGGATGCGACGGCTCTGTTCGGTTTCAATGATGCCAAGCAGAGCTTCACGGGCAACGTCAATGCCGCCCGCGTGGCGCAAGCCATCGGGCCAATTGCGAACTGTACCGCGCCTTGCGTGCCCTTGAACCTGTTTGGTGGCGCCGGTTCCATTACGCCCGATATGTTGGCATTCATCGCTTTTACCGAGCATGACAGGAGCAGCCAGCGGCTGTTCGACTATACGGTGAATCTGAATGGCGATTTGTTCGATTTGCCAGCAGGCCCAGTTGGCATTGCTATTGGCTATGAACACCGCCTGCAAAGCGCGAACTTCACACCTGATCCCCTCGTATCGGCGGGCCTTGGTGCAGACATCCCTGCGCAGCCTGCAGCAGGCCGCTATAATGTCGATGAAGTATATGGTGAAATCCGCGTACCTATCGTGAAGGAGGTTCCCTTCCTCTATTCGCTCGAGGCCACCGGCGCGGTACGCCATTCGAACTATTCGATCAGTGGTAGCAGCACGACCTACACAGGCACTGCGCTCTGGAAGCCAGTGAGTGATCTGCTTTTGCGCGGCTCCTACTCGACGGGCTTCCGGGCGCCAAGTCTTGGCGAGTTGTTCGGTGGCCGGTCGCGATTTGATTTGCCGGTCAACGACCCGTGCTCGAACATCGCAGGGTCTCCCTATCAGTCGAGCGCTACCGTCGTTGCCAACTGCACGGCCAATGGCGTCCCGGCTTCGGGGAGCTATGCTGAAGAGCCGGGGCAACTTCCGGTCATCACTCAAGGCAACATTAACCTGAAGCCGGAAAAATCACGAAACCTGCTGTTCGGCGCAGTATATTCGCCCGCCTGGGCCAGCGCCGGTGGTTTCGCCAGTCGCTTTTCCGTTGAAGCGAATTACTACGACATCAAGGTGAAGAACGCGATCGGCGCGGTTGATCCCAACCTGACCCTCAATAATTGCGCTTTGCTTGGCGATGTTCCCAGTTGCGGCCTCGTGATCCGCACCCGCAATGGCTTCATTAACGAAATCAACGGCACACTTCAGAACCTCGATAGCATCCGTACCAAGGGCGTCGACCTGACGACCAATTACCGTTCGCCCGTCACGGGCTTCGGCACGTTCGGGCTTTCAGTCAACGCAACCTGGCTACTGAAATATGTGTTGACGGCCTCGGACGGTTTCGTGGTGCTGAACCGCAAAGGCACAGAGCGCGGTAGCCCAGACCAGGCATTTCCCAAGTTCAAGGGCAATGCCACCATCGACTGGGTGATCGGTGATATCGGGGCCTCTTTCACTGGCCGCTATATTAGCAGCGTCATCGAAATCGATCCGAACACCAGCCTGCCAAGCAAAATGAACAGGCGCTTCTATGGCGATGCGCAGATCGTTTTCACCCCGTCGGCCCTGGACAAGCGCTTCGCTTTTACAATCGGCGTGAACAACCTGTTCAATCAAGATCCGCCAGCGTGCGCGTCGTGCAGCCTGAACAATTTCGACCCCACGACATATGACGTGCCTGGCCAGTTCGGTTACGCGCGTGTCAGCTACAAGATGTAGAGGTGCCGCCCCCGCTGACACTTGAATGAGATGTATGTGGGGGGCAAAGGGCGAAATGGTGTGTCTCTGGCGCGGCGTTGGTCTTCGTGAAGAAGGCGCTGAAGCGGCAGGGACCACCGGCAGCAATCGCAACTGATGGGCGACGATCCTATCCAGTGGCCATGCGTGAACCGGGCAGGGCGGCACCCCTCGCTCACCAAAGCCCATCAGTCCATGCCAACGTCCACACCGACTTCTCC
>JAECRT010000002.1:115257-119000 GCA_016000085.1 Sphingomonadaceae bacterium
ACCCTGCCACCTTCTTTTGTCGGGAAGCCTTGCGGGTTACCCTGCCTTGTTCGTCTAGCCGATTGAGAGTGTTGCACGCCGCGGCTCTCCCTTATCGTCCCGCCGAAGAGAGGCATTGGTTAAACGACATGGTCGATCGCTCATCATTCGCCACCTTGACCTGCAAGGCCGTTCGCAACAGCATGGCCATGGGCCCGGCGCTGGAACAGGGAGGGCGGTGATGCACGGCGATGTCATGACCTGGCTGATCCCGCTTGTAGCGATGCTCTGCGCTGGTTTGTTTGCGGGTTTTGCCGCAGGTATTTTCGGTATTGGCGGGGGCTTTGTCGTCGTGCCTGCGCTGTTCATCGTGCTGCCGCTGCTGGGTGGAACGCATGACGCCATTGCGCATGTCGCCATTGGTACATCGGCCGCCACCATCATCGTTACTTCGATCCGCTCGCTGTTGGCCCATGCCAAACGCGGTGCGGTAGAATTCGAGATCCTCAAAACATGGGCGCCATGGATCATATTGGGTGATGGCATCGGCGTGATGTTGGCGGGCCATGTCGACGGCCGCATCCTCACCATGATTTTTGCAGGCGGGGTGTTCTTGATGTCGCTCAATTTCCTGCTTCCCAAGGTCGGGGACAAGGTTATCAGTGAGAATATGCCATCGGGCATCGCGCGGGTCGGCATCGCCGGGGGACTGGGCACTTTCTCCGCGCTGCTTGGTATTGGCGGCGGCACCATCGCCATCATGGTGATGACATTGTGTGGCCGCTCGATCCATCGCGCCATCGCAACCGCGTCGGGCATCGGCACGTTGATCGCCATCCCCAGCGCGGTTGGTTTCGCGCTGATCGGGCTCAAGGAACACGGCCTTCCATGGGGCTCGCTGGGCTATGTCAATATTCCCGCCACGCTGGCAATCGCGTCAATGTCGGTGATGACCGCTCCGCTAGGCGTCGCGGCGGCCCATGCGCTTCCTGCCAAGCCGCTGAAGAAGATTTTCGGCGTCTACCTAATCATCATTGCTTTCGTGATGTTTCGTAACGCGCTGAAGATCTGATCGGACTACGCCTTTCGCGTCGTCGGCGACCCGCCGATGACAGGCTTTGTCACTGGCGGTTCCTGGGCTAATCTGTATCGGATGGGTAATGATGGCCCAGGGCGATGCGATTTCGGTTCTGTTAGTGGAAGACGATGCTATCGCGCGTGCCACGATCACCGCAATTTTGAGCGGGGCGGACATGCTGGTCGAACAGGTAGACGATGGTCCCACCGGTCTGCTGCGTGCGGGCAGCGGCGTGCATGACGTCATCATTCTTGACCGCATGCTCCCGCATCTGAGCGGCATCGATGTTGTGACCCGAATGCGGGGGGCGGGGGTTGGCGCGCCGGTGCTTATGCTGTCGGCGCTTGGCCGCAGCGAACATCGGGTCGAGGGCTTGGAAAGCGGCGTCGACGATTATCTGGCAAAGCCTTTCGAACCGGATGAACTGGTGGCCCGTGTGCGCGCGCTGTGGCGGCGGGCCAGTCGCCGAAGCCATGAGCCGGTATTGCTGTTCGGCGACCTGGAATGTCATGTGAAGGCGCGCACCGTTTTTCGCCAGGGCCGCCACCTGCCGCTTTCGCCCAAGGAGTTCGATCTGTTCCGTTATCTGATGGAACATGCCGGTGAAGTGGTGACGCGCGAAATGCTGCTGCGCCATGTGTGGAAATTGAGTTTCGATCCCCAGACCAACGTCGTGGACGTGAATGTAGGCCGGTTGCGCCGCAAGCTGGAGGAGGGGTTCGACAGCCCGGTGCTGGAAACCGTATGGGGAACCGGATATCGCCTGATCGCCGTTGGCGCGGACGATGCCTAGGGCCAGCCTGATCCGTTCGGTCTTCGGCCGGGTCACACTATCGTCGGTGCTGGTCAGCCTGGTATCGACGCTGCTGCTGTTCATGGTGGTGCAACGCATCGTCGTTGCCGATGGCCGATCGATGCTGGCGCGCGAAGTGGATACCGATCTTGCGGGGTTGGCGGACATTTATGTCAGCGGTGGCGCGTCGGAATTGCGGGAACGGATAGCCGACCGGCTGGCCGTTGCCCGCAACGATGGTGGGCATAACTGGTATTTGATGACCGATGCCGCAGGGCGACCGCTTGCGGGCAACCTCGATCGTTCGCCACTCGCCATCGACCCGCAACGGTCGCAGGCGCGGTCCGTCACGCTGCCTGACGGCAGCCACATGTTTGCACGCGCGACGCAGCTCGATCCGCAAGTGCGGCTGATCGTTGGCCGCACCGATGAACGGGGCGAGCGCCTGCTCCAGCAATTGGGGCTGGCCTTCGCCGTAACGGGTGCGGTGATCGCATTGCTCAGCCTGATCGCCGGCCATTTCGCTGCGCGTCGGTTGCGTCGTCGGGTTGAGGCAGTCAATACGACATTCGTGGCGGTGCGGGCCGGGCGGATCGTCGCGCGCGTATCGGAGGCGGGGGACAGTGACGAACTGGCCGAACTGGCCGCAAACACCAACGCGATGCTGGATCAGGTCGAAAGGCTTATCGACGCACAGCGCGCCGTGTCCGATCAAACGGCGCATGAAATCCGGACGCCATTGATGCATCTTGATACCCATATCCTCAAGGCGATGGAGAGCACGCAGGACAAGCCGTTGTTGCGCACGCTCAACCAGTCGCGTGGCGAGATTAGGGGAGTTGTGCAGTTGCTGGACTCGCTGCTCGATATTGCCGGGACGCAGGCGTTGCGCGGCGACCTGCGCGGGTTGGCGAAAATCGATCTCAGCGATATCGCCGAACGGCTGGCCGACCTCTATGGCGCCAGTGCGGAGGAACTGGGGATCGGTTTCCACGCACGCATTACATCCGGCGTCATGATGCGTGCCGATCCGATGCAGATAATGCGGCTGATGTCGAACCTGCTAGACAACGCATTCAAATATGTGCCGAGCGGTGGCTCGGTTACGCTGTGCCTGGAGTCCGGTCCCCGCATCGTGGTGGAAGACGATGGTGCCGGCATCCCGCTGGCCGATCGAGAGCGTATTTTTGAGCGCTATGTTCGGCTGGAGGGCGCATTGGGCATTGGGCACGGTCTGGGGCTGGCCCTTGCCAGAGCAATTGCGCAGCGGCATGACATGTCTCTGCATGTGGAGGATGCCGCGCCCGGTGCCCGCTTCGTTTTCCAGCCGGAGGATGATCGTGATTAGCCTCCTGTTTCCTGTCCTGATGGCGGTGGCCGCGCCCCTCGCGCTGCCGACGGACCCAGTGCTGCGTACGCTGGTCCAGGGAGAAGCCGCACGGGCAGGGGGCGACCATGCTGCACTGCTCGATACCGCAAAGGGGCTGACCGCGCTTGGCGCCTCGCCCGCCGAAGGGCAGGATGATCTGGCTGCGCTCTGGATGAAGGAAGCGCGGGCGGGCGGTGCGCTCGCGCTCTCTCCTGCGCCGCTGTTCCGTGGGCGTGCGCTTGGTCCGGCCTATCGACGCGGCATGCTGGGGGCGGGTAGTCGCGTTACCATGCGCCAATTATTCCTGGCCGGACAACGCGCTCGCATATCGGTTGCCCCGGCCAACGGGGCGGGTCGCCTGTCGATGCGCGTACAGGATGGGGAGGGGGGCACGCTCTGCGCCAAGCAGATCGGCGGTCCACAGGCTGATTGTGCCTGGTTGCCGCTGTTTACCGACCGCTTCAATATCGTCATCGAAAATAGCGGCGCGATGCCTGCCGCTTTCTATCTCATCGTCCGCTGAA
>JAECRT010000002.1:119100-120755 GCA_016000085.1 Sphingomonadaceae bacterium
CGCGTCACGGTATAGTCGAGTACCCCGACAAGCAGATAGCTGATCCACTGTTTCACGAGCATGGGCAGCGTCCGGTTTGCCCGGATAGTCTCCAGCGAGATGGTCTGGCTTTCCTCAGCGTGCCTGTCGATCATGTCGCGTACCGCCGCCGCAAACCCGGCATCCTCAATTCGCAGCATCACCTCCAGATTGAGGAACAGGCTGCGCATGTCGAAGTTGGCTGATCCGATAAAGACCGCGTCGTCGATGACGATGAGCTTCGTATGGAGCTTGCACCGCTGATACTCGGCAATGTCCACACCCCGTTTGAGGAGCGGTCCGTAGAGCAGCCGGGCGGCCGCGACGGTCGCGCCATTGTCAGACCGGGCGGGCAATATGATGCGCGCGCCATTGCGCTGCGCCGCCCGCGCGATGCGCTTCAGCATACCGCGACCCGGTGAGAAATAGGCAGCGATCATATCGACCCGCTGTGCCTGTTCCAGGTCATGCTTCACGACCTTCGCCCACGGGCTGAGCCGCTGGGTCGGACCGCCGATCAGCCAGCGAAATGGCCCGGACGAATCATGACGGAGCGATGGTTCCCATTGCCGAACCATGCGCCGCAATGTCCGGAATCGCTGCTTTTTCGTTCCCACCCAGCGCCATAACTGGCCATACCAGCGCGCCATGGCCCCGACCTGTTCGCCCTCGATCCACAGGCCCAGGTCCGCCCAGCAATCGTCGGCGGGAATGCCGAAATAGCCATCCTCGACATTGAAGCCGCCGATCAACATGCGCGCGTCGTCGGCGATCGCCATTTTTTGATGGTTGCGGATCAGATAGCGGGTCGATCGCCGGGTGCCGAACCGCGCGAAATGGGCACCGGCTTCGACCAGCGGCGCAAAAAAGTCGTCCGCTGTATCGGCGGAACCGAAGCCGTCCACCATGAGGGTAACCGCAACACCGCGGGTGCGCGCCGCGATCAGCGCGTCGCGGACCATATGACCGCTGCCGTCCGCTGCGAAGATATAGTAATAGAGTTTGAGGCTGGTTCGCGCGCCGTCGATCAGCGCAATCAGCGTTGCGCGCAACGTCGCGCCATCCTCGATCAGGCGCAGATGATTGCCGTCCAGCATGACGCGAATGTCGTGCGCGTTGTTGGCGCAGGGGGCTGGCCGGTGGGTCGCCATCCCTCTCTATTGCCGCCTTTTTGCCGGTTGCGCCATGGCTTTATGGCCTTTTCATTGACTCCTAACGGGCGCGCTGCTAGGCGCGCATTTCAAGATTTTCCTAGTTTTATTTAGGAGGCCCGTTTGGCCCGCGTTACCGTCGAAGATTGCGTCGACAAGGTTACCAACCGATTTGATCTCGTCCTGCTCGCCGCTCAGCGTGCGCGGGAGATTTCTGGCGGCGCCGAGCTGACGCTCGATCGCGATCGGGACAAGAATCCGGTCGTCGCTCTGCGCGAAATTGCGGAAGAAACGGTTCTTCCCGCAGACCTGCATGATTCGGTCGTCGCATCCTTGCAGAAGGTGCAGCTGGACGATGATGATACGCCCGATGAGATCGGCTCGATCGCGCAGTCGGCGGAGGCTCTGCGCCTGACCGCTGCGGCGCCGCCGCGTAACCAGAATATCGGTGGTGATTACGACGGCTGATCGTCAGACCAGTTCGGA
>JAECRT010000051.1 GCA_016000085.1 Sphingomonadaceae bacterium
ACGAAGCGCCCTGAACATGCGCAATGCCGCCAGCGTGCGGGCACCGACCGCACGGTCGACCTTCAGATCGGGATAGTCCTGCTGGTTGCGGTTGAGCGCATTGAGCGCGCGCTGCAAAAAGCCGGTGGCGGTGCTGCTGCCCATGTTGACGGCGGTGTCGAACAGTTCGGCGGCAATCGCGGGGCTGGCGTCGGCGACAAAACCATAGCCCGGTTGATCCCAGTACAACCGTCGATAAAGCGCATGTGCAAAAGTGCGGGGCAGGGCCTTCATCTCCCCGGCATAGCCATTGGCGCGGGCGACGGCCTGGGTAATGCCCCAGCGCGTGGGGCCACCGCGATCGGCGGGATGATGGGTAAATCCGCCCTCACGGGCAATGACCGTATCGATCAGCGCAACAACGTCCAAATCCGCCTCCCCGATTAGGAATGAGGCGAATCATTTATCCCATATGGTTCGTTGTAGGACAGCGAAAAAACGCCATCCACAACAGAAATAGGAAATTGGGGGAGCGGTGCAACAGGATCAACCTGTCCATTCGCTGTCTCTTTGGTCGGGACGAGAGGATTCGAACCTCCGACCCCCACACCCCCAGTGTGATGCGCTACCAGGCTGCGCTACGTCCCGACCGGAGGGCGGCTCTTAGAAGGATGATGCAGAAGTTGCAAGCGCTTCCCGTCCGCCTTTTTGCATCTCTTTGCCGGACCCTAATCATATTGCTTAGCAGGTCGCATCTGTGTTAGCCGCGCGCCCTTGATCCGTGGACGTTCGATACGTCAGACGGGCGACCAGAAAATAAGGCGAAAGTCCACTCATGTTCATTACTCCAGCCCTTGCCCAGACCGCGGGCGGCTCGGCCTCCGGCGCAGGAATCCTGGTGCAGATGGCGCCGCTGGTCCTGATCTTCGTCGTCTTCTATTTCCTGCTGATCCGTCCGCAGCAGAAGCGGATGAAGGAGCATAAGGCGAAGATCGAAGCCGTGAAGAAGGGCGATCAGGTCGTCACCGGCGGCGGCCTTGTCGGCAAGGTCGTGCGGGTCGACGAGATTTACGCCGATGTCGAACTGGCGCCGGGCATGAAGGTGAAGGCTGTTAAGTCGACCCTGACCGACGTGATCGACCCGGCCACCGCCAAGCCCGCGAACGACTGATCCCGCGATGCTGAACTTTTCGCGCTGGAGGGTCTTTTCGATCCTGCTGCCGCTGGTGATCGGCGTGTTGTGCGCCATTCCCAGCTTCCTGCCCGATTCGACCGTGACCAAGCTGCCGGGCTTCATGCAGACCCGCGTGAACCTGGGCCTCGATTTGTCGGGCGGCAGCCACCTGTTGCTGGAAGCCAGCACGCAGGATGTGGCCAAGCAGCGCCTGGTCAATATGGAAGACCAGGTCCGCACCGAATTGCGCCGCGGTGATCCGCGCATCGCAATTGGTGATATCTCCAGCCGCGACGGCAAGCTCAGCTTCATGGTGCGCGATCCCGCGCAGGTCGACGCCGCTGTCGAACGCATCCGCCCGTTGACGCAGGGCGCGGGTTTGACCGGCCAGCGCGATTTCAATGTCGAGGTGGTGAACAGTTCCACCATCACCATCACGCCAACCGATGCGGGCATCAACAATGCGGTCAAGAGCGCGATGGAAGTCGCGACCGAAGTGATCCGCAAGCGCATCGACGAAATGGGCACGCGCGAACCGACGATCCAGCAGCAGGGCGGCAATCGCATCGTCGTGCAGGTTCCGGGCCTTCAAGATCCCAAGGCGCTCAAGGATCTGCTGGGCCAGACCGCCAAGCTCGAATTCAAGCTGGTCGACACCACCGCCAACCCCGCCGAAGTGGCGCAAGGTCGCGCCCCGGTGGGCAGCGAAGTGCTGCCCTATCCCGACAACCCATCGGGCGTACCGATGATCGCGGTCAAGCGGCAGGTCATGGTGTCAGGTGAAGACCTGACCGACGCGACGCAGGGTTATGAGCAGCGCTCGAACGCGGCGATCGTCAACATCCGCTTTAACGGATCGGGTGGTCGCAAATTCGGACAGGTGACGTCGGAAAACGTCAATCGTCCCTTCGCGATCATCCTGGATGGCAAAGTACTGTCCGCGCCCAATATCAACGAGCCGATCTTGGGCGGGAGCGCCCAGATCAGCGGCAATTTCACCGTTGAAAGCGCAAACCAGCTCGCCATCGCGCTGCGCTCGGGCAAGTTGCCCGTCGCGCTGACCGTGGTGGAGGAACGCACCGTTGGACCGGGGCTTGGCGCCGATTCGATCCGTGCGGGCCTGATTGCTTCGATCGTCGCGGTCGTCGCGGTCGCTATCTTCATGTTCCTGAGCTACGGCCGGTTCGGCATGTACGCCAATCTGGCGGTCGCCATCAACGTGGCGGTCATCGTGGGCGTCATGGGCATTTTGGGTGCGACCCTGACGCTACCGGGTATTGCCGGCTTCGTGCTGACCATCGGCACCGCGGTCGACGCCAATGTCCTCATCTATGAGCGTATCCGCGAAGAGCGGCGACGCGGGCGCGGCGTGGTGCAGGCGATCGAGTTCGGCTATAAGGAAGCGAGCCGCACCATTTTCGAAGCAAACGTGACGCACGCCATTGCCGGCGGAATCATGCTCGCTCTGGGATCGGGACCGGTCAAGGGTTTCGCGATCGTGCTGCTGATCGGCATTGCGACCAGCGTTTATACCGCCGTCACCTTTACGCGACTGCTCGCTGCGCATTGGGTCCGCACCAAGCGCCCGACCGACATCGTGATCTGACGGGGCGGAGAAAAAAACATGAAACTGCTCAAGCTCGTTCCCGACAATACGAACATCGGCTTCGTCGCGATTCGCAAATGGGCCTTTGCTCTGACCGCGCTGCTTACTGTGCTCGCGGTCGGCGCGACGATGCATCGGGGTCTGAACCTAGGCGTCGATTTCGTCGGCGGCCTGATGATCGAGGCGAAATTCCCGCAGGCGGTCGACACCGACAAGGTGCGCACCACCATCGGCAAGCTGAATGTGGGCGAAAGCTCCCTCCAGCAGTTTGGCGACGCCAACACCGTGCAGATCCGTCTGCCGTTGCCCGAACAGGGAGGCGCCGGCGCGTCCAACGCGGTGGTAGAAAAGACCCGCAAGGCAATGACTGCCGAATTTCCGGGCGTCACCTTTTCCCGCTACGACACAGTGTCGGGCAAGGTGTCGGGCGAACTGATCCAGAATGGCGTGCTGGCGGTGGTGCTGGCGATCCTGGGCATCGCGGTGTTCAGCTGGTTTCGCTACGAATGGCAGTTCGGCGTCTCGACCTTCGTCGCGATCGTCCATGACGTGCTGATGACGCTGGGTTTTTTCGCGGTCACCCAGATGGAATTCGACCTCAACATCATCGCGGCGGTGCTGACGATCGTGGGCTATTCGATCAACGACAAGATGGTGATCGATGACCGCATCCGCGAGAATATGCGCAAATATCGCAAGATGGACATGAAGGCGCTGATCGACCTGTCCGTCAACGAAACGCTGCCGCGTACCGTCATGACATCGGTCACTATCCTGCTGGCTCTGGGCGCGCTGCTGCTGCTGGGCGGCCATGTGCTGCGCGGCTTCACCGCCGCCATGATGCTGGGCATCATCGTGGGCACCTACTCGTCGGTCTATGTCTCGTCCTCGCTGCTGATCTCGCTGGGTCTGACCCCACAGGCGTCCGAGAAGAAGGCGACCAAGACGAATATCGCGGCACAGGCCGAACGGGTCGGGCCGCGCGATGACGGCGCGCAGCCCTGACCGACAACCGCTCTGGTAATCGTTCCGGCATCGAATTGCGCCGGGACGATAGTGGGCAGGGGCCGATCGTTACCGGCTTTGCAGGCCGGGGCTTTCGCGTCCGGGACGATGTCTTTCCCGACGGCCTGTTGCTCAGCCCGGTGCGGGCGCTGGCGTGGAGGGATGCGCCCGGCATCGACGGCCTGACCGTTGCGGCGCTGGGCGACCTGCTTGATGGCGAACCGCGGCCGGAATTTCTGCTGCTGGGCACGGGCGGCGGTCTGCGCCAGCCACCTCGCAGCTTTGTGCGCGATCTGGAAGCGCGCGGCATCGGCGTCGAGGCGATGGACAGTCGAGCCGCCGCGCGCGCCTGGGGCGTGCTGCGCGCCGAAGAGCGCTGGATCGTGGCGGCGCTGCTGCCACTCTGAACGCGACTTGCTCCGCTGCCGTCGCTGCGCCAATGTGAGCCTCTCTTTCATCCGAGGGGCTTTTTCATGACCATCCGCCGTCCCGTCGCCACTCTGCTGGCTGCGCTATTCGCCACGACCAGCGCCCATGCGGCCACGCCCGACGCGCAGGCCCGCGCTGACGAACCGGCTTTCCGCGCGCTCTACAAAGAACTGGTGGAAACCGATTCGAGCTGGCCGAATGGCAGTTGCACGATCGCGGCTGAGCGGATGGGCGCGCGGCTCAAGGCGGCGGGCTATCCCGACGGTGATGTGTCGATCATCGTTGATCCCGCGCATCCCAAGGAAGGCAATCTGACCGCTATCCTGCGCGGCAGCAATGCCAAGCTCCCCGCCGTCCTGCTGCTCGCCCATATCGATGTGGTGGCGGCCAAGCGCGCCGACTGGGAACGCGATCCCTTCACGTTGGTCGAGGAACAGGGCTATTTCTATGGCCGGGGTACGTCCGACGACAAGGCGATGGCCGCCGCTTTCAAGGATCAGATGATCCGTTACCGGCAGGAAGGCTACAAGCCCAAGCGCACGATCAAGCTGGCCCTGACCTGTGGCGAGGAAACCGAAAAAGCCCTGAACGGCGTCGAATATCTGCTGAAGAATAACCCTGAAGCCATGAAGGCGGGATGGGCGCTCAATGAAGGCGGTGGCGGATCGCTGGACGAGAGTGGCAAACCCGTCAGCCAGGGGGTGCAGGCGGGGGAGAAAGTCTATCAGGACTTCACCTTCACCGCGACTGCGCCCGGCGGCCATAGCTCGCGTCAGAAGCCGGGCTTCAATGCGATCGGCTGGATGGCGGCGGCGCTGTCGCGGGTCAACGGCTATGACTTCCCGGTCGATCTGACCCCGGCGGCCAAGGCCTATTTCGGCGCTGCTGCGGCGCTGTATCCGGCCAAGGTGTCGGCGGCGATGGCGGCGATCGGGTCGGGTAAGGCGACCGACGCGGATTATGCTGCCGTATCGGCCGAAGATCCCAGCTGGAATGCGACCCTGCGCACCACCTGCATCCCGACGCTGATTGCGGGCGGTCATGCCGCCAACGCACAGCCGCAATCGGTGACCGCCAACGTCAATTGCCGCATTATCCCGGGCGAGAGTGTCGATTCTGTTCTCGCCCGTCTGGCGGAGGTAGCCGCCGACCCGCAGGTCAAGGTGACGCTCGCCGATCCGCCACAGCCCAAATCCTCCGCGCCGGAACTGACGCCGCAAATCATGGCGCCGATCGAAGCCCTGACTAAGGAGATGTGGCCTGGCGTGCCGGTGATCCCGCGCCTGGCGACCGGCGCGACAGACGGGCGCTTCACCAATGCGGCGGGCATTCCCACCTATGGTGTGTCCGGCATGTTCTCGGACCCGGACGGCCAGGGCGTCCATGGCCTGAATGAACGCATCCGGGTCAAGTCTTTGCTGGATGGCCGCGCTTTCCTTTACCGGCTGGTCAAAGCCTATACCCAATAAGCGTTAGGGGGGAGCGCGCCCGGAGGGGCGACTCCCCCCTCCTTGCGCATCTGTCGGTATCTCCCTAAGCATGGAGGCAAGTTCCGGTCCCGCTTTGGGGCTGGCGAGTGTAGAAGTGAGTTACGGCCATGGTGCAGCACAGCCGCCCATCGCCGCAGAGTTCCGGTCCGACCGGCGGTTATGCGGGCAAGGGGGCCCGTTCCGGTCCGGGCAATGGGAGCAAGGCTGCGGCCATTCCTCCCCCGCCCACGCAGCGGGGTTTCGCGCATTATGGCGCGCGCGACCGGCGCTCCTATGCCGCGATCGACCTTGGCACCAACAATTGCCGCCTGCTAATCGCCAAGCCGTCCGCCGACGGCTTCATCGTCGTCGACGCATTTTCGCGCATTGTCCGGCTGGGCGAGGGGCTGGCGTCGACCGGCCGTATCAGCGACGCGGCGATCGATCGCGCCATAGCCGCCCTGTCGGTCTGCGCCGACAAGCTGCGCCGCCGTCATGTCACGCTCGCGCGCTCGGTCGCGACCGAAGCCTGCCGCCGCGCGGTCAACGGCGCTGATTTCATCGCGCGCGTCTATCGCGAAACCGGAATCGTGCTCGACATCATCAGCGCGCAGGAAGAAGCGCGGCTGGCGGTGTTGGGCTGCCATGCGTTGCTGGAACCGGGTGATGGCCCGGCGCTGATCTTCGACATTGGCGGTGGATCGACCGAGCTGGTGCTGGTCGATTCTAACGGGTCGCTGGGCGCCCCACGCATTGTCGACTGGGTCAGTGCGCCATGGGGCGTGGTGTCTCTCACCGAAAGCGAAGCATTCGAACATGGCAGCGCGCAAGAGCGACTGGCGGCCTATGACCGGATGCGCGCGCGTGTTACGGAAGCCTTTGCGCCGCTGGCCCGGCGTCTGCCGCAGGGCGCCGAAGGCATCCGGCTGCTGGGCACGTCTGGTACAGTGACGACGCTGGCCAGCCTGCATCTGGGCCTGTTGCGTTATGATCGCCAGGCGATCGACGGGTTGATCGTGCCGTGCGAATCCATGCGGGCCATTTCGGAACGCTTGTCGACGATGGCGCTGGCCGAACGACAGAAGCTGCCCTGCATCGGCACCGAGCGTGCCGATCTGGTCGTGGCGGGATGCGCAATCCTCGAATCGATTCTCGACATCTGGCCGGCGCAACGGCTGGGGGTCGCCGATCGGGGCATACGTGAAGGCATATTGCGCGGTCTGATGGAACGCGACGGGAGAGTGATGTGAGAGGCGCGGGCGTAGGCAAGGTGCGGGTCAAGACCGCCAAGGGGCGCACGGCGCAATCGGTCCGCTGGCTCGAACGCCATCTCAACGAC
Organism: Sphingomonadaceae bacterium; assembly: GCA_016000085.1. GTDB lineage: Bacteria > Pseudomonadota > Alphaproteobacteria > Sphingomonadales > Sphingomonadaceae > Sphingobium. The sequence goes on from JAECRT010000051.1 coordinate 7,002, forward strand.
CCCTATGTGCGCAAGGCGAAGGCGGAAGGGTGGCGCAGCCGCGCCGCCTTCAAGCTGATCGAACTGGATGAGAAATTCCATTTCGTGAAGGGATCGCGCGCGGTCGTTGATCTGGGCGTCGCGCCGGGCGGCTGGGCGCAGGTGGTGCGCAAGCTGGCGCCCAAGGCGGCGGTCGTGGGGATCGACCTGTTGCCGACCGATCCGATCCAGGGCGTCACCCTGCTCGAAATGGACTTTATGGACGACAAGGCGCCGGACCTGTTGCGTGAGGCGCTGGGTGATGCGCCCGATCTCATTATCTCCGACATGGCCGCCAACACGGTCGGCCACGCCCAGACCGATCATTTGCGGACCATGGGACTGGTCGAGGCGGCGGTCCTGTTCGCGGTAGAAAATCTGCGCAAGGGCGGCACGTTCGTAGCCAAGGTGTTCGCGGGCGGCACCGATGGCGAACTGCTGACCATCCTGAAAAAGAATTTCACGAGCATCAAACATGCCAAGCCACCGGCCAGTCGCAAGGGCAGCGTCGAGTGGTATGTCGTGGCGCAGGGATTCAAGGGGCGGCCCGATGAGCCTGCCCAGGACCGCACAGAAGACGCGTAAGACAAAAGGGGCGGGGGGCAATTGGTCGCAACGGTATCGACGGTCGCCTATCTGGGGCTGGAGGCGCGCGCCGTAGAGGTGCAATGTCAACTGGTCCCCGGCCTGCCTAATTTCATCGTCGTCGGCCTGCCTGACAAGGCGGTCGCGGAAAGCCGTGAGCGGGTGCGCAACGCCATCGCGGCCATCGGCCTGTCGCTGCCGCCCAAGCGCATCACGGTGAACCTTTCGCCTGCCGACTTGCCCAAGGAAGGATCGCATTTCGACCTGCCGATCGCGCTGGCGCTGTTGGGCGCGATGGGCGTGATCGATGCCGAAACGCTGGCGGGCTATGTCGTCGTGGGCGAACTGGGACTGGACGGTCGCACCGCGCCGTCGCCCGGCGTGCTGCTCGCCGCGCTACATGCAGGCGGCCAGGAAATGGGCCTTGTCTGTCCTGCGGCGCAGGGGGCGGAAGCCGCCTGGGCCGGGCAGGTGGAAGTGGTGGCCGCGCCAGACCTGCTCAGTCTACTCAATCATTTCAAAGGCACGTCCGCCTTGTCCCCGCCACAACCTGGACCGGTCGAAATGCCAGCGCGCACGACCGACCTGAAACAGGTCAAAGGGCAGGAAGTGGCCAAGCGCGCGCTGGAGATCGCGGCGGCGGGCGGGCATAACCTGTTGATGGTCGGGCCGCCGGGCGCGGGAAAATCGCTGATGGCAAGCTGCCTGTCGGGGATATTGCCGGACCTGACGCCGGGCGAAGCGCTGGAAACGTCCATGGTGGCGAGCGTCGCGGGCGTGCTGGACGGAGGGCGGATCAGCCGGGCGCGGCCGTTTCGCAATCCCCATCACAGCGCCTCGATGGCTGCGCTGGTGGGGGGTGGGCTGAAGGCACGGCCTGGGGAAGTCAGCATGGCGCATCTGGGCGTGCTGTTCCTGGACGAACTGCCGGAGTTCCAGCGCGCGGTCCTCGATTCGCTGCGTCAGCCGCTGGAAACCGGCGAGGTGACGGTGGCGCGCGCCAATGCCCATGTGACCTTTCCCGCGCGCGTGCAGTTGATCGCCGCGATGAATCCTTGTCGCTGCGGTCATCTGGGCGATCCTGCGCTCGCCTGTTCGCGCGCGCCGCGCTGCGCTGCCGACTATCAGGCCAAGGTGTCGGGGCCATTGCTTGATCGAATCGATCTGCATGTCGAGGTGCAGGCCGTGACCGCGGCCGATCTGGTGCTGCCACCCCCTGCCGAGGGATCAGCCGAGGTCGCTGCGCGCGTGGCGACGGCGCGCGCAGTGCAGACTGTCCGCTATGAAGGTAGCAAGGTGCGCACCAATGCCGAGGTTGATGGCGAACGGCTGGAGGACGTTGCCGGTCCCGATGAGGCAGGGCGGCAATTGCTGGCGCAGGCGGCCGTTGCGATGAAATTATCGGCGCGCGGCTATACCCGTGTGCTGCGGGTCGCACGGACGATTGCCGATCTGGCGGGCGCGGAAAAGGTCGGCCGCATCCATGTCGCCGAAGCGCTCAGCTATCGCCGCCGTCCACCGGTGAACTGAAACGCCGCGGCTCAGTTTGCGCCGTCGCTCGCGATCAGTTTGAGACCGGCGGCTGGCGCTTCACTATCCTTGTGCGTGAAATGTCCCGCAATCCGGCTACCGGGTTCGATCGTGATCCGTTCGTAGCGTACGTCGCCGGTGATTCGTGCCGTGCTTTCGACTACCAACTCGTCAGCGGTGATCGACCCGTCGACAAGCCCTGCAAGCCGGGCGCTCTGTGCCGTGACATGGCCGGTGATCCGGCTGTCCGGCCCTTGCACCAGCGCGGCACAACTTATGTCGCCTTCAACCACGCCATCGACATGCAGGTCGACCGACGCGCTCAGATTGCCGGTGATCGCGACGTCGCCGCCGATCAGCGAGAAGGGCGTATGTTTAGCCCCGGTGGCCGACATCGGCGAAACGGGCCTTGGCGATTTGCTGGACTTGGAGAACATCTTGGGCAGCCTCCAGAAAACGGCGGGGGTTGATGGCCTGACCGTTCAGCCGGACCTCGAAATGGAGATGGGTTCCCGTCGAACGGCCCGTCGATCCCATGCGGCCGATCGTGTCGCCGCGCGCGACGGTCTGGCCAACGCGGGCGGCGAAACCGGACAAATGGGCATAGCGGGTCATCAGGCCATTGGCATGTTCGACCTCGACGACATTGCCATAGCCCTGACGCTGGCCGACAAAGCTGACCTTGCCGTTCGCCGCCGACAGGATCGGTTGGGCATGGCGGCCGGGAAAGTCGATGCCCGCATGGAAAGCGGCATGGCCATTGAACGGATCGCGGCGATAGCCGTAGGAACTGGTTTCCATCGGCGCCATCGTCGGCTTGCCCGATGGAATGGCGATCAGGCTGCGCTCCAGAAACTCCATCCGGGTAAGCGCATCGGCCAGTTGTTCCAGTTCCCCGGTCATGGCGCCCTTGTCGCCCTTCCACGGAACGAAGGGTCCGCCCTGCGCGCGGGCGGCGCTCCGGGCGAGATTGTCAGGATCCAGACCGAAGCTGCGAATCGCGGCGGCCGCTTTGTCGGCGCGGCGTTCGACGGCTGTCGTCAGCATGGCGGCGAAGCGGCGTTGGCGTTGCTCCAGCTTGACGAGCGGGGCAGCCTCCGGCCCCATGCTGATCTTGGCGGTCGCGCCATCCTGTTTGGCCGTCTTTTCATCACCGACAAGACCCTGTTCGCCGGTGGCTTCATTCTCGGCGCCGAAATGGGTCTTGTAGAGGTCGTCCATGAAGTTTTGCCGGGCTTCCAGATCCTCCGCGAGATCCTCGACCGACTGGCGATAGCCTTCGACCTTGTTGGCGGCGGTGGCGACGGACTTGCCTTTTTGCGCTAGTTGCGCCCGCTCCTGGGCAATGGCACTGCTGTTGGCGACCATAGACAGCGTCAAAGCGCCCCAACCGACGAGTGCGGCGGACAGCGCGCCGACGGCCAGAATCTGGACACGCCGGGAAATACGCAGGAATTTAACCTGCCCTCCGGACCGGAGAAAAATCTCGCGCTCCGGGCACAGGGCAGCCAGCCGACTTCGGAGAGCGGCGGCTCCCTTTCTGCTCAAATATGACAATGACGACCCCGTACTCTTTTTCGAGTCGAGCGGGTAGCAAAGCATTGCGGCTGGCGCGAATCCGTCGTTGCGGACTCGTGATGAGTCGAAACGAGGGCGGGACGAAATGATCGACGACGCCTTTTGTTCCCACGCCTTGGCGCGATTTTGTATTTTATTTTAGAATCGATAGCTCAGTTGCCTACTGCTCGGCACTATATTCAACGCATAAGCTGATGGAGTAGTGACCCTGCCGACGCGATAGCCCCTTTGCATGGCGGTATCCCGCGAAAATGGTGAAATCGGCGTCACGACGGCTCGGCCCGTGCGCCGCTTGACCCTTTATCACCGCGCCGCTATAGGGCCGCCTTCCCAGCGTTATGCCGTGCGGAGAATCGTCTCCGTTCAGCATGGTCCTGGGTAGCACTAGAGCTGAACATTACCGGGTGCTCTTGCGGCTCCAGGAGGCTTCTGCCTCCCTGGGCCTTTGCTGTTTGGGGGTTCTTGACCTCCAAGTAGCGCGCAACGCGGGAATGCCACGGTAAAGTAACTGAAAAGGTGAAGGGCTTCATGCCAACAATCAACCAGCTGGTCCGCAAGGGCCGCGATCCGCAGAAGGCCAAGTCCAAGGTCCCTGCGATGGAAGCCAACCCGCAAAAGCGCGGCGTTTGCACCCGCGTCTACACGACGACTCCGAAAAAGCCGAACTCGGCGCTCCGCAAGGTGGCCAAGGTTCGTCTGGTCAATCAGCGCGAAGTCATCACCTATATCCCAGGTGAAGGCCATAACCTCCAGGAACACAGCGTTGTGCTGATCCGCGGCGGTCGTGTGCGAGATCTTCCGGGCGTGCGTTACCACGTTCTTCGCGGCGTTCTGGATACCCAGGGCGTCAAGGATCGCAAGCAGAGCCGTTCGAAGTACGGCGCGAAGCGTCCGAAGTAAGGGAGACCTAAGATATGTCACGTCGTCGTCGCCCCGAAAAGCGCATCATCCTGCCCGATCCCAAATATGGCGATCAGGTTCTTTCCAAGTTCATGAACAGCATCATGCAGGACGGCAAGAAAGCCGTTGCTGAATCGATCGTCTATGGCGCCCTCGAAACTGTCGAGACCCGCGCCAAGAAGGATCCGATCGGCATGTTCCATGACGCGCTGAACAACATCAAGCCCGGCATCGAAGTCCGCAGCCGCCGCGTCGGCGGTGCGACTTACCAGGTTCCCGTCGAAGTGCGCCCCGAGCGTGCCCAGGCGCTGGCGATCCGCTGGTTGATCACTGCCGCGCGCAACCGCAGCGAAACCACGATGGCTGCGCGCCTGTCGGGTGAGCTGCTGGATGCCGCAAACAACCGCGGTAATGCGGTCAAGAAGCGCGAAGACACGCACCGCATGGCGGAAGCGAACCGCGCCTTCTCGCACTACCGCTGGTAATAGACAGACGGGCGCTCCGGTGCCCGTTTCGTCATTCGGCGTCGAAAATTGGTCCGTTCGCCATGGGTGGCTACCCATGGCGAACGGATTGGTTTAGGGGCCACGCCCAGATTATACGAATCCCCAACCGCCGGTGCGCCGGCAACGGAGAAGCATCATGGCCCGCAGCCATCCGCTCGAACGCTATCGCAATTTCGGTATCATGGCGCATATTGACGCCGGCAAGACGACGACGACCGAGCGTATCCTCTATTACACCGGCAAGTCCTACAAGATCGGCGAAGTCCATGACGGCGCCGCGACCATGGACTGGATGGAGCAGGAGCAGGAGCGTGGTATCACCATCACCTCGGCTGCGACGACTTGCATCTGGAACGACCACCGCCTGAACATCATCGACACCCCCGGCCACGTTGACTTCACGATCGAAGTCGAGCGTTCGCTGCGCGTGCTCGATGGCGCGGTCGCCGCGTTTGACGGCGTTGCCGGCGTTGAGCCGCAGTCGGAAACCGTGTGGCGCCAGGCGGACAAGTACAAGGTTCCGCGGATGTGCTACATCAACAAGCTCGACCGCACCGGCGCCAATTTCTATTATTGCGTGCAGACGATCATCGATCGCCTGGGCGCCATTCCGGCCGTCCTCTATCTCCCCATCGGTGCGGAGTCGGATTTCGTCGGTCTGGTCGATCTCGTGTACAACCGCGCGATCATCTGGAAGGATGAGAGCCTGGGCGCTGAATTCTCTTACGAAGAGATTCCTGCCGACCTGGTCGACAAGGCTGCCGAATATCGCGAAAAGCTGGTCGAACTGGCCGTCGATCAGGACGACGCCGCGATGGAAGCCTATCTCGAAGGCAATCTGCCAGACGTCGATACGCTGAAGAAGCTGCTCCGCAAGGGCACGCTGGCTCAGGCGTTCACGCCGGTCCTCTGCGGCTCGTCGTTCAAGAACAAGGGCGTTCAGACCCTGCTCGACGCGGTTGTCGACTATTTGCCTTCGCCGCTCGACATTGAAGACGTTCAGGGCATCAACCCTGATACGGACCAGCCCGACAGCCGCGCGACGGCCGACGATGCGCCCTTCTCGGGCCTCGCCTTCAAGATCATGAACGATCCGTTCGTGGGTTCGCTGACCTTCCTGCGCGTCTATTCGGGTACGCTGACCAAGGGCACCTACCTGAACTCGGTCAAGGACAAGAAGGAAAAGATCGGCCGCATGCTGTTGATGCATGCGAACAGCCGGGAAGACATCGATGCGGCGTACGCGGGCGACATCGTCGCTCTGGCGGGCATGAAGGAAACCACCACCGGTGACACGCTGTGTGCCGAGCGCCAGCCGATCGTGCTGGAGCGGATGGAATTCCCCGAGCCGGTCATCGAATTGTCGGTGGAACCCAAGACCAAGGCCGACCAGGAAAAGATGGGCGTCGCGCTCAACCGCCTGGCCGCCGAGGATCCGTCCTTCCGCGTTTCGACCGATCACGAATCGGGTCAGACGATCATCAAGGGCATGGGCGAGCTTCACCTCGAAATCCTGGTCGACCGCATGAAGCGGGAGTTCAAGGTCGAGGCGAATGTCGGCGCGCCGCAGGTGGCCTATCGCGAATATCTGGGCAAGGCCGTCGACGTCGACTACACCCACAAGAAGCAGTCGGGCGGCACTGGCCAGTTCGGCCGCATCAAGGTGAAGGTCGTACCGGGCGAGCGCGGTTCGGGCATCATCTTCAAGGATGAGATCAAGGGCGGCAATATTCCCAAGGAATATATCCCCGCGATCGAAAAGGGCATGCGTGAGACGGCTGCGACCGGATCGCTCATCGGCTTCCCGATCATCGACTTCGAAATCCTGCTGTATGACGGCGCCTATCATGACGTCGACTCGTCGGCTCTGGCGTTCGAAATCACGGGTCGCGCAGCGATGCGCGAAGTGTCGCAGAAGGCAGGCATCAAGCTGCTCGAACCGATCATGAAGGTCGAAGTCGTTTCCCCGGAAGAATATCTGGGCGACGTGATCGGCGACATGAACAGCCGTCGTGGCCAGATCCAGGGCACCGATACGCGCGGCAACGCGCAGGTGGTCGAGGCGATGGTCCCGCTGGCCAACATGTTCGGCTACGTGAACTCGCTGCGTTCCTTCACCCAGGGGCGTGCGAACTATTCGATGACCTTCTCGCACTATGACGAAGTGCCGCAGAATGTCGCGGATGAAGTAAAGGCGAAGATGGCCTGAAGATTCCCTTGGCCGGCCCGCTGATCCGGGTCGGTTAGGGCTGGCATTCTGTAAATTTGCTGCTATGGACGCGCCTTCGCAAGGCGCGGCCGAGCGGTCAAACCCATCGGATTTGATTAGAAGGTAGGATAAAATGGCGAAAGCTAAGTTTGAGCGGAACAAGCCGCACTGCAACATCGGCACCATCGGTCACGTCGACCATGGCAAGACCTCGCTGACCGCGGCGATCACGAAGGTGCTGGCCGAAACCGGCGGCGCAACCTTCACCAGCTACGACAACATCGACAAGGCTCCCGAAGAGCGCGAGCGCGGCATCACCATCTCGACCGCGCACGTCGAGTATGAGACCGAAGCCCGTCACTACGCGCACGTCGATTGCCCGGGTCACGCTGACTACGTCAAGAACATGATCACCGGTGCTGCCCAGATGGACGGCGCGATCCTGGTCGTTTCGGCCACCGACGGCCCGATGCCGCAGACCCGCGAGCACATCCTGCTCGCCAAGCAGGTCGGCGTTCCTCAGCTGGTCGTGTTCATGAACAAGGTCGACCTGGTCGACGACGCTGAAATCCTCGAGCTGGTCGAGCTGGAAATCCGCGAGCTGCTTAGCTCGTATGATTTCGACGGCGACAACATCCCCGTCATCCCGGGTTCGGCTGTTGCTGCTCTGCAGGACAAGACCCCCGAGATCGGCCATGACGCCGTTCTGAAGCTGATGGCTGCAGTCGACACCTGGATCCCGCAGCCTGAGCGTCCGGTCGACAAGCCCTTCCTGATGCCGATCGAAGACGTGTTCTCGATCTCGGGTCGTGGTACGGTTGTGACCGGCCGCGTCGAGACCGGCATCGTCAAGGTTGGCGAAGAAGTCGAAATCGTCGGCATCAAGGACACCCGCAAGACCACCGTCACGGGCGTTGAAATGTTCCGTAAGCTGCTCGACGAAGGTCGTGCAGGCGACAACATCGGCGCGCTGGTTCGTGGCGTTGGCCGTGAAGACGTTGAGCGTGGTCAGGTTCTGGCCAAGCCCGGTTCGGTTACGCCGCACACCGAGTTCGATGCAGAAATCTATGTGCTGTCGAAGGAAGAGGGTGGCCGTCACACGCCGTTCTTCGCCAACTACCGCCCGCAGTTCTACTTCCGCACCACGGACGTCACCGGTGAGGTTATCCTTCCCGAAGGCACCGAAATGGTCATGCCTGGCGACAACGTGAAGCTGAACATCAAGCTCATCGCGCCGATCGCGATGGACTCGGGTCTGCGCTTCGCAATCCGTGAAGGCGGTCGTACCGTCGGCGCAGGGGTTGTCGGCACGATCTCGAAGTAATATAGGCACCGCAGCGGCGCGAATCGCCTGATTCGCGCCGCTCGGATTTCTACCGCCTCGGATCGCCCTTCTCCGGCTTGAACAAGCTAGAAGGGAATATACGGGGCGGTTTGTTTTTTGGCTCTTTCGCATCGGTACAGGAACAATGGACAGCAATATCCGCATTCGCCTCAAGGCGTTCGATCATCGCGTGCTCGATCAGGCGACCGGCGACATCGCCGACACCGCCCGCCGCACCGGCGCCCTTATCCGCGGTCCTATTCCTCTTCCGACGCGCATCGAGAAGTTCACGGTCAACCGTGGTCCGCACATCGACAAGAAGTCGCGGGAGCAGTTCGAAGTCCGCACATACAAGCGTATGCTTGACATTGTGCAGCCGACGCCCCAGACGGTCGACGCGCTGATGAAGCTGGACCTGGCTGCCGGCGTGAACGTCGAAATTAAGCTGGCCTAAGCCGGCAAGTCCCTGCCTCCCGTAAGGTTGGCAGGGTATCGGGTACTCCGGGCGACCGGGGGCTCAAACGACACAAGGGATACCGCACAGTCCCCCGGGAAACCGGAATATCTGTGGTCCTGGTCCCCCGTCGCTGTCCCCGAGAGGGGGTGGCATCCAACCCGGACGGGGTGATCTACACATTGGGTTGGCCGCAAAGGAGGAATCCTGAGCGGTCTTTTTCGTTGGATACGCCCGCAGCACTTTCTGTTTGGAAATTGGGGCGGGCCTCTATTGGGAGTATGGATCATGCGCACTGGCGTGATCGCTAAGAAGGTGGGGATGACCCGCCTGTTTAATGATGATGGACGGCACGTACCCGTCACGGTTCTGGCGCTTGAGGGCAACCAGGTCGTGGCGCGCAAGGATGTTGCGTCGGACGGCTATATTGCCGTTCAGCTCGGCGCCGGTGTCGCCAAGGTGAAGAATGTCGCCAAGCCGCAGCGTGGGCATTTCGCGAAGGCGGAAGTTGAGCCCAAGGCGCGCATGGTGGAATTCCGCGTCGCCGAGGATGCACTCCTCGATGTCGGCGTTGAAATCGCCGCAGACCATTTCATCGCTGGCCAGCTGGTCGACGTGGCTGGTCACACCCAGGGTAAGGGTTTTGCAGGCGCCATGAAGCGTTGGGGCTTCGGCGGTATGCGCGCTACTCACGGTGTGTCCATCAGCCATCGTGCCCACGGTTCGACGGGTAACCGTCAGGATCCGGGCCGCGTCTTCAAGAACAAGAAGATGGCCGGTCACATGGGTGATCGTGAACGGACGCAGCAGAACCTCGAAATCGTCCGCACGGACGTCGAGCGTGGTCTGCTGTTCGTCAAGGGTTCGGTTCCAGGCGCCAAGGGCACCTGGCTGACCGTCAAGGATGCCGTCAAGGTTCCTCGTCCCGCCGACGTTCCGTACCCCGCCAGCCTGAAAAAGGCTGCCAACAGCAACGACAGCGCTCCCGCTGATACCCCGGCTGAAGAAGTCGCGGCAGTGGAAGCCACCGAAGGCCAGGAGGGCTAAACCATGAAGGTCAAGGTACAGACCCTCGACGCAGCAGAAGCTGGCGATCTGGAGCTCAACGATGCCGTATTCGGTATCGAGCCCCGCGCCGACATTCTGCACCGCGTCGTCACCTGGCAGCTCGAAAAGCGTCGCGGCACTGCCCGCGGTACGCGCGAGCGTTCGGATGTCGCTCGCACCGGCAAGAAGTTCGGTCGCCAGAAGGGCGGCGGCACCGCCCGTCACGGCGATCGTCGCGCTCCCATCTTCATCGGCGGTGGTAAGGCTCACGGTGCCCGTGTCCGCGACTTCAATCCCTCGCTGAACAAGAAGGTTCGCGCGCTGGGCCTGAAGATGGCGCTGTCGTCCAAGGTCAAGGCGGGAACGCTGACGATCATCGACAGCCTGGACGTGGCTGAAGGCAAGACCAAGGCGCTCGTCGCCAACCTTGCCAAGCTGAACCTGACCAAGGTGCTGTTCATCGACGGCGACGCCGTGAACATCAGCTTCGCCAAGGCGTCGGCCAACATCATCGGCGTGGACTTGCTGCCCGCCGTTGGCGCCAACGTCTATGACATCCTGAAGGCCGATTCGCTGGTGCTTACCCGCGCCGCGGTCGAAAAGCTGGAGGCCCGTTTCAATGGCTAAGAAGCAAGCCGCAACGGTCGACAACCGTCATTATGACGTCGTGGTCGCCCCGCACATCACCGAGAAGTCGACCCTTCTCAGCGAACATAATGCCGTGGTCTTCAAGGTGGCGGGCGATGCCTCCAAGCCTGAGATCAAGGCTGCTGTCGAAGCTCTGTTCGGCGTGACCGTGAAAGCGGTCAACACGCTGGTGCAAAAGGGCAAGGTCAAGCGCTGGAAGGGCAAGCCCTACAAGCGTTCGGACGTCAAGAAGGCGATTGTCACGCTGGCCGAAGGTCAGTCGATTGACATCACCACCGGTATCTGAGGCGGGATAGATGGCACTTAAGCACTATAACCCGACGAGCCCCGCCCAGCGCGGCCTGATCCTCGTCGACAAGTCCAGCCTGCACAAGGGCAAGCCCGTCAAGGCGCTGACCGAAGGCAAGCGCAAGACCGGTGGTCGTAACAACAAGGGTCATGTGACCTCGCGTGGTATCGGTGGCGGTCACAAGCAGCGTTATCGTATCATCGACTTCAAGCGTCGCTTGTGGGACGTCGAAGGTACGGTCGAGCGTCTGGAATATGACCCCAACCGCACCGCGTTCATCGCGCTGGTCAACTATCCCGATGGCACCCAGGCCTATATCCTGGCGCCGCAGCGTCTTGCCCCCGGTGACAAGGTCATCGCCGGCAAGAAGACCGACGTGAAGCCGGGCAACGCGATGGAACTGGGCCAGATGCCGGTCGGCACCATCATCCACAATGTGGAGATGAAGCCGGGCAAGGGCGGTCAGCTCTGCCGTTCGGCGGGCACCTATGCCCAGCTGGTCGGTCGCGATCGTGGCATGGTGATGGTGCGTTTGTCCTCGGGCGAACAGCGTTACATCCGTTCGGATTGCATGGGCACTATCGGTGCCGTCAGCAACCCGGACAATGGTAACACCAACCTCGCCAAGGCAGGCCGTAACCGTTGGAACGGCATTCGCCCGCTGACGCGTGGTGTTGCAAAGAACCCGGTCGATCACCCGCATGGTGGTGGTGAAGGCCGGACCTCGGGCGGCCGTCATCCGGTTACGCCTTGGGGCAAGCCGACCAAGGGTGCTCGTACTCGTCATAACAAGTCGACCGACAAGATGATCATCCGGTCGCGTCACGCCAAGAAGAAGAGGTAATCCGCGATGGCTCGTTCCGTCTGGAAAGGTCCTTTCGTGGACCTCAGCCTTCTGAAGAAGGCAGAAACGGCGCAGGACGCCGGTGGCCGCGCCCCGATCAAGACATGGTCGCGTCGTTCCACCATCCTGCCCCAGTTCGTTGGCCTGACTTTCAACGTCTATAATGGCCGCAAGCATGTTCCGGTTTCCGTGAACGAGGATATGGTGGGTCACAAGCTGGGCGAATTCGCCCCGACCCGCTTCTTCCCCGGCCACGCTGCCGACAAGAAGGGCAAGCGCTAATGAGCAAGGAAAAGGCTCCGCGTCGCGTCGCCGACAATGAAGCGCTCGCCGTCGGCACGCAGATCCGTGGTTCGGCCCAGAAGCTGAACCTGGTTGCGACGCTGATCCGTGGCCGCAAGGTCGAGGAAGCGCTGAACATTCTCGCTTTCTCGAAGAAGGCGATGGCTGTCGACGTGCGCAAGGTGCTGGCTTCGGCCATCGCCAATGCGGAAAACAATCACAATCTGGACGTCGACGCACTGGTCGTCGCCGAAGCATCGGTTGGCAAGAGCTTCACGCTCAAGCGTTTCCATGCTCGCGGCCGCGGCAAGTCGACCCGGATCCTGAAGCCCTACAGCCGCGTGCGCATCATCGTGCGTGAAGCTGCGGAAGCGGAGGCGTAAGCACATGGGTCACAAGAGCAATCCGATCGGTCTGCGTCTTCAGATCAACCGTACCTGGGACAGCCGCTGGTTCGCCGAAGGCGCCGACTATGGTCGGCTGCTGCTGGAAGATCTCAAGATCCGCCAGTATATCTTCAAGAACATGCCGCAGGCCGCCATTTCCAAGGTGGTGATCGAGCGTCCGGCCAAGCTGTGCCGCATTTCGATCTATGCAGCCCGTCCCGGTGTGATCATCGGCAAGAAGGGTGCGGACATCGAGAAGCTTCGCAAGAAGCTGGGCGCACTGACCTCGTCGGACGTGTCGCTGAACATCGTTGAAATCCGCAAGCCGGAAGTCGACAGCCGCTTGGTCGCACAGGGTATCGCCGATCAGCTGGAGCGCCGCGTTGCGTTCCGCCGTGCGATGAAGCGTGCGGTCCAGTCGGCGCTGCGTCTGGGTGCCGAAGGCATCAAGATCACTTGCGGCGGTCGCCTGGGCGGCGCGGAAATCGCGCGCGTCGAATGGTATCGCGAAGGTCGCGTTCCGCTGCACACGCTGCGTGCGAACGTCGATTATGCCGAAGCCACGGCGCACACCGCCTATGGCGTGTGCGGCATCAAGGTGTGGATCTTCAAGGGTGAGATTCTGGGCCATGATCCGATGGCTACCGACCGGTTGATGCTGGAGGCTCAGACCTCCGGTGTGCGCCCGGCGCGCTGAAGATAAGAAGGTAATAGCGTCATGCTGCAACCGAAGAAAATGAAGTTCCGCAAGACCTTCAAGGGTCGGATCAAGGGCGATGCAAAGGGCGGCACTGCGCTGAACTTTGGTTCCTATGGTCTCAAGGCCATGGAGCCTGAGCGGATCACCGCGCGCCAGATCGAAGCGGCTCGCCGCGCGATCACCCGTCATATTCGCCGTCAGGGCCGTTTGTGGATCCGCGTGTTCCCCGACGTTCCCGTGTCGAAGAAGCCGGCAGAAGTCCGTCAGGGCAAGGGCAAGGGTTCGGTCGAATATTGGGCGGCTCGCGTCGCTCCCGGCCGCATCCTGTTCGAACTGGATGGCGTTCCCGGTCCGCTCGCAGCAGAGGCCTTCTCGCGCGCCGCCCAA
>JAECRT010000052.1 GCA_016000085.1 Sphingomonadaceae bacterium
CCGGCGGACGCATCGAATAGGTGAACTGCACGAAACTGCCGCCCGGCTGCAACATGCGGAAGGCTTCGGTCAGGATGTCGACATGCAGGCGCCGGTCCATCGCCAGCAGCGGCAGGCCGCTCACCACGACCTGATATTCGCCCGGCGCGCCCGCTGTTGCCGTCGACACGATCTGCGCGGGGGTTTCCAATATGGAGACATTGGGAAAATGCCGCCGCAATCCGCGCGCGAAGGCCGGATTGATTTCCACCACTTCCAGCTTTTCCGGCGGCAGCCCGGTTTTCAGGATGGCACGGGTAAACACGCCCGTTCCCCCGCCCAGTTCCAGCACGCGACCATCCTGCGGATCGATCTTGTCCACCATCAGCCGCGCGAGATAGCGGCTGGACGGCACGACCGAAGCGGTCTGGCGCGGCTTCTTTACCCAAGCGGCAAGGAAGTCCAGATATTCGCTGGCACGAGCGCGCAACTCGCTGTTCGGCAAGGCGATTGCCCGGCCGCGCTTGGGCTTATGCTGCATAGGCGAAACGCGACTGCTCTCTTACCATGCCAACCCCCTTAGCGAGGAGAAGCGGCGGCGTCGATTGGCATTAATGTCGCAATCCTTTCCTGCAACCATCCGGCAACCGCGGCGATCCGCGCCAGTTTGCGCAAATCGCCATGCATGACCAGCCAGAAACTGCGCGTGATTTCCACCTGATCGGGCATCAGCGCGACGAGTGCCGAATCGCGGCGGCCGATAAAATCGGGCAAGACGCCGATCCCCGCCCCTTCCGCAATCATCCGTTGTTGCATGATGATGCTGGTCGATCGCAGATTGGCCTCCAGCCCGGTTTCGACTTCATCCAGATAATCGAGTTCGGGCGAAAAGATGAATTCCGGCACATAGCCGATCAGCGTATGCGCGCGCAGGTCCGACGGCGTAGCAGGCCGCCCCGCCCGCGCCAGATAATCGGGCGAGGCATAGAGATGCAGGCCATAATCGCCCATCCGCCGCACGGTCAGCCGCCCGCGTTGCGGCCGGGCCAGCATCACCGCCATGTCGGCCTCCCGCTTGGACGGGTTGAGGAAACCCGACGCGGTGATGAGGTCGAGCCGGATGCCCGGATGGCGCTGGTTGAAATCGGCCATCCCCGGCGCCAGCACCCATGTGCCGAATCCCTCTGCCACCGACAGCCGCACCTGTCCGGCCAACTTGCGCTCCTGCCCGCCCATATCCTCGATCGCGGCGAGCGCGGCGCTTTCCGCCGCTTCGGCATGGGCCAGCAAATCCTGTCCCCGCCCCGTCAGCGACCGTTCGCCCGCGCCCATCTCAAACAATTCGGCGTCCAGCGCCTTTTCCAGCCGAGCGAGCCGCCGCGCGATGGTGGTCGCGTCGATCCCCAGCACGCGGGCAGCAGGCGCCACCTTGCGCGCACGCGCCACGGCCAGAAACACCCGCAGGTCATCCCAATCGAACATGCCACCCCCTGCCGCACGCATCGTACCTGCATATTTGCAGCACGCCCATGCACAACTTCGTCATTGCTTGCAATAACGCAAGACGCCTAGAAGGCGGCAACTATTCGAGAGGATGCCTTCCCATGCGTGAGATTTCGCACAAGCTCGCCTTCGCCCATGATGCCGCGCCCACGCGCACCAGCGATGTGTTCGATCCCAATAATGGCAGCGTACAGGCGCGCGTGGCGCTGGGCGATGCCGCGCTGCTCGACCGGGCAGTCGAAGCGGCCAAGAAGGCGCAGCCCGCCTGGGCCGCCGTCAATCCGCAGCGCCGGGCGCGCGTGATGTTCAACTTCAAGGCGCTGGTCGAGAAGAATATGGACGAGCTGGCGCACCTGCTCAGTTCCGAACATGGCAAGGTGATCGCCGATTCCAAGGGCGACATTCAGCGCGGTCTGGAAGTCATCGAATTCTGCTGCGGCATCCCCCATGTGCTCAAGGGTGAATTTACGCAGGGCGCCGGCCCCGGCATCGACGTCTATTCCTTCCGCCAGCCAATCGGCATCGGCGCGGGCATTACCCCCTTCAACTTCCCCGGCATGATCCCGCTGTGGATGTCGGGCGTGGCCATCGCCACCGGCAACGCCTTCATCATGAAGCCGTCGGAGCGCGACCCCTCGGTCCCGGTGCGCCTCGCCGAACTGTTCAGCGAAGCGGGCCTGCCCGACGGCATCCTTCAGGTGGTGCAGGGCGACAAGGAAATGGTCGACGCGATCCTCGACCATCCCGATATCGCCGCGATCAGCTTCGTCGGCTCCTCCGACATCGCCCATTATGTTTACAAGCGCGGCGTCGACAACGGCAAGCGCGTGCAGGCGCTGGGCGGCGCGAAGAACCACGGCATCGTCATGCCGGACGCCGATCTCGATCAGGTCGTCAACGACCTGTCGGGCGCGGCCTTCGGGTCGGCGGGCGAGCGCTGCATGGCGCTGCCGGTCGTGACACCGGTGGGCGAAAAGACCGCCATTGCGCTGCGCGAAAAACTGATCCCCGCCATCGCCGCGCTGCGCGTGGGCGTATCGACCGATCCCGAAGCCCATTATGGCCCGGTCGTCACCGCCGCGCACAAGGCGAAGATCGAAAGCTATATCCAGATGGGCGTCGATGAAGGCGCAGAACTGGTGGTCGATGGACGCGGCTTCACGTTGCAGGGGCATGAGAAGGGCTTCTTCGTCGGCCCGACCCTGTTCGACCATGTGAAGCCCACCATGCGCTCCTACAAGGAAGAAATTTTCGGCCCCGTGCTCCAGATGGTGCGCGCCGAAACCTTCGAGGAAGCGCTGGCGCTGCCCAGCGAGCATCAATATGGCAATGGTGTCGCCATCTTCACCCGCAATGGCCACGCCGCCCGCGAATTTGCCGCGCGCGTCAATGTCGGCATGGTCGGCATCAACGTGCCGATCCCCGTGCCGGTCGCCTATCACACGTTCGGCGGCTGGAAGCGGTCCGCCTTTGGCGACACCAATCAGCACGGCATGGAAGGCGTGAAGTTCTGGACCAAGGTCAAGACCATCACCCAGCGCTGGCCCGATGGCGGCGTAGGCGACGCAGCCAACGCTTTCGTCATCCCGACCATGGGGTGACGGGATTGGGGGGCGGCGGCACCGCTCCCCCCTTACCTTTGCCCTACCCCCAATACCGTCATGCCGGGCTTGATCCGGCATCCATTCTCGCTACGCTCGCAGGGGACCAAGACCAAGCATGATGGCGCGACCTTCCCAGAAGGGATTATCCTTCTCGATCAGCGCGACCTTCCAGTCACGCCGCCACGCCTTCAATTGCTTCTTCCGTCAGCATGACGAAATTTGCACTATGGACAAGCCCGCATGACCCAATTCGATCTGACCGACGACCAGCGCGAGATTCAGGAACTGGCGCGGCGTTTCACCGCCGATGCGATCACACCCCATGCGGCGGAGTGGGACGAGAAGCATATCTTCCCCCGCGACACGATCCGCGCGGCGGCGGAACTGGGGTTCGGCGGCATCTATGTGTCGGAGGAAGCGGGCGGCATTGGCCTTGGCCGGCTTGAATCCGCACTCATCATGGAAGCCATGGCCTATGGCTGCCCCTCGACCAGCGCCTTCATTTCGATCCACAATATGGGCGCGTGGATGATCGATCGTTTCGGCGGTCAGGCGGTGAAGGACAAATATCTCCCCGACCTGATCCCCATGACCCGCATGGCCAGCTATTGCCTGACCGAGGCGGGCGCAGGGTCGGACGCCGCCGCGCTCAAGACCAAGGCCGTGCGCGACGGCGACCATTATGTCGTCACCGGCTCCAAGCAATTCATCTCCGGCGGCGGCGAGAATGAGGTCTATGTCGTCATGGTCCGCACAGGCGCAGAGGGACCGAAGGGCATAAGCTGCCTCGTCATCGAAAAGGATATGGAAGGCGTCAGCTTCGGCGCGCAGGAACGCAAGCTGGGCTGGCACAGCCAACCCACGGCACAGGTCAATTTCGACGCCGTGCGCGTGCCCGTCGACAATCTCGTCGGCGCGGAGGGCGAAGGCTTCCGCATCGCGATGACGGGTCTGGATGGCGGCCGCCTCAATATCGGCGCCTGCTCGCTGGGTGGCGCGCAACGCTGCATCGACGAAGCGGTGCAATATACGAAGGATCGCAAGCAGTTCGGCCAGTCCATCGCCGACTTCCAGAACACGCAATTCACGCTGGCCGACATGCAGACCGAACTGGAAGCCGCGCGCACGCTGCTCTACGCCGCCGCCGTCAAGGTCACGGACAATGCGCCCGACAAGACCCGCTTTGCGGCCATGGCCAAGCGCTTTGCCACCGATACCGGATCATCGGTGGTCGACCGCGCGCTGCAACTCCATGGCGGCTATGGCTATCTAATGGATTATCCGATTGAACGATTCTGGCGCGACCTGCGCGTGCATTCCATTCTGGAAGGCACCAATCAGGTGATGCGCATGATCGTTGCGCGCGACATGCTGCGGGATTGAGAGACTATATGACCGACCAAGTGCTCACGACCATCGAAAACGGCATCGGCCGCATTCGCCTGAACCGGCCCAAGGCAATCCATGCCTTGACCAGCGAGATGTGCCATGCGGTCGTCGACGCCCTGCTCGCCTGGCGCGACGATGACAGCGTGATCGCGGTGATGATCGACCATAGTGAGGGGCGCGGTTTCTGCGCGGGCGGCGACATTGCGATGATCGCCACCAGCGCGAAGGGCGACTGTTCGGAAGCCGAAGCCTTTTTCCACATCGAATATCGGATGAACCATCTGCTGTTCGTCTATGAAAAGCCGATCGTCGCCTTTATCGACGGCATCGTGATGGGTGGGGGCGTGGGCATTTCCGATCCCGCCCGTTACCGCGTCGCGACCGAACGGACCACCTATGCCATGCCCGAAACCGGCATCGGCCTGTTCCCCGATGTCGGCGGCGGCTGGTTCCTGCCGCGCCTGCCCGGTCGCACCGGCGCATGGCTGGCCACGACCGGCGCGCGGATCAAGGGGGCCGATTGCGCCGCGATCGGCATTGCTACGCACTACATCACGTCGGACCATCTGGACGGGATCAAGGCGCGCATCATGGTCGATCCGACCGGCCTTGGCGAAATTCTCGATGAGATGACCGAAACCCCGCCGCCGTCCGCCTGGGAAGCACAGCGCGCCGACATCGACCGGCTGTTCGCTGCTGACCGTTATGAGGACATACTCGCCGCGCTGGAAGCGGACGGATCGGAATGGGCACAGGCCCAATTGGCCATCCTCGCTACCAAATCGTCGCAGGCGATCAAGGTGGCCCTGCGCCAGATGGTGGAAGGCGCGGCCTTTACCGATTTCGCCGACAATATGCGCAACGAATATCGCATCGGCTATCATGTCATCCGCCGCCCCGATTTCGTCGAGGGCGTACGTGCGGTGATCTTTGACAAGGATAATGCGCCGCGCTGGAACCCGGCCCGGCCCCAAGACGCGACCGACGCGCTGATCGACAGCTTGTTCGCGCCACTGCCGCCGGAAAAGGAATGGACGCCGCTGCCCCAGTTGCAGCGCTGACATAACGCACGCTGTCCTACACGGGGCGATCTGCGCGACAAGGGGAACATCCGCCTCCCTTGTTGACGCGGCATTCCGATAGGATCGCGACGGCGCAACATAATATCTCGTTTACCGGGAAATATGCGAAGTTAAGGATGGGAGAGCTGCAATGAGCCTGACGATCGCCTTCATCGGCCTTGGCAATATGGGCGGCGGGATGGCCGCCAATTTGATCAAGAACGGTTATGCCGTACGCGCCTTCGACCTGTCGGAAGACGCGTTGGTCAAGGCCGAGGCCCATGGCGCGGTGCGCGCCACCAGCGCCGCCGACGCTGCGACCGGCGCCGACGCCGTCGTCACCATGCTGCCTGCGGGCAAGCATGTCGAAAGCGTCTATTCCGGCGAAATCTTTGGCGCTGCCAATCCCGGCGCGCTCTTTCTCGACTGTTCGACCATCGACGTCGCAACCGCCCGCCGCGTGATCGACGCCGCGACCGATCGCGGCTTCGAAATGGTCGACGCGCCGGTATCGGGCGGCATCGCGGCGGCCAGCGGCGGCACGCTGACCTTCATGGTCGGCGGCACCGACAGCGCCTTTGCGCGGGCCAAGCCCATCCTGTCCGCCATGGGCAAGGCCGTGATCCATGCCGGTGGCGCAGGCAATGGTCAGGCGGCCAAGATCTGCAACAACATGCTGCTGGGCGCGACCATGGTCGCCACCTGCGAAAGCTTCGCCATGGCGAAGAAGCTCGGCCTCGACCCGCAGACCTTCTACGATATCTCGAGCGTGTCGTCGGGCCAAAGCTGGTCGATGACCAGCTATTGCCCCGTCCCCGGCGTCGGCCCGCAAAGCCCTTCCGACAATGGCTATCAGGGCGGCTTTGCGGTCGGCCTGATGCTCAAGGATCTGAAGCTGGCCACCGAAGCCGCCGCATCGGTCAGCGCGTCAGTGCCGATGGGCAATGCCGCCGAAGCGCTCTACCAGATGCTCGCCAACCAGGGTGAGGCAGGCCGCGACTTCTCGCTGATGATCGAGATGCTCGAAGGGAAATGACCCCCTCTCCCCGTCATGCCGGCCATCGCCGACATGACAGGGGCAGAGACTATTTCCCCTTCCCCGCCTCGGCCGCCGCAAGCACCCGCAGCACATTGCCGGACCAGATTTTCTGAATATCGGCCTCGCTATAGCCAGCCTTCAGCAACGCGTTGGTGATCTTGGGCAGGTCCAGCACATCCTCCATGCCGATAACGCCGCCCCCGCCATCCCAGTCCGCGCCGATGCCGACATGGTCCGGCCCCACCACCTTGAGCGCATGGAGCATATGCGCCATGAAATCGTCGAACGTCGCCCCATCGACATTGGGATAGCGCCGGTCGATCTCCTGCCGCTTCGCGAGCAGTTCCGCGCGCTTTTCCGCCGAAATCTTGGCGCCCTCCCGCATTTCCCCAAACAGCGCCATCATCGCCTTTTGCCGTTCCGGGTTGGGAGTGGAGGCCTTGAGATAAGTGCCAAAGGCATTCATCTGGATCACCCCGCCCTTGGCCGCCAGCGCCTTGAGATGCGCGTCATCGACATTGCGCGGATGGTCGTAGATCGCCTTGCAGCCCGAATGGGTCAGCAGGACCGGCGTCGTCGACAGGGCTAGCAGATCGTCCAGCACCTGATCTGAACTGTGCGATGCGTCCGGCACCACGCCCAGCCTGTTCATTTCCTTGAGCAATTCCTTGCCCAGCGGGCTGAGGCCGCCATAGCGCGGCTTCTTCGACGGGTCGGTCGAACTGTCGGCAAACTGGTTGTGCGCGAAATGGGCAAAGCCCGCGACCCGCACGCCCATATCATAGAAGCTCTGGAGCAGCGTCACATCCTCGCCCAGCGGATAGGCGTTTTCGATCGACATATAGACGACCCGCTTCCCCGCCGCCGCGATCGGCGCGGCGTCCTTCGCCTCCAGTGCAAGCTGGAAATTCGCAGGATCGGCGGCCGCCATCTCGCGGATCGACACGCCGCGCAAAATCGCAAAGTCCCGCGCCTTGTGAAACCCCTCGATGGTCAGCGGCCCCTGCCCGGTATAGATGGCCCAGAAACCGCCATCCAGACCGCCCTTCTTCATCCGCGGCAGATCGACCTGCGTATAGTCGCTATGGACGCCATGTTCTTCGTCGATCGACCAGCCCGGCAGGTCGAGCGACGCCGGGGTATCGAGATGGCTGTCGAGCGTCAGCAGCTTTTGATGCAATCGCTGCACCGGCTTCGGCACATCCTGCGCGAACGCAGCCACCGGGAGCAGCGCGAACAACGCTGCCCCCATCTTCCTCGCCTTGCGCATCAGATCTCGCCCGAAATGGTGAACTGGAAGGTGCGCGGCGATTGCGGACGGAAATTGCCGTCGCCCGTCACCGATGGAGAGATGTAGGACAGCGTATCCTTGTCGAACACATTGTCGAGGTTGAAGCGCGCCTTCACGCCCTTGACCGGGCCAAGCGTGATGCCGTCACCAATATCGACATAGGCGCTGAAGATGGTGAAGCCGGGCACGCTCGATCCCGCCGTATTGGCCAGTGTCGACCAGCGGCTGCTGGTATATTTGCCGCTGAAATTGGCCACCAGCCAGCTTGCCGGTTCGACGGTCACGCCCCCGTTCACGATCCACCGGGCGCTGTCGGGCAGGAACTTGCCGGCCAGCGCGGTGCCATTGGGCAGGCTGTCCTTGAACTTGGCATGGTTGTAGGTGGCGTTGAGGTTGAAATAGGCCAGGCCGTTGAGGAAAGATGGCTTGTAGGTGCCAGTGAACTCCGCGCCATAGGCCTCCACCCGACCGACATTGGTATAGACCGATTCCAGCACGGTGCTGCCCGCCAGCGGCACGGCGGTTATGGCGATCCGGTTGTCGAACTTGGTGAAATAGGCCGCCAGCGCGCCATAGAATTCCGACTGGTTGGTGCGGATGCCCACTTCGAAATTCCGCGACTTTTCCGCCTTGGGCCGGGGCGCGAGCGCGCCGGTGGACGGAACGACGGAATAGATATCGTCCAGTCCCTTGGGCAGGGCGGTGTTTTCGGCATAGGATGCGAAAATTTGCGACCGCCCGTCCAGCTTGTAGATCAGGCCCGCCATCGGCAGGAACCCGTCATTATAGCTGGCGTTGGCGCCATGCTGGCCCCAGCCCGCGACATAGTTGGGCGCTGTGGTAGTGCCGATATTCCGGTAATAGTCGGCATAGTCGCGATAGCCGAAATAGTGATAGTCCATGAACAGCGACTTGAAGCCCAGATCGACGATCAGGCGATCGTCCATGAACTTGGCCGTGTCCTTCACGAAAGCCTGCGTGATGTTGCGCTCGCTGCGATAGTCGCGCCGCAGGAAGACCAGCGAGTCGAGATCGGCCGGGCTGGGGGGCGATCCATCGGTGGTGTTGTACCGCGCCTGGGTGCGATGATATTTGTCCAGCTCGCCCCAGACGCCCGCTTCGATCGCATGGTTGCCGATGTCGACATGGAGTTTGGTGGTGATGCCATAGCGATTGCCGCCCACGCCCGATCGGCCGAACTGCGTGCCGCGCGGCGCGTTGACCGGCAGGCCGATGGCGACTTCCGCCCGATAGATGCCCAGGCTGTTGGCATAGCTGTCTGGCGACACGCCATAACCGCCCTTGTCTTCCCAATAGGCCGTGCTTTCTACCCAGGCATTGTCGGCGATGCCGACATGCACGGTCGCGCCGTACAGCTTGTCCTTACGCACGTTGATGGCCAGGTTGTAGCTGTTGATATAGGCGGCGTTGGAATAGGCGATGCCCGGCGCGGTGGGCGCATAACCCGGCGTCGTATTGGCGGGCGCTTCGATATAGCCAATGTCCCGCCCGGTCTTGCCGTTGAACGAGGGCGTGGTCGCATAATATTGCGCGCGGCTCAGGCTGGGCGAGTCATAGTCGAAGAAGTTGTTCGACACGAATTTGAACCGCGCCCAGCTGTCGCCGCCCAGATCGGCATGCAACTGTCCTTCCCAATGTTCGCGATCGACCGACCCGACGCCACGCCACAGGTCGGTGTCCAGCTTGGTGCGGCTGACATAGGCCTTGAATGGACCGACCTGCCCCGTGTTGAAGCGGATGAAGGTGCGCTTGAGGTCATTCTCGCCAAAGCTTTGTGACACGAACAGGCCCATGTCGTCCTGCGGCGTGATGCTGTTGTAGGAGATGACCGGGCCGAGCGAGGAATAGCTGGGCAGGCCCACGTCGCCGGCGCCGACCGATGCCTCGACCCGGCCCAGATTTTCATTATCGACATAACGAAAGACGGGGCTGCCGCCAAAGGCGTCGCTGCGGCCGGTCGGGATGCCATCGACGATGAAGCCGATCTGGTCGAGGTTGAAGGCGCGGGTCTGGACGCTGTTGCCAAATTCATAAAGGCCTAGCGGACCATCGGTCTGTACGTTGAAGCCGGGCAGTTGTTCCAGCATCTTGAGGCCCGAAATGCCCGACGGTGCGGACAATAGAGCCTCGCGCGTGATGCCGACGGTATTGGTCACCTTGTCCGCGCCGATCGCCTCGGCCGATTGCGAAATGCGGCGGCCGGTGACGGTGATGCTGGTTTCGTCATTGTCAGCCGGCTCTTGCGCATGAGCGGCGTTCAGCGCTCCGGCGGCACATGCCATCAACAGCAAGGCGCGGGACGATAGGCGAACGGACGAAATCAACATGAAGAGGCTCCCTTATGGCCTGTGACAGGCGGTTTTGGGCCTTTCAGGGCCGCCTCCCGTGCGGGGCGGCACCTCTCCATGGATGGCTATGGTGAGCGCGTCGCCGCGCCCATCTGATGTGTCTCAGTT
Organism: Sphingomonadaceae bacterium; assembly: GCA_016000085.1. Lineage (GTDB taxonomy): Bacteria > Pseudomonadota > Alphaproteobacteria > Sphingomonadales > Sphingomonadaceae > Sphingobium. The sequence goes on from JAECRT010000052.1 coordinate 10,344, forward strand.
TCCTTATGAAACGAGAGCGGCCGGGAAAGCCGCCATCGACCTGTCACAAATCCGAAGCCTGTTGCGCATGCGCAACAGGCGGGCGATCAGCGGCCTTTCCAGACGCCGGGGCGCTTTTCGACGAACGCGGTCATGCCTTCCCGCTTGTCCTGCGTCGCGGTCAGGATCTGGAACATGCGCCGTTCGGTCAGCAACCCCTGGGCGAGGCCGGTTTCAAAGGCGATGTTCACCATTTCCTTGTTCACCATCGCGGCCATTGGCGGCATCGCGGCGATCGCGGCGGCGGTCTTGAGCGCATCGTCCAGCAGATCGGCGGCGGGCACGATCCGGCTCACCAGACCCGAACGCTCCGCTTCCTCCGCGCCCATCATCCGGCCGGTCAGGCACATTTCCATGGCCTTGGCCTTGCCCACGGCGCGGGTCAGGCGCTGCGATCCGCCCATGCCAGGCGCAACGCCCAGCTTGATTTCGGGCTGGCCGAACTTGGTCGTATCCGCCGCGATGATGAAATCCGCCATCATCGCCAGTTCGCAGCCACCGCCCAGCGCAAAGCCAGCGACCGCCGCAATCCACGGCTTGCGGGTGGCGACCACGCCGGTCTGCCAGCCGGAGAAGAAATCCTGAAGGAAGAAGTCGGCCGCTTCCTTCTCGACCATTTCCTTGATGTCCGCGCCTGCGGCGAACGCCTTTTCGCCGCTGCCGGTCAGCACCGCGCAAAGCTGGCTGGCGTCGGCGTCATAGGCCGCAAAGGCGGCGCTTAGATCGGCCAGTACCTGATTATTGAGCGCGTTCAGCGCCTGCGGCCGATTAAGCGTAATCAGCGTCACCGCGTCGCGCTGTTCGACCAGGATCGTTTCATAGCTCATCACCGTCTCCATCATATCTCTGTTGGTTCGCTCTATTGCGCCCTATCGCGCCGCGCCAGACCTGACATTACCGCATTTGCGCCGATGCTATCGGCACAGATGCATGAAGTCGCGATCATAGCTTTTGAGGTGCGCGCCGCCGTCGACATAGAGCGTCTGGCCCGTCACCGCGCTCGCATTGACCAGATAGAGTACCGCCTCGGCAATCTGGTCGCCCTGTGGCAGGCGGGCGAGTGGCATCATCTGTTCCAGCCGGGCCATCTGGTCCGCGTCATAATCGGCGGTGGCGATGGTCAGGCCCGGCGCGACGGCATTGACCCGCACTCTGGGCGCCAGGCTGGCCGCGCTCGTCCGGGTCAGGCCCGCCAGCGCCAGCTTCGACAGCGTATAGGCCAGTTGGTCGCCATGGGGATGGTCGATCCGCTGATCCAATATGTTGATGATGCAGCGGTCGCCATTGCCCGCTGGCACAGTACCGAACGCCTTGGTCAACATGGCCGGCGCGGCGCAATTGACGGCATAATGGCGCATCAGGTCGTCGGCAGTGACGCTGTCCAGCCGATCCTGTCCGAACATGGCGGCGCTGTTCACCAATATGTCGGGCGGGCGGCCAAAGCGCGTCGCGACCGTCGCAATCAGTTCCTCGGCGCTTTCGGGGTCGGCGAAATCGACGACGAAGCCATCCCACTCAGTCCCCGATTCCTCCAGCGCCAGCGCCAGATGGGAATCAAGGCGCGTATCATGGCTGCCATGGATCGCCAGCGAATGACCGGCACGGGCGAGCGCAGCGGCAATGACGCCGCCCAGTCGCCTGTGTCCGCCGGTGACGAGCGCCAGTCGCTTGCCCGCCATCGCCAGGCCGCCAGCCTCCGTCTGCTCCCGCGCAGATCCGATCGGCCGATAAGGTCGTTCTTCCTCGATCACGATGCGATGGTCATGAAGCGATGAGCTTGAGCACTTCCTCACGCGACTTTTCATCATCGCGGAAGACGCCCAGCATGCGGCTGGTCTTCATGATGACATTGGGGGTGCGCACGCCCCGCCCCGTCATGCAGCCATGCGTCGCCTCGATCACCACGGCGACGCCCTGGGGCTTCAAATTCTCCCAGATGCAATTGGCGACTTCGGACGTCAGCCGTTCCTGCACCTGCAACCGATTGGCATAGGCGTGCAGTACGCGGGCCAGCTTCGATATGCCGACCACATAGGCGCCGGGCAGATAGGCGATATGCGCCTTGCCCACGATCGGCGCCATATGATGTTCGCAATGCGACTGGAACGGAATATCCTTGAGCAGCACGACATCGTCATAGCCGCCCACTTCATGGAAGATGCGCGAAAGATGATAAGCCGGATCATCGCCATAGCCGTTGCAATATTCCCGCCAGGCGCGGGCCACGCGCTCGGGCGTTTCCATCAACCCTTCGCGTTCCGGCACGTCGCCCGACCAGCGGATCAGGGTACGGATCGCATCGGCCACCTCGACCGGTACCGGTTCCTTGCCTTCACCAACAGTTTCCGGATCAGCATCATATGCCATGAACAGGGCCACTCCTTGTCGTTTCCGGTGGCATATGGCAACTCGGCCCTGCGATGACCAGAGATTTTGCTAAGCTGGACAGGATATCACGGAGGTGGCATTTGACGGCTGTGTCGCACGCCCGTTCAATAACATCGCCTTTTCCATCGTCGCCCCTCAGCCGGATCGCCGTGCATGCGTACTGAACGCATTGCCGCGGTGCTGCTGGCTGCCGGAACATCTTCCCGCTTCGGTGAAGAAGACAAGTTGATGGCCGACCTGCGCGGCAAGCCAATCGCAGCCCATACGTTGGAAACCGTTGCATCGATGGCCTTTGCCGAACTGGTTGCAGTAGTGCGCCCGATCAACCTGGCGCCGGTCCTCCATCGCAAGCTTGACCGGCGCGGCTATTCGATCATCGTCAACGACCAGCCCGAAGAGGGCATATCGGGCAGCATCGTGCGCGCGGTCGAGCATGTCATGCCGAACAACCGCATTCGTGGCATTCTTATCTGTCTGGCCGATATGCCCGACGTGCCACCGAGCCATTATAACCGCATCTGCCTGGCGGCGGAGGATATACGGTCGGTCGTCGCCAGCACCGACAGCCTGTCGTCATCGCCACCCGCCTTCATCGGCCGCAAGCATTTCCCCGAACTGCTGCGGCTGCGCGGCGATCAGGGCGCCCGCGTGCTGCTGAGCCACGGCATTCAGATCGAAACAAGCAGCAAGGTGCTGCATGACATCGATACGCCCGAAGATCTGCCGGGCTGGAAACCATCCCTGACGGAATGATCAGCTCGACCGGGTCGGGTCGGTCATCGGATCGCCCATCTCGCGCGGGTCGGGCGCGCGGCTCAGCGGCAGCGATCCGGTCTGCCGTTCCAGCATCCGATGCACCACCGGCCCGTTAGGACTGTCGTGCAGGGCGTGGATCGCCTGGCTATTCGCAATGTCGGCCACGGTACGCCGCTGGTTATGCCGCACATAGTCCAGCCAGGTCGACACATGATAGCGCTCGATCCACAACGCCGGATCGCCCAGGTCGCGCATCAGCGACCAGCCATGCGCGCCATCGCGACGGCGGATGCGGCGACGCTCGCTCATGGCGGTCAGGAACGGCACGACCGATCCGGCCGGGATGCGATATTCGATGGTGACGACCACCGGCCCGCTGCGCGGTTCGACCGGAACCGCCGTATCGGGTTCGCGCCAGCTGTTCTGAAGATCCAGATTATCGTCGCCCGTCTGCGGCAACGGACGGATCAGGCCCAGCAGAGCGGCGGCAAACTGAACCCCGGCGGAGGCATAGAGCGCCTCGACCACGCCATGATGTTCGGCCAGCCAGCCAAATAGCCATGCGCCGATCGCCATGCCGCCGAATGCCGTCATCTGGTACAGCGATACCGCCCGCGCCACCACCCAGCGCGGCGCGGACATCTGGACCGACACGTTGAAGGTGGACAGTGCCGTCACCCACCCCATGCCTGCCAGCAAATAGCCCAGCAAAGCCAGCGCCAGCCAGCCGCTCGCCCCGGTGATCGCCGTCCCCAGCGCCAGTATCAGCGCGGCCGACCGCACGATCGTCTCGATCGAATAACGCGCGCGCAGATGCCGGGTGGACAGCGCCGCCAGCACCGCGCCCACGCCGAATGCCCCACTCGTCATGCCAAAGGTCAGCGCGCCGCCGCCCAGTTGGTCGCGCGCCACCAGCGGCATCAGCGCCGACACCGCACTCGCGCCCACGCCGAATACCGCGCCGCGCAGCAGCACCAGCTGGATCTTGGGCGACATCGCGACATAGCGGACCCCTGCCCCCATCGCGACGCCCAGCCGCTCGCGCGGTAACAATTTGGGCGGCGTGTCCGGCCGCCAGCGCAACAGCACGGCGAGCAGCGCGAAATAGCTCAGCGCATTGGTGAGGAAAGCCGCCGCCGCGCCTGCTGCCGCGACGATCACGCCGCCCAGCGCCGGCCCGACGCTGCGCGCCAGATTAAAGCCCATACTGTTCATCGCGACCGCACTGGGCAATAGCGCGCGCGGCACCATGTCGCCGACCGACGCCTGCCAGGCCGGGCCATTGATAGCGGTCGCGCAGCCCAGCAGGAACGTGAACCCCAACAGCAGCCATGGCGTCACCATCCCGGCCCAGGCGGTCAGCGCCAGCGCGGCGGAAACGACCAGCATCGCCAACTGACAGGCGATCATCACCTTGCGCCGATCCAGATTGTCCGCGACCGCCCCGGCCCATAGCGACAGCAGCATGATCGGCAGCGTGGTTGCGGCAGGAACCAGCGCGATCAGCAACGGCGAGGCGGAGAGCGATGTCATCATCCACGCCGCGCCAACCGACTGGATCAGCCCACCGAAATTCGACACGAGGCTGGACGTCCAGATCGCGCGAAAGATGGGAATGGAAAAGGGCGATGGCGCCTGGGGAGAATCGGCATCGGACACAATCCCCATCAAGCGGAAAGCAACCGGGGCGTCAAACCCGCGACTCATGCCGAAACGCTAAAACGGTAGGCAAGAGGCGAAACCCGCGCACCAAGAAGCGGGTCAGCTTGGGAGGATCGCCTGCAATCGCCACAGCCGGTTGAACGACAGGATGACGCCCGTCAGCGGCGCAATGTCGATCCGCAAGGTGGCGTCCATCGGCATATCGAGCGCGACCGACAGGATCGCGCGGATAACCATCGGATGGGTGATGGCCAGCATATCATCGCCATCATCGCCCCAATCGGCGATCCAGCCTTTCACCCTGACGCCAAGGGTCGCGAGGCTTTCGCCACCCGGCGCGCCCGATGCCGGATCGGCAAGCCAGCGGGCCAGCCCATCGGGGTCTGTGCCATGAATATCGGCGAAGCTGCGCCCCGCCCAATCGCCATGATCGATGTCGCGCAGCGCCGGTTCGACCGTCGCATCCATCGCGATCGCATCGGCCGTCTGGCGCGCCGCCGCCATCGGGCTGACCATGACTCTGGCTGGCACCGGCGCTGGCCCGCGCCAAGCCTGCGCCTTGTGCAGGCCGCCCTCATCCACCGGCTCGTCGATCGCGGGAAAGCCCCCCTCCCGCATCGATCGCGTTGCCCCATGGCACAGCAGGATCAGTCGCTTCGCCAGGAAAGCCTCCGGTGGACATAGACACTCGCCCCAATTTCCAGCGGAAATGGAACAACGCCAGGGAAAAAGAAGCCGGGGCAATTCCGGTACGGCTTCTCAACCATTATCGCCTGCCGCCCCAGCCTGTCGAGACATGCTTGTCCATCGCAAGCGATGAAACGGCGATTTTCGCGCATTTCAGACTTGCACTTTACGTAAACGTAAATACATCTGTCGCAGCAGATCCTGTGCGCCCGGTCGGGCGACCCATGGAGAGGGACAGAGCATGGAAGCCTATATTTACGACGCCGTCAGGACGCCCCGTGGTCGGGGCAAGGCCGACGGGTCGCTGCACGAAATCACGCCCATCCAGTTGGCGACGCAGGTATTGGAAGCGGTGCGCGATCGCACGCAGATCGACACGGCGGACGTCGATGACGTCATATTGGGCTGTGTCAGTCCGGTGGGCGAACAGGGCGCGGACATTGCCCGCGTCGCCGCGCTGAACGCGGATTATGCCCAGACCGTGCCGGGTGTGCAGATCAACCGCTTCTGCGCGTCGGGGCTGGAGGCAGTCAACATGGCCGCCGCGAAGGTTTATTCGGGCGAAGCGATGTTCGCGATCGGTGGTGGCGTCGAATCGATGAGCCGCGTGCCGATGGCGTCTGACGGCGGCGCATGGGCGATGGACCCGGCGGTGGCGTACAAGACCTATTTCGCGCCACAGGGCATTGGCGCGGACGTAATCGCGACCAAATTCGGCATCAGCCGAGACGATGTGGACGCCTATGCCGTCGAAAGCCAACGCCGCGCCAAGGCGGCGTGGGACGAAGGCCGGTTCAAGAAGTCGATCGTGCCGGTGAAGGATGTGATCGGTCAGGTCGTCCTCGACCATGACGAACATATGCGCCCCGATGCGACGATGCAGTCGCTCGGCGCACTGAAACCCAGCTTTGCCGCATTGGGTGAGGATATGCCCGGCTTCGATACGGTGGCGCTGCTGCGCTATCCCGAACTGGAGCGGGTCAACCATGTCCACCATGCGGGCAATAGCAGCGGCATTGTCGATGGCGCCGCTGCCGTGCTGGTCGGCAACAAGGATATAGGCGACAAATACGGCCTGAAGCCGCGCGCCCGCATCCGGGCGATGGCCTCCATCGGGTCGGAGCCGCTCATCATGCTGACCGGGCCGGAGTTCGTCGCGGGCAAGCTGCTGGCGCGGGCGGGCATGTCCACCGCCGACATCGACCTGTGGGAACTGAACGAAGCCTTTGCCAGCGTCGTGCTGCGCTACATGCAGGCGATGAAGCTCGATCACGCCAAGATCAACGTCAATGGCGGCGCGATCGCCATGGGACATCCGCTGGGCGCAACCGGCGCGATGGTGCTGGGCACGGCGCTGGATGAACTGGAACGATCCGGCAAGGGCACGGCGCTCATCAACCTGTGCGTGGGCGCTGGCATGGGCACCGGCATCATCATCGAGCGCGTGTAAAGGCAACAACCTCCGTTCGCCCTGAGCTTGTCGACGGGCGCGAGCGTGCTTCGACAAGCTCAGCACGAACGGGGTGTGGGAGACAGGATCATGAATACAATTAGCTTCGACATCGACGCCGACGGCATCGCCACGCTGACCATCGACGTGCCAGACCAGTCGATGAACGTCATCGGCCCGGACTTCCTGGCCGATCTGGACGCCTCCATCACCCGCATCGCGTCCGAAGACGCGATCAAAGGCGCGGTGATCGCGTCGGGCAAGGATAGCGGTTTCATGGCGGGCATGGACCTCAAATATTTCGGGTCGATGCTGGTCAGCGCCGATGGCGGCCGCCCCGCCCCGGCCGAGATTTTCGGCAAGGTGTTCGTGCTGAACCAGCTGTTCCGACGCCTTGAAACCTGCGGCAAGCCGGTCGCCTGCGCGATCGAGGGAACATGCGTGGGCGGTGGGTTCGAACTGGCACTGGCCTGTCATCGCCGGATCGTGGGCGACAGCGCGAAGACGCAACTGGGCCTGCCCGAAATCCTGATCGGCCTGTTCCCCGGTGGCGGTGGATCGCAGCGCCTGCCTCGCATCATGGGGGTGCAGGCGTCGCTGATGTATATGTTGCAGGGCAAGCTGTTCCGGCCCGCCGAAGCCGCGATGCTCAAGGTCGTGGACGAGGTAGTGCCGCAGGGCAGCGCCGTGGAAGCAGCGCGCGCATGGGTGAAGGCCAACCCGAAGGCGGCGACCCAGCCGTGGGACGTCAAGGGCTATAAGGTGCCGGGCGGCGCAGGCGGGTTCAATCCCGGCTTCGTCCAGACGATGGCGGGCGCGCTGCCGATGACGCTCAAGCAGACGCAGCGCAACATGCACGCACCGATCGCGCTGCTGTCGGCAGTGTATGAAGGCATCACCCTGCCCTTCGACCGCGCGATCCGGGTGGAGAGCAAGTATTTCGCCAAGGTCGCGGCTGACCCGCAGGCCGGCAATATGATCCGCAGCCTGTTCGTCAACAAGAACGCCGCCGAACGCGGCGCGCGGCGCCCCAAGGGCGAGCCGAAGGCGCCGACGACGAAGCTGGCCATGCTGGGCGCGGGCATGATGGGCGCAGGCATCGCCACCGTCGCCGCGCAGGCGGGGATGGACGTGCTGCTGTTCGATCGTGACCTGGCCTATGCGGAAAAGGGCAAGGCCCATGTCGAGGCGGTGTTGTCCAAGCGGCTCGGCCGCGGAATGACGCCCGAAAAGCTGGCGGCGACGCTGGCGCGGGTGACGCCGACCACCGACTATGCCGCACTGGCCGGTTGCGACTTCGTGATCGAGGCGGTGTTCGAGGATGTCGCCATCAAGGCGGAAGTGACCAAACAGGTGGAAGCCGTGCTGGGGCCGGACGTGATCTTCGGGTCCAATACATCCACCCTGCCGATCACCAAGCTGGCGAAAGCATGGAGCAAGCCGGAGAATTTCATCGGCGTGCATTTCTTCTCGCCCGTGGAAAAAATGCCGCTGGTGGAGATCATATTGGGCAAGGAAACCGGCCCGGCGGCGATCGCCAAGGCGCTCGATTTTGTCAGCCAGATCAAGAAAACGCCGATCGTGGTCCACGACAGCCGGGGCTTCTATACCTCGCGCAGTTTCGGCACCTATGTGCAGGAAGGCGTGGAACTGGTCGCCGAAGGGATCAACCCGGCGCTCATCGAAAATGCGGGCAAGCAATTGGGTATGCCGGTGGGTCCGCTGGCCGTGGGCGACGAAGTGTCGATCGAACTGGGCCACAAGATCATGATGGCGGCCAAGAAGGAACTGGGCGACGCCTATGTGCCACAGCGGTCCGACGCGGTGATGACGCAGATGGTCGAACTGGACCGTCTGGGGCGCAAGAATGGCAAGGGTTGGTATGACTATCCCGAAGGCGGCAAGAAAGCGCTGTGGCCGGGCCTGGGCGAGTTGTTCCCGCGCGCCGACGACCAGCCCGATGTCGAGGCGGTGAAGGAACGGCTGCTCTATCGCCAGTTGATCGAATGTGCCCGCTGTTTCGAGGAGGGCGTGCTGGAAACGCCGGAGGATGGCGACATCGGCGCGATCTTCGGCTGGGGCTTTGCGCCTTATACCGGCGGACCGTTCAGCCATATGGACACGGTGGGCATCGCTCATGTCGTGGACGTGCTGGACCGGCTGGCGGCGGCGCATGGCGATCGCTTCGCACCGACCGCGCAATTGCGCGCGATGGCGGCGAGCGGCGGCCTATTCTATCGACCGACGCCCTCCGCCAAGGCAGCATGATAAGGGTGTAAATTTTAACGGCCCTCGGCTAGGCCTCCCCGGCGAACATCCGGGGAGGCCTTCATTTTATGCGCGAAAAACCAACGGTTCTGGTCACGGGCGGCGCGGGCTATATTGGCAGCCATGCGGTGCTGGCGCTCAGGGACGCGGGCTATGGCGTGGTCGTCATCGACAATCTGGTCACCGGCTTCCGCTGGGCAGTACCGGACGATGTCGCTTTCGTCGAAGGCGACATTGCCGATCAACCGCTGGTCGAAGCAACCCTACGCGACCATGATATTCGCGCGATCATGCACTTCGCCGGATCGGTGGTCGTGCCGGAATCAGTCGACAACCCTCTGAAATATTATCATAATAACAGCAGCAAGACCCGCGACCTGATCGACAGCGCGGTGCGTGTCGGCGTGCCGCATTTCATCTTTTCGTCCACCGCCGCCACCTATGGCACGCCGGATGTGGATGCCGTGCGGGAGGATACGCCGCAGCGGCCGATCAATCCCTATGGCATGTCCAAGCTGATGACCGAATATATGCTGCGC
>JAECRT010000003.1:0-46883 GCA_016000085.1 Sphingomonadaceae bacterium
AATTGGAGCGGGTGAAGGGAATCGAACCCTCGTCACTTGCTTGGGAAGCAAAAGCTCTACCATTGAGCTACACCCGCGATGCGATCGCCCATGGCATGACCGATCGAGTCCGTCAACCGACCTGCCGCTTGGCGAGTTTGCGCGCGAGCGTGCGGCGATGCATACCCAGTCGGCGCGCGGTTTCAGAAATGTTGAAGTCGCTGTCCTTGAGCGCTTCATGGATATGTTCCCATTCCAGCGTCTTGATCGATGTTGGCCTTGGGGCAAGGGGCGCGCCGGGATCGCCGCCGGAGCGGGCGAAGGCGGCTTCTATGTCGTCGGTGTTGGAGGGTTTCGCCAGATAGTTGGTCGCGCCCAGCTTGATCGCCTCGACCGCGGTCGCGATGCTGGCGAAGCCGGTCAGGACGACGATCAGCATGGCGGGATCGTGGGCGTGGAGGGCCTGGACGCAGGCGAGGCCCGATTGGGGGCCGAGTTTGAGGTCGACCACGGCAAAACCGGGCTTGTGAACGGTCAGCAGGGCAGTGACCGATTCGATGCTGTCGGCGACCAGCACGGTATAGCCGCGCCGTTCGAACGAGCGTTTCAGTGTGCGGGTGAAGGCTTCGTCATCCTCCACGATCAGCAGCAATCGCTCAGTCGTCATCCTTTTGCCTCCTCCAGCGCCAGCGTGGCGAGCGGCAGGCGGAGCTGGATCATCGCGCCGCCATCCGCCCCATTGCTGGCATCGACCAGTCCGCCCAGCTTGCGCACGACATTAACGACCAGGAAGAGGCCGAGGCCGCCGCCCTGCTTGCCCTTGCTCGACCGATAGGGCCGACCGAAATCGGCAAGCATGTCGGCGCTGAACCCCGGCCCATTGTCATGCACCGCGACATTGAGCCAGTTGCTGTCGCGACCCACCAGCAGGTTGACATAGGTTGCGCCTGCTTCGCGTGCATTGTCCAGCAGGTTGGTGACGGCCTGACGGATCACCGGATCGGCGATGATGCGGGGATAGTCGTGCGGCCCGAAATCGCAGCGCAGCGGCAGGCCGGGATTGGCGGCACGCCAGTCGCGCGCTATGCCGTTCACGAAATCGGGGACGCTCGTGACTTGCGGACCTTCGCCCCGCGCTTCGCCCGCCGACATCAGGATGCCGCTCAATATGGCTTTGCAGCGTTTGACCGCGGCCTCCATTTCGCTGACTTCTTCGACCAGGGCGGGATGGCCGGTGATTTCGGGCATGTGTTGCCAGTCGCCCAGCGCCACGGCCAGTTGGGCGAGTGGCGTGCCCAGTTCATGGGCTGCGCCCGATGCGAGCAGGCCCATACGCACAATATGCTCCTCCTCCGCCGCCTGTTGCCGCAGGCGCGCGAGATAGGCTTCGCGTAACTGAAGATTGCGGGTGATGCGGGTCATGAACAGCACCAGCAACACCGCGATCATGGTGAAGCAGATCCATGTCCCCACGATATGCAGGTCGAACAGATGCCCTTCCAGCGTGTCGCTGAGATTGAGCGGCCGATAGACGACGGTGAGCATGGCCGCGCAGAGCGAAGAAATGGCCACGATGCCCCAGACGCTCCATCGGTGGAGCAGCACCGCGCCGAGCGCGACCTGCACCAGATAGAGCGACACGAAGGGGTTGGTCGCGCCGCCGCTGAGATAGAGTTGCGTGGTGAGGGCCAGCACGTCGAACAGCAGCGCCAGGAACAGTTCGGCATGGCTGATATCGGTGCGCCGCCGCAAAACCATCAGGCTGCCCAGGTTCATGGCCGCCGCGATGGTCGGCACCACTAGCATCGAGGGCAGGGGCAGGCGGATGCCCATGGCGAAGTGGACGATCAGGACGGTGGCGACCTGTCCCGCGATGGCGATCCAGCGCAGTTGCACCAGCAGCGCCATATTCTTGCGCCCCGCCGCGTCGGCAGGCCACAGGCTGGGGCGCCAGCGTGCGCGGATCGACACTCTGCTGGTCATGCCCGGTCGTCTGGTCCTCGCTGGCGCATGACCATGATGTAAGCGCCCGCGACCATTGCCGCCAGCACGAACCATGTGATCGCGTAGCCCAAATGATTGTTTGGGAAATGCACCACCGTCAGGCCGCCGACGGGCAGGGCGTTGGCATTGGCGTCGGCCTCTGCGTCAATGAAGTAGCTCGCGATGACATGGTCGAGATGGCGGGAGGTGGCGATGGCGGCGACGTCGCGGGAATGCCAGCGGTCGGCGGCTGGATCATTGCTGCGCAGGAAACCGCCGCCCGGCTCGGTCAGGCGCAACAGGCCAGTGATGCTGACCCTGCCTTGGGGGCGTTCGTAGCGGGTGCGGGCTTGCGGCGGCACGAAACCGCGATTGACGAGCAGGATGACGCCATCGTCACGGCGCAACGGGGTCATGACCCAATACCCTGGGCCGCGGACCGTTGATGCCTGGGTCAAGGCGGCCTTGTCATGCAGGAAGTGGCCACTGACGGTGATGCGGCGATATTCGTCGTCGCGATCGGCATGGCCGGGGGCAGGGATGGGCGCGGCATGGATGCGGGCGTCGACGCGGGCGATGAGGTCGCGTTTCCATGCCAGCCGCTCCACCTGCCAAACCCCAAGGGCGCACAGGCCGATGAACAGCGATGCGGCGATCAGCGTCAGGCCGATCGCGAACCCCGCCCTGAACCCGGTCGGGTCGGGGCGGGGATCGGTCTGTGTCACGGCATCTGGCTCATGTCGCCCACGCTCATGGGCATCATGTTGTGGTTCAGGTGATACATGACCCACATCGACCCCGACAGGGTGATGACGACCAGCACCAGCGTGAAGATCAGCGCCATCATCGACCAGCCGCCTTCGGAGCGGGTGTTCATGTGCAGGAAGTAGATCATGTGGACGACGATCTGCACCACGGCAAAGGCCATGATGATGATCGCAGTCGTCTGGGGATTGGCGAAGAAGCCGGTCATCACCAGCCAGAAAGGAATAGCCGTCAGGAACACCGACAGGCCAAAGCCGATCATATAGCTGCCCATCGTGCCGTGCGCGGCATGGCCGCCATGATGATCGTGGTGGCCGTGCCCATGTTCGGCGTGATCGTGCGCGCTCATCGCAGCATCCCCATCAGATAGACAAAGGTGAAGACGCCGATCCAGATGACGTCCAGGAAGTGCCAGAACATGCTGAGGCACATCAGGCGGCGCTGGTTAGCGGGGATCAGGCCCTTTTTCGCGACCTGTATCATCAGTGTCACCAGCCAGATGATGCCGAAGGTGACGTGCAGGCCGTGGGTGCCAACCAGCGTGAAGAAGGCGGACAGGAAGCCCGACCGCATCGGCGTTGCGCCTTCATGGATGAGATGCGCGAATTCGTACATTTCGATGGCGAGGAAGGCGAGGCCGAACAGGCCGGTGATCGCCAGCCAGCCCTGCGTTGCGGCGATCTTGTTCTTTTCCATCGCCAGCATGGCAAAGCCATAGGTGATGGACGAGAACAGCAGCATCGCGGTGTTGAGCGCGACGAGCGGCAGGTCGAACAGATCCTTCGGCCCCGGGCCTGCCGCATAGTTGCCGCCCAGCACGGCATAGGTGGCGAACAGGCAGGCGAAGATGAGGCAATCGCTCATCAGGTACATCCAGAAGCCCAGCATGGTGCTGGACCCTTCGGGATGATGCGGCTCATGTTCCAGATGGAAGAGCGGATTGCCGTCCTTGTCGAGGAAGGCGGGGTCTATGGTGGGTGCGCTAGCCATGATGGTTCAGCCCTGTGTCGCGAGCAGCGCGGTGCGCTCGCCTTCGGTGCGCTCGACCACATCCTTGGGGATGTAGAAATCGCGCTTGTAGTTGAAGGTATGGCCGATGGCCACGGCCAGGATGCCGACGAAGGACAGGCCAGCCAACCACCACATATACCAGATCATGCCGACCGAGAACGCGATAGAAAGCCCCGCGATGATGATGCCGGTGCCCGTGTTGCTGGGCATGTGGATGGCCTCATAGCCCGACAGAGGACGCTGATAACCGCGCTTCTTCATGTCGGCCCACGCGTCATTGTCGTGAATGACGGGCGTGAAGGCGAAGTTATAATCTGGCGGAGGCGAACTGGTCGCCCATTCCAGCGTGCGACCGTCCCATGGATCGCCCGTGGTGTCGCGCAGCTTGTCGCGGTTCTTTATGCTTACGCCGAACTGCACGAACATGCAGGCGATACCGGCCGCGATCATCAGCGATCCGAAAGCGGCGATCTGGAACCAGATTTGCAGCGACGGATCGTCGAACACGCGCATCCGGCGGGTCACGCCCATCAGGCCCAATATGTAGAGCGGCATGAAGGCGAACCAGAAGCCCACGACCCACAGCCAGAAGCTGCGCTTGCCCCAGACGGTGTCCAGCTTGTAGCCGAACGCCTTGGGCCACCAGTAGTTGATTGCCGCGAACAGGCCGAACAGAACGCCGCCGATGATCACGTTATGGAAATGCGCGATCAGGAACAGCGAGTTGTGGAGTACGAAGTCGGCGGGCGGCACGGCGAGCAGCACGCCGGTCATGCCGCCGACGGTGAAGGTCAGCATGAAGGCCACGGTCCACATCATCGGCAGTTCAAACCGGATCCGGCCGCGATACATGGTGAACAGCCAGTTGAAGAGCTTCGCCCCGGTCGGGATGGAGATGACCATCGTGGTGATGCCAAAGAAGCTGTTGACGCTGGCGCCCGATCCCATGGTGAAGAAGTGATGCAACCACACGAGGTAGGACAAGATCGCGATGACGACCGTTGCGTACACCATCGACGAATAGCCGAAGAGGCGCTTGGATGAGAAGGTCGAGGTCACTTCGCTGAACACGCCGAACAGCGGCAGGATAAGGATATAGACTTCAGGGTGACCCCAGATCCAGATCAGGTTCACATACATCATGGGGTTGCCGCCCATGTCGTTGGTGAAGAAGGCGGTGCCGACATAACGGTCGAGCGACAGCAGCGCGAGCACGGCGGTCAGGACCGGGAAGGCCGCAACGATCAGCACGTTGGCGCACAATGAGGTCCAGGTGAAGACCGGCAGCTTCATCATGTTCATGCCCGGCGCGCGCATCTTGACGATGGTTGCGATCAGGTTGACGCCGGACAGCAAGGTGCCGATGCCCGCGATCTGCAAGCCCCAGATATAATAGTCGACCCCGACGCCGGGGGAATAGGCGATGCCCGACAGCGGCGGATAGGCGAGCCAGCCCGTGCGTGCGAATTCGCCCACGAACAGCGACATCATGACGATCACCGCGCCCGCCGTGGTCATCCAGAAGCTGAAATTGTTGAGGAAGGGGAAGGACACGTCACGCGCGCCGATCTGAAGCGGGACGATATAGTTCATGATCCCGGTGATCATCGGCATCGCGACGAAGAAGATCATGATGACGCCATGCGCCGTGAAGATCTGGTCGTAATGATGCGCGTTGAGGTAGCCCTCGGACCCGTTGAAGGCCATCGCCTGTTGCAGGCGCATCATGATCGCGTCGGCAAAGCCGCGCAAGAACATGATGAGGCCCAGAATCATGTACATGATGCCGATGCGCTTGTGATCGACGGTGGTGAACCAGTCGTTCCACAACATGCCCCAAAGGCGATATTTGGTGACGAGGCCCAACACCGCGATGCCGCCGATCGCGACCATGGCGAACGTGCCGATCAGGATGGGTTCGTGAAGCGGTATGGCGCTCCAGTCGAGACGACCAAAGATCATCTTCCAGATGCCGCTATTTTCGGATGCGGGATGGGGGGACATGGGGTCTAGCCTTCAGGGCAGAGAGAAAGAGGAAAGGCGAAGGGCGCGATGGGCATCACATGCCCTTATGCCCGGCATGGCCATCATGGTCCTGCTGGCCGGGCGCTTGCTTGCCCTGGGCAGCTGGCGTGCGATCGGCCGCCGGGGTCATGCCGGCGGGCTGGGCGATTTCACCCTTCTTGCCCGGTGCGGCTGGATGGAAGCCGCCGACGTCGATCGTGCCGTCATGGCGAAGACCCTGCACGTCATGCGCGGATTCCTTGCCCGCGCCGCCGTGCATGTCGGTCATCATGACGTCATCCATGCAGCGCTTGCCGGGCTGAACGCACATGTTGAGCGCGTCGTGGAACAGCTTGGCCTGGACACCGCTGAAATACATCGGTGGCACTTTTTCGCTCGGCTTTTCCAGCTTCATGTAAGTGGCGCTGTCCAACGTTGCGCCGCTGGCCTTCACCTTGGCGACCCATTGGTCGAAGCCGCCCTTGTCCATCGCATGGAAGCGGAAGCGCATGTTGGAGAAGCCCGCGCCCGAATAGTTGGCCGAAAAGCCTTCATAATTGCCGGGCTTGTTGGCGACCGCGTGCAATACCGTCTGCATTCCGGGCATGGCGTAGATCTGGCCCGCGATCGCAGGGACGAAGAAGCTGTTCATGATCGTGGAAGATGTGATCTTGAACTCGATCGGCTGATCGACCGGAGCGGCCAGTTCGTTGACCGTCGCGATGCCCAGTTCAGGGTAGATGAACAGCCATTTCCAGTCCATCGCCACGACTTCGACCTGCAAACGCTTGGCTGCGGGCTCGATCTTGCGGGCATGGTCGACGCGCTCGATCGGGCGATAGGGGTCGAGCAGATGCGTGCTGGTCCAGGTGATGGCGCCCAGCGCGATGATGATGAGCAGAGGCGCCGACCAGATCAGCAGTTCCAGGCTGGTCGAATGATCCCAGTCGGGATCATAATCCTCCGCCTTCGCCTTTTCCCGATAACGCCACGCAAACCACACGGTCATCGCCATCACCGGAATGATGATGAGGAGCATCAGCACTGTGGAAATAACTATGAGGTCACGTTGCTGCATTGCAACGTCGCCAGCGGGTGACATGACCACCCAGTCGCAGCCGCCCAGGGGCAATAGCAGCAGCGGAGCGAATCGGCGCAGAATCGCGCGGGTTTTGGCGGGGAGGCGGGCTGTCATTCCGCTCGCATAATCAGGAAGACCGTGACACGACATTGGACCTTTTGTCCTATCCCTGCGCAAGTGCAAAATAGGGCATGGCCGTATGCGACCATCGGGATGATTCGCCGTGCAACGAAGTGCGACGATAATCGTTCCCGCAGTATGAAGGCCAGTGACACCCCATGACTTCCGCGACGAACACGCCCAACTCGACCCAGGCGGAGCGCGACGTGCGCAACCTTCATGCCCATAAGAGCAAGAAGATTGCGCCCGGCGAAATCGCCATCGGTGTCATCATCGGCCGCACGTCGGAATTTTTCGATTTCTTCGTTTATGCGATTGCGTCGTGCATCGTTTTTCCGGCGCATGTCTTCCCCTATATGTCGCCATTGATGGGGACATTGTGGTCCTTCGCCATTTTCGCGCTGGCCTTCATCACCCGGCCGATCGGGTCGTTCATCTTCATGGCGGTCGATCGCGCCTATGGCCGGGGCGTCAAGTTGACGATCGCCCTGTTCCTGCTCGGTGGATCGACGGCGGCCATCGCCTTCCTGCCCGGCTATGACACGATCGGTCACTGGGCCGCGATCCTGCTGGCGCTGTTCCGTGCGGGACAGGGTGTGGCACTGGGCGGAACATGGGACGGGCTGGCGTCGCTCCTGTCGCTCAACGCGCCGAAGGACAAGCGCGGCTGGTATGCGATGATGCCGCAGTTGGGCGCGCCGCTGGCGCTGATGGTGGCGGCGGGGCTGTTTGCCTTCTTCCTGTCGACGCTGTCGCGCGCGGACTTCCTCGATTGGGGCTGGCGCTATCCCTTCTTCGTCGCCTTTGCGATCAACGTGGTGGCGCTGTTCGCGCGCCTGCGCATCGTGGTGACCGAGGAATTTGCGCGCCTGTATGAAACGCGTGAATTGCAGCCTTCGCCGGTAGTCGAGACTGTCCGCAGTGAAGGACGTAATATCGTGATCGGCGCTTTCGCGCCGCTGGCGAGCTTTGCCCTGTTCCACATGGTCACGGTGTTCCCGCTGTCGTGGATCGCGCTCTATACCGACCAACCGCTGGAACGCTTTTTGATGATCGAAGTGATCGGTGCGTTCGTCGGCGTGCTGGCGATCGTTGTTTCTGGGTTTGTTGCCGACATGGTGGGCCGCCGCACACTGCTCGCCTATTCGGCGGTCGGCATCGGGATCTTCGCTGTCGCCGCGCCGCTGTTGCTCAACGGTGGCGATCTGGGCGAGGTCGCGTTCATGGTTCTGGGCTTCATCCTGCTGGGCCTGAGCTTTGGCCAGTCGTCAGGCGTGGTGGCGTCCAATTTCCGCACGGCCACGCGCTATACCGGATCGGCGCTGACGTCCGATCTTGCCTGGCTGGTGGGTGCGGGCTTTGCGCCGCTGGTGGCGCTGTTCATCTCGGCCGAGTTCGGGCTGGCTGCGTCGGGCGCCTATCTGTTGTCGGGCGCGGTCATCACCGGCTTTGCGTTGTTCGTGAACAAGGAACTGGCGGGCAAGGATCGTTAAGTCGCGGAACGCATGCGGGCGAGCGCCTTGCGGTCGAACCATGCGATGATGCCGGGACGCGGCCGGAAACGGGGCAGCCATTCCGGATAGAGGATCGCAAGACGCGCGGGGAGGCCAGCTGGCCCCTCGCGCGTCATGATGTCGGACACGATCCGGTTCTGAAAGAAGCGCACCGAATAGTTGATAAGGCGCTTATATTGCATGGCCCATGTCGACGGCCGGGCTAGGCTGACCTGTTCACAGATGAACCCAGCATCTTGAGAAGCGGTGACGCGTTCCGCCACCCAGGCGTGATCGGGCAGCAAGTCGGTATGTGCCCAGGCCGCAATCAATCCGTCATCGCCGATCAGGTCGTCGGGCAGGCGGAGCTGCTGCACGCGTATCGCTGCGACGAACCGGCCCGACAATGCGTAGAGATCGCCGAACAGGCCGCCCTCGGCTTGCAGGTTGCGGCGATAGGTTTCCGCCATGCGGCCGTTCATCGGCATGCCAGCCGTCGCATTGGCGCAGGGATCAGCGGCAAGGGTAGCGACCAGTGCGTCGATCGATCCGGCAATGATCTGAGCGTCGCCATCCATGAAAATGACCGCTTCTTCCGTGCCGGTCAGTAGATCATGAACCATGTGGTTCCATGTCCGTGATTTGCCGCCCGCCTGGATATCATGGACGAAGACGTTGCTCCGTCCGCCAGCCGCGTCGCGCGCGCGTTCGGCCGTCGCATCGGTCGTGCCGTTGACCAGCACATGAAAGATCGTGTCCGCTCGGTCGAGCGGGAGCGATGCGAGGCAGAGGCCGATCCGGCGTTCTTCCTGATGGGCGAAAATGGCGACGGCGACCGTCATGGCGTGTCCCCTAGCGGAAATCCCAGCCCTGCTGGCCATGCTCGATCATGTCCAGGCCATCGGCCTCCAGCTGCGCGCCGATCCGCATGGGAATGACGACCGAGACGATCAGCGCGGCGATTGCGCTGCCGACCATGGCCCACAGGGCGACGATGATCAGCCCGATCGCTTGGGCGACCAATGCGCTGGACATGGTAATGGCGGGGTCGAAGCCGACGCCACCCATGAGCGGCAAGGCGAAGATGGGGAGTAACAGCACGCCCGTTGCGCCACCCAAGCCATGGATGGCGAAGGTGCTGGCGCCGTCATCCACGCGTCCAGCGCCGATCCGGCAGATGAGCGCGGCGATAACGCCGATCAGCATCGCGCCGCCCGTGCCGACCAGCGCGGCAGATGCGGAAATGGCGGCGATGCCCGCCAATGCGCCGCTCAGTACACCAGTGGCTGTCGTGCGCGCGCCCAAGACCCGGTCCAGCAACGCCCAGATGAGAGCCGCAGCGCAGGCCGCGAAATGATGGTTGAGAATAGCGGTCGCGGCGTCGTCGGTGGCACCGAGCGCCCAGCCGCCCACTATGCCCGACAGGCCGACCCAGAGCAGGCCTCCGCCGACTAGGCTCAGCACCGGCGCGTGGCCGGGATCGGATGGTTCACGCCGCCGCCCAGCAATCAGGATGAGGGCGAGCGCGGAAAAGCCCGCCGTCGTGTGGATCACGAGGCCACCGGCAAAATCCATCACGCCCATCGCGGCGAGCCAGCCGCCGCTCCAGACCGCGTGAGCGATAGGGGCATAGACCAGCAGCAACCAGAGGGGTGCAAACGCCAGAAACCAGCCCAATCGCGCCCGTTCTCCCAATGCCCCGACCAGCAAGCAAGCGGCGAACAGCGCCAGCGCCATCTGGAACAGGACGAACGCCGATTCCGGCACGGTTAGTCCGTCGCGCAGCTCGCCCAGATTGGCGAGCAGCAGATTGCCGCCGCCGCCCAGCCATGCGCTGCCGGGTGCAAAGGCAAGGCTGTAGCCCGCGATGGCCCAGACCAGCGAAATAACAGCCGCCACGCCCGCGCCCTGCGTCATCACCGACAGAGCGTTGCGAACATTCGCCTGTCCGGCATGGCGCAGCATCAGGCCGGGCAGGGCCGCCAGCAGGACGAGCAACGCGCACAGGATCATCCATCCGGTATCGCCGCTGTCGGCAACCGCGACCTGCGCAAATGCTGGCTGCGGTGCGGCCAACGCGACGAGAAGAGGGAGGATAGCAGCGCGCATGGAAAATCCCGGTAATCGAAACACAGCCTCACTAGATGGCACGGGGTAAAGACTTTGATAAGCAATCGGCTGTGGTGTGCGGCGGCAGGCTTTGGGCAGATGCATGTCGGGCTCCAAGTCCGCTGGACTGTGACGCACTATCATCGTCCGAAGTAATACCAAAGAAGCGCGATGTAACGGAATCGCCGGTCGGGTGCTGCTGGGCCATGCTATTCAAAGCGCCTTATCAACAGTTGGCGGCGATTGGATGCATTGTCCGCGCGCGCCCGCTCCAAGAGAAGATGACAGCGCCGGATGAACATAGCGATGGGCGATCAACAGAAAATCCATCGCGCGGTTGGCAGTCGGGAAGATCCGACAAGGCATGTCGTGTTTGTGATCGCGGGGTTGGGCGCGGGTGGCGCGGAGCGGGTTATCAGCCTGATTTCGGCTGCCTGGGTCGCGCAGGGATGGCGCGTAACAATCCTGGCATTCGATCGGCCCGAAGAGCCGGTCTACCATGATTTCGATCCCAGGGTCGATATCCGCCGGTTCGGCGTGCGTACGGCTGGCGGCGGGATCAGGTCGATATTGGGGCAGGGACGCCGTATCCTGACGATCCGCCGGGAGCTACGGGCGCTCAATCCCGACGCCGTTATCTCGATGCTGACCAAGATCAATGTGCTGACACTGGCGGCAACCATCGGCACGACGCACAAGGTCATCGTGTCGGAGCGCAACAACCCCCAGGCGCAAAAGGCCAACACAGCGTGGAACACGCTGTTGGGCAAGCTCTATCCCCGCGCGGCCGCCATCGTGATGCAGACCCGCGCGAGCATGGTCTGCCTGCCGCAGCAAGTGCGCGGCAAGGCGCATATCATCCCCAACCCTATCTCTTCGGCGGTTCTTGGTGGCGGAGAGGTGAAGGACAAGCTGGTGCTGACGGCAGCGGGCCGGTTGACGCATCAGAAGGGGTTCGACCTGCTGATCGACGCCTTTGCAAAGCTGGCGGAGCGACACCCGGACTGGGTATTGAAAATCTGGGGCGAAGGGGACATGCGCGGGACGCTGGAAACGCAGATCCGCAAGCTGGGCCTGACCCAGCGCGTCAAGCTGCCCGGTACGAGCAAAAGCCCTGGAAGCTGGATCGATCAGGGTACGATCATGGTCTTGTCATCCCGCTATGAAGGCTTTCCCAATGTGCTGGGCGAAGCGATGGCGAGCGGGATGCCGGTCGTCGCCTTCGACTGCGATTTCGGGCCGCGCGAAATTATCCAGAATGGTTATGACGGCCTGCTGGTGCCGATGGGGGATGTCGCCGCACTGGCCGACGCGATGGATCGGTTGATGCGGGACAAAAGGTTGCGCAATGGCCTGGGCGCGGCCGCCCGACTATCGGCGCTGCGGTTTGCGCCGGGAAAGATCGTCGCCCAATGGGGGGGGCTAGTTAACGAAGTGGCGCAGCGCGGATAGTCAGTAAGTCAGGCCGACCTTCAGGAAAGCCTGCCATTTGCGAAATTCTTCGGCTGGCAAGGCGGTGGACGTCCGCTTGACGTGGGTGCCCGACAGTTCGATCCATGCCTGGCGGTTCAGCAGGTAGCGGGCGCTGGCATCCACGTCATAATATCTTTGGCTGCCGTCAAAATCACCCCGATAGGAAACGGAGCGCAAACCCACCGATCCCCGCAGGATGACGTTATGGCGGGCTTCCTGATCGATACCGAGATTGAAGCGCGTATCGATGCGGCCGATCGCGCCACTGCGGATCGTAGCGACATCACCCCTGAACAGATTGGCGCTGATCGCCGTGCGGGTGCGCGGCCGCCATGTCACGCGACCACTGGCGGCAAGGCCGGTGAAGGGTGCCAGGTTGAGATCCTTCGGGTTGGCATGGAGTACGCCAACGCCCAGTTCCCCTGTCAGTCGGTCGGCGACTTCGACGGCCACGCCACCCAATACCCCATAGGTTGTGGTGGTGCGGTCCACGTTCATGAATCGGTCTGACTTCATGCTCGGGTCGCGCCGGTTGACATAGGGTTGAATGAAGACGGCAAAGCGCTGTGTGAGGTTCAGGCTGCCGCGCAATGCCGCACGATACGTCGTCATATCGCGGTCACTATCCGCCGGAGACAGATAGTTGATCTTCGTGGCGCCGATTGATGCAGTGACGCCCAGACGGGACCCCTGATGGCTATATTCCAGATCGCCCGAGGCCGTGTTGATGAGCGCAACGCGGCGGTTGGCGGCAAAAATTGCTTCGGGGTCGCCGCGCCGTTCAAAAGCCCGGTCGAATGAGGCTCTGGCGGAGAATGCATCGCGCTGACTGCTGAATTGGCGATAGCTCAGCTCTGCGCCGAACTGCGTCGTGTTTTCGCGCGTATTCTCCGCATAGCGTTGCAATGTGGCGTAGGTCCGGCCGTAAAAATTCGACGAAGCGGAACGGCGGCGGACCTCTATGCTGGGTTCGACCTGGAATATAACGTCGGATTTTCGGTTAAGGTCGGACGCCAGAATATTATTGTCGAACTTCACCCCACTGACCAGCAACGGCATGATGACGAAGCCACCGGTACGGATGGTGCGCGGCTCATATCCGGGACGTGGTAGATCGTCGATTGCCGTGGTGCGCGTGATGTCTTGCGCGCACAGCGGCGAACCGGCCAGGCCAAGGGTAAGGCCGAACAACGACGACAAAAGCCGATACCTGCTCCGGCGGGCGTTTTCCCCATCCACAGGTCAGAACCAGCTTTCGCGAATCTGGATGAGATCGCCGGGCATGACATTGCTGTCCGGGGTCGCACTGCCTTTCTGCTTGGCGCGCGTGACCGTCACTTCCTTGGTGTTCGCGCGGAAGGTGTAACCGCCCGCCACCGATATGGCGGTCAGTACGGACATGCCCGGCACATAGGGATATTGGCCCGGCTTCTGGACTTCACCGACGATAAAGAAGGGGCGGTAGGCGACGACCTGGGCGCTGACCTTGGGATCGACCAGCAGATTGCGGGTGCGCAGCGTGTCGGCAATATCCTTTTCGACGACTTCCACGGTCTTGCCCGCTACTGGCACCGCCCCGATCATGGGCAGCGAGACGGACCCGGTATCTCCCACGAGATAGGTGTCGTTCATCATGTCCAGGCCATAGACGTTGACGCGCAACTGATCGCCCGTGCCCAGTTGGTAGGGCGTGGGGGCAGTCGAGGCCAAGGGGGACAGACCCCGTTCACCGCTGGCGCAGCTCGTCAGCGCCATGGCGGTTACCGTGGTCAGTGCGATCATCCAGGACTTCATACCATCCTCCCCATTATCATTGTCACGCCCTGTATCAGGGCTGTGCGGCGACAATTTTGTTTGTCATTTGTTTCGACGGACCGTCCAACCATGCGCTCAAGTCCTTTTGCAGCATGTCCTGAAGGATCAACATATCCTCCCGGTAGAAATTACGCAGCATCGCCTGTAGTTCATCCGTGAGCGGCGGATATTGCACCGGCGCGACCATGGATTTGCGCAGGCGCGCGAATAGTGGATTGTTTCGGAGCGGATCGAGCAAGGGCCGCATTGGTTTCAATATCCGGCGCAGCGCCAGCGGCAGCATCGGCGCGCTGCTGTCATTCTGGCGGCTGGCGACCTGGTCCGGCGCCAGATGAGGGCGGACGCCGATATGATCGCACACTTCCACGATCACGCGCTCGGCCGAATGGCGCAGCGTTTCGTAGAGGATCACATGCATCTGATTGCGTGGATAATGGAGGTAGAAGCGGCTGAGATGTTCGCCGTAAAGACCGCCGTTCAGGAAACGCGATTCCTTCGCGCGTTCGCCGACCAGATACTCACGCGGATCGCCGCCCACCATGCCGCGACGGAACAGCATACAATAATCGGAATAGGCGCGCTGTACCGGATCGCGAAGCTGTACGATCAGCCGGGCGTTGGGCAACACGCTTGCCATACGGGCCGGCGCATGGGGATGGGCTAGGTAATCGGCAGACTTTTCCCCAACCATACGCCCCGCAGGTGCAGGATCGAACAGAGAGGCGTACCATTGCGGGCCACGCTCATATTCAGTGCTGAAATAATGCGGCTCTGCGTCCGGCAGCCAGAGATCGGGGTGGCTGCGCAGTTGATGGGCGATCCATGTGGTGGCCCCCTTCACCGCACCGATGATGATGAAGGCGGGTTGGCGATCAGGCGGCGTCATCGATCGTCGCCTGGACAAGGATGGACCGCAGCAACTGCCCCATCTGGCGGCAGGATTCGACATCGAGCGTCGGGTCTACGGGCAACAGGATGCTGGTTTCGCCCAATAGTCGCGACACCGGCAGACGTTCGGCCGGTCCCATGCCCGTGTCCGTAAACGCCTTTTCCAGATAGATTTCGGGGCAGCTGCCCGACTGGCACGGGACACCCAGCGCGCGTGCCTGTGCGATAACGTCGTCGCGGGTCCAGCCATCCTTCAACACTTCGGGCCGGATGAAGGCGTAGAATTTATAATAAGCATGGCCGATATGATCGTCCGGTTCGATCAGGCGCAGGGCCGGAAGGCCGGTCAGCGCATCGAGCAGCGCAGCGGCGTTGGCCCGGCGTTGCGCGATCGTTTCGTCCAGCCGGGACAGCTGGATGACGCCAATGGCCGCCTGCATCTCGGTCAGGCGATAATTGCTGCCGATTTCATGGTGCAGCCAACGGAAGGCGATGCCATTGCCGCCTTCGGCCACGACAAAGGGATCTTTGCCATGATCCTTGAGCGCCCATGCCCGTTTCCACACGGCGGGATCGCGCAGGACCAGCAGGCCACCTTCGCCGCCGGTAGATATGATCTTGTCCGTGCAGAATGAGAAGGCGCCGGCATCACCGAAGCCGCCCACTGGCCGCCCGTCGAGCGTTGCGCCATGCGCCTGCGCACAATCCTCGATCAGCTTGATGCCAAGATCTTCGGCCATCACCGCGATCTCGTCGATCGGGCCTGGATATCCCGCCAGATGGACGACGATGATCGCCTTGGTCCTGGGCGTAAGGCAAGGCGCGATCGTCTGGGGCGTCAGGCTTTGCGTTACAGCATCGATATCGGCAAATACCGGTGTCGCGCCACAGGCGACGACGCAACTGGCCGACGCCATGAAGCTGCGGGCTGGGACGACGACTTCATCGCCTGCGCCGACGCCCAGTGCCCGTAACGCTACTTCCAGCGCCAGCGTGCCGTTTGCCAGCGCGATCGCGTGGGGCATCTGGCACAGATCGGCAAAGCCCGCTTCGAGTGCGGCGCAGTGGTCGCCATGATGCAGTGCATTGACGCGGCCCGACTGGAGTATCTGCGTCACGGCTGCGATTTCATCGGCGGCATAGACGGGCCAGCGCGAAACGATCGGCGCGGGTTGCAGTGGTTCGGGTGCCTGAACAAGGGCGGTTGCGGTCTGCATTGTCACATTCCCGTCTGCGTTTGGCGGATGATGTCCGGGTGAGGCCGGACGCTTTTCGCCAGTTGCTGCACATGCAGGTTCGAGACGCGGACTTCTTCTTCGGCGACGGGTTCGATATCCTCGTCCTGACCGCGCGTGACCTGATCGAGCAGGGAGAAGAGTTGCTTGCGGACGTCATCCTGGTCATGGACCATGATCCCCCGTTCCAGCCGATCGAAACCAGCCTGCAACGTGGCGACCGGGACGGGGACCGGTTCGGCTTCCAGAACGCCGGGCAGGTCCGACGGAAGCTGTTTTTCGCGTTCGTCGAATAGTTCTTCGTAGAGCTTCTCGCCGGGACGCAAGCCCACGATCTTGATCGGGACGTCGCGTTCGGGGATCAGGCCCGCCAGGCGGATCATGCGACGGGCAATATCGATGATCTTCACCGGTTCGCCCATGTCGAGCACGATGATCCGTCCCCGCTTCAGCCCAAATTCCATCGCTCGTGCGGTACTGTGCAGGATCAACTGCACAGCTTCATGAACGGTCATGAAATAGCGGGTGATTTCGGGGTGGGTGACAGTGAGCGGTACGCGGCGGTCGAGCTGGCGCTGGAACAGCGGGATCAGCGATCCGCTCGACCCCAGCACATTCCCGAAGCGCACGGTCATGAAGCGCGGCGAATCCGCCTGTCCCGAACCCTCGATATCGAGGGCCTGGCAGTAGAGCTCGCCCAGGCGCTTGGTGGCGCCCATGACGCCGACCGGATTGACGGCCTTGTCCGTCGACACCTGCACCATGGCGCGCACGCCAAAGCGCCGTGCCGCGTCGGCCACGTTCCGCGTGCCGATCACATTGGTCTGGACACCTGAACAGACGTTGACCTCGACCAGCGGCACATGCTTGAGCGCAGCGGCGTGGAACACGAACGCGGGCGTGCATTCCGCAAATACGGCCATGACATGCTGGCGCTGGCGGATGGAACAGAGGATGGCGCGGCACTGGATGTCAGGATAATTTTCCCGAACCTCCATTTCGACCGCGTAGAGATTATATTCGCCGCAATCGAGCAGGATCAGTTCGGACGGGCCAAAACCGGCTACCTGCCGCGCCAGTTCGCGCCCGATCGAGCCGCCCGCGCCGGTGATGAGCACCCGCTGTCCGCTGATGGCGCGGGACACGACATCGGCGTCAAGATCGGCCTGGGGTCGATCCAGCAGATCGGCAATGTTGATGACTTCCAGATCGAGTGGCTTGTCGATCTCCGTCGCGGTAGGCGCGCGCAGGACCGAGAGGTTGAGCGTCTGGGCTGCGGTGACGAGCTTGAGCTTGGCCGGCCCCTTCATTTCTTCCGGCCCGGCGGCCAGAATGATGCAGGTCGGACGCTCGTTGCGCGCGGTCAGGGTCGAAACGGCGTGCTTGACGGCATCGATGCCGCCCAGAATGGGAACCCCACGCAAGCGCAGATGGGTTTCGACGCCATCGATGTCGAGGATGCCCACTGGCAGATAGGGTGGCGCGTTGACCATCTCGAAATGGCGCAGGATATTTTCGATATATTCGGGGCGGCCTACGAGCAGAGCGCGCTGTTGGCTGACCGCGATGTCCGACCGCTTGCGTGCGTGGATGCGCGCGCCAAGGATATTGCGGACTTCCGCACGCAGCGTCCGTTGCCACAGGCGACCGCCAGCCAGCAGGGCGACCAGAACCAGCGCCTGAATGAAGGGAACCGACGTGGGCATCCACCGGCCGTTTCCGCTCAGCATCATGACCGCGACGGGGATGGCTATGGCGAAGACCGAGGATTCGATCAGCCGGACGAAATCGGGGAAAGAAGCGAGGCGCCACAGGCGGTTATAGGTGCCGCTGAACCAAAGGATCGTCAGGCCGCTGAGAATGAACGTGGGGAGGTTGGACAGCATCCCTTCCATCATGTGGGGTGGGATATGCCCGTTCATCCGCAAGCTGAGCGCAATCCACAGAGACGCCGCCATCGCTAGCGCGTCATAGGCCATATAGGCTGGCTTGCGCCATCTGCGTAATGTTGCGCTGGATACGCCGGCAATGCGCATGCGCTGTCCCCTTATCGGTGATTTCCAATTTCCCCACCGCAGCTTACGCCACGGCAGCACGTTTATTTCATTTAGTTGATCGCAAGTTAGGCTTTCGGCAGGCTGTCTGCAGTTGGGCATCGGGGCAGACCGATGAGAGGTAGCGCGCTGACCCATAAGGGTTGCTCGCACTCCGACGGGAGCAGTGCTGATCCAAAAGGATGGTCAGTCCCCAAACGCTTGCTCCCCAAGGATAGGGCGCGAAATAGCGTGGGGTATCAAGCCGCATTTAACCTAAGTTCGGCGCCTTCAAACGGTAATCAAGCTGATCGGTCAAAGCCGTCGGGTCGAAACGGAATAGTGCATGATGAAGATATTGCACGTAATCACCGGACTGAATGTTGGTGGCGCAGAAACCATGCTGGCGCGACTGCTGGGACAGTCGCGTCGCACGGACGTCGTGGCCGAGGTGGTGACTTTGATGCCGCCGGGATTTGTCGGGCGGAAGATGGCTGCTTCGGGGATCAGCGTTCATTCGCTGGGCATGACCAATGTGTGGACTGCCTGCGCTGCGGCGCTGCGGCTCGCACGGCATATTCGCGCCACAAAGCCTGACCTCATCATGGCATGGATGCACCATGCGCAACTGGCGACGACGCTGGCCGTGGCGCTTTCGGGACGCCGCATTCCCGTTTTGTGGAACGTGCGACACTCGCTGGGCAGCGGATATGCGCATGAAAAGCGGCTGACCCGCCTGGTGCTGCGGGTTCAGACGGCGCTGTCCCACAAGCCGGCCGCCATCATCTATAATTCGCGCGCTGCGGCGCATCAATATCGTGCCATCGGTTTTGAGCCGCAGTGCGAGCATGTCATTCCCAATGGTTTCGAGATTGATCTGACCCAGGGCGATGGCGACGAAGCGCGCCGGGTACGACAGATCTTCGGCATTGCGGACGGGCAGATTGTGATCGGCATGGTCGCGCGGGCGCATCCGATGAAGGATGTCGCCAATCTGGTCGCTGCCTTTGCGCTGCTCCGGTCATCCCGCTTCGCAGCGCATCTGCTGGTCGTGGGTGAGGGGATGGACAAGCCGTCGCCCGATGTTGCCGCTGCACTCGCGCGGTTGCCGGAAGGGAGCTGGACCTTGTCTGGCCAGCGGGGCGATGTGCCCGAATGGTTGGGCGGGCTGGACATATTGGCGCTGCCCTCGGCATGGGGGGAAGGTTTCCCCAACATCGTGGGCGAGGCGATGGCCAAGGGCGTGCCGTGTGTCGGCACCGATGTCGGCGACACCGCCTGGGTGATAGGCCCCACGGGGCGCAGCGTGCCGCCGCAAAATGCGACGGCGCTGGCGCAGGCGTTGATGGAATGTTGCGGCATGACCGGCCCTGAACGCAAGGCTCTGGGCAATGCCGCCCGGCAACGGATCAAGGATATGTTTACACTGGATCAGATCGTAGCGCGCTATGACGCGCTATATGATGCAACGACAGGAAGCGCGGCCCCTGCGGCGCCTCTGTCGGTTCGGCGTGAGGCGGCATGAAAACGGTCGTCATCGCCAGCCTGGCCTATTCGCTCGTGAATTTCCGGGGACGGTTGCTCGCCGCCATGGTGGCGAACGGGCATGAAGTCGTGGCGTGCGCGCCCGATCATGATCCCGAAATCGAAGCCCGGCTCAAGGCGATGGGCATCGACTATCGGGTCATGCCCATGGCGCGAACGGGGCTTAACCCCTTTGTCGATATCATTACCCTGTTGTGGCTGATCCGTTGTTTCTGGCGCGAACGGCCGACGATCGTGCTGGCCTATACGCAAAAGCCGATCATTTATGGCGGCATCGCCAGCCGTTTCTTCGGCAATATCCGCTTCTTCGCGATGGTGAGCGGCCTGGGGCATGTCTACAGCGAAAGCCAGTCGCGGCTTTTGCCCTATGTGCGCCGGGTCGTATCGCTGCTTTACCGTCAGGCGCTGGGCAAGGCGAAGGCGGTGTTCGTGTTCAATAGCGACGATCGCGGCGAAATGCTGCGCTATCATATCATCGATCAGGACTGCCGCGTCATCCAGGTGCCGGGGTCCGGCGTCGACCTTTCCCATTATGCACAACAGCCGCTGCCCCAAGGTGCGCCGGTCTTCCTGATGATTGCGCGGCTTTTGCGGAACAAGGGCCTGCTGGAATATGTCGAGGCCGCGAAGATCGTGCGCGCGGCGCGGCCTGATGTGCGCTTTCGCCTGCTTGGCCCGCTTGATGAAAATCCCGCAGCGATCTCGCGCGATACCATCGCGCAATGGCAGGCGGAAGGCGTCATCGATTATCTGGGCGAGACGCGCGATGTGCGCCCCTATCTGGCGGACGCCAGCCTGTTCGTGCTGCCCAGCTGGTATCGCGAGGGGTTGCCGCGCACCATATTGGAAGCGATGGCGGTCGGCAGGGGCGTGATAACGACTGACATGCCGGGCTGTCGCGAGCCGATCGAGCAGGGTGTGAACGGCTTCATCGTAACGCCGCGCGATGCGCAGGCGCTGGCCGATGCGATGCTGGGCGCAATCGCGACGCCGGAATTGCCGTCGGGATTGGGCGAGGCGGCGCGCAAGACGGTCGAGACGCGTTTTTCGGTCGAGCGGGTAAATGCCCTTTTGCTCGGTACCATGGAAATGGATCGGCAGGCCGCAGATCCCGCCGGTCGACCGATCATGGGCGTTCAGGTCCTGGCGGGGGATATGTGATGCGCGTCAGCCGTATCATCGATATTGTCGTTGCGGGCACCGGCCTTGTCGTTGCCGCGCCGGTCATGGTCGTCATCGCGGGCGCCATCGCGGTGAGCGATGGCAGGCCGGTCCTGTTCCGTCAGGCGCGCGTCACCAAAGGTGGCCGGATTTTCCATGTCGCCAAGTTTCGCACGATGAACAATCGCTGCGATCCGCAGGGCAAGCTATTGCCCGATGCGGAGCGAACAACGGCTGTGGGTCGGTTTTTGCGGCGGTCGCGCCTGGATGAACTGCCGCAACTGTGGAACATTCTTTCGGGCGCGATGGCGCTGATTGGGCCGAGGCCGTTATTGCCGGTTACGATCGCCGAGGCGGGCGAAAAGGGCCGGATACGCTGCACCGTTGCACCGGGCCTGACCGGATGGGCGCAGGTCAATGGCAATGCGTTGTTGAGCGACACCGACAAGTTTGCGCTCGACCTCTGGTATATCGCCAACCGAAGCCTTCGGCTGGATCTGAGCATCCTGGCCCGCACTGTCGCCGTCGCCCTGCGGGGCGAAAGCCCGAACCTTTCATCTATAAGGAGCGCGCATGAAGGCGATACTCGTTGGGGCAGTTGAAAGCACAAAGATTGCCCTGCAATCCCTGGCGGCGTCACCGGCATGGGATTTGGCGGCCGTTTTGACCCTCCCGCTCGACCTAGCGGGCCGCCATTCCGATTTCGTCGATCTGACCGATGATGCGCGGGATGCGGGAACGCGCCTTGTCCCCGTGGCGAACAGCAATTCGGACGACGCGATCGCGGCGATCGCGGAGCATGCGCCGGACTATATCTTCGTGATCGGCTGGTCGCAGATTTGTGGGCCGCGCTTCATGGCGAGCGCGGGCAAGGGGCTGATCGGCTTTCACCCGGCACCGCTGCCGCGTTTGCGCGGGCGTGGGGTTATCCCCTGGACGATCCTGCTGGACGAGCCAATTTCCGCGTCGACGCTGTTTCTGATCGATGAAGGGGTCGATAGCGGTCCCGTCCTTGGTCAGCGTTATTTTCATCTCGCGCCCGACGAAAGCGCCGCCAGCCTGTATGAAAAGCATATGACCATGCTGGGCGAAATGCTGCCGCCGGTGCTGGACGACCTGGCCAGTGGTCGTGCGCGTCCGATGGCCCAGGATGAGCGCTATGCGACCTATGCGACGCGTCGTCGGCCCGACGATGCCTGTATCGACTGGTCCGACCCGGCGCAGGATATCTGGCGCATGGTGCGGGCCTGTGGCGATCCCTATCCCGGCGCCTGGACAATATTGAACGGAAAGCGGGTGGTGGTCGAGGCGGCCCAACCGGTTGCTCTGCCCCATTTCCGGGCGGCGATTACCGGGCAGATCGTCGAGCGGTCGGAAACGCAGTTCACCGTCAAATGCGGTGACGGCGTGGGGCTGCTCGTGTCGCAATGGCGCTGCGAGCGAGGGGGCGCCTTGCCGGTCCACGCCATATTGGGTGGCCAGGAGATGGCGGCATGACGATGATGGACAGGATCCAGCGCGCCATGGTGATCGCGCCGCATCCCGATGACGAGGTGCTGGGATGTGGCGGCACGATCGCGCGGCTGGTTGCGATGGGGCGCCATGTCGAAGTCGTCGTCGCCACGCAGGGCATGCCACCGCGCTTTGATGCGGCGCAGGTCGCGCAGGTTCAGGCAGAAGCCCGTAGCGCTCACACGCTGCTGGGCGTGGCGCAGACGCATTTCCTGGAATTTCCCGCCGCCGCGCTCGATCAGATCCCCTGTGCGGAGTTGAACGCGGGCATCGCGAAAGTCGTTTCGGCTTGTGGCCCCGATACGCTGTTCGTCCCTTTCGTGGGCGATCTGCATTTCGATCACAAGCTGGTCTTCGACGCCGCCATGGTGGCTGCGCGGCCGCTGGGAGATCATTATCCCCGCCGGATCATGGCGTATGAAACTGTGTCCGAAACCAATTGGGCCGCACCCTATATAGCACCGTCGTTCCAACCCAACGTCTTCGTGGACATCACCGACCATCTCGACACAAAGCTCAGTGCCTTTAAATGTTTTGCGTCTCAAGTCAGGGCGTTCCCCAATGAAAGATCGCTGGAAACATTAAGGGCGCTCGCAATGATAAGAGGAAGCTGTGTCAGTAAAAGGGCTGCTGAAGCCTTCACATTAATCAGGGAGGTCGCCTGACATGACTGTTTTTACTACCAAGGAAGGCTCCGCAGGCGTGGTCACAGAAATAAGACGACGATCGCCCAATGGTCGATCCTTGCGCATGATGTTGAGTTCAGCCGGACGGCGCGTCAGCCTGATGCGAAGCTTTCGCCAGTCTGCCGAATTTCTGGGCGTCGATCTCACCATGTTTGCGTGCGATCTCACCCCGGAATGGAGCCCCGCTTGTATCGAAGCGGACATGGCCTTTGCCGCACCTTCCGCAGAGAGCGACGAATTCATTCCCGCCATGCTGGAAAAATGTGAGCGTGAAGGGGTCGAGTTGATCGTTCCGACGATCGATACCGAATTGATCGCCTATAGTGAGGCTAAGGACCGGTTCGCCGCCATTAACTGTCATATTGCGGTGAGCGATGCCTCTGTGGTTCATATGGCTAGGGACAAGCTGGCTACGGCGCGTTTTCTGACTGCGGCAGGCATCCCTTCGCCCAGGACGGCATCGGTCAACGAATTTCTGGCGAACAAGACCGACCTCAACTTGCCGTTGCTGGCGAAACCCCGGCATGGCAGTTCCAGTCGGGGTATCGCGATGGTGCATAATCGATCGCAGATCATGACGATCGATGCGACCGAGCCATATATTCTTCAGGAGTTCCTGCACGGCCGCGAATTTACGGTAAGCCTCTATTTCGATCAGGAAGGGCAGATGAAATGCGCCGTTCCGCATGAGCGGCTGCGGGTGCGTTCGGGTGAAGTCGAAAAGGGCGTGACCCTGCGTGATCCGATGCTGCGTGACCTGGCCTACAAGCTCGGCAGCGCGCTAAAGGGCGCGTGCGGCGCGATGTGCTTTCAGGCGCGGATGGACGATCGGGGCAATCCATCGATCTTCGAGATCAACGCCCGCTTCGGTGGCGGCTATCCGCTGGTGCATCAGGCCGGCGCGCGCTTCACCTTGTGGATGCTGGAAGAGCGTCTGGGCATGCCACATACGGCCAATGATGACTGGCAGAAGGATGTGCTGATGCTGCGCTTCGACGATGCCGTCTTTGTCTGATGAAGGCGGAATGGGGGGCGGATAAATGGGATCGTGTGATCGTCTTTGATCTGGATGACACATTATATCTTGAACGGGACTATGTGCTCAGCGGGTTGAATGCGGCAGGCGCCTGGGGGGACAGGCTTCTGGGAACCCGTGGCCTGGGAGCAGCGATGCAGGCGCGTTTCAGGGCAGGAGCGCGGACCCGGATATTCGACGAGAGCCTGACGGAACTGGGCATGGCGGCCGATCCCGCGCTGATCGCCCGCATGTTGACGGTCTACCGCCAACATCGGCCCGAAATCAGCTTGGCGCCCGATTCGGAGGCATTTTTGTCGGCGGACCATCCCCGCACCGGGTTTGCGGTGATCACTGACGGTTTCCTGGACGCGCAAAAGCGCAAGATACGGGCGCTGGACCTATATCGCCGGGGCATTCATTTCGGTGTTTGCACAGATCGATGGGGCAGGGAGGGTTGGAAGCCCAATCCCATCGCTTTTCGCCATGTGCAGGACCGATTCAACGTGCCGGGCAAGCTTTGCGCCTATGTGGCGGACAATCCGACCAAGGATTTTCATGCTCCACATGTCCTAGGATGGGATACGGTCCGGATAGCCAGACCAGAAAAAATTGGGCACTCGACTTCTGCGCAGTTGGTTGACGCTGCAAGAGTGATTGAAAATCTTGGAGAATTTTAAAAGGCAAAAGTTTGCGTATAATTGGGAGTACCTCTAATTCTCCGCCCTATACTTTTGGATGCTCAGTTAAATTCACTTGATTCAAAATCTCAACCAATTAGCGTCAGGTTCATCAAGGGTCGTATGGTGGAAAGCGGAAAGGTCTTGAATAGACCCGCTTTCTTTTTTCGGGGGTTTTGCATCCGAATCAAAATGTGGTTTTCAGCCATTTTGAATCGTGAAGCTTAACGTCCGTCGGTTCTTGGAGGCGGCATTGACCAACCAGCTTAAAGTTTTGATCATCAATCAAAACGAGATCGAAGGGGAAGGGCTGCGGCGTATTCTCATCGAACGGTCCTTCGATGTGGTCGGGGTATTCAGAAATTATACGGACGTACTGCTCGTCGATAACGCGATATCAGATGCGTCTTGCCTGTTCGTTGTATGCGGACCGTCCGATGAAACGACATTGGAAGTGTGCCGTATGGTACACGACATGCGCCCAGATGCCCCGGTGGTCATGCTGGCGCATGAATGCGAGAGCGTCATGATCGCCCGGTCTTTCCGGGCAGGCGTTTCGGGGTACATCAGCAAGGATACGTCCTGTGCCAGCCTGGTCGCCATGATCCGGCTCGTCGCACTGGGCGAAAAAGTCATCCCCTCGCATGTCGTCTATGACCTCGCCGCACTCGATACCGGGCTTCGCCTGACGGAAAATGAAGTGCGGATGGGCGACGCGAACATATCCGAGCGGGAGATTGAAATCCTGCGTGGACTTATTCGCGGAGAGCCGAACAAGATTATTTCACGGCGTCTGAACATCACGGAAGCAACCGTGAAGGTGCATGTGAAGTCCATCCTGCGCAAATTGCAGGTGGTTAACCGTACGCAAGCCGCGATCTGGGCTTTGAGCCGAGGCTTGTCGGGGGAATGCGCATCGACGCCGCAGGAAGACATCGCACTCCCTTTTCCTGCAATGGCGGCGAACCCGCCCTTTCCAGCAAGCTTGGCCGGAAAGTTCGTCGGCGCGGCCTGAAACGCCAATAGCAGAACTGGTTTCTGCACAAGAGCTTCGTGACCGTTTCCGCTCAAAGAGCAGAGACGGTCATTCGCCACGAACCGGATGCCGACCGATGTCGGCAGGGGGCCGCATGTCGGCGGCCGTGGCGGTATAGAATGTAATTGAAGAGGGATAAGGCCATGTCGTCAGGCAATGCCATTATGATGCCTTCCAGCTTGACGCATGAAGGCCCAGTTTTTGTGGCTTCTCGTGCGCCCCAGCCAGGCACGCAAACGGGCTATTTCGGTGTAGGCGATTTTTTCCGTATCCTGCGTCGCCGCTGGATATTGATCGCCACGATGACGAGCGTGGGCATGCTCGCCACGACAGCGGTGCTGGTCAATATCACGCCGATGTACAGCAGCACGGCAACGGTTGTCGTCCAGCCACGAAACACGGATCTGGCCGCGGCGGAACTGAATCCGAACCAGGAAACGCTGATCGAGACGAAGGTGCAGATGCTCCATTCGCGGCAACTGGCGCGACAGGTTGCGACGACGCTGAACCTGGACGACGATCCGGAATTTTCACCACCCAGCCGACAGCGGCACGCCATCATGAGCTGGTTCCGCAGCTTGCTGATGTCGCAACCCGAAGTGCAGCCAAACCCCGCGCTACGCGCCAGAGAAGCCGAGCGCCTGCATACCGAAGCGGTAGCAGACCGGCTGCTCGATCGGGTGGACGTGGCGCGGGTCGGTAAATCCGGCACGATCAAGCTCACAGTGTCTTCGGAAGACCCGGAGAAGGCTGCGCTGATCGCTAACCAGATGATCCAGACCCATATTCAGGACGAGATCAGCGGCGGACAGCAGTCACGACAGGAAGAAATTCAGGCGCTCACCGATCAGGTGATGCAGGTTCGGGCGCAGATGCAGCAGGCCGACGGGGCCGCCGCATCATACCGGGCGCGCAACGGCTTGCTTGCCTCGACGCCAGAAACAAGCGGCGCAGTTCAACTCGCCCAGTCGACCGGTTTGCTCGCGCAGACGCAGGCTGATCGCGCTTTCGACACTCGTCGGGCGCAAGCGGGCGGAGCATCTGCCATGACTTCGCCCCTGCTGACGGAGTTGCGACAGCAGGAAGCTGTGCTGGCGCGCCGGGCCAGCGAATTGAGCGCCATCTATGGTTCTGCCCATCCCGATGTGTTGAAGGTTCAGGCGGAACTGGCCACTATAGCGCCGCGCATGGCGCGTGAAGCCGGGCGGGTCCAAGCCGAAATGCTGACCCAGGCCGCAGCGAGCGAGGCGCGTAGCGGTGCTGTCGATGCGAGCATCAACAACATCCGGTCGCAAGCTTTGTCATCGAGTGTGCAGGCTGTTCCGCTCAAGGCGCTGGAGCGCAAGGCGGACGCCATCAATGCGCTCTATCTGTCGCTGGTCGGCACATTGAACGCCAAGCTGGCGGTGCCAGCTCAGTTCGACCCCGACATGTCGTTCATTTCGCGGGCGTCCTTGCCTTCGATCCCCGGCTATCCGATCCCCCAGCGCATTCTGGCCGTTGCGTTGCTGGCTTTTCTGCTGCTCGGTGTCATCGTCGCCTTCATCGTCGATACGATGGATACCACGATCCGCACGGCTGCCCAGGTCCGTCGCCTGCTGGGTATTCCCACGCTGGCGATGGTGCCCGACATGAGCCATGAGAGCGATCTGGCGCCGGTCCATGGCCTTGTGGAATCCAAGCCGCGATCGCGCTTCGCCGAAGCGATGCGAAACCTGTTGATCGAACTTGAAACACGCCATGGTTCCGGTTCGCATGTGGTTGTGGTGACATCTCCACTCGACGGTGAAGGCAAGAGCACGATCGCGACCAGCCTGGCTGCAGCTGCGGCCATCGTGGGGCGCCGCGCCGTGGTGGTCGATTTCGATCTGCGTCGCCCCAACATTGTGGCCGACGGACCCAAAACGACCGGGGTTGTCAGCTATCTGTCGGGCAAGGCGGGTCTGGAGGATCTGCCGATCATCCAGCAAGGCAGTCATTTCGCGACGATCGCAGTGGGCGATATCCCAGTCGATCCGGGTGCGCTGATCGCTTCGCCGCGCCTGCCCATGATGGTCGATACGCTGCGGGAACATTATGACTTCGTCATTCTGAACGCGCCGCCGATCCTGCCGGTGCGTGATGCAAAGACGCTGACGGAATATGCGGACTCGACGCTGCTGGTGCTGCGTTGGGGTTATACCAATCCCGAAGCTGCGCGGATCGCGATGGAGATGTTCGAGCGGCCGATCGCCGGTGCGGTCATCAACATGGTCGACTATCCCGCCCATGCCCGCCGCCGTTATGGCGACGCGATCCACCACATCACCAACCTGACCGAATATTACGATCAGGACGATGTCGGCGGTGGTTTGACATGGGTGGACCGGATGCGCCGCAAATGGCGGCGGTCACGGCGCAATCTTGCGGAAAACCTGCATTTCAATTGATGGCAGGATAGAAAAAGGAATGAGGCTGGCGAGTGATCGCCAGCCTCATTTTTTTGTGACCTCCGCCCATGGCGCTTGCTTGATCGCGCTGCGCAGGCTCAGTGCCAGTCCGCTCAGCCAGATGACGCCGAACAGGAGGTGCGCGATGTTGGCGCCCATTGCGCCGACCCGTGGGACCAAGATGAAGACCGAACAGTAGAAGGCGGCGGTGCAGGCCATGACGGTGCGCAACACACTGCGCTGATCGCCCAGCGCCAGCAGCCCGGCGCGACTGGCTGCGCCGCTGATGGTCAACGTGACCGCCAGGATTTGCACCGTAAGCAGCGGCACAGCGCCGGCGAAATGACTCCCGATGGCAAGTGAGATGAGTGGCCCGCCGGCCAGCAAAATCGTCAAAAAGCAAAAGGCGCCAAATGCCGCCAGCAGCAATTCCGTCTGGATCAGCACCTTGAAAAATGCCCGTTTATTACCCGCAGCCGCCAAGCGACTAAGGTCCGGGTAAACGACGGATTCCACCTGGCTACCGATCTGCTGGACCACGCGGCTGAGGCGTTTGGCGATGTGGAAAAGGCCCGCGCTGGCGGGATCGGCCAGCCAGCCGACGATCAGCGTATCGACCTGTTGCGCGCTTGACCAAAGGGTGAGCGACAGGTTGGAGCCAAGGGCGAAGCGCCAGAGGTTGGGGAAGCGGTCATTGATCCCCTTGCTGCTCGCGCGCAAAAGCCCCCTGAAACCCGGCGACGGTAGCAGGCGCACCGCCATGATGAAGTTGGCGAGCGAACCGGATATTTGGGAAATCGTCCAGACCACGACCAGTTCGAACAGCCCCGCACCAGCCAGATAGGCGCCCGATACCAGGATGAGGCGGAACAGGGCGTTCGCGACCTGAATCCGGGCGATCGTACGATAATGATCGGTCAGCCGGAATATGGCTGTCGCCACGCCATTGAAGTTGAAGAGCAGCGAGACCAGGAACAGCAGCGTCAGACCGACATGTTCGATCGACACGCCCATCACGAAATGACTGCCGATAGCGAGGGCGCTCGCCACGACCCAGGCCGTCACGCTGCCGCCGATGTCGAGCAGCCAGCCGAATTTCATCAGCGAGAAATAGGAGCTTCGATCCGTTTGCATATCGATCGTCGCGCCGCTGCGGATCAACGGTTGCCAGGATTGGAAACTCAGCAGCCGCTCGCAGGCCTGGCCCAATGTGATGATCATCGCGAAAATGCCGTAGGAAGCCGGGCTGACGAGGCGGGCTACCAGGGCGATCGACAACAGGGTGATTCCCAGCGTTGCGGCCGTGCCGGTCAGCAGGTGCGTGACCGCCTTGACGCGTCGGTGGGCCATGGCCTTGCGCAACCGGTTGGTGGCGAATGCCACTCTGGATTGCAGTCCGCCCGCTTGTTGCGTCATTTACTGTCCTTAGTCGCGATTAGCTTTGTTGATTCATGGCGTTCGTCCGTCCGGGACGCAGCCTTTCACTTGTTGTAATCCCAAATTGCCGGCCAATCGGGAGGATTTGCACGCTAAGAACAAGGCAAGAGGAAATGCCATGTCCATTACAGCAAGACGATTCTTCCATCCTTCATATCAGTCCACATCGACCGATGTGGAGGACAAGTTCTTTACCGATTTGCGGACAAGGAACGCGACCTTCAAGCGGACGGCGAGCGATCGCTTTCTGGACCTGGATGAGTTGTGCCTTAAATGCTTTACCGATGCGGATGCGAAGATCGACCAAGTGCTCGATATCGGCATTTCGTCCGGTGCAACGACATTGGCGCTTAGCGACAAGCTGCGCGCGGCTGGCTATTCGGGGCAGGTGACTGGTACGGACATCGCCATTGAAGGCCGGCTCGTGACGGCCTTTCCCGGCGTGCGGGTGCTGACCGACGAAGCGGGACATCCGCTGCAATATGATCTGATGGGCCGGGTGGTGCGTCCCTGGGGGCGCAGAGCAGACTATGCGACCGGCATGGTCGTCGTGCGGGCGGTCGCCAATGCTTGGATCGGCGGGCGCGCCCGGCGGATCGTGGAGCAGGGAGGCAGCAACGCGGACCCGGTTCGGCTTGTCAGCCCGCGTGCGAACAATCACCCGCATGTACGGATCGAGCGGAACGATATTTTCGAGAATACCCCTGCCTACCGGGATCGATTCAACTTCGTACGGGCCGCCAATATCCTCAACCGGGGCTATTTCGCGGAAGATGATCTGCGGCGCGCGATTGCCAATGTGTTGAGTTACATGACAGGTCCGGGTGCCTATCTGCTCATCGCCCGGTCGAACAAGGGGCGGCATGTCGGGACGTTGTTTCAGGTTTCGGAAGATGGCCGCTACATGAATGTCGTCGATCGCACCTGTGGCGGGTCCGAGGTCGAGTGGCTCGTACTCGAAGCGACATTGCCGGAACAATGGGCGAAGTGAAGCAACCGCAGCCGGTTTCGGTCTG
This sequence comes from Sphingomonadaceae bacterium, assembly GCA_016000085.1. Taxonomy (GTDB): domain Bacteria; phylum Pseudomonadota; class Alphaproteobacteria; order Sphingomonadales; family Sphingomonadaceae; genus Sphingobium. Next base: position 30,507 of record JAECRT010000003.1, read on the forward strand.
CTTCCCCTTTGTCGGAGATCTGGTTGGCGGCAGCCATTTTTCCGTGCGCGATCTCATCCGCGGGCTAGATCGGACACGTTTCACACCAATCATACTGGTCCAGAAACCTGACGGCGTAATCGCGCGCTTCTTTGCGGAGGTGGGCGTGGCCGTCGAAACCGCACCGCCATCAGCAGATTTGGCGCATGGCGCGAGCGTCAGCCCGCTACGCGCTCTGTCCCTGGCTGGACGGGCTATCGCGTTGGCGCGCTTTCTGCGGCGTCGCGGCGTCGCAATCGTGCATAGTAATGACGGGCGCACACATGCGACCTGGGCCTTGGCGACGCGGCTCGCGGGGGCCAAGCTGTTGTGGCATCATCGTGGCGCGCCTGACGCGGCGGGATTGCGCTATGTCGCGCCGCTGCTGGCCAACCGGGTTGTTGCAGTATCGCGCTTCGCCAGCCCACCGGCCGGGGCCATGTCTGCGGCAAAGCGCAGCGATGTCGTCCACAGCCCGTTCGATACATCCGCATCCTACGACCGGAACGAGGCCCGCAACGCCATATTGGCCGACATCGGCAAGAGCGGATCGACGGGGCTGGTCGGCTTCTCCGGGGTTTTCATCGATCGCAAGAGGCCGCTGCTGTTCGTCGACGCCATCGCGGCGCTGCGGCGTCAGGCGCCCGAACTGGACGCACAGGGCCTGTTGTTCGGCGAGGGGCTGGACGGCATGGATGTCAAGGTGACGGAGCGCGCGAAGGAACTGGGTATCGAAGACGCGATCCATGTGATGGGCTTCCGCACGCCAGGCGCTTTCTGGCTGGCGGGATGTGACCTGCTGATGGTGCCTGCGGTGAATGAGCCGTTCGGGCGCACGTTGATCGAAGCGATGCTGGTCCAGACCCCCGTCGTCGCGACGGCCTCGGGAGGGAATGTCGAGGCGATCCGGGATGGTGAAACAGGGCGGCTCGTCCCTGCTGAAAATGCACAGGCGTTGGGCGATGCCTGCGCCGTTCTGTTGCGTGATCCGGCAGCAGCGGCTGCGATAGCCAGCCGGGCACGGAGCGAAGCGCTGGAAAATTTCGGGCAGGCCCGCCATGCCGAAGCGATCATGGCCATCTATGATCGCATGATCGCCCCCGGCACGCGCAAGGCCGCCTGACGAGAGCATAATCCGATCCAGCAGACGATCCCATCTGCTTCGAAAAATGCCCTACCGCTTTTCCACGGGGCGGAGGTACAGGCTGGCTTTCCCATAGCGGTCATTGACCAGTTCGGGTTCCACAAGACGATAGCCATGCTGGCGGGCATAGGCGAGGAACGGCGCATCCAAATCGCCTTCCTGACCCACCAAAATTGCGGCAGGCGGCTGGCTTTCGAGCAAGCGGCCGATGCTGGTGGGAGAAATCAGACGATAATAGGGGCGATCTTCCGCCGGTATCAGGTCACCCACGCGATAGACCAGCGGGCCTGCCGTCAGTTCGGTGTAGAGCGGCAGGCCGCCTTCCATGGGATAAAGCGGGGCTAGGGTCGCGACGGGTCCACTGACGTCATTCGCGCGCACATGATCGGCGAGTTTGACGCCAGCAGCGTGTACGATATTGCCCGCCCATTCGGCAGGGTGCGCCAGCTGCGGCAGCTTAATGACGAGGCGGGGCATCCCCCACAGGGCGACGCCTGCTGCCGCAACGAGCAGATAGGGCGCGATTACCGTCTGTCGGGCTGATCCCAATCGGCCGTAGAGCATTGCCGCCAGCGCGATGACGAAGGGTATCGGCGGCACATAATATTGCGGGAAAGATGGGGTGGGTACGAACGACATGAAGATGCCGCCCGCGATGATCGCGATCAGCAGCCAGATCGGCCATGCTGCTCGCCGCGGAGCGTCCCTGCGTGCGTTATGGTCGCGCATGGCCATCCAGCCCAGCACTGCTGCGGTTGCGAAGATGAACCCCACTCCGCCACCTATCCACACTTTTGCGGCGAGCGCCACTTTGCCGGGAAAGGTCATGATCTTCTCGCCATCCAGCGAGAGATTGGCCATCCAGTAGGCGATGTGCGGGCCGCGATGATAGTGGACGACATGGACCAGAAAGCCATGCGGATCGCGAAGTAGATAGTAGAGCACGGGCAGGCTGCCGACGATGCCGCCGAGCGCGAGCGGGACGATGCTGCGCAGTGCCCATATGCGCCATCCTGATCGCCATGGCACCATCAACGCCGTGACGCCGAACAACGGAATTAGATAGGCATAGTTGGCCTTGAACCCGGCGGCGATGCCGACGCACACGCCCGCACCGGCGATCAGCCAGGGGCGTGGCGCTGATCGGTCCAGGCCGGCAATCAGCAGGGCCGTGGCGGCGAGGGCGAAGGGCAAGGGCAGGAAATTATTGGTGGCCAGCATCCCCGCCGGGCCGATCAGCACCGGATTGGTGACGATTAGCAGCGCCGCCAGCAGGGAGGCGGTGAGGGAACGACTCGCCCGGAAAACCAGTAACCCCATGGCGACCAGAGCTAAAAGCCATGCGGCGAAGATTACCAGCCGCCCCGCGAGCAGATAATGGTCGGTGCCGGTCAGTTCGACCGACAGGCCGAGCAGCAGCGCCAGGTTGGGCAGATTGTTGAAGCCGAAATCGCGATAGAGATCGCCATGGCGCAACAGCATGCCGACCGGCACATACATTTGTTCGTCATGACGGACGGGAAAGGACATGATCCGTGCGAAAAGCGCGATGATCGCGATGCCCGTCACACCCGCCAGCACCCTGTTCCCATAGGCGCGGAACAGGGTCGTCATGGTCTCACTTCCCTGAAAACCCGCGCGTTGCCCGCCGGTAGCCGCCATGCCCTTACCCCTCTGTTGGTCGTTCGACCCTACGCGAAGCCACCCGGCACCTGATCGAGGCAAGCGAGTTCCCGATGGTTCAGAAGGGGTAGGCCACACGAGACCGCCTATCCCTCGCGAGGGGGGAAACTATCCGTCGTTGCGCGTGACTTGAGTAGTGCGCGCGGCCCATCATGATGAAATGACCGGTGAACGACCATGAGCATAAGCCCATCCCAGCTTTGGCAAAGCGACGTGACGGCGCTACCGAAGGCGAATGGGCGGCCAATGCCGCTCGTCGTGGATCTGGACTATACGCTTGTCCAGACGGACACATTGCACGAAAATATCATGCAGGTCGCGTTCCGCCAGCCGTTCCAACTGCCGAATATGGCGTTCAGCCTGTTGCGCGGGCGGGCGGCGATGAAGCGGCGATGCGCCAATATCGCGCCACTCGACTGTTCGGCCCTCCCTTATGACAAGGCGGTCTTGTCGCTGATTGAGGATCGCCGCCAGGCAGGTGGCGAGGTTCATCTCGTCACGGCCGCCGATCAGAGCATCGCAGATTCGGTGTCGAGCGCTTTGGGTCTGTTTGACAGCGCGACGGGTAGCAACGGGGTCGATAATCTCAAGTCGGACGCCAAGGCCGCAAGCCTGGTCGCGCGCTTTCAGGATGGATTTCATTATGTCGGCGACTGTTCGGCCGACCTGCCCGTGTGGAAACAGAGCAAGGGGGCGATCGTCGCGGGCGGTCGCAAGGGGCTTGCGGGCAAAGTCACGCGGTCGGGGGTGGAAGCCACGCTTTTGCCCCGTCGCCGGGCAAGCCCGCGCAACTGGGTGAAAGCGCTGCGCCTCCATCAATGGAGCAAGAATTTCCTGCTGTTCGCGCCGCTGGTGCTGAGCCGGGAATATCTTCAGCCCGATCTGTTGCTACGCGTCATCCTGGGTTGGTGCCTGTTCGGCATGGTGGCGTCAGCGACCTATCTGTTCAATGATCTGAGCGACCTGGCGTCCGATCGACAGCATCCCACCAAGAAGTTTCGCGCGCTGGCCGCCGGCTTGATCCCGATCTCCACCGCAATAGCCCTGGCAATTGCGCTGCTGGTCGGCGGGATAGCAGGCGCATGGCTGCTACATCCTACATTCGGTATGGTGGTTGTCGCCTATACGGTCCTGACGCTGGGCTATTCCTTCTGGCTGAAAAGTCAGCCGATGATCGACGTGGCCGTGATTGCGGCCCTGTTCGGGCTTCGCATAACGGGCGGCATGTTGATCATCGACCATCCGGTTTCCCTTTGGCTGGTCACATTCACGCTGGTGCTGTTCCTGTCGCTGGCCCTGGCCAAGAGGACGGCCGAGCTTGTGCAGGCCGCGCGAAATGGTCGGCCCGTCAAGGGGCGCGGCTATCTACCGGGTGACGAGCCGTTGACGCTGGCACTGGGCATATCGTCGGGTATCGTGTCGGTGGTCGTCATGGTGCTGTATATGTGGATGGAGGCGATGCCGACCGGCCTATATGCCAATCTCGGCCCGCTTTATCTGATTCCGACGGTATTGGGGCTATGGTTGATGCGTATCTGGTTACTGGCGCATCGCGGTACGTTGAACGATGATCCGGTGGTGTTTGCAATCCGCGATCCCGGAAGCTGGCTGCATGCTGCCTTCGTGGCAGGACTTTGGGTAGTAGCGGTAGGGTTTCACGCATGAGTCCGGCGACATTCGGGTTGGTAGTTGTAAGCGTCATGTTCAACGCCTTTGCGCAAATCGTCCTGCGCAAGGCGATGACGGTCAGTGTCCTGCCGCCGATCCAGAACGTCATGGCGTTCGGATGGGCGTTGGGGACCAATGCCTGGCTGTGGGCAGGGATGGCCTGCTATGCCCTGAGCATCGGCTTGTGGCTTGCGGTGCTGGGCAGGGTTCAGGTCAGCGTCGCCTATCCGATGCTGTCCATGGGATATATCATCGCCGCCATTCTGGGCGTCATGTTACTGGGTGAACAGGTGGGGCCGGCGCGTATCCTGGGGATCGCGCTGATCTGTGCGGGTGTATTTGTGATCGGACGGACAGCATGAGCGTGCGGCATGTCATTACCGGCGGATCGGGTTTCGTGGGAACCCGCCTTGCCCAGGCGTTGACGAAGCGCGGCGAGGATGTCGTAATCTTCGATATCGTGCCGCCATCCTGCAAGGACGCGACATTTCTGTCCGGCGACGTTCGTAGCGAAAGGGATATTGCGGCCCTGGCTTTGGGGCCGGACGATGTTGTCTATCATCTGGCGGCTCGGCAATTTCACGGAGCTGTGCCGCGTCGCAACCGCACGGAATGGTTTGAAGAGGTCAATACGCAGGGCACCCGCAACATATTGGATGCGATGCAGCGGGGCGATGCGTCCCGGCTGATCTTCTTTTCGACCGACATGACATATGGCCTGCCAGACCAGTCGCCGGTGCCGCACAGTCATCCGCAGCGGCCGATCGGTCCCTATGGGCGCAGCAAATATGCCGCAGAACAGGTGATCCGCGAGGGTATGGCGCAACGGGCGTTGGCCGCTACCATCTTTCGTCCGCGCCTGATCGCCGGTGCAGGGCGGCTGGGTATATTGACCAAGCTGTTCGCCCTGATCGAACGCGGCCTGCCTGTTCCGATGATCGGTTCCGGGCGCAACCGCTATCAGATGATCGCTGTCGATGATTGTGTGAGCGCCGCGCTTCATGCGGTGGAACAGGGGGTGCCATGTGGCGCCTTCAACCTGGGATCGACGGCGCCGCCGACGGTCAGGGCGCTGTTGCAAGGCGTGATCGATCAGGCGGGATCGCGATCCTTGCTGGTGCCGACGCCTGCGCGGCTGGTGCAGGGGGTGCTGAGCGGCATGGACAAGGTGGGTCTGACCTTGCTCTATCCCGAACAGTTCGCGATTGCCGACGCCGACTATGTGCTGGACACGTCGCGCACGGCATCGGTCATGCAATGGGCGCCCAGCCAGAGCGACGGCGACATCCTGTTCGCGGCCTATCGCCATTTTCTGGAGACCAGAACACAGCGAGGCGGCGCCGGTCCCATGATCGGCCTTCGCGACATCCCTTCCAACAACGGCGTCATGCCCTGAGTGCGGGCCATCGTGCGGACGAAGATATTATGTTAAGCAAGATGCAAGGTTATCAGCGCTTCACCGGGGATATCTCCGGCGATATCGATGTCAGGACGCCGCCGCCGGGCGGGGGTGAGAAAAAGCCATCGACCGATTTCAATATCGCCGCGCACGGCTTGCGTGGTCTGGCGGCGATGATGGTGCTGTTCGCCCATATTCTGGGGGGGACGGCGGAGCATATCTATGCGCATGTGCCTGCCTATGTAGAAGGGGTCAAAGCGCCCTGGTATCTGGGTACGTTCGGCGTCGAACTCTTCTTTGTCATCAGCGGCTTCGTCATTCTGCCCAGCGCCCTGCGCTATATGCCGCGCGAATTTGCGCTGCGGCGTTTCCTGCGTCTTTATCCACTCTTCTTCGTGCTTTCGCTGTTGTTCGTGGCGCTCAACGCGGCCACCAACGCCTATCCGAAGATTAATTCGGTCGAGAGCGTGATTGCCGGACTGCTGTTTCTGAACCTGTTCACCGGGACCGAGCAACTGACGCCCAATGCGTGGAGCCTGACCTTCGAAGTCATGTTTTACATATTGATGTATGCTGTGGTCTACTGGACGGTCCATCGCCGTAATGCGGTTGGTGCCGTAGCATCTGTGCTAGCGGCCATCGCATTTGTCATGGCTTTTCCGATCGCCATCTATTTCGCGATGGGGGTCGCGATCCGCCTCGCCAGCAAACAGAAATGGTCGATCGCACTTAACCCCCGGCTGCTGGAAGGGGTCTTTCTGGCGATGACGATCCTGTTCGCCAGCCAGGGGCATTTCGAATATGTATGGAGTGACTTCCAGCATCCGGTCGTTGTGCCGATCATCCTGTCGACCGGCTGCTATTTCTATTTCGCGGTCATGCCGGGCAGCCTGACGGCCCGTGCGCTCGACAATCGCTTGATGCGCTATCTCGGCACGGTCAGCTATAGCCTCTACCTCGTTCATCCCTATATCTACTATGGAGTACGTGGCCTGTTCGCGAAGCTTGGCTGGTTCACGGACGATATCGCGCTGTCCATGACGTTTTTTACTGCCGTGGTGGTCCTGCTGACCATGCCGCTCACGCATCTCGTACATGTCAGCCTTGAATTGTGGCCCTATCAGCGCTTCTTCCGGCAGGGCATCTACCGCCAGAAAAAGCAGGCGCTCGCATCCGGGGAGAAAGTGGCATGACCACCGCCATGACCCATGCCATGCCCATGGAACAGCCGCCCAAAATAGTAGACCGCGCCGCAACGGTGCCCCTGACCGTCATTGTCGGTATCACCCTGTCTGCCTATTTGTCCTGGCGGCCATCCGTCGACATCATGTTCACGATCAGCGATGGGTGCCTGTTGTTGGGAGCGATGCTGTTGTTGCTGCGCCGTCGGGTGCCGCTGGAACCGTTCGGCGTTGTTTCACCGGCCTGGTTTGGCGGTTTCATTCTGATGATGGGTGGTTTGCTGGCCAGCTCGCTCTTCAGCGGTGATCCGACGCGTTGGCCCACCGTGGCGTTGCAATATAGCATGGCATGGGTGGTGCTTCCCTTCCTCATCATGGGGCATGACAGGCGCGATACTGAAAGGCTCGTACGCTTCTTCGTCGCAGGCGTTGTAGCGATGGAGCTGATAGGCATCATCGTCTATTTCACTTTTAACGGCACCTTCGTTCAGGCGCGCGCTTTGCTGGGGTTCGACTTTATTTCCGGCAGCGGACGGCTCGGCGCGTTTGCCACCGACGCCAATTGGAACGGCGCGACGATTGCGATGGCGCTACCCTTTACCTTCTACCTGCGCGGCAGGCGGATGATCAGCATGTGGCAAGCAGCCGTCGCGATCACGATCCTCGTCTTCGCCCTGACGCTTACGGCGTCGGTCACGGCTTTTGGGTCTGCATGTACGGCGACTTTGCTGTTCGTCGTTGCTGGCGGCGTGCGCCTGCGGCCGGGGCCACTGGCTGCCATGTTGCTGTTTCTTGCCGTGGGATCGACCATAGCCCTTTCCGCTTATGGGTTACCCCCTGTGTTCGAAAAGCGCGTCGCGACGGTGTTCGAGACGGGCGATCTGGCCACGGCGGGCACGTTCAAAGGGCGCATGGGCCTGATCGAGGACGCGTGGCAAAGAGTGGGCGACAGTATGCTGGTGGGCGTCGGCGTTGACCAGGATCGCGTGGTCAGCCCTTTGCGCGCGCCGGTCCACAATATGTATCTGCTGGTCTGGGTGGAGGGCGGCTTCATTGCTCTATTCGGCTGGGTCGCGATGATGACGGCGGGCCTTGCCATTGCCTTTGCGGCTTTGTGGCGCGATCGTCTGGCGGGGGTGTTGGCGTTTACCGTACTGACGACCTTCCTGCTTTTCTCGGCGGCCAGCCCGCACATGTATGCACGGCTTTGGGCTGTGCCGGTGTTGCTGGCGATTGCGGTGGCGCTGCACAGCGGCGGGCCGCATTTGCGTGACATGGTGGGTCGGCGTCATGCCGCGCGGTGGAAGCATGCGTCCGAGCCACAGTCCTGATGGCGGACAGGTCGCGCCATGTTCCCGCTTCGCAAGCCGCATAGCGCGTTGATCGTGATGATCGCGCTCTTATCCCTTGCGGCTGCGACGGCATTGCTGAGCGGGGACGATGTGCCGCCACCGGCAAAGGTGCGCGTGTCGGACGTCAATCCGCTGAACTGCGATTCTGCCAAGGCGGAGCCGAACGGATTGGCGGCCTTTCCCGGTGCGGAAGGCTTTGGTCGGCTGGCCAAAGGGGGACGGGGAGGCAAGGTCTATCTCGTCACGACATTGGCCGATACCGGGCCGGGATCACTCCGCCAATGTGCAGAGGGGTCAGGCCCGCGCACCTGCGTGTTCGGCGTCAGCGGCACGATCACGGTCGATGACTGGATCATGGTGATGCACCCCTATCTGACGATCGCGGGGCAGACGTCGCCCGGGGGCATCGCGCTGCGGGTTGGGCGTTCGCTCAATTCGCCGCTTCTGATCCAGGCGCATGACGTCGTTGTGCGCCATATCCGCGTACGGCCCGGCCCATCCGGCATTCCTTCCGACAATGTCGACACGATCCAGGTCAGCGGGGGCGCGCATGACGTGATACTGGATCATCTCTCGACATCCTGGCCGACCGACGAAGGCATCAACATTGTCGGTTCGGGCGAGAAAAACGCCCGATGTGGAGAGACGCGTAATGTCACCGTACAATGGTCGATCCTGTCGGAAGGGTTGAACAAGGCGAACCGCGGTGCGCACAGTCGAGGAACCTATTTCGGCTATGGCGCTCGGAATGTGAGCTTTCATCACAATCTGATCTCCACGAATGTCCGTCGCAATCCGCTCGTCAACATGCGCGGCCAGTTCGACATGATTAACAACGTCATTTACAATTCCGCGCGCTATAATGCTGAATTCTATACGCGTTTTGGTGCGCTGGGCATCAACATGATAGGCAATGCCGCCATTGTTGGCCCCGCATCGGACAAGACGACCCAGACCTATCTGGCCAATTATTTCCGCGATTTTCCTGCGCCGTTCGATATCTATTTGCGCGACAATATCGACGTCCATCGTCGCACCAACAGCGGGGACGAGCGGCTCGTGCTGGAACCCAATGACTGGCAATATGTGCGCGCGACGCCGGTGGGGCAGCTATCGCTGCCAGACGGAGCGATTACGGGGCCAGGACAGGCGTATCGCGCTGTCATGGCTTTTGCGGGCGCCACAAGGCCGCAGCGCGACGCGGTCGATCAACGCGTGATGCGTGACATGAAGCAGTGTCGCGGCCAGATTATCGATGACCCGGCACAGGTGGGTGGATGGCCGCTTCTTTCCGGTCCAGCGGCGCCGGTCGACCGGGATCAGGATGGGATGGCAGATGCGTGGGAACAGGCCCATGGCCTATCGCCGACCGATGGCGCAGACGGCAATCGGCTTGCGCCCGACGGCTACACCTTTCTTGAAAAATATCTGAGCGAGCTTGCCGGGGACGGTCAACCACAGTCCAGCGAATCGGGCGGCGAGCCTGATCCGTCCTGCGGCTTTGCGATTGCACAGGCGCCGCCTCTGCCAGACGTCCGGTTGAAGGCAATTCCACAGCAGCTTGACAAGCCCGGAACGGTCAATCTGGTTTGGGAAGGAGCGCATATCCGCAGCTGCAAACTGGCTGGAAAGGCGGCGGCTGCCAGCGGATCGATGGAGGTCATGCCGGTTAGAACAACGACTTACCAGATCAGTTGTATCGGGCCGTCGGGTGGGGACGCAATCGACTCGGTGACCGTGGAAATCGCGCGGCCATAATATAGGGTCGATGCCAAAGGGAGTAGTAACACTACTCAAGTGAATAGGTAGTCGGAATGGCGCTTCCGTTGTTCGTAACCTCGTCTTAATCCTTTCCTTGGGTGGATTTTCGGCTTTTCCGATGCGGTCCAACTTGGCTTGAAGAGGGTGGCATGGCTACTGGATCCTATGCATGGGTGGCGGACGAATTCTTGGTTAATTCCAAGGTCAGCGGCGTCCAGACAGATTCGTCAATCACTGCCCTGGCATCGGGCGGCTTCGTCATCACCTGGACCGACACTACCGGCGACTCGAGCGGATCGGGCGTTCGCGCCCAGATGTACGACGCGAACGGGGTAGCTGTCGGCAGCGAGTTTCTGGTCAACAGTTCGACGCTCGCCAATCAGGATCAATCGTCGGTCACGGCGCTGTCCTCCGGCGGGTTCGTCGTGACCTGGACCGACAATAGCGGGCAGGGCGGCGACGCGGACAAAAACTCGGTCAAGGCCCAGATGTTCGACGCTTCGGGCGTCCGGATTGGCGGCGAATTTCTGGTCAATACGACGACCCAGTTGGGGCAGGGAACATCGGTCACCGCAAGTCTCGCTTCGGGCGGGTTCGTCATCGCATGGCAGGATGGCAGCGCGACCTTGCCCGACAACAAGGGCACCGGCATCCGCGCCCAGATCTATGACGCAGCAGGCGCAAAGATCGGCGGCGAGTTTCTGGTCAACAGCACCATCGTCACCAGCCAGCAATTTCCGGCCCTGACCGGCCTCAAGTCGGGCGGCTTCGTCGCTACCTGGATGGATAACAGTCTGCTGGGCGGCGACAGCAGCGCGACCAGCATCAAGGGGCAGTTGTTTTCCGCAACCGGTGGGAAGATCGGCGGCGAGTTTCTGGTCAATACGTCTACGGCGTCGGTTCAGGATCAGGCCGTTGTTACATCGCTCGACAATGGGGGCTTCGTCGTCGTCTGGCGCGATCTCAGCCAGCAGGGCGACACCAGTTCGTCGGGCGTCAAGGCGCAGATCTACAACGCGTCCGGCGTTGCGGTAGGCGGCGAAATGCTCGTCAACACGACGACGTTCAATTCACAGGATCAGCCCGCGGTCACCGCGACCAAGGATGGCGGGTTCGCGGTCAGCTGGCGCGACAACAGCAATTTGTCTGTGGATGCCAGCGGTTTTGGCATCAAGACGCAGATGTTCACCGCACTCGGCCAGAAGCTGGGCGGCGAATTTCAGGTCAACGGCATCGTTACCAGTAATCAGGAAATGCCCTCCATCGTGGCGCTCGCGTCGGGCGCGCTGGTGGTGACATGGACCGACTATAGCGGCGCAAGCGGCGATCTCGACGGCGGCATCAAGGCGCGCATCCTGTCGCCGTCAAACTCTGTCATCACCGATCTGGTCGTGTCCGATGTGGTGATATCGGAAACAGCCGTCGAAAATACGACGGTCGGCAGCCTGATCGCGAACGGCGCGATTAACGCCGTTTACAGCTATCAGATCATGGATGACTCGACCGGCGGCGCTTTCACCATCGTTGGCGACAAGCTGGTGGTGCGCGATAGCCTGTTGCTCGACTATGAAACCACGTCATCGGCAACTCTGACGATCCGGGCGACCGACACGTTCGGCAACAGCTATGACAAGATCGTCAATCTCACCCTGACCAACGAGGTGAATGAAAGCCGCTATTCGGGTGGAGCCGAGCAGTTGGCGGACAGCGTCATCACCGGTAACCAGCAACTGTCGTCATTGGCCGCGCTGAGCGACGGCCGCTACATTCTGGTATGGAGCGATGGCAGCGCGGTGGGCGCGGACGCCAGCGGTTATGGTATCAAGGGCCAGATCATCGCCGCCAATGGCGCGAAGATCGGCACGGAATTCCTGATCAACACGGCGACGCTCAACAATCAGGATAATCCTGTCGCGTCGGGTCTGCCGTCGGGCGGCTTCGTTGTGACCTGGGCAGATGCCAGTCTGACCGGAGGCGACGCATCGGTGTCGAGCATCAAGGCGCAGCTCTACAATGCCGCGGGTGTTGCGGTCGGTGGAGAGATACTGGTCAATACGGCCACCCTCAACGCGCAGAAATCGCCGTCCGTCGCCTCTCTTTCGGATGGCGGTTTCGTTATCACCTGGAATGACTCTAGCCTTCAGGGCGGCGATTCCAGCGCGAGCAGCGTGAAGGCCCAGATTTTCGACGCCAACGGCAATCGCGTCGGCAGCGAGTTCCTGGTCAACACGATTACGACGAATATTCAGGACACGCCGGTCGTCGCGAGCCTGCAAAATGGTGGCTTCGTCATTAGTTGGCATGATGGCAGCTTGCTGGGCGGCGATTCCAGCAAGGATTCGGTCAAGGCGCAGGTCTTCAGCGCCAACGGCGTTAAGGTCGGCGGCGAATTTCTGGTCAACACCGAAACGAATGGCAACCAGCAGCAGCAGGCGATCGTTGGCCTGTCCAGCGGCGGCTTTGCCATAGCATGGGCCGATGCCAGCGGGCGCGGCATCGACAGAAGCTATTACGGCATCAGGCTTCAGGTTTTCGACGAAAACGGCAACAAGGTTGGCGGTGAAATACAGGCCAACACCACGACATTCATTGGCCAGCTCGCGCCGACCATCAGCGCCATGTCGGACGGCAATTTCGTCGTCAGCTGGGCCGATTATAGCGGCGTGGCTTCGGAAGATGGTACTGCCGGGATCAAGGCACAGATCTTCGATATGCTGGGTAATCCGGTTGGTGGTGAGTTCATCGTCAATACCCAGTCACAGGGCGCCCAGACCGATCCGGCCGTTGCTGGCGGCAAGGATGGCAGCTTTGCGGTAATCTGGACGGATTATAGTGGGCAGGGCGGCGACAATCTTGGCACGTCGGTCAAGTACAAGATTTTCGATCCCCTGGGTTCGCAGGGCGGCCCGCCGCCGCTGATCGCGGTCAACGACACGGTCGCCGGCGTGGAGGATCAGAGCATAACGATCCTGGCGTCGACCCTGACCGCGAACGATACCGAGGCCCACGGCCTGCCAATCACTTTGGCCAGCGTCACGGCGGTCTCGGGTGGACAAGTCAGCCTGAACGCCAGCGGGGACGTTGTCTTTACGCCTCTTCCCAACTTTAGCGGTTCGGCGCTTTTCACCTATGTCATCACGGACAGCAACGGGGATACGGCGACGGGACGGGTTACCGTCAATGTCGCCAACGTCAACGACGCACCCACGGCCGTGAATGACGCTATCAATGTGTCGGAGGATGGATCAACCTTCGCAGCCAGCGCGCTGCTCGGCAATGACAGCGATTTTGATCCCGGCGATGTCCTGACGCTGCAACCCTTGCCAGCAACGACGGCCAATGGCGTGGCGCTGTCGATCTCGAACGGCATTATTACCTACGCGCCGGGCGCACTATATCAGTCGCTCGCAGCAGGTCAGACGGCCACCGACAGCTTCCAATATACTGTGGCAGACAGTGCCGGTGCGCTGTCGAGCGCCACGGTGACGGTGACGGTCGTGGGAGCGAACGACGCGCCGACGTCCTTGGCGCTGACGGGTGGACAGGTCGATGAAAATTCCGCGAACGGTACGCTCGTGGGGACGTTCAGTGCTTCGGATATCGATAACGGCGATAGCCTGACCTATAGCCTGACCAACAATGCCGGTGGACGGTTCACCATCAATGCGACCACGGGACAAGTCTATGTAGCCAACGGCTCCCTGCTCAATTTCGAGGCGGCAACGTCGCATCTGATTGGCGCGCGCGTCACTGACAGCGGCGGGTTGTTCGTCGACATGAACTTCACGGTCCAGGTCAATGATTTGCCCGAACCGAAAACATACACCGGTGATAATGGCGCCAATGTCTTTACCGCCCCCACCAACGACCTGTGGACGATCAATGGTTTGAGCGGCAACGACACGTTGACGGGCAATGCCAGCAGCGACACGATCTATGGTGGTGCTGGCGCCGACATATTGGACGGCGCTGGCGGTGCGGACATGCTCTATGGCGGCATCGGCAACGATACCTATTATATCGACAATGTGGGCGATCACATTATCGAGCTTTATGGTGAAGGGACCGATCTCGCCTACGTCTCCGTCGATTATACGATGGAAGCCAATCTGGAGAAAGTGACCCTTCTGGGCGTCGGTAATGTCAGCATATTCGGCAATGATTATGCGAACACGATTATCGGCAATGCAGGCAATAATATATTCTATGGCGGAGTAGGCGGCGATCTTCTTGTGGGCGACGCCGGTAACGACATTCTGTACGGCCAAGAGAGTAGCGACTTCCTCCAAGGCGGCGGCGGCAACGACATATTGATCGGATCGGCAGGTCAGGACGAGTTGACGGGTGGAACCGGCGCGGACCAGTTCGTGTTCGATTCCCTGACGGTCTCGGCGGACCGTGATACGGTCAAGGACTTCTCGCCCTCGGAAGACCTGTTCGTCTTCACGCGTTCGGCCTTTGCGGGACTCAGTTCGCTGCCGCTCGGCGCGCTGCCGGCATCGGCTTTCTATGCAGGGGCTGCGGCGACCACGGCGGACCAGCGGATTATCTATAGTGCCGCGACGGGCAACCTTTTCTACGATCCGGATGGATCAGGTTCGAGCGCGATGGTGCAGATCGCCTTCCTCAGCAACAAGCCTGTGTTGAACGAGACGCATTTCGTGATCGGCTGACGGGCGCACTATCGCAGGCTTTCCGGCGGATGGGATGCCGGAAAGCCATAGTGGACGATGATCTTTCAGGCCAAATCCACGGCCACAGGGACGGGTCTGTCACTCCGCCGCATGGTGACCCGGACGGACTTGTATGACGGCGTCCCGCTGTGCGGGTCATGATCGTCGAGCGCGATCAGGCAATTCGCTTCAGGATAATAAGCGGCAAGCGACCCGCGGGCGATCGCATGGGCGATTACCGTATAGCCTTTCAGCGATCGGCCCGGCCCCGCATCGACGTCCACGCAATCGCCATGTTCCAGGCCCAGGTCGGCCAGATCATCGGCATTGGCGAAGATGACGTCGCGACGACCGGTCACGCCGCGGTAGCGATCATTCAGCCCATAGATGGTCGTATTATACTGGTCGTGGCTGCGGACGGTGGTGAGTAGCATCACTCCATCTTCGCCCGCTGGCCCGGTCAGCGGGTGGGTGATGAAATGCGCCTTTGCGTCGGGGGTATTCCACACACGTTGCGATGCGCCGACCGTCAGGCGAAAGCCGCCCTTGATGCGGACCCGCTCGTTGAAATCGCGAAAATCGGGGAAAACGGCTTCGATGCCGTCACGAATGCGGTCATAATCGGCAACCAGCCAGTCCCAGTCGATTGCGACGTGAGGCAAAGCGGCCTTTGCAATGCCAGCGACGATGGCCGGTTCGGACAGCAGGTCGGATGACGCCGGTTTCAGCCGCCCGCGTGAGGCGTGAACCATCGACATGCTATCTTCGACCGTTACCCATTGCGGGCCATTGGCCTGAACATCGAGTTCGGTGCGCCCAAGGCAAGGAATGATGATCGTTTCCTTCGCCAGTAACAGGCAGGTGCGATTGAACTTGGTGACGATATTGACCGATAGGTCCAGATTTCGGAACGCAGCAAAACTCGCTTCAGGGTCTGGCATGGCCACGGCCAGATTGCCTCCGAGCGAGATAAGTGCTTTTGCCTTGCCCTCCAGCATGGCCGATAATGCCTCAACGGCCGCGTGGCCATGGGCTCTGGGACTTTCGATCCCGAAGCGGGCATCGAGCCGCGCAAGCATTGCTTCGGCGGGAATTTCGGTGATGCCGACCGTCCGGTCGCCCTGGACGTTGGAATGGCCGCGTAGGGGGCAGATACCTGCGCCAGGCTTGCCCATATTTCCCCGCAACAGCAGCAGATTGGCCAGTTGCTGGACATTGTCGGTGCCATTGGCATGCTGGGTGATGCCCATGCCGTAACACAGGATTACGCGATCGGCCTGCCAATAGGTTTGCGCCATGCTGTGGATCGCGTCGCGGGACAGGCCCGATCGCTGTACGATCTCGTCCCAGCCGATAGATTCCACGTCGGCTCGCAGCGCGTCGATGCCGACTGTATGTTCAGCGATGAAGGGGCGGTCGAGCAATCCCGTGCCGCCCTGCGCGATGTCGGATTCATCGGCCGCGAACAATGCCTTCATCATGCCCTTGAGCATGGCGC
>JAECRT010000003.1:46983-64976 GCA_016000085.1 Sphingomonadaceae bacterium
TCCAGCGTCACCGTGCCCTTGCCGACCCCGATCGACTTGGGCAGGCCGACGCTGGTGGCTTCGTGGCACATGTTGGAACAGTCGGGAAAATTGTTGGTGCCAAACGCGCGCGCCATCAATTGATAGAGAAAGGCCGCCTCGTTAGAGGTGCGGCCCGAACAGTAAAATTCCGCCTGATTGGGATCGGATAGCGCGCGGAGTTCTGCGCCCGTCCGTGCAAAGGCTTCGTCCCAGTCGATCGGTACGAAATGATCGCTCTTTGCATCATAGCGCAGCGGATGGGTCAGGCGCCCCGCATCTTCCAAAGCATGATCAGACCAGCCCAATAATTCGGTGGCGCTGTGTTGTGCGAAAAAGTCCAGGTCCACCCGCTTGGCCGTCGCCTCCCAGGTAACCGCCTTGGCGCCGTTCTCGCAAAATTCGAACGAGGATGTCTTTTTCGGATCGGGCCACGCACAACCGGGGCAGTCGAACCCGTCAGGCTGGTTCATTTGCAGCAAGGCGCGCGTGTCGGTCGATGCGCCCATCTGTTCTCGAACGGCCAGCGCCACGGCCTTGAGCGCGCCCCATCCACCGGCAGGGCCGTCATAGGGCGCGATTCCCGGTACGGGGCGTCGCTCCGTCGCATCGGGAAACTGCGTGTCGTCCGTCATATACTCTCCTTGCCGTTCTAACGGCGATGGACCGCTCTATTGTCGGATCATGGACAATCCAGGCCAAGCAATCAAACAGGCAAGCTATTTGGCTGATGGTTATGTTCCATCGATCAGACTCACGGTCGAACTTGGGCCTGCCAAAAATCCGCTTGCCTTCATGGCGATCCGTGACCCATATGATAACGCTAACATTATCGCGTCAGGAGAGGTCATGTTTCCGCTATCCACCCCAAAGCGCGGACGCGTGTCCGTCGCCGGTCCGATAAGCCGTTTGAGCCTATTTGCGCTGGCGGCATCCTCGGCGTTTTGTCTGCAACCTGCCCTGGCTGCGCCATCCGGGCGGGACACCGTTTCGATCAGCCACGACTGGCGCTTTACCAAGGGGGACGCGCCGGGCACGACCGTCGACCTGCGTTATGACGTGCGTCCGCCGATTGAGGATGCGGGTGACGGCAAACTGGCCGATGCGCGGCCCGATGCGGCGGTTCGCATCGATACGGGTGGCGCCAATGTGCTGAAACCGTGGATATTGCCCAGCGCCAACCCTTTCATCAACGACCCGGCCAAACATCATGTGCGTCCCGCCGGTAATCCCGGTGGCGATCTGTCCTATGTGCAGGCCGGTTTTGACGACAGCGGCTGGACGAAGGTCGACCTGCCGCACGACTGGGCGATTGCCGGTCCGTTCATCACCGAAGGCCCGTATGGCGGCATGGGTCGGCTGCCCAGTTGGGGGATAGGCTGGTATCGCAAGGCGCTCGACATTCCCAAGGGCGATGCGGGCAAATCCCTCTTCCTCGATGTGGAAGGGGCCATGTCTTATGCGACGGTGTGGCTGAACGGCAAGCTGGTGGGTGGGTGGCCCTATGGCTATAACAGTTTTCGGCTGGACCTGACGCCCTATGCGGTGCCGGGTGGGCGCAACCAGTTGGCGATCCGGCTCGACAATCCGGCGGCGTCGGCGCGCTGGTATCCGGGCGGTGGCCTGTATCGCGACATTTACCTGACCAAGGCCAACAAGGTCCATGTCGGCCAGTGGGGCGGCGTCGTGCGTACGCCGCAGGTGAGTGCGCAATCAGCGACCATCACCCTCGACCTTATGGTGGACAATGACAGCGACAAGACCGCCCAGGTGGATGTCACGACCGCGATCTATGCGCTTGATGCCAAGGGGCTGCGGACGGGTCGTGCCGTCGCCAGCATCGCGCGGCAGGGAGCGACCATCGCGGCGGGCGCGAAGACGGTGCTGAACGGCTCGACCATCCTGAACAATCCGCGCCTGTGGGGACCGCCGCCAACGCAGCAGCCCAACCGCTATGTCGCGGTGTCGACCGTGACGCAGGGCGGGAAGGTGATCGACAGCTACGAGACGCGCTTCGGCATCCGCACGATCGCGTTCGATCCTGACAAGGGGGTGATCGTCAATGGCGAACATGTCCCGCTGCGTGGCGTCAACAATCACCATGATCTCGGCGCGATCGGCGCAGCCTTCAACCGGCGTGCAGCCCAGCGCCAGCTCGAAATCTTGCGGGACATGGGCACCAACGCCATCCGGATGAGCCATAATCCGCCAGCGCCCGAATTGCTCGAATTGACGGACGAAATGGGTCTGCTGGTAATGGACGAGGTGTTCGATAGCTGGGAAAAGAAGAAGACACCGCATGATTTTCATCTGATCTTCCCCGATTGGCATGAAGCCGATTTACGTTCGATGCTGCGGCGCGACCGCAATCATCCCTCGATCATCATGTGGAGCGTCGGCAATGAAGTCGGCGAACAATATGACGGCGAAGCGGGCGCGAAGATCGGTCGCGAACTGGTTGGCATCGCGCATGAGGAAGACCCGACCCGTCCGGCCACCGGCGCGATGAACTTCGCCAAGGCGGACATGCTGCTGCCGACCACGGTGGACGTCATCAGCCTCAACTATCAGGGTGCCGGTATTCGCGGCATCATCGGCCAATACCCCGCCTTTCGCGCGAAATTTCCGGACAAGCTGATCCTCAGCACTGAAAGTGCGTCGGCGCTATCCAGTCGGGGTGAGTATATGTTCCCGGTGGCAGGCGCGATCAGCGGGCCGGTGCGCCCCTGGTCGGGCGGCAACCCCGAAACGCATCAGGTCAGCGCCTATGAACTGCATGCGGCCGACTTTGGCTCGTCACCCGACCGGGTGTTCGCCGCTGACGATCAGAACCCTTATGTGGCGGGTGAGTTCGTCTGGACAGGCTTCGACTATCTGGGGGAACCGACGCCCTATTATACGTCACGCAGTTCCTATTCGGGCATCATCGACCTTGCCGGGTTCCCCAAGGACCGCTTCTGGCTGTATCAGGCGCGCTGGCGACCTGACCTGAAATTCGCGCACATCCTGCCACACTGGACATGGCCGGGACGCGAAGGGCAGGTGACGCCCGTGCATGTCTTCTCCTCGGCGGACGAAGCGGAACTGTTCGTCAACGGCAAGTCGCAGGGCAAGATCAAGAAGCGCGACTATGAGTATCGTTTCCGCTGGGACTATGTGTCCTACGAACCGGGCGAAATCCGGGTAGACACATGGAAGGGTGGCAAGCCTTGGGCGTCGCAGAGCGTGCGGACGGTCGGCGCGGCGGGCAAACTGGCGTTGAGCGCGGACCGATCGGCCATCGCAAGTGACGGCAAGGATCTGTCCTTCATCACGTTGCGCGTGGTCGACAAGAATGGGGACACCGTTCCGATGGCCAAGCAGAAGGTCGATTTTTCGATCGAGGGACCGGGCAAGATCGTCGCGACCGACAATGGCGACCCGACCGACATGACCGCCTTTCCCTCGCCAAGCCGTGCGGCGTTCAACGGGCTGGCGCTTGTGATTGTTCAGGCCGATGCGGGCAAGGCAGGCAAGATCATCGTGCGCGCCCGTTCCGAAGGATTGGGCGAAGCGCAGGTGGTGGTGACGAGCAACGGAAAGGCACGCAGTCCAACCGCATCTCCACACTGATGTGGGATTATAGCGCTGATGCGTCCGGCGCGTGGATTTGCGCGCCGGGCGTATCGCCGTTTCAGCGATAAGGCGGCTGGTGAAGCCCTTTGGGGCTGGTCGTAAAAATTTCAGGGCCATCCTCGGTAATGCCGATGGAATGTTCGAACTGGGCTGAAAGCGAACGATCGCGTGTCACGGCCGTCCAGTTGTCATCCAGAATTTTCACGCCGGGCTTGCCGATATTGATCATCGGTTCGATCGTGAAGATCATTCCGGGTCGTAATTCAGGTCCGGTCCCCGCGCGGCCATAATGATGGACATCCGGCTCGTCATGATAGACCAGCCCTACGCCATGGCCGACAAAGTCGCGCACCACGCCATAGCGGTTCTTTTCGGCATGGTGCTGGATAGCATGGCCAATGTCTCCGAGGCGATTGCCCGGCACGGCTTGTTCTATGCCAAGCATCAAGCATTCATAAGTAACATCGACCAGACGCTTAGCCTTGAGCGGCACGTCACCGACCAGGAACATCCGGCTGGTGTCGCCATGCCAGCCATCGACGACGGCAGTCAGGTCAATGTTGAGAATGTCGCCAGCCATCAGCGTCTTCGCGCCCGGAATACCATGGCAGACGACATGATTTACGGAAATGCAGGTTGCGTGCGCATAGCCGCTATAGCCGATGTTGATGGGAATCGCGCCTGCGGCGACGATCGCTTCACGGGCGAAATCATCCAGTTCACCGGTGGTCACGCCCGGCACGACAAGCGGCACCAGTGCATCGAGCGTTTCGGCGGCAATTCTGCCAGCCCGCCGCATTCCGTCGAACGCATCCGTGCCATATAATTTGATGGCGCTTAGTCTGCTCCGTGGCGTTTCGGCGGTGACGTCAAGATAGGTGGTCATCCACGCTCGATAGATAATCCGGGGCGAGTTTTCCAGTTCCTCCGATGATGAGCGGTAAATTTGGTGGTCCGCCCGTCAATCACCCGCATCTCGCCGGAACGGCCTTTACACGAGCGCCCGCAACGCTGCGCTTGCCAGCCTGTCTGCCCAGCGCATCTGACCTTCCGTATCGCCAATCAAATCCTGCCGCACCTCGATCTCGGCATAGGGGATCGATCGGGGGAAGGCGTGGAACGGCACGGTGAAGTCGGTCGCATCCATCGCATAAGGCGCATTGTCCCCGACGGTCAGCGTCGCCTCATCGTGCAGCACGGCCAGCAGAGCCTGGGCATAGTCGATCCGACCGCGCCAGTGGAGGATGCCGACTTCCCACGGACGCGTCACACCTGCCAGGACGGGGGTGAAGCTGTGTAGCGACAGCAGGATCGTGTCTTGCTCGTTCGCCCGCCGCTGATCGAGCAAGTCTGCGATCGCCTGATGATAGGGTCTGTGGATCGCGGCGATCCGGGCTTCCTTTGCCGCCTCGTCCAGTGTGGCATTACCCGCTATCGCAGTCCCGTCCGACAGGAGGGGCATGGCGTCATCGGTCACCGGATCGCGGTTGCAATCGATAACCAGCCGTGAATAGGTCTGGCAAAGGAACGGTGCATCGAGCAACCGCGCCAGCGCCTGTCCCATGCCGAATACTCCGATATCGATCGCGATATGACGGGCATGGTCGGCAGCCGTCAGCCCCATGTTGCCGAGCGATCTGGGAATAGCCGATCCGGTATGATCGCCGATCAGCAGGAACGACGAGACACCCGCTGCGTTGAACAGGTCGAACGGCGCCGGATCGTCCGGCCCTAGCAGGCTTTCCGCTACATCCCCGGTTTTCAGGATATGTCCCCATGCCGTTGCTGACGGTCCACCATATCACGACATATCGCTACAAGCAGCCTGTGTCGTTTGGCGAACATCGCATCATGATGCGCCCGCGCGAGGCGTTTGACCAGCGACTGCTGTCGGCGCGCCTGGACATTGACCCACGGCCCAGTGAGCTACGGTGGCTGCACGATGTGTTCGGTAATTCGGTCGCGATTGCACTGTTCGAGGGACGGGGTGCGCATCTGGAGGTCATAAGCGACGTGACGCTGGAGCACGCGCCGCTGGCGCAGGGACAGGTGGATGTGGAACCCTATGCCCGGCTTTTTCCCTTCACCTATTCGTCGGAGGATATGCCGGACCTGCTCCGGTCGATCGAGCGGCAATATCTGGACCCTGCACGGATCGTCGATAACTGGGCGCGTGCCTTTGTCAGCAACGACGGCAAGACCGGAACGATCGCGATGTTGACCGACATAGCCACCAGCATCCAGCGCGACTTCACTTATGTCTCGCGCCACGAGAAGGGCACGCAGACCCCGATCGAAACGCTCAAGAAGCGCCAGGGCACCTGTCGCGACTTTGCCGTGCTGATGATCGAAGCGGTGCGTGCGCTGGGCTTTGCCGCACGTTTTGTATCGGGCTATGTCTATAATCCGTCGCGGACGGAAGATGTGATCGGCGGCGGCAATACGCACGCATGGGTCCGCATCTTCCTGCCCGGATCGGGCTGGGTCGAATTTGATCCTACCAACGGCATCATCGGCAATCGCGGCCTGATCCGGGTGGCCAGTGCGCGCGATCCCTATCAGGCGCTGCCGCTGTCGGGCACCTGGTTCGGCCCGCCCGCCAGTTTCCTTGGCATGGACGTGACCGTCGATGTGCGTCGCGCCGACCCGGCCCTTTTTACCCGCTCCGATCATGGAGCCATCAATAGCCGATCCGTCGGCGCTACAGGAAAGTGACCTGCATGTTGATCCGCTGCGGATATGATATCGGTTTCAATGTGGAAATGAAAACCGCGATGATGGCCCTGCTCAACGTCCATCCTTCACGGCATCATGATTTGCGCTCGCCACAGCGGTTGATGGCCAGTCCCGACATTCCGCTCTATCATTTCGAGGACAGCTTCGGGAACGTCGTCACCCGCTTCACCATTCCGCCGGGGGGGCTTACCTTGTCCTGCGATTTCGTGATCGAGGATAGCGGCGAACCTGACGCTCGCGCGCCCGATGGTCTGCAAATGCCCGTGGAAGATCTGCCCGACGACGTCATCCCCTTCCTGCTCGGCAGCCGCTATTGTGAAACCGATCGGTTGATGGACGTCGCCTGGGCCAATTTTGCGCATTTGGAAGCTGCGCGTGACCGGGTCGATGCGATCGTGACCTTCGTTCACAACCATATCGAATTTGGCTATCACCATGCCCGGCCGGACAAGACCGCCTGGAACGCTTATCAAGAGCGGCAGGGCGTGTGCCGCGATTTTGCCCATCTAGCGATTACGCTTTGCCGCTGCATGAACATTCCCGCACGCTATTGCACCGGTTATCTGGGCGATATCGGCATTCCGCCTGTGGACGCGCCGATGGATTTCAGCGCCTGGTTCGACGTTTATATCGACGGCGCATGGTACACCCATGACGCACGCCACAATCGTCCGCGCATCGGGCGGATATTGATGGCGCGTGGGCGCGATGCCACCGATGTCGCCCTGACCACGGCCTTTGGCCCGGCAACGCTGATCCGGTTCGAAGTCCATACTGACGAGGTTTCATCCATTAGCTGAACGATCCCCAGCCTTCGTCCTGCCTCCAAAGCGGGGTGGCAGATCCCAAACGTGCCTTGTCACGGGTGCGCGGATGTGCGCATGGGTTCCTGATCGCCGCTGATGAACGCCGACCCGGCCAACGCCGCGTGCGATATCAACCTGACAGGATTATCAATGGGCAAGCTGCGCACAGCCAATAACAGGCGCAACCGCGCTATTCGTCAGACAGTGGCTCGCACGCGTGCGGCTGCGGTCCAGAATGTGACGGCCGAGGCTGCGATGACTGCCGCGCCAGGTGGCAAGGCGTCAGGAGCACCATCCTGACCGCCGCCGCCGAAGTCCGGGATCTGCGCGTCGAACGTATCGACACAGCGGATATTCCCAGCGGCGGCCAATTGCATCTGATGCAGCGCGGCGAAGATTTCGCCATCGAATATGGGGAAACCCAGTTGATGGTGAGCTGGGCCAACAGATCGGAGCAGGCGTTGGCCACGCTTGCCTGTCAGCGTGTCGCCATGGATGGCGGCCATATGCTGATCGGCGGGCTTGGCATGGGCTTTACACTGGGCGCCGCGCTTGCGGTTCTGCCGGCGAGCGCAAGCGTTGTCGTTGCCGAACTTGTGCCGAAGGTCGTGGAATGGGCCAAAGGCCCGTTGGCGCATATGTTCGGTGCAGCACTCGACGATCCGCGCGTGACGGTCGAGATTGGCGATGTGCATGACATGATCGCTGGCGCTTCCGAACATTATGACGCGATCCTTCTGGACGTCGATAATGGCCCCGATGGGCTGATCAGCTTGGCCAATGACCGGCTCTACTGTAACTGGGGTTTGCGTTCGGCCTATGCGGCCTTGCGTCCCGGCGGCGTGCTGGCAATCTGGTCGGGCTATCCCCAACATGATTTTGCCGACCGGCTGGAAAATGTAGGGTTCATAGTAGAAGAAGTCATCATGCGCACCGGCGAGCGTGGGCAGGGTGCCCGACATGTGATTTGGCTGGGAACAAGAGAGCGGCAATGACGGACGGACGCATGGCGGCGGGACGCTAGGCCCATCATGGTGATGCAGGCACAGGTATCGATGCGAACATGGACTTTGGCCGAGCTGGGCTGGAGGCCATTTTTCAGCACCCAGATTGCGGGTGACGACGATGCCCTGTGCTATCCGGTTCGTGTGATGGCGGTTCATCGTGGCAGGATCGCCGTTGCGGGCGAGGGGGCGGCGCTACTCATCAATCCGCATCTGCCCAATGCCAGCGGCGAGGAGGATCATCCGACCGTAGGCGACTGGCTGCTGCTCGATCGGGAGACGATGGAGCCGGCCCGTATCCTTCAGCGGGCGAACCTGTTTAAGCGCCGCGCGCCGGGCCATGATCGCAAGTTGCAGCTGATTGCGGCGAATGTTGATACATTGTTCATCGTGGCATCCTGTAATCAGGATTTCAGCGCGGCGCGGCTGGAGCGCTATCTCGTGCTGGCCCGCGAGGTGGGGGTATATCCCGTCGTGGTGCTGACCAAGACGGACCTGACCGATAACCTTGAACGTTTCGCCGCGACGGCACGGGATCTGCAACCGGGATTGCTCGTCCAGATGGTCGATGCCCGCGATCCTGCCAGTGTCGCAGATCTCGCCAAATGGTGCGGCAAGGGGGACACGGTCGCCTTGCTGGGATCGTCGGGTGTGGGCAAGTCGACGTTGGTCAACACGCTGCGAGGGTCTGACAGCATCGCTACCCAGGCCGTGCGCAAGACCGACGGCACCGGCCGCCATACAACCACCGTGCGCGAGATGCACCGTCTGGACCAGGGGGGATGGCTGCTCGATACGCCTGGTATGCGCGAGCTGCAATTGACGGATGCGGCGTCGGGGTTGGCTGAGGTTTTCGACGACATCGTGGCAGCGGCCGAATATTGTCGTTTTTCGAACTGTGCGCATAAGGCTGAACCGGGCTGCGCGGTCCAGGCGGCCGTTGCCCAGGGAGATCTGACGACCGTACGCCTCGATCGCTGGCGTAGCCTGGCGGCGGAAGAAAATGCCAACAGCACGACGTTGGCGCAACGGCGGGGCCGTGAGCGCAGATAGTCTCTTACAGGGGTAGGGCTGTCGTATATTTTGTCATCGAAAGGGCAAAATGCGATGAAGCGCTGCCGACCGCCGGATGTTCGAGTAGAATGTTCATCAGGAACCGCTCATAATCCGAAACGTCGGCCACCACGATGCGCAGCAGATAATCCCAGTCGCCCGACATGGAAAAACATTCCATGATTTCGGGGCGGTTCGCCACAAATTGTTCGAACCCTGATCGGACGTCGCGCGCATGGCTGCGCATCCGAACATTGCACAGAACATTCACGCCATAGCCCAGAACCAAAGGGTCGAGCAGCCTGACCGCTTGTTTGAGCAGGCCGGACGCCTCAAGCGCTTTGATCCTGCGCCACACCGACGCGGTCGAACTGCCGACCCGCTCGGCGAGTTCCACATTGCTGATCGAGGCATCCGCCTGAAGCGCGGCAAGGAGTCGGCGGTCGATATCGTCTAGCGTGTATGAAAATTTCATAGTATTACCATTATCCGAATTAACTGCTCAAAAATACCTGTAATTGCCGCGATATTGGAAAGCAAATTCAGTTTTCCAATGTGATATTGCCCTTATGGCACAAACGCAGATTGATCGCCCCGCAGGCACCGCTCAGGATTGGACCATCGCGCAGGGGTGGGATCGCTATACGGCGGCGGAACATGCGATGTGGGACCGGTTGTTCGAGCGGCAAGCTGCGATGTTGCCCGACCGGGTCGCGCCCGAATTCATCGAGGGGCTCGACATGCTCCGCATGTCCAAGCGGGGCATCCCGGATTTCGAGGAATTGTCCGATCGGCTGATGAAAGCGACCGGATGGCAGGTCGTTGCCGTGCCGGGCCTCATCCCTGACGATGTGTTCTTCGATCATCTGGCCAATCGCCGTTTTGTTGCCGGCAATTTCATTCGCACGCCCGATCAGCTGGATTATCTGAAGGAACCCGACATCTTTCATGATGTCTTCGGGCATGTGCCCTTGCTCGCCAACCCGGTCTTCGCCGATTATATGCAGGCTTACGGCATTGGTGGCCAACGGGCCGCCCATGACGGCGTCATCGAAAAGCTGGCGCGGCTCTACTGGTACACGGTCGAATTCGGCTTGATCCGTTCCGGCGACAGCGGCCTGAAGATTTACGGTGCAGGCATCGTTTCATCCTACGGCGAATCCGTTTTCTCGCTCGACGATCCCTCGCCCAATCGCCTCGGCTTTGATGTCAAAAGGCTGATGCGGACCAAGTACCGGATCGATGATTACCAGCAGAGCTATTTTGTAATCGACAGCTTCGCTGACCTGTTGAAGCAGACGCTCGATGCCGATTTTGGCCCGCTTTATGCGGAGATCGACGATCTGCCGGACATCGATGTCGAAACGATCCTGCCGACCGACACGGTCTTTACCGAAGGCACGCAGGCCTACGCCCGCGCGAAGGCCGACGCATGATTGCTAATGCCATCTCGGTTGCGGCGCGCCGCGTCGAACTGTTCGGTGCTCTGGAACGCCAGCCTGCCGATCTGCTGCTCGGGTTGATAGACCTGTATCGTCAAGATCCGCGCCCGACGAAGATGGACCTGGGAGTCGGCGTCTATCGCGATGACGCGGGCAATACCCCGGTCATGCGGTCTATCAAGGCAGCAGAGCATAGGCTGGCGGAAACCCAGCCGACCAAGGCCTATCTTGGCCCAGAAGGGGATGTCCGCTTCGTCGAGTTGCTCGCGCCGATCGTTTTTGGCGACGCGCTTGCTCGAAGCCCGGCCCTGACCGGCGTGCAGACGCCGGGAGGCACTGGCGCGTTGCGCCTCGCCGCTGAACTCATCGCGCGCGGGGTTGACGATCCGACGGTGTGGATCGGGACGCCGACCTGGCCCAACCATGCGCCGATTTTCCGGGAAGCGGGCCTTGCGGTGCGGTCGCATCCCTTCTTCGACGCAGCATCGGGCACGATCGATTTCGCCGCCATGATGCTCGCGCTACAGGATGCAGCGTCCGGTGACGTGGTTTTGCTGCATGGTTGCTGCCATAATCCGACTGGCGCGGACCTTTCCTCGGAGCAATGGCACGCGCTTTTGGCCATGCTGGCGGATCGACAGCTGATCCCGCTGGTCGATCTGGCCTATCAGGGATTGGGCCAGGGTCTGAATGCGGATGCGTGCGCGACCCGCGCCTTGCTCGAGGGGATGCCCGAAGCCCTTGTAGCCTATAGCTGCGACAAGAATTTTGGCCTGTATCGGGAACGTGTCGGCGCCCTGTGGGTCAAAGCCGCCAGCCCGGATGCGATCGTGGCGGTGCGGGACAATATGCTGGTGCTGGCGCGCAGCCTTTGGTCGATGCCGCCCGACCATGGCGCTGCTGTCGTTCGCGTGGTTCTGGACGACCCGGTCCTTGCCGCCGACTGGAAAGCGGAACTCGAAAACATGCGGTTGCGCATCGCCGGGCTGCGGGCCGCATTGGCGCAGGCCGACGCCAGACTGGCGCCATTGGCTGATCAGCACGGCATGTTCGCTATGCTGCCGCTGACGCGCGAGGCTGTGCTGGATCTGCGCGCCAGCCACGGCATCTACATGGCCGATTCCGGCCGCATCAACATAGCGGGGCTGTGCCGCGAAACGGTCGCGCCGTTTGTTGCCGCCATCGCCCCCCACCTTCAACGCTGAACATGAGAGGCTTTTCATGAACGACCACAATAATGCGCTGGGCCTTGACGGCTTCGCCTTCGCCGAGTTCACCTCGCCCGAGCCGATGTTGATGGCCAGCCAGCTTGAACAATTGGGCTTCACCGCGGCGGCGCGATCACCCGATGAGGGCATGACTCTGTACCGGCAGGGCCGCATCGCCTTCATCATCAACGCGCGTGAAACGGGGCAGGCGGCCGCGTTCCGCAATGCCCATGGTCCTTCGGCCAACGGCATGGGCTTTCGGGTTGCCGACGCCGATCGCGCCTATGCGTTGGCGCTCGCACGCGGGGCGAAGGCGGCCGATGCGTCGGCAAGCGCCCTGCCGAACGCCCATGTGATCGAAGGCATCGGCGGTTCGCTGCTCTATCTGGTCGAGGGCGATCCTTTTGGCGACTGGAAGGAAGTTGCCGGTTGGCGCGATGCAGCCGCCCGGAACGGCGTGGGCCTGGATATTCTCGATCACCTTACGCACAATGTGAAGCGCGGCGAAATGCGTACATGGTCGGCATTTTATGCGCGGATTTTCGGCTTCGAGGAGCAGAAATATTTCGACATCAAGGGCAAGGCGACCGGGCTGTTCAGCCAGGCGATGATTGCGCCCGACCGAGCGATCCGCATCCCGCTGAACGAAAGCCAGGACGACAAAAGCCAGATCGAGGAATTCATCCGCGACTATAATGGTGAAGGCATCCAGCACCTCGCGCTGACGACGGACAATATCTACGAAACGGTCGAGAAACTGCGGGCGAACGGCGTGCGTTTGCAGGACACGATCGACACCTATTATGAGCTCGTCGACAAGCGTGTGCCGGGTCACGGCGAGGATCTGGAACGGTTGCGCGCCAACCGTATACTCATTGACGGCGACGTCGAAAATGAGGGCATACTGCTCCAGATCTTTACCGAGAATATATTTGGCCCGATCTTTTTCGAGATTATCCAGCGCAAGGGTAATGAAGGCTTTGGCAACGGCAATTTCCAGGCCTTGTATGAATCGATCGAACTCGACCAGATCCGGCGTGGCGTGATTACGGTCGATGCCTGAAGCATAGGCGAGAGAGGATTGCGATGACGATGGAGGGGCATCTGGATAGCGCTGAAAACAGGGCGGGGATGCTGGCGGGCTTTGGCAATCATTTCGCGAGCGAGGCGGTAGCGGGCGCGTTGCCGATCGGCCGAAATTCGCCACAGCATGTCCCCTTTGGCCTCTATGCCGAACAGCTTTCAGGCACGGCCTTTACCGCGCCTAGAGCGGAGAACAGGCGTAGCTGGCTCTATCGGTTGAGGCCCACGGCCAGCCATCCGTCCTTCGGGGCCTATGCAAACAGCAGCTTGTTGCGCAGCGGGCCGTTCGACGAAGTGCCGCCATCGCCCAACCGGCTGCGCTGGGATCCGCTACCCTTGCCCGAACGACCCGTCGATTTCATCGATGGGCTGGTTAGCTATGGCGGCAATGGTGATGTCGGTTCGGGCATGGGGATTGGCATCCATCTCTACGCCGCAACCCAATCGATGACGGATCGGGTATTTCAGAACGCCGATGGCGAAATGCTGATCGTGCCGCAGGTCGGCACGCTGCGTATCGTGACAGAGTTTGGCGTCCTGACGGTTGCGCCGCTTTCCATCGCGCTCATTCCGCGCGGCGTACGCTTTCGGGTCGAACTGCCAGACGGGGTGGCACGCGGCTATATTTGCGAGAATTATGGTGCGTTATTTCGCTTGCCCGATCTGGGACCGATCGGCTCCAACGGCCTGGCCAATCCTCGCGATTTTGAAACGCCGGTAGCGGCTTTCGAGGACCGGGATGCACCCACGCAGGTCGTCCAGAAATATATGGGCGGCCTGTTCGTCACGACGATCGACCATTCGCCGTTCGATGTCGTGGCATGGCATGGCAACCTAGCGCCCTGCCGCTATGATTTGCGGCGTTTCAACACGATCAACACAGTCAGCTTCGATCATCCCGATCCCTCCATCTTCACCGTCCTGACATCACCCAGTGAAATGCCAGGCACAGCGAACTGCGATTTCGTGATCTTCCCGCCGCGCTGGATGGTGGCGGACGATACGTTTCGGCCGCCCTGGTTCCATCGCAACATCATGAGCGAGTTTATGGGACTGATCGAGGGTGCCTATGATGCCAAGGCGGACGGCTTCGCGCCGGGCGGCGCCAGTTTGCACAATTGTATGTCGGGCCATGGGCCGGACCGGGCGAGCTATGAGAACGCCATTGCCGCCACGCTGACGCCTCACAGGATCGAAAACAGCATGGCCTTCATGTTCGAAAGCCGCCACGTCATCCGGCCGACCGCCTTTGCCGTCCAAAGCCCACTGTGCCAGCTCGATTATGACGATTGCTGGTCCGATTTCCAGAAAGCCCAACTTCCGCGATGAGCCATGCCATGATCGATCACAGCCACGACGCAGCGGCCATCAGTTGGGTCGAAAGCGCGAACGGCCATCCGGATTTTCCGGTGCAGAACCTGCCTCTTGGTGTGTTCAGTCGGGATGGTGGCGAACGGCGCATCGGCGTCGCGATTGGCGACTATATCCTGGATCTGGCCGATGCCTATGAAGCAGGGCTTTTGCCGTGGGCCAATGCAAGCGCGATCACCGCCACCACTTTGAACCGTCTGATGGGCTTGCCGGCCGCCGATCGTCTTGCGTTGCGGCATGGTTTGTTTGCGCTGCTGACACGGACGGAGAATTGCGCCGAGGTTCAACCGTTCCTGCATCTGGCGCAAGCCTGTAAGATGCATTTGCCCGCGATGATCGGCGATTACACCGATTTCTATGTGGGCATTCATCACGCCAATAATGTCGGCGCGCTATTCCGCCCCGACAACCCTTTGCTGCCCAATTATAAATATGTGCCGATCGGCTATCATGGCCGGGCCTCTTCGATCCGGCCTTCCGGTGTTCCGCTGGTGCGCCCCAACGGTCAGCGCAAGGCGCCCGATGCCGATGTACCGGTCTTCGGGCCGTCGGTGCGGCTTGACTATGAACTGGAACTGGGGGTGTGGATCGGGGGAGGGAACGCACTGGGCGATCCTATCGCCATTGCCGATGCTGCGCAGCATATCGCTGGCTTCTGCCTGCTGAACGACTGGTCGGCGCGTGATTTTCAGGCGTGGGAATATCAGCCGCTCGGACCATTTCTGGCGAAGAATTTTCAGTCGACCATTTCGCCCTGGGTCATCACGGCAGAAGCGCTTGCGCCCTATCGCATCGCCCAGCCCGCACGCCCCCAAGGCGACCCGGCGCCTTTGCCCTATTTGTTCGATGCAGACGATCAGGCCCATGGCGCGCTGGGGATCACGCTAACCGCCAGCATATCGACCGCTGCGATGCGCGCGCGCGGCATGATGCCGCACCGGCTGAGTAAAGGGCCGGCGTCGAACATGTACTGGACCGCTGCGCAAATCGTTACCCACCATGCGTCCAATGGCTGCAACCTTAATCCCGGCGACTTGCTGGGCACCGGCACGATCTCTGCGCCGACCAGCGATGGCTATGGCAGCCTGATGGAACAGACCAATGGCGGGAAGGCGCCGGTCGACCTGCCTTCGGGCGAGGCGCGGACCTTTTTGGAGGATGGTGACGAAATCCTGCTGACGGCGACGGCCCATGCAGAGGGGTTCGTGTCCATTGGTTTTGGCGAATGCAGGGCGATCGTCCTGCCTGCGCGATGAGCGATCCTCTGATCCTCCACGGCTATTGGCGGTCAGGGGCGGCCTATCGTGTGCGGATCGCCCTGGGTCTCAAAGGATTGGCCTATGATCCGGTCAACCATGACCTGCGCACCGGAGCGCAACGCGCGCCGGACTATCGGTCGATCGCGCCGCATGGCCTCGTGCCGACGCTTGTCGATGGTGACAGGACATTGATACAAAGCCCGGCAATTCTGGAATGGCTGGAGGAATCCTATCCGGAACCCGCATTGCTGCCTACCGACAGGCATGATCGCGCGGTCGTGCGGTCGATGGTGTCGATCATCGCCTGCGACATCCATCCGCTCAACAATCTGCGTGTTCTAAATGGCTTGCGGGAGAGCTTTGGCGCGGATGGCGATGCCATCACCCAATGGATCGCGCGCTGGATCGCCGACGGGTTTGCTGCGCTGGAAACCCTGATAGCGAAGCATGGGCAGGGCTATTGCTTCGGCGCAGCGCCCACGCTCGCCGATTGCGCTCTGGTTCCGCAAATCTATTCGGCCGAGCGCTTCGGTGTGGATCTGACCCCTTATCCTGCGCTGGTTGCGGTCGGCATGGTGGCAGGAGCGAACCCCGCCTTCATCGCAGCCCATCCCGATCGTCAGCCCGACGCGGACAAGGGTTGAACGAGGCGCATCAGGTCAGGCCGCGCATGTCCCCACGCTGGTCGCTGATCTGCGATGCTTCGAAACTGGCCACCGGATAGGCGCAATAATCTGCCGCATAAAATGCGCTGGGTCGATGATTGCCCGATGCACCCAGGCCGCCGAACGGCATGGCTCCGCTCGCGCCGGTGGTGGGCCGGTTGCGGTTGACGACACCGGCACGGATCGCCAGCGAGAACCTGTCCCACAGATCATCGTCCTGACTGATAAGGCCAGCAGCCAGCCCATAAGCCGTGTTGTTCGCGGCGGTGATGGCGGCATCGAAATCGGCGACCCGAACGATCTGGAGCAGTGGCGCGAATATCTCCTCGTCAGGCACGGCAACCCCGGTGACATCGACGATGCCGGACGACAGAAAGGCGGCGCTGCGGCCAGGCGCAGTGGTCAGCGGCACGATTACCTGCGCGCCCATGGTGACCAGTGCATCGTATCGGGACAGGGCATGGCTCGCTGCCGCATCCGAAATCAGCGGCCCCATATAGGGTTCGTCCGCATCATCCCATGCGCCCACCCGCAGTCGCGCGGCCAGCGCAACGGTCGCCGCGACGATGGCGTCGCCTGTTGCCCCCTGCTGCACGATCAGCCGTCGTGCACAGGAGCAACGCTGCCCGGCGGTGATGAAGGCCGACTGGACGATGATGGAGGCGACGGCCTCGGCTTCCCCATCCCAGGCGATCAGCGGATTATTGCCGCCCAGTTCCAGCGCCAACATGACATGGGGGCGATCCGCCATGATCTTGCGGAAATGCATGCCCGCCCCGGCCGACCCAGTGAACAACAGCCCGTCAATATCCTGCGCGATCAAGGCCGCGCCTGTGTCGCGCCCGCCCTGCAACAGGGTGAATACGCCTTGCGGCACGCCAGCATCATGCAAGGCGGCGGCCATCATCTCGCCGACCAGCGGGGTCAGTTCGGACGGCTTGAAGATCACGCAATTGCCTGCCAGCAACGCTGGGACGATATGCCCGTTGGGCAGGTGGCCGGGGAAGTTATAGGGGCCAAGCACGGCCATGACGCCATGGGGGCGGTGGCGCAGCACGGCCTGGCCAAAGCCCATGGACTGTGCGCGCGTTCCCGCCCGTTCGGTTTGTGCGGTGATGGAGATGTCGACCTTCCCGACCATCGATGCCACCTCGCCTTGGGCTTCCCACAGCGGCTTGCCGGTTTCGCGTGCGATAGCCCTGGCGATGGCGTCCGTGCGCTCCGTCAGCAGTGTATTGTAGCGCAGCAGGATAGCGCGCCGTGCGTCATCGGGCAGGGCGGCCCATGCCGGAAAGGCCGCGCGGGCGCTGGCTATGGCGGCGGCGCATTGTGCCTCGTCCGCAGCGTCTCCTTCCCACAGGCTGCCGCCGGTGGCGGGATCGATCGATGTGAAACGGCTCATGTTCATGCTGCCTTATTCTGCACAATGTGGGTCGCCATGCACGTCCCGGCGAGACGCGCCAACGCCTGACCTGCTGCCATATCTGGAAGCATCCGCATGATATTGTCGCCACCGCCCGCCAGCGGCAAGCGGTGTTCGCACGCCCGTACCCTTGCGTTGCGATTTTCAACCGGCATCCCATACTGGCGCATCGCATTGGCTTCTTTTTTCAGGAGGGGAGTTGGCGGGGCAAATATAGCGCCGCGATGGGCCTATACAAAATAATATGCTGCTCGCTTATCATGCGATACCGGAATAATGACATGGCATGTCAGACGATAATCGCCGCTAT
>JAECRT010000003.1:65076-74376 GCA_016000085.1 Sphingomonadaceae bacterium
CGCATCATGCGGCGAGGGGAGGGGAATGCCATCAATCTGGCCACCCTGCCCAGTTTCGGTATGCGCT
Organism: Sphingomonadaceae bacterium; assembly: GCA_016000085.1. Taxonomy (GTDB): domain Bacteria; phylum Pseudomonadota; class Alphaproteobacteria; order Sphingomonadales; family Sphingomonadaceae; genus Sphingobium. Next base: position 65,144 of record JAECRT010000003.1, read on the forward strand.
GGCTGGCCCCGCGCATGGCGGGGATAACGCGGATCGCCCCCGAACTGATCGTCAACATCTCCGCGCGGACGCACGAGTTTGATTTCGCCGACGAGATGTTCGACGCCGCCATCCATTTCGGCCGACCCAATTGGCCCGATGCCGAGCATGACCGGCTGTTCGGCGAGCGCGTGGTGGCTGTCGTTGCGCCAACCCTGCTGCATGGCCAGGCCATCATCACTCCGCAGGATTTCGCCGCTTTTCCCCTGCTATCACAAGTGGAGCGGCCCGATGCATGGAAGGCATGGTTCGCCCAGGCCGATGCCCAGCCTTCCCGTATCATCAAAGGGCCGACATTCGAGCATTTCACCATGCTCGCCCAAGCGGCGATTGGTGGCGGGGGAGCCGCGCTGATCCCGCGCTTCATTATCGAGGAAGAACTGGCGTCCGGCGCGCTCGTTGCGCCGCTCGATATCAGCATGTCCGGTGATGCCGCTTATTATCTCGTCTATCCTCGCACACAGATGGAGCGCCCCGCCTTTCGGATTTTTCGCCAATGGATGCTGGACGCCGCGCGGGTGCGATCCGAAGCATCATAAAATAGGCATCACCCTATCGGAATGAGGACGTCCAACCTTGGTTGCGCCGGTTTGACGCAGGCTCCCGCCATCGCTACCGCCAGCCGCATGATCGCTTTGCTATCCCCCGCCAAGACGCTCGATTTCGATCGCGCTCTGCCGCCACTCGCCATCTCTACACCGCATTTTACCCAGGAAGCGCACAGCCTGGCCAAATCGGCGGCAAACCTGACGCAGAAGCGACTGTCGGAGTTGATGCACATCTCCCCGCGCCTCGCGAAGCTCAACGCGGAGCGCTTTCGTGATTTTGCAGACTTGCCCGAGCGGCAAGCGCTGTTTGCCTTTGCCGGCGACGTTTATACCGGTTTTGAAGCCTATACGCTGGACGAAGCGGGCGTCAGTTTCGCGCAAGACCATGTGCGGATGCTCTCGGGGCTATACGGCCTGCTTCGGCCGCTCGACGCGATCCGGCCCTATCGGCTGGAAATGGGTACGCGCTGGGCGCCGCGCCACAAGAAACTGACCGACTGGTGGGGCGACCGTATCGCAACATTGTTGCTGACGCAGATCGCGGAAGAGGGATCGGGCGTGGTGCTCAATCTTGCCAGCCAGGAATATTATGCGGCCGTCGCGGGCAAGCTGCCGGGGGTGCGCGTGATCGAGGTCGAGTTTCGCGAGCCCGGCCCGGATGGTCCGCGCTTCGTGAGTTTCAACGCCAAGCGCGCCCGCGGCATGATGGCGCGTTGGCTATGCGAACATCACATCACCGATGTTGAGGCGATGCGGGGATTCGATAGCGACGGTTATCGATTTGAAGCGGACGAAAGCGACGCCGACCGCTGGCGATTTACCCGCGCATGAGTGGCGCGGGGAAGACTTCCGCCGTTGTCATCGGCGCATCCGGCGGGATTGGCGCGGCGTTTGAGGCTGCACTGATCGACGAAGGCGCATTCGACATCGTGCACGGTTTGGCGCGGTCGCGTGCTGGCGCGCAGCATCTCGATCTGCTCGACGAAGCAAGTATCGCTGCTGCGGCTGCGCATGTGGCCGAAGGGCCGCCCCCGACCCTGGTGATCGTCGCGACCGGCCTGCTCCATACGGACGACCATGGCCCCGAAAAAGCGTTGCGGGATCTCGATCCGGAATGGCTGGCGAAACTATATGCCGTCAATGCCATCGGGCCTGCGCTTGTGGCGAAACATTTCCTGCCGATCATGCCCCGCAGCGGCCGCGCCGTGTTCGCGGCGCTCTCGGCGCGCGTCGGGTCCATCGGCGATAACCGACTGGGCGGCTGGCACGGCTATCGCGCGTCGAAGGCGGCGCTCAACATGCTGGTGCGCAACCTCGCGATCGAGGAGCGCCGCCGCAACGACCGCGCCATCGTCGTTGCGCTGCACCCCGGCACTGTCGACACGGCGCTGTCGCGGCCATTTCAGGGCAATGTTCAGGCCGGGCGTCTGTTTGACCCTGAGCGGGCCGCGCTGCAATTGCTCGATGTGATCGAAGGCCTCAAAGTGCCCGACAGCGGGAAGCTGTTCGACTTCGAAGGCGAAGAAGTTCCGTTCTGACAATTGTGGAGCCGTATGGCGGGGCGGATGCTGCACCGGCCGGGATATTGCTGCGGCATGGACAAATTGTCGTTCCCTGACTAAGCGGCGTTTCCGAAGCGGATCGCAAGAGATGCTTCATGATCGCGCCGGTGCTCCCGCAAGGGAGCTTAATCGGGAATGTGGTGCGGGGTTTCCCCCCAAATCCACGGCTGTCCCTGCAACTGTAAGCGGATAGCGCGATGCACAGGCCTCTGTTTTCAGGGGCGGTCACTGGAAGGCGCGCACGCGCATGTCCGGGAAGGCGTGCATCAAGCTGTGACCCGCGAGCCAGGAGACCTGCCAGCGCACCGGTCGCTCTTGCCTTGGTCCAGGGGATGGTCACGGCACGGTAATGTTCCGTCTGAGCGACGAACCATGCGGCGGGGCCGCACGGTTGCGTGGTAATGGGCGCCTTGTGGCGCTCGCCCGTCGTCACGCACCGGCCGGAGGATGACCGGTATGTCCCACCGCTCACGTTGCTCATGTGCCAAGGGGGATTACCAATGAAGACCATCATCACGTCGATGATCGCGATTGTCGCCGCGACGCCTGCCTATGCGCAGTCGGCTCCCGATGTTTCTGGCGAAGACCAGATCGTCGTCACCGCCAGCCGTTCGGGCGAAGGTGTCAAAGTGAACCAGCTTGGCGGATCCGTGACCATCCTTGACGCACAGGCGCTCCAAACCCGCCAAACGCGCACCGTATCAGACATTTTGCGCGACGTTCCCGGTGTCGCAGTCAGCCGCATCGGCGCAGTCGGTGGCCTCACCCAGGTCCGTTTGCGCGGGTCCGAAAGTAATCATGTCCTCGTCCTGATCGACGGGATCGAGGTGGCCGATCCCTATCAGGGCGAATATGATTTCGGTACGCTGACAGCCGATCCGGAAGCTCGGATAGAAGTGCTGCGCGGTCAGCAGTCGTCACTCTATGGTTCCGATGCGATCGGCGGCGTAATTCATTACATGACCTTGTCGGGAGCCGAAGCGCCCGGCTTCTCGGCCCGTGCCGAGGGCGGATCGTTCAACACCTACACCGGCAGCGCCCGCGCCGCGGGGGTATCGGGCGATCTCGATTATGCGGTTTCGTCGTCCTACTATCACACCGGGGGCACGCCTACCGCGCGTCGAGGCGTACGGAATGTTGGGTCGGACAATCTGGGTGTTAGTGCGAAACTGATCTGGACGCCCGGTGACAATTTGAAGATTACCGGCGTCGGACGCTACAGCTATACCGATGCGGATTCCAACGACAGCGAAAACGATCCCAGCAGCCCGCTGTTCGGCTACACGGTCGATAGCCCCGGCGTGGGTTACAAAAACAAGGCATTTTATGGGTTGGTCAGCATCGAACACGCATCGCTCGACGGCCGCTGGACAAACATTCTGTCAGGCCAGATCTCTGATACGACGCGTAAAAACTACATAGCGACCGGCTTCGACTATGGCGATGAGGGCCAGCGTTACAAAGGCTCCTTCACCAGCAGCCTGCGCTTTGGCACCGACAGGATTGTGCATCGTGTGACTGCCGCAGTCGATTTGGAGCGTGAGCAGTTCCGCAACACGACCTCTTCACCTTTTGTCTTCGACGGCAAGCGGCACACCGACAATGTCGGTCTGGTTGGTCAGTATGAACTGCTGGTCAACGAAGCGCTTTCGCTGGGTGGCTCCATCCGCAGGGACGAGAATAATCGCTTCGACGACGTGACGACCTGGCGTGTTCAGGGCAGCTATGCTTTCGCTACCGGCACGCGCATCCGCGGGGCTTATGGCACGGGCGTCAAGAATCCGGGCTACTATGAACTTTATGGCTACTCCGACGGTAAATATATCGGCAACCCGAACCTGAAGCCGGAAAAGTCTGAAGGTTGGGAAGCCGGGATCGAACAGGTTATCGGCGGCAATTCGACCATCGGTTTCACCTATTTCGACAGCAAGCTGAAGGACGAAATCTACATCACCTATCCCGCGCCGGATTATAACGCGACGCCCGACAATCGCGCGACCGAATCTAGGCAACATGGCATCGAAGCCTTCGTCAGCGCGCGCCCGATCCCGCAATTGCGCCTGGACGCCGCCTATACCTATCTTAAGGCGCGTGAAAATGGCGTGGTCGAAGCGCGTCGCCCCAAGCATATCGCCAGTGTCAACGCGACGGTCTTTTCGGCCGACCAGCGTTCCTCGGCTACGCTGACACTGCGTTACAATGGCCGCCAGAGCGACGTAGCCTATACCGACCCAAGTTATGTTCCGGTGCGCGTATCGCTTAAGGAATATGTGCTGGTTAACTTCAACGCCGAATATAAGCTGAACGACAATATTACTCTGTTCGGTCGAGTCGAGAACCTGATCAACGAAGATTATGAGGAAGTGTTCAGCTTCGCGACGCCGGGGCGTGCGGGCTATGGTGGCGTACGCGTCCGCTTTTGATGAAGCGGGTCGGCATCCTGACGATGATGCTGATGATCGCGCTGCCGATTTCGGTCGGCGGCGCGGTTCGCCCTGTCATTGCGTCTGGGCCTGTTCGACCTATGCGGGTCATGTCCATAAACCAGTGTACCGACCAACTGGTGCTGGCTCTGTTGCCGCCGGAACGGATTGCATCGGTGACATGGCTGTCGCGCACCCCCGGCAGTTCGCTGATGGTGAAGGAAGCGATGCGGGTCGGCATCAATCACGGCCTGGCCGAAGATGTCGTTCGCCAAAAGCCCGACCTGGTCCTTGCGGGCAACTTCTCGACAGCATCGACGCGGAGCCTGCTCAAGCGCCTGGGCTATCCGATGGTCGAGGTCCGCGACGCAAATGGTTTCGACGACATACGCGCAAACACCCGACAGGTCGCGAAGGCCGTAGGCGAGGAAGCGCGTGGTGAGGCGCTGATCGCCCGTATGGATGCGCAGCTGAACGCCATTTCCAGACATCCAATGCCGCCCATTCGCGTCGCTGCCTGGGATGGGTCTGGCTTTAATGCTGCGAAAGGCACGCTGTATGACTCGATCCTTACGGCCGCCGGCGCCGTGAATGTCGGCAGCCAGCCGCCTGCGTCCAGCTATGGCGCGCCCGATGCCGAAGTGCTGCTGAAGGCGGCGCCAACCCTGCTGGTGCAGGGTATGCCGATTGACGAAAAGCCAGGACTTCGCACCAATCTGGCGCGGCATCCGCTGGTCCGGCAATATTGGGCGGGTGCGCGCACCGTTCATATCCGTCAGGCCTGGTATATCTGTGGTACGCCCATGGTGGGGGGTACAGTGCGCGCCCTGCGGAGCCAGCTTCGCGAGGCTGTAGCGGCAATCCGGTCACCTTTGCCTTTTGCAGCGCGAGAGGCGGTACGATGACACGCTGGTTGATTCCTGTCCTGCTTTTGCTGCTGCTGATCTGCGCTGGCGCGTCATTGCTGGCGGGAACGGTCTGGCTGCGGCCCCAAGATGTCGTACAAGCGCTCGCCCATCCAGAGGGTAACCTCACCGGGCTGATCCTGACTGAAATTCGTATTCCGCGCGTGATCCTGGCGATCATGGTCGGCGGGATTCTCGGTCTGTCGGGTGCTGTATTGCAGGGGTTGCTTCGAAATCCACTGGCCGAACCGGGAACGCTGGGCATATCGGCGGGCGCGGCGCTGGGCGCGGTCATCGCCATCTATTATGGTTTTGCGGCGAGTTTCGTGCTGGCGACGCCGTTGTTCGGGCTAATTGGCGGGTTCCTGACCGCCGGACTGACGCTGATGCTGTCGCGCAATGGCGGCACGCTGTCACTGATTCTGGCTGGCGCAGCGATTTCCAGCGTAGCGGGGGCAGGTGTTAGCCTGGCGCTCAATCTCTCGCCCAATCCCTATGCCGCATATGAGATCATGACCTGGTTGATGGGATCGCTCACCGATCGCAGTTGGGATCATGTTCGACTTGCGGCCCCATTCATTGTAGTGGGGGGAATCCTCCTGCTGATGACCGGCCGCGCGCTGGATGCTCTGGCGCTGGGCGAAACGCAGGCCGAAAGCCTTGGCATTCATGTCGGACAGACGCGGTTGCTGGCCTTGTTCGGCACGGCGCTGGGCGTCGGCGCAGCCACGGCAGTGGCGGGCATGGTCGGGTTCGTCGGCCTGATCGCGCCGCATATCGTCAGGCCGCTGGTACGACATCGTCCGGGCCGGGTGTTGCTGCCTGCCGCATTGGCAGGCGCGATCCTCGTCGTACTAGCCGATATTGCGACCCGGCTCGTCACTTTTGGCGTGCCGATCAATCTGGGCGTATTCATCAGCGTCATTGGCGCACCTTTCTTCCTGTGGCTCATCCTGCACATGCGGAGCCGCACCCTATGAGCGCGCTGGTGTTGCAGGGCGTATCTGCGCGCAGGGGGAGCCGGTTGGTGCTGGACGAGGTGGACGTGACCTTTCGCGCCGGACGGCTGACCGCTGTGATCGGCCCCAATGGCGCGGGTAAAAGCACATTGCTGGATATCGCGGCAGGCTTGCTCAAGCCGCATGGCGGGCAGGTGCAATTAGGGGGCGAGAGCCTGACTGCCATCGGGCGGCGCGCGCTGGCCCAACGACGCGCCTATCTGCCGCAGCGGGGCGCAGTGGATTGGCCGATCAGCGTCGAACGCGTCGTGGCCCTGGGCCTGACACCGGCGCTTCCTGCCTTTGGTGACCTGCCAGCGGCCATGCAACCGTCCATCGATAAAGCGCTGGCGGACTGCGATCTGCTACCCCTGCGGGATCGACCGGCAACTCAATTGTCGGGCGGCGAACTGGCCAGAGCGTTGCTGGCGCGCGCCATTGTGGGCGATCCTGAACTGCTTATCGTCGACGAACCGACCGCAGGGCTCGATCCTCGCCATGCCATCGACGCGGCCAGCCGTCTGCGCGCGCGCGCCGACGCCGGGCGGACGGTGGTGATGGCAATCCACGACCTCGATCTGGCGCTGCGCTTTGCTGACGATATCGTTGCCGTGCGGCAGGGGCATATATTGGGCAACGGCCCGGTGGACGAGATCATGACCGAACCGCTGCTATCCAGTCTTTATGACATAGGCGTTCGTTTGGTGCGCGATCCCTTCGGCGTTTCAGTGCGCTTCACCGACTGAAGACGCGGCTAGTCCGGGTGCCAGAAGCCGACATGACGTTAGTCAACGGAGGAAACTTTTCCCTGATGTGGAGGCCTGGTTGTCCCGCGTGTCGGCCAGCAAAGCAGCAATGCCGGCAAGAATAGCAGCACCAATGGCACGGCGGCGACAAGGCCGAAGATGATCGCGGTGGCCAATGGTTGCTGAAGGCCCGCGCCCCGGCTGAGGCCCAGCGCCAGCGGGCTAAGGGTCAGGATCGCGATCAATGCAGACATCAGGATGGGACGGAGCCGCTTGGACCCGGCCTCCCGCAATGCGGCCAGCGTTGCCCTGGCGCCGCCTTCGATTTCCGCGAGGTAGAAGATCACCAGTTCGGTCACCATGCCCACGACCATGGTCAGGCCCATCAGCGCGGAGATGTTGAGTTCCGTGCCGGTGATCCACAGACCCAGCAACACCGCGCCCGCCGCCAGCAACACCGTGGCCATCGCCGACATCGTCCAGGCGAGATTTTCGAACAGATAGGTCAGCAGCAAGGCGCTAAGCAGCAGGGCGGCGGCAAAGACCATCGCCATGTCGGCAAAGCTCTTTTGCTGTTCGGCATAGAGACCGCCATAGTCGACCCGCACTGACCCCGGCAGATGAAGCCCGGCGATCTTGGCCTGCACCGCCTGCATGGCCGACCCCAAGTCTCGGCCCTCCAGCCGCGCGGTGACGGCGATAAACGGAGCCAGATCTTCGCGCGTCAGTTGTTTCTGTCCGCCATCGATGCCGACCCGCGCGATCGATCCCAGCCGCACGCCATGTCCATCAGGCGCGGTCAGCGGCAGGTCGGCGATCTGGCTCGCACGACTGCGCAAATCCTGCGCGCCGCGCACGCGGACTGCGACCAGTTGCTCGCCGAAGCGGATATGGGTGGCGACGCTGCCGCCGACCAGCGCCTCGATCTGGCTGGCGACCTGATCCGGGTCCAATCCCTGCTGCGCGGCCAGGCCATTGTCGACCTTGACGGAAATCGCGTCGCCGGTGACCCGCAGGCCATCGACGATCTCGACGACGCCGGGGATGGTCGCCAAAGCCTTGCCGACATGCCCGGCGGATGCCTCCAGCGCGGCGGGATCATCGCCGAACAGCTTGACCTCGATTGGTTGTGGCACGGCGGTCAGGTCGCCGATCAGGTCTTCCATCAACTGCACCAGTTCGACCTGCAAGCCGGGCACCTTCGCCTCGACCTGCTGGCGGATGTCGGCCATCACCGCGTCGATGGGGCGGCGCGATCCATCTTTCAGCCGCACGAAGAAATCGCCCTCGTCGGCTTCGGTCAGCCCGCCGCCCAGCTGCACGCCCAGGCGGCGCGAATAGCTGGCGACCTCGGGCGTTGCGGAGATGATCGCTTCCACCTGTTGCACCAGCCGATCGGTATCGGCCAGCGAAGCACCGGGCTTGGCGGTATAGTCGAGAACGAAGCCGCCTTCGTCCATCACGGGCATGAAGCCGGAGGGCAGTTGATACCAGGACAGAGCACCAGCGATCAGCAAGACGCTGCCCATGATAGCGGCGGCGATCCCCGGACGTCCGAAGAAACGATTACCCGCACGGACATAGGCGCGGTCGAGCCGATGCATGAAGCGATCGGCCTTTTCCGCTGCTTCTGCGTCGCTCTGCCGCAGCCAGCGCGCGGCGATCAAGGGGATGACGAAGCGGGAGAAGAGCAGCGAGAGGGTGAGGGCGGTGACGATGGTGATCGCCAGCGCCTTGAAGAAGCCACCGCTGACCCCGCTGATGAAGCTCAGGGGCAGGAACACGACAATCGTCGCCAACGTGGAGCCAACCAGGGGCCGACCCATTTCGGCAGCGGCGGCGAGCCGGCTTTTCACGTCGGGCGCGGTCCCTTCCTGCATGCGCCGCATGATATGTTCCAGCATGACGACCGCATCGTCCACCACCAGTCCGACGGCGGCGGCCATGCCACCCAGCGTCATCATGTTGAAGCTGAGGCCGAGCGGATAGAGCAGCAGGCAGGTGCCGGCCAG
>JAECRT010000003.1:74476-99588 GCA_016000085.1 Sphingomonadaceae bacterium
ACGTTGATGAGGACGGCGTTGCGTCCATCCGAGGCAATGCGGACATAAGCGGGTTCTGCCGCAGGACGTACGGTCGCCACCTGTCGCAGCGTGACGACCGCCGCGCCGTTGCCGGTCGCGGCGCGGATCGGCGTGGCGAGCAGGTCGGCGGCCGATGCAGGGGTGCTTTGCACCAGCACCAGATACAGGCGATGCCTGTCCTCGATCCGCCCTGCACCGCGGATCGCGTTGGACTTGGTCAGCGCGTCCGTGACATCGGTGATGCTAAGGCCGAAGGTGCGCAGCCGTGCCGGATCGATATCGACCGCCAATTCGCGCGGCGTGCCGCCCAGTACATCCACTGCCGCAACACCCTGTACAGCGGTCAGGGCAGGACGCACCTTGAGTTCGGCCAACTGTCGCAGCGCTTGCTGGTCCAGCGATGGGGACGTCAAGGCGATACCCAGCACCGGGAAGATGGTGGGGTCGGACCGCCGTACGTTGAAGCGCGTGCCCGCGGGCAGGTCAGGCAGCAAGGTCGCCAGCGCGCCCTGTGTCGCCAGTGTCGCGGACACCATATCCTCGCCCCAGGCGAAATTGAGCGCGACATCGGCCGTACCCCGGCTGGTGGTCGACCGAACGCGGGTGACGCCGGGCACGCTGCGCAGCGCGACTTCTACCGGGCGACTGATCTCCGCCGCCATCTGGACGGCATCGCGGTCGCCAGCGTCGATAGTGACGACCACACGCGGATAATCGATATGCGGGAACAGGCTGACCGGCATGCTTCGCGCGGCCAGCACGCCGCCCAGCGCCAGCAATATGACGGCCAGCCAGATCGAACGACTGTGCCGCTCCAATAACGCCGTCATCGCAGGCGAACCTTCATGCCGTCGTCCAGCGCAGTCCCGCCCTCGACAACGATCTGGTCGCCGGGCGACAAGCCCTTCGTCACGGCGACGACTGTGCCGTCGCTCGATCCCGTCACGATGTCGCGGCGACGGGCCGTTCCCTTGACGACAACGAAGACGAAAGGCTGGCCGGCATCGTCCAGCAACGCGGCATAGGGAATGGCCAGCGCGCCCTCAGCGCCTTGCATGGTCGCTTCGCCGGTCAGTGTCTCGCCCGGTCGAAACGCCGCGCCTGCGGGCAGGTCGGCATAGGCGGCTGCGAGTTTTGTTTGCGGGTCGACCACGGGGTCGACAGCAGACAGCCGTGCCGGAATGGCGCGGCCGCCCCCGGCCGTCGAGATGGTGATCGCGGTGCCTGCGCGCAGATTGCGGACCAGCGCCGGATCGATCCCGAAACGCGCCCTGACCGCGCCGGTGCCGCTGATCGCGACGACCGACGTGCCTGCCGGGATCAGGTCACCCGGCGTTCCGTTGATGGTTTCGACATAGCCCGCGCGCGGCGCGCGCAGGGTCAGGTTGCGACCGGTCAGGCTTGCCAAGGTCGCATCGGCGCTCGCTTTGACGGCGCGCGTGCTTTCAACATCGGCGTCGCTCATCAAGCCGTCGCCGCGCATGCGCACGGCGCGGGCATAGGCCGCATTGGCGGCCTGCGCGTCGCTGCGCGCCTTGGCCGTATCGAGCATCGCGGTCGGGCCGGGGGCAAGGCGGACGATCGCTTGCCCCTGGCGCACGGCGGACCCGACCGGCGCGTCGATGGCGACGAAACGCGCTTCGATCGGCGCGAACAGGTCGGCCCGTCCGTCGGAGCCGCTGTCGGCCACGCCATAAAGGCGGATGGTTTCCCCCACCGCCTGCCGGTCCACTGTAGCCAGCTTGACCAGCGCCTGTGGCTCGGGACTATCCTCCTGCGGGGGCGATGAGCAGGCGGCGAGCGTCAGCGCCATGACCGTGATGATCGTCTTCACTTCCATTGCTCCCGCGCTACGCCTGTCAATAATTCCAGGGCGATGGCCTGTTCCGCCATGTCCTGCGCACTGTGCAGGCGCAGCAGTTTGCGGTCCCGCACAATCTGTTCCGCTGTACGCGCGGTCGCATCGGGCAGGTCGCCGCGTGTCGCGGCACGGCGGCTCGCCTCGGCCAGCCTTGTCGCTTCGGCAAGGCCGGTATCGAGTTCGGCATATTGACGGCGCGAAATCGCCAGTGCTGCGACGGCCGCCGCAATCTCTGCCCGCGTCTGGAAAAGCCGCGCCTCATATTCCGCCTTCAGCGCGGTGCGGGTCGCCTTCTCAATGGCGATGCCGCCCCGATTGCGGTTCCACAGGGGAAGCGTGAAGCCGATCGCCGGTCCGAGCGTCACATTCCTGCCGGTATCGCGTCCACCGTTGATGGTCAGGTCCAGCGTCGGAAACTGATCGAGGATCGCCTTGCGCAAGGCCGCTTCCTGGGCGGAATATCCTTCCCGCAGCGCCCGCAAGTCCGACCGTTCCTGTTGCGCAAGCACGAACAGGCGGTCGGCATCGGGCAATGGTGCGACGGCAGCGGTGGGCGCTATGCGAACAGGAAAGGCCGGGGGCAGGCCAAGCAGCCGGTTCAGTTCCAGGCGCGCCGCAGCAAGGTCTTTCTCCGCCTGCCGCGCGACCTGCTGCGCGTCGATGGCCGCGATCCGCGCGCTTTGCAACGGATCGGCCGACACGTCGCCCCGACCGGCGGCAGCGCTATATCTGCCAAGCAGATGCTCCGCCGAGGCAAGGCTGTCCCGCGCCACGCTGGTCTGCGCCTCGAGCGCGGCTATGCGTACCGCCTGCAATCGGGCCTGTCCTGCCGTCTGCCATTCCGCCCAGACGAGATCCGAGCGCGCCTGACGCTGCTGCGCCTGCGCTTGTTGCCGGACGACCGCGCGGGTTCGCAGGGCGTTGAGGTTGAGGCCGAGCGCGCCCGCAAGTCCCGCGACCGGATCAGCGCCCGACAGGATGGGATCGATCCCCAGAGAAAAAGTCGGATCGGGCATCAATCCTGCGCTGAAGACCTGCGCATCGTTCACGCCATTGCGGGCGCGCAAAGCCTTGAGGTCAGGATTGGCCATCACGGCCAGCGCGGCGATGGCGTCTTCACTGAGTGGCCCCGACAGATCGATGACCTGCGTGGAGGGACCGGACATTTCGCCATAGGAACGGACCAGCAGCCTGGCGTCAGGCGTAGCAAGAACGTCCGGCGCGTCGGTCAGCGGCTGGGGCGCATAATGCGCGCAGCCTGTCAGTGACAGAAGCAGGGTGGTGGCGGACATGAACCAGTATCGACGGGAGGAAGGACGCGACACAAAACCGCCATTCTGAAAGAGACACGCAGCAACAATAGGACCCATAGAGGCAATTGCCCAAGAAAATTGCGGGATGAAGTCTATTGAAGGCAGGTTATGCGCCTCTGTCGCTCAAGGCCCACCAGATGATCCGCACGATCATTGGCCAGCAGCGACAGCTGAATTGCCGAGTGAAACCAGCGCTATTATCGCGGCGGCGGTTTGCTTCGGCGATGCGTAATCGGCGCTGTAACCGCCTTTCCGCCCGGATGCTGGGGCGGACATGGGCGGTATCGATCGACACGATCGCTTCAGGCGGCATCGCGACGCCTCCCGTCCAGCACCGCATAGCTGGCGAACAGACGATCGAAATGGTTGTCCATCGTGCCGACTTGTGCGGCTGCGTCGGTCGCGCGCCGCCGCCATGCGGCCGGGTCCGTCGTCGCCCAATGATCGATCGCCTGCGCCAGGCTGGCGGGTTGTCCCGCGCGATAGCGCAGGCCCAGTCCTGGCCCGGCCTGGTCGGAAGCGCCGCCTTCATCGGGAACGATGACAGGCAGCCCACTCGCTCGCGCCTCCGCCGCGACCATGCAGAAGGTTTCCGCCTCGCATCCATGGACGAGCGCATCGGCGCTTGCGAGCAGAGTGGCCAGCGTCGCGCGATCGCTCGTCGGCGCCAGCAGGTGAATGTGCGGATTATGCGCCGCAGCCCTTCGCACGCGCGCGCTGTCCCGTCCGTCACCGATCAGGACCAGCCCCACCGATTGGCGGCATCCGGCCATGGCGACGGCCTGGATCACCTGCGGCCAGCGTTTTTCCGGCGCATGGCGTCCGGCGCCGATCAATAACAGGCTGTCGGGACCAAGGCCGCAGCATTTTAGCAGATGGGTTCGCAGGCCTTCGTTGCGAAGGGTGGGGGAGAATATGCCAGGCTCCACGCCCATCGCGATGGTCCGCGCGCCTCCGATGCCGCCATCGCGCAGCCGGGCCGACAGGCTATCATTGGCGCTGACGATCAGGTCGAATGCGGCATCCAGCCTGCGCAAGTGCCGCCAATACCAGTCGAAGCCACGGTCGATCGTCGCTCGGCGCGCGACGGGGCCGAACCAGCGATAGGCATAGGCGGACAGGGGGTCGGCATGCATGATAAGGGCACGGGGCGCTTCACCTTGCCAGCGCCCGACCATCGCCGCACTGGACCAGGGAGACGAAGCCTCGACAAGATCGGGTTGCAGCCTGTCGAGCATGGTGTGCAGCGACGCTTCGTCATCGAAATAATGATAGCGGCGATCCAGTGGAAAGCGGCGCGCGGGCAGCAGGACGATCCGTCCATCGCCATCGGTCGGCACGATCGCGCTGCGCTCGCCAGGTGCAAGGATGATGATCTCATGTCCGGCCTTGGCGCCAGCCTTCAGTTTACGTTCGACATAGGTTTTTACGCCGCCGCCCTGTGGCGCGTAAAAGGCGCAGACATCGACTATTCGCATGGCTTTATCGCTCCAGAGGGCCGAAGGAAAACAGGCCGCGACGGTAATTGAGCATGATGGAAACCGGCGTCGGTCCCGTCAGCGCGCGAACGCTCGCGGCGCTGGCGGACGGTTTGGCCATGCCCAGCTTCGGATTGCCCGCAAACCCGATGCCATCGACCGACAGCGCGAATTTTCGGTTGGCATCGCGATCGTGCAGCAGGCTGAGCGCGTAGACGCCCGGTCCCGGCGCGCGGATGCAAAGCTGGATCGGTCCCGAAGCGGGGACGGGGGTTTCGACCCGCCGGAATGTCTTGCCAGCCGCGATCAATATATTGTCATCGGCCAGAAAATCGGTGTCGTTCGCTGGATAGAGTTCCAGCTTCAGACGGCCCCTGCGATCCTTGATGCCATTGACGGTGACGAGGAAGGATGAGCCATGCTCGTCTGGGTGGCACTGGCCCTCCGCCTTGCCTAGCTCGGGCGAGGAGGGCAGCGTCGCCGCCGCCGCCCAGAGCAGCAACGGCGCGATCATCCCCGGTTCCCGCGCCACAGGCCGCTGGCGCCCAACGCGATGCCCACCACCAGATGCGCAGCGAGGATCAGCGTCGCCATCAGCGCCATGGCCGACACGATTTCACTGTCGCGTCCGATCAGGAAGGCGGCCATGCCGGCAAAGACGACATCCTTGTTGGGCAACAGCGGCAGGCGCGAAATCAGCAGACGCAACGTACCCAGCAATATCCATGTGCCGACATCCACCGATGGCAGCAATATATGCCACATGCCGGCCGCCAGCACGGTCGTCGCGACGATGCGCAGCAGGTGGATGGCCGACACGAACCACAGGTCGGCAAGCGGCAGGGCGAAGAGCTTATGGCGCAGCAGCATCGCCGCCAGCGACGTCGCGAGGACGAACAGGATGGACCCCGTGATTTCCCAATGGGTAGCGCCGATGGGCAACGCATCGAACAAGGGGATCGCGACCACCAGCATCGCCAGCGTGACGAGGTTGCCGACCAGTGCGGACAGGATCGTCACATCCTTGAGCGCGCCGAACGGGGCCGCCTTGATCGCGGCGCTGCGCCGCGCCCAGGCGTAGAAATAGACCTCGCCCAGATAGCCGAGCAGTATCTCGTTGCTGACCAGCTTGCGCAAAAGCGCGCCGAATCCGCTGACGGGGATCGCCCAGAGACGACGGAAGATCACCCATTCGGATACTGGCCCGGCTGTATAATAAGTGACGAACGCCAGCCAGAAAGGGAGCGATGTGGGCATGAGCGCCCAAAGGCTGGTCCGGTCGAGATCGCGGAACTGATGGAGAGCCACCGCCAGTATCAGGATCGACACCAGCGGCCCCGCCCACAGCGTCCAATTGCGGCCGGAGCGGATGAGCGGCTGGGGATCGATGACGGTGGCGAGGGGGGCGGTAACCTCTTGATAAAAGGGATGGGATCGAAGGACTGAACCGGCGGATGTCTGACCCGTCATACATGTCTCGTCATTGTTGCTTCGAAGGCTCTGACGGCGCGTGATGCGGTGCACCTCAGTCGGAAGGAGCGAATTAATTCTGCCGGGCGGTGGCGTGCCACCGGATCGACTGGAAACAGGCGAGATAGGCCTGCGAAGCCCGTTCAACGGTGAAACGCCGGGCTTGCGTCAGCCCGGCCGCGCGATCCTGACGCAGGCGGCCGGCATCGCGGATGGCCGCGCTGAATCCAGCCAAATCACCCGTCTCGACCAGATGGGCCAGCGCGCCGTGGCCAGTCAGCGCCGCCATGCTGACGCTGCATCGTGTGGCGATGATCGGCAGCCCTGCCGCCAGAGCTTCCACGATGACAGCAGGCACACCTTCATAATCCGATGACAGCAGGAAGACGTCGAAATCGGGAAGGCGGCTCGCCGGGTCGGGTACATGACCTGCCCATGTCACGCGATCCCCAATGCCCAGATCACGGCATAACGTGCTTAGCGCGGCGCGTTCCGGGCCGTCGCCATAGACTGTCAGCCTGTCTGGCGCCGCCGCCCCGCGTGCGAAGGCGCGCAGCATCAGGGCGACGTTCTTCTGGGCAGCCAACCGTCCGATCGCGACGAACCGCAGACCCTCGTTCCGGGCCTCCCGCGCTGACTTGAAGGCATGATGCAGGCGCTGCAACTGCGCCTCGTCCAGCGCCGGATCGGGGATGAGCGATATGCGACCCTTTGCGGCAGGAATGGCCGCCGCAATTTCGTCCGTCATCGGCTCTTCCATCCCGATGAAATGATCGATGAAAGAACCGTGCAGACGTAGCCATCGACGATAGAGCCAGCGAACCGGAGCGATCATGTCCCGCCGCTCAAGGTCATTGCTGATCTTGGCCAGTATCGGCGGACAGCGACGTCCCATCAGTAGCTTCATCGCCAGCGCGACGATCGTATAGCTGTTCCCCGCGCAGAACAGCGCATCGGGTTTGAGCCTGGCAATCGCGCGTGGCAGCATTGCGATCATCCACAGCGTTTCGATCCAGCCGGTCGCAAAGGGCTGGCCCGGCACGTCATAATGAAGGTCGGCGGCCATTTCCTCGCGCATCGCGCCGTCCGCCCGGCCCATGAAAAGCGGGGCATCGACGCCTTCTTCCCGCCAAGCCCGTACAAGGCGCAGCGCGACGCGCTCGACGCCCCCCGGTTCGAAACTGTGCAGGAAGGTCAGGATACGCATGGTGAGGTCGGTGCGGGCAACAGGTCGTCATAGCGTGCAGGCGTATGGCTGCGCCGCACCCGCCGCAACGCATTGTCGATGCTGAACATCAGGGCGGGGACATGCGCATCACCCGGATGCACCGCGATTCGAACCACCGGCGAGAACTGCATCAGCGGTGGCAACAGGCGCGCGACGGCCAGCGAAGAGGCGATGCGCGTCTGGCTGCGGCTGGCCCAGGTAATCACGGGTCCGCGCGCCAGCGTGGCGCCGGTCTGGGGTGACCAGATCTTCATATGATCTTCCGCCAGCGCAAACCCGGCCTCTCCCAGCGCCGCTAGCGCGGGCGGGCCATAGAGCCAGGCCGGTGCGACGAAGCCAGCAACGGGTGTGCCGCTGATATCCTCGATCAACGCCCGGCCATCGGTCATGCGTTGCAGGGCGGTTGCATGGTCCAGGCCCAGAAATTCGCCTTCGCCCGCCGTCATGTGGCGGGCCTTGAACCGTGAAGTGGCCCCTGCATGGCGGCTGTCGTCACGATGATACCATCCATGGGCGAACAGGCTGACGCCACGGTCGGACCAACTGCGCAGACGCGATGCGAAGGGCGATCCGCCGATCAGCGGATGGTCGCCCCAGTGATTGGGCACAACCAGCATCGCCAACTGCTCAAGGGCGACGTGGCGGGACACATGCTCCACCAGCCGATCAACTTCGGTTTCGAAGCGGGGACCGACATCGTGAATGGACAGCAACAGGCGGCGCGTAGTCACAGGTGAAAGCGCAGACTGGCCAGCGCGCGCCGGTCGGTGTGGAGCGCGGCTTGGTCGACAAGGCCAAGATCGGCGGCAGGCCGCTGCATCGCGCCAAGCGAAAAGCGCCAGTCCATTCCGCCGCGTTTTCCGGAGGAGGCGGTTCCAAAAGCGAGTTCCGGCCCGTGGCCCGTCAGCGGCGCACCGCCGATTGTCTCCGCGAGGCGCGTCAGATCATCATGGCGCAAAGAGCGCGAAACCGACAGATAGTCGAGCGACATGCGGCTCTCGCTGCCAAAGGCCAGCGCCATGCCGACCCGCGCCATCCGGGTCGACAATCGACGGGCGGTGACATCGACTATCTGGAGCCGTCGGCTCATGCGCGCATAGTCGCCCCCGATAATCAGGCCAAAGTCCGACGCGAGAGGGATAGCCGCTGACAGGCCAATGCCCTTTGTCGACCAACGATCGGTATCAAGCCCCCGGCTCGCGCGATCGGCGCCGTTTGTGGTCCGGTTGGCCGATAGCGATAGCTCCACCGAACCGATCGACAACTGGCTGGTGCGGGACCGGACATGGGCCAGATCGAAACGATCTGCGGGGCTGAACATTGCTAAAAAGGGTGACAGCTGGCTCGTCTCACGGTTCGGCGGAGCCTCCATGCGCGTCAGTCGCGCGGCGCTTGCGACCAGCAGGTCGGTCATCCGCATCGGTGGTCCGGCTGCCTGCGCCATCGCTGTGGCCGGATGGAAGGCGGCTGTCGCCAGGATCATCATCGCAATCTGTCGGTGGTTTTGCATCATGCCCGTCCCCCGTTTTCGCAGAGACGGCACCGTCTGCTGCAACCGCAGTCGGGGTGGCCCCGAAAAATTCTTGTGCATCGCGACTGGGGTCGTCGCACCGGCGCGCCGTCCATCTGCCGACAAGCAGGAGACAGGCCTTGCGGATGAAGAGACAGATTGCCCTGGCGACGATCCTTGCCACCTCGATCGGCGCCGCCGCCCCCCAATTGCCGGTCAGCTATGGCGGTCCGCTCCAGCCAACCAGGTTCGACGGGCGATTGTCGGTCATGACCTATAATATCCATGGTCTGCCCTGGCCGGTAGCATGGGGGCGCTCTGGCGCTTTCGCCCAGATCGCGCAGCGACTTGGCGCATTGCGCGCGCAAGGGCGACAACCGCATGTCGTGCTGCTTCAGGAAGCCTTCACGCAGCAGGCGCAGGCGATCGGCCGTGCTGCGGGTTACCCCTATGTCGTCGAAGGGCCAGCGGCCGACATGGACAGCCCCGAACCGGTCAATGCGTCGGACGCTCGGTATATGGCGGCTGGATCTTGGACGCGCGGGGAGGGGGTGGGCAAATATGTCGGCAGCGGGCTTCAACTGCTTTCCGACTTTCCCATCGTCGGCGTGCGCAGGATGGCCTTCCCGGCTTTCGCGTGCGCAGGCTATGATTGCCTCGCCAACAAGGGCGCGTTGATGGTGAGCATCCGCTTGCCGGGCCAGGCCGATCGCGTCGATATCGTTACCACGCATCTTAACAGCAGGCATGCGTCCGGTGTGGCCGACGACCGATCGCTACAGGCCTATCGCCTGCAAGTCCGTTATCTCTCCGACTTCATTCGCAAGGCGCATGACCCGGCCCGTGCGCTGATCGTGGCGGGCGACTTCAACGTCGGGAAGGTGGCGTCCCGCCGCGTCGCGCTGCTATCGCATGTGCGCACCGGCTGGAGCCAGAATGGCGACATAGACGATGCATTCGGCGAAGCCGTGCGGCACCATATGCCGCTGTCGAATGATGCCCGCTACGCCTACGGACGCGCGCGCGACTGGCAATTCTACACACCGGGCCATTCGACGGATATCGAACTGGAACGGTTGGACGTTCCGTTCGGCCATGCCACCGATGGCAGCATGTTGTCCGACCATGTCGGCTACACCGCTACGTTCGATCTTTCCCCTCGCCGGGCTGTCACCAGGATCGCGCCACCGACAGCATGAGCGTGCGGGGGCGCAGCGGCGTATATTGCGGGGCGGTGCGAATGGAGAAGGGGTTGCCGAACGCGAAGCTGTCGCCACGGACGTCGAGCAGATTGTCCACGCGGACACCCAGCGTCCACACCTCGCGCGACAATTCGGCATTGGCCGACGCGACCGTATAATTGCCCATGCTCCGGTCCAGATCGTCATCGAAAGACAATCGTGCCTTGCCGATATAATTGGCCTGGACCGCAGCCTGCCCGCGCCAGTCGTCCGACAGGATGAAGCTCTTGGCCAGCGCGATGCGCCCGGCCAGCGTCGGCGCAATGGGCAGGCGGCGATCGTCTAATTCCACGCCATCGGCAGCGCGCGTCAGTCGCGCCGACTGGGCGCTCCCGCCCGCGGACAGGGTCAGGCCGTTGCCGATGGTCCATTCGGTCGTGATCTCCCCGCCGATGATCGCGCCGCGACCGGCATTCCGTGTCGACACCAGGCCGTTGGACAGCAGATAATCCGACTGAATTTCGCCCCATCTTGTATGATACAGGCTGGCGGACAGCGAAAACCGCCCGTCATGGGATGATCGACGCAACCCAAGGTCGATGGTGCTGAGTTCATCGGCGTCGAACTGACGCGACACAGCCATATTGGCCGGGGCCAGCCCGCCCGGGCGCATTGCCCGCGCATAGCGCAGAAAGAGCAGGCCCCGCCCGCCCAGGTCCAGCGATAGCGATGCGCTGGGGGACAGGATGGTCTTGCTGATACGCACCGGGCTCATCGCAGGGGCATGGCCCGTCCCATCCTGAGCGATGCTGTGGAACAGGCGCGCGCCCAATGTCAGGTTCAGCTGGCGCACGATTCGCAGCGTGCCTTCGCCGAATGCGGCATATTCGATCACGCGACGATCATAGGTCTCGACCGTCTGCGTGATGTTGCCGGCGTCCATGACCTGCGCGCCGCCGCGCGTGGTCGCCTGAAGGTAGGACAGGCCCACCAGCCAATGATCCGGGCCGCTCGACGCGAGCCGCAGTTCCTGGTTGAAAACGGAATAATGTCGCTGATCCTCGAACCGTACGAGACCAGCAAGATCGAAGGCGGGAGCAGCGTCGCTGGCGTCCAATATATAATCGAAGCCATGATCGACATAGCTGGTGGCCGATGTCAGCTCCAGCGCGCCGATCACGCCGTTGATCGTGCCATGCCACAGCTTGAAATCATTGTCGGTCGGCTCTGCAAAGGCATTTGTCCGGCTCAGCGTGTCGTCGGATGCCGTCACATATTGGCTGTCGCGGGAATTAATGTCCTGCAGCGCAAATCCGGCGTCCACCGTCCAATCTTCTACGGGACGCCAGCGAATGCCAAGGCGCAGGCCCACCGTCTCGGCCGAATTGCTGCCACGCTTCGTGCCGTTGTTGCGGATCCACCCGCCATTGACGAAACGATAGCCTGTTGCCCGCACTGCCAGCTTGTCGTCCACCAGCGGCAGATTGAAAATGCCTTCAGCGCCTGTGCCGGGCTGGCCATGCTGGACCGCTTCGGCGGAGAGCCGGACCGATCCGGACACACCTTCGAAGTCGGGCTTGCGGGTCACGATATGATAGATGCCGCCCAAGGCGCCGGACCCGTAAAGCGGGCCTTGCGGTCCCTTCAAAAGCTCCACCCGGTCGACATCGATAAGCCGCAGGTCGGGGTCCGGGGCATTGAAGGTCACGCGCGCCTCGTCCACCTGAACGGCGACTGTGGATTGGCTGAACCCATTGAAGGGGCTGTCCGCAACACCGCGAATGAACTGGCGATTGCGCCCCGGACCCATATTGGTCATCGCCAACCCTTCCAGGTCGAGGCTGATGTCGCGGCTCGATGGGGTGCGCGATCGTGCGAGCGGCGCGAAGGAAAGGACCGAGACGGACAGTGGCACGTCACGCAGGATCTGCGACCGCTTCTGAGCCGTCACGATGATGTTGCCCGGCGGTGGGGCGACCGGCCTGAGCGGGGGAGACTGCGCGGGGTGAAGCGTCCGGGCCTTGGGCGAACGCTCGATGCGGTAAAGCGTCGCGCTGATCCGCACGGCGCGCAGGTCCGTACCGGCCAACAGCTTTTGCAGGATCTTGTCGGCGGACATGTTGCCGACCACCCGCCGCGTCATGACATGCGGCATATCCCCCGGAAGCCCGACCGAAATCCCTGTGATCGCCGAAAATCGATCGATCGCATTGCTGAGCGGCCCCGCCGGTATATCCACCGATCGGGCCTGTTCGCGCGCCAGGGCCGTGGATGCTAGTAATGCAGGCTCAGCGCACAGCGCCAATGCGTACAGCATTCCCCGTCGATTGTGTTTCCATGCCCATGACGCCGGCCAGATCGCCGACCAGCTTAGATCCGTCGCCGATGACCAGACTGCCCGAAAAATGTTTCTTCTCCACGGACGGATCGACGATGATCGCCTTGCCGGAATAGCGGCTTATGTCCGCCGCGACGAGAGCCAATGGCGCATCGGTGTAAGATAGGCGGCCACTACGCCAACTGCCGATCTGCGCCACATCGACCGGCGCGAGCGTGAGCGCGCCACGACCACCGACAAGCTGATGCCCGGCGTCAAGTCGCACCGGCTTGGCAATGCCCTGCGCCTCGACCGACACCACTCCTTCTGCGACACCGACGCGGAAAGTCCCGCTCGCCAGATTGACGGAGAAGCGCGTGCCGATGTCGCTGATCCGATAGGTGCCCGCCGACACCGTCAGCATCCGGCCGGGATCGTGGCGCACATCGAAATAGGCTTCGCCCCGTGCCAGCTCGATTGCGCTGGCATCCTTGCCGGTCACGACGATCCGGCTGGACGGCGCGAGAATGACGCTGGTCCCATTCGCAAGAGCCAGGCTGCGGTTCGTTGTCCCGCTATTTTCATAGACGACGGGATCGGCGTTGGACCGAAGAATCGGGCCGGCAATCAGGATCGCCAGGCTGGCGGCGATGGCGCCACCCCATAGCAACCGTGGCCGCCACCGGCGCGGGCGGGGATCGACCGCAACGTCCAAATCGGATGACAGCAAGGGCATGATCTGCTCCCTGTTGTCCGTGATCGCAGCATCCACCAGCGCGACGGAATCGAACGCCTGCCGATGGCGCGGGTCGGCTTCCAGCCACGCCAGATAGGCGTCCCAGTCGGCATCGTCCTGTTCCAGAGCCGCCTGCCAGGCAATCGCCTGGTCCAGCATTTGCTCATCCATTTCCGTTCGCGCCGTCATGGCGTGTGCCTTTCTACCTTCTTGATCCTTCTGTGACGATAGCGTGACACCATAACCTCAGTCTTGCAGCGCGCGGCGGAGATATTTCATCGCCACGGCCATATGTTTCTCAACCCCGCTCTTGCTGATGCCCAGCCGAGTGGCGACCTCTGCGTGGCTCAACCCTTCCAGCTTGTGCAATTCGAAAGCCTTGCGTGCCCCTTCGGGCAGGTTGCTGATGGCCGACACCAAAGTCGCGACCTCCTCACGCGCCAATATTTCCTCTTCGGCGGTCTGGCTCCGATCGGTGGGTTCGACACCGGCGGCTGCGAAATCGGTCGCCTGATCGCTCCAGCGCCGCTCCCGTTCCATGCGCCGCTGCTTTCCCCGGAGGCGGTCCACGACGAGATTTTGCGCCATCCGGTAGAGATAGGCGCGGCCATTGTCGATCGGCCCCGCCTGAAGAGTACGTGCCTTGAGCCAAAGCTCTTGCAGCACATCGTCCGCGTCCGCCGCATCGCCGGTCCGTGCGATCAGAAAACGCCGCAGATCGGCGCGATGAACGCCGTAAAGAATTTCCAGGCCATTGTCATCGCTCAGGCTCATGGCAGATGCTTTGCAGATAAGCTGGACTGACGGAAAGCGATTTTTTGCCACTGCCTTATTGCGGTGGAATAACATTGCGATCGCCAAACATGCCCTCGGCAAATGAGAGGCGCGCTGATGCGCGTTCAACGAAGCCCGACTGATATACGAAGACATCTCACCTTGCTTTTGGCACAATGGCAATCAGCCATAGCGAGTGGGAAGGGAAGAACCGTGACCAATCAAGGCTCTCCGCAAACTGCCGACTGTCCTTTCCATGAAGGAGAGGATCACCGTAAGTCGGCAGCGGCTTCGGTCGGTGGCGGTACGGTTAAAGATGCGGTGCAGACCTACACCTTCGATGCCGCCCGCGCGGTGCTGCGCAACCAGAGCGCAAGGCAGGCCGGTTTCATGGCCGAGCAGGTGGGTAAGATCGGCAGCGCTACGCGCCAGCCAATCCTCTTCCTCGAAGGCGAAGCGCATCGTGTACAGCGCAGCGCCACGGCCCGCTTCTTCACCCCTAAAATCGTCACCACGCGCTATCGTGGTTTGATGATCCGTTTGTCGGATGACCTCGTCCGCCGCTTTCGGGCGTGCAAGCGGGTGAAGCTTGACGATCTTAGTCTGGAGTTGGCCGTGGCGGTGGCGGGCGACATCGTCGGCCTGACCGACAGCGATCCGCAGGGGCTCGCCGCGCGGCTGGATGTTTTCTTCACCGGCAATTTCGATCCGCCGAAGAACTTCATCAAAGCTTTTGCCAGGTTTCTCCACCAGCAATATCTGGTGCTGCGTTTTTACTACAAGGATGTCGCGCCCGCGATCCGCTCACGCAGGAAGCAGCGCAAGGACGACGTGATCTCGCATCTGATCGATCAGGGTTATAATGGCCGCGAAATCTTGACAGAATGCCTCGTCTATGGCGCTGCGGGAATGGCAACTACGCGCGAATTCATCGTCATGGCGGCCTGGCACATGCTGAGCAACGATGCGATCCGCACCGCCTTCCTCGAAGGGGACGAGCATGAGAAGGTCGCGATTCTGGAGGAAATCCTGCGGATCGAGCCGGTAGTGGGCTATATCTATCGCCGCCTGCATGAGGATTTGCCAACGACGGAGGGAGGCGCACAGGGCGTTCGCAAGGGGGACGCGGTCGCGGTCGATGTGCGCGCCGCCAACACCGACGTCGCAGCGTTCGGCACCTGCCCGATGCAGATCCAGCCCGGACGCAAGGTCAGCGCCAAATATGGCAATGCTGGCCTCGCTTTCGGCGACGGGGAGCATCGTTGCCCCGGTGCGCAGGTTGCGCTGCAAGAAACCTGCCTGTTTCTGGAGCGGCTGATGCAGGTGCCCGGGTTGAAGCTTGAGCGGGCACCCGATCTTTCTTGGAACCAGCTGGTTACGGGCTACGAATTGCGCAACTGCGTTATCACTTGCGACTAACGGTTGGCGCGTTTTTCAGGTGGGCCGCGCCACACGCGCCGACCGGTCTTCACAGCAGAGTAGCCCGTTCATCGACTTGGTTCACCGATCTCGCGTTAAAAGCGAAATGTCAGGTAGCTGGCTGCGTAAACCAGATCGCGACCCGGCTTGAACTTTTCGGACACGTCACCGTAAATGGTGTAGAATCCCAGGGTCATGAACGGGTTAAGGGCATATTGCCCCGCAGCGGTCACGCGCTTCCCGAAGAAACGGCTGTCCGTTTCGTCGGCACGCCGCAAGACCTGCCCGCCGAGCGAATAGACGCCATCATGGATGGAAGTCCGCCACAGTCCCGCCGCCGAGAAATCGAGCTTCAGTTTCGGGGTCGGCTGGAGCGAGAGCATGGGCTGGACGATCGTCAGGTTATGCGGACCCAGGTCGCCATTATAGGTCAGCGGCTTTGGGAATAACGGGGCGTATGTGCCGATCTTTCCGTCATTTGGGTTCTTGTCGCCCGACCCCATATCGATGCGCAGAGCGAGCTTGGGCTTCCATCCGCTCTGCCAGCTATAGGCGGCCGTTCCGGTGATATAATAGGCGTTGATGTCGAGATCACCGAACGAACCCCATTGCCGGATGCCTTCGACATCGATGCTCCATGCATCCCGCTTACCGGCGTAACGCAACGACAGGGTGCGGCGCTGATCCCGGGCAGCAGGCTCGCTGTCAAAGGCGAGGCTGGCACGATCGGATGATACGAACAGGGCTTCGGCACGGGCGGAGCGGAGACCAGTGCCGAACGTGCGTCCGGCATGGACGCCGGTCAGGTCATAATTCTTGTTGGACTTGTCGTCGAAGCTGCCCAGCTTTTCCAGCACGGCGTGGCCGGTCAGGAAGCCGCCATCCCATGGCCCCTGGCTCGCCATGACACGCAGCAGGTCGAGCGAGCGGCGGGTATTGGCTCCTTCCCGCATGTCGAACACAGTCTGGTTGCCGATGCCGATTTCCTGCCGACCGAGGCGCGCGGTGATGCGGGCCTGACCGACCGGCACATGCGCCTCGATAAAGGCTTGGTTGAAATCGAGCCGGCCTTCCTCAATCGGCGCGACGACGGAATCGAGGCCCGTGCTGGTCGCATGTTCGAGATCGACGAAGGCGCGGAACAGCCCTTCGACCTGGAGATCGCCCCAGATGCGGGTGCGCTGCTGGAAATTGCCGTCATCATCCTGCGGGCCACGCCCCCAACGTTCGCCCAGGCGCAGCTCGGGACGCAGGCGCAGCTCGCCGCCCAGCGTGGCGTAGGTCTTGCCGACGATCGGCAGATATTTGAGACGAGTCCACAAATTCGCGTCGCGTGTGTCGCGGAAAGTGGAATAATCCTCGTCATGGTTGATCGGGCGAAAGGCCGGCTTGGGCGCCTTGGGGCGTTCGCTGGTTTGCGACGCAGGCAGTTCGGCGGATGTGGCCTTTTCCTGCTGCTGCGCAACTTCGGCAGTGACGGGCGGCGGTGTGGCTGGAGTGGGCTGCACCACGGACGCGGCCAGGAGGGGGGCCAGAAGATCGATCATGCATACTCTCCGAATAAGTGCTTTTTTGGTTATGTGGCGGCCCGTTCGGGCGATTTCGTAAGGACGCTCTGGAGCAAGTGGACGGCGAGGCCGAAGATCAGCCCCCAGAGGGCAGAGCCAAGCCCTGCCAGCGTCATCCCCGATGCGCTGACAGCGAAGGTAACCAGCGCGGCGTCGCGCCCCTGCTCGGCGCGAAGGGCTGTGCTGAGCGAATTGGCGACGACCGGGAACAGGGCAAGGCCCGCCAGCGCGGCGATCAGCGTCTTGGGAAGGTTGGCGAACAGGGCAAGCACGGTAGCGGCGAAGGCGCCGAAGACGAGGTAAGTGACGCCGCCTGCGATGCCTGCCATGTAGCGGCGGGCAGGATCGGGATGGGCATCGGGGCCAAGGCAGATGGCTGCGGTAAAGGCGGCCAGGTTCAGCCCATGACAGCCGAACGGCGCCAGCGCGATCGAAGCGATGGCGTTGGTCGAGATGATCGGCCGTGCCGCAGGCTGGTCGTAACCGGCAGCGCGCAGCACCGCGATGCCCGGCAGGAACTGGCCGGTCAGCGCGACTACGGCCAGCGGCACGGCTATGTTAGCGGTGGCCGCCCAATCGAAATGGGGTGTCGTCCAAACCGGGACGGTCAGGTGCGGTGTACCTATCGATCCGGACAGGCCGCCACTGATCGCGGTTATGACGACCCCCGTCACCAGCACCGCGACGATGGCATAGCGCGGCGCCAAAACGCGGCCCGCGAAGAAAGCCGCGATCATGGCGATCAACATCACCGGGGCGGAGGGCACTGCACCAATCATGTCGATAACGAAACGAAATAGGATGCCAGCCAGCATAGCGGCGGTGATCGCGGCGGGCAGGCGGTGCATCAGTCGGTCGAAGGCGCCCGACAGGCCCACCAGCAGAACCGCGACATTGGCGACGATATAGGCGCCAATGGCGGTCGCGAAATCCGTTTGCGGCAGCATCGTCACCAGCAGCGCCGATCCCGGTGCCGACCAGGCGACGACGATGGGCACTCGCCAGCGCCAGCTGAGCGCGATGCCCAATATGCCGCTGCCGATGGATATAGCCCAGATCCAGGAGGCGACGAGGGCTGGTTCCAGCCCCTGTGCCGCCTGGAAGATGATCACCAGCGGGCCGGCATAGGATATGGTAGTGGCGATGATCCCGGCGATGATCGCCGGGATCCAGCCTGTCTGGCTTGCAGTCATGATGGTCCGATCACGCCGTCAGGACGTAGGGTTCCCGGGATATCTGCTGGCGGCGGTTGAGCATGAAGACCGCCGTGGCCAGAACCGAGACGAGGCCGGGAATGGCGAACGCGACGAAGTTGAGCGCCATGGGAAGTTGTGCCGCAAGCAGCAAACCGCCCAGCATCGGCCCCACGATCGCGCCAACCCGGCCCATGCCCGATGCCCAGCCCAGACCCGTCGAACGGACCGACAGTTCATAGAAGTCGGCGACGCTGGCATATAGCAATATCTGCGTGCCCGTCGTGCCGGCACCGGCGACGAAGATCAGCAGATAGAGGATCGGCATCGGCCCATTGAGGCCCAGCAGGCAGATGCAGATAGCCCCAAGCAGGAAATAGGCGATGACAACCTGTGGCAGGCCGAAGCGATCGGCCAGGCGTCCGCCGACGATCGCGCCGAACATGCCGCCGAAGTTGAGCGCCAGCAGGAAGGACAGGCTGGAACCCAGGCTGTAACCGGCACTACGCATCAGCTGCGGCAACCAGGACCCCAAGGCATAGACCATCAGCAGGCAGCAGAAGAAACAGAGCCACATCGAAGCCGTGCCAAGCGCGCGGTTTTGGCGGAAAAGTTCGCCGATGCCGGTTCTGCCCGCAACGCCTTGTGGTTGGAGCAGTGGACCTTCGAGCGGTTTGCCCGGCGATAGCTGCTGAAGGATCGCGCGCGCCTGCTCCTGTCGTCCTTGCCGGACAAGGAAGCCGGCCGATTCCGGCAAGCCGCGCAGAACCAGGGGCAACAGGACCAGCGGAATGGCCGCCGCGAAGAACATCGCCTGCCAGCCAAAGAGCGGCAGCAGCCAGATACCAAGCCCCGCCGCCATCATGCCGCCAACAGCATAGCCGCTGAACATCAATGCGACGAGCGTGCTCCGCATTCGCTTAGGCGCATATTCGTTGGTCAATGCGACTGCGTTGGGCATCAGCCCGCCGCAGCCCAACCCCGCCAGAAAACGCAACACGCCGAACATGGTTGGCGTCGTGGCGAAGCCATTGATGAAGGTGGCGGCGCTGAACAGCGCGAAACAGATAGTGATGCAGGTTTTGCGCCCGATCCGATCGCCCAAAGGCCCGAAAAATAGCGCGCCGGACATCATGCCGAACAAGGCCCAGCTGGCGAGCGATCCGGCCTGTGGGGCGCTCAATCCCCATTGATCCATCAACTGTGGCAGAACAACGCCATAGATGAACACGTCATAGCCATCGACTATAAGTAGGATCGCGCAAGCAATGATGATCTTGAGATGCAGCTTTCCAAAAACGGCTTCGTCTATGTGACGATTTATATCGATACCCTGCATATCGATTCCTCTCCCTTATTGATGGGTGTGATTTCCCGGGAAAGTGAATGACCTGCAGGCCGCCGCCAAATACCAATTAAGTCCTATTGAAATACGCTGTAGGTATGGCGGATGATATCGGGGCAGTACGGACGCCTTAAAGTTCCTCGGTCAGTGCCGCGGGCACCTCATATCCCCATTCGGCATATTGGCGGGCGATGACGGACGCCATCAGCGCCAGTTCGGGGGAACGGTCGCCCGGGCGATGGCTCATGATGATCGGCGATGTCGCGGGTTCCAACAGGTCGCGGAAGGCGACATCGTGGCTGCGGGCGCGATGGACCGATTCCGGCACGATCGCCATGCCTTCCTGCGCCGCGACCAAACCGATCGCGATCTGCAACTCGCGCGCCTCATGCACGATGCGCGGTTCGATGGCATGGTCACGGAACAGCGATATGACCTGGTCGGCGTAGCTGGGGCGTGGTGCGCGCGGATAGATGATCTGGGGTTCGTCGGCGAGATCGCGGATCGAAATGGGGCCTTCGCCATGGGCAAGGGGATGGTCCACCGGAAAGGCTGCGACCAGTTTCTCGTTACGCAGGATGATGCGGCGCACAGCCTGATCCTCGAACCGGATACGACCGAAGCCAACATCGATGCGGCCGTCCTTCAAGGCGGCGATCTGTTCCAGTGTGGTGCTTTCGACCATTACCAGTTCGACATTTTCGGCGACCTTGCGGAATTCGCGGATCAGTTCGGGCAGGCGCGCATAGATGGTCGACGCTACGAAGCCGATCACCAGCCGACGACGCTGACTGGTCGCAGCGGTTTTCACCATCGTTTCGACATCTTCGATCCGGGCCAGCAGCTGCAATGCCTGGGAGTGGAGCAGGCGGCCGATATCGGTCGGACGCAATGGTCGGCTGGCTCGATCGAGCAAGGGCGCGCCGACATGGGCTTCCAATTGCTGGATCGCGCGCGACAAAGGCGGTTGGGCAATGTGCAGCCGTTCGGCCGCCCGGTTGAAATTGCCTTCCTCGGCCACCGCCACGAAATAGCGCAACAGGCGCAGGTCCATCACTGAATTATACCTCCAAAGTATCACCCCTTAACCGCATTGATCTTTGAACTGGCCAAGGGAGAGGGGTAACTATCCTGCGAAACTTAAGCAATTGGGAGAGTCGCCGCAATGGCTGGATTGAGTCACACCGATACCTTCATCGTTGATGTGCCGACGATCCGCCCGCATGTGCTGGCGATGGCGACGATGCGTGCCCAGTCAATGGTGATCGTCCGATTGACCGATGCCGACGGCGTCGTGGGGATCGGCGAAGGCACGACCATCGGTGGCCTCAGCTATGGCGAGGAAAGCCCCGAAAGCATTAAGTCGGCCATCGACACCTATATCGTTCCGGTCCTCGAAACCTGCGATCTGGCCCAGGTCGGCGCGACCATGGCCAAAATCGCCCGCTGCGTGCGCGGCAATCATTTCGCCAAATGCGCGGTCGAAACCGCTCTGCTGGATATGGTCGGCAAGCGGCTGGGCATTCCGGTGTCCGAGCTGATCGGTGGAGGCCGCGTGCGCGATAGCCTGCCGGTTGCCTGGACGCTTGCCAGTGGCGACACTGCCCGCGACATTGCCGAGGGTGAGGAAATGTTGGACCGTCGCCGCCATCGCATCTTCAAGCTGAAGATCGGCAAGCGCGATGTGCGTGACGACGTGGCCCATGTCGGCGCCATCTGCAAGGCGCTGGGCGACCGCGCAAGCGTGCGGGTCGACGTCAACCAGAACTGGTCGGAGGCGCAGGCCAAGATCGGCATGGCCATGCTGCACGATGTCGGTTGCGAGCTGGTCGAGCAGCCCATTGCCGGTGACTCAATCGCCGCCATGGCGCGCCTGTCCAAGGGGCAGTCGGTCCCGCTGATGGCGGACGAGGCGCTCAATGGTCCGCGCAGTGCGCTGCGCATCGCCACCGCGCATGCCGCAGGCGTCTTCGCACTCAAGATCGCGCAGTCGGGCGGCCTGTTCGCGGCTGCCGACGTGGCCGCGATCGGCATGGCGGCGGGCATCGGCCTCTATGGCGGCACGATGCTGGAGGGGGGCGTCGGCACTATCGCGTCGGCCCATCTGTTCGCCACGCTGCCGGAATTGGCATGGGGAACCGAATTGTTCGGTCCGCTGCTCCAGACCGAAGATATTTTGTGCGAACCGCTTGGCTATCGAGACTTCTCGCTCACGGTCCCGACCGGGCCGGGCCTGGGCATCGCCCTCGACGAAGACAAGCTCGCCTTCTTCCGGCGCGACAGCTCGTCGCCCGTTCTTCACGCCGTTACCGCAGGAGCCTGAATCCGATGCTGTTCATGGTCGAAATGGATGTCAATATTCCGCTGGATTTCGATGCAGAGGAAGCCGCCCGGATCAAGGCCGCGGAAAAAGCCTATTTTCAAAAGTTGCAGGCCGCCGGCGCCTGGCGCCATATCTGGCGCAAGGTTGGGCTCTATTCGAACGTCTCGATCTTCGACGTCGAAAGCAATGTAGCCTTGCACGACACGCTGATGGCGCTCCCGCTCTATCCCTTCATGACCATGAAGGTGACGCCGCTCTGCCGCCATCCCTCCTCGACCCACGAGGATGATCGCTGATCAACAGACCGCAAGCTTAGGAGAGAATAATATGGGTACCAGCTTCGTAGAAACACCGGAAATCCAGAACCTGCTCGACCGCGTCGCGGGGCTGGAGTCGCAAGGTGGCGATGTCCGTATAAAGGCGATCATGCGTGATCTGATCCAGTCCTGCATGACCATCATTGCCCGCTACGACATTAGCGAGGATGAGATGTGGAACACCGTCAACTTCCTTCAGGGCGCTGCCGGTGCCGGGGAATTGGGGCTGTTGATGCCGGGCGTTGGCTTGGAGCATTTCCTCGATCTCTATATGGACGCGAAGGATGCGGAAGCTGGCAAGCTGGGCGGCACCCCGCGTACGATCGAAGGGCCGCTCTATGTGGAGGGCGCACCGATCGTCGACAGCGGCGCCTATCTGACTGACGATGCCGACGACACCGACACGCTCTATATGACGGGCCGCATCATCGGCCCGGACGGCGAGGCAGTGACCGACGGCCTGGTGCATGTGTGGCACGCGGACTCGCATGGCTTCTATTCGCATTTCGATCCGACCCACGAGCAGACCCCGTTCAACAACCGTCGCCGGTTGAAGATCGCGGCCGATGGCACCTATGCCTTCTCGTCCAAGATGCCGAACGGTTATTCGGTGCCGCCCGGCGGCGCGTCCGACACGCTGATGAAACTGTTGGGCCGCCACGGCAATCGCCCCGCCCATGTGCATTTTTTCATTGAAGCGCCGGGCTATCGCCGCCTGACGACGCAAATCAACTTCGGCGACGATCCGTTCGCAGCCGACGATTTCGCCTTCGGCACCCGCGAAGGGCTGTTGCCGGTGCCGAACCGTCAGGGCGACAGCGCGCACATTGCCTTTGATTTCCGCCTGCAACGCGCGGATGATGAGGGCGACGAAGCATTTTCCACCCGCAAGCGCCTGGTCGTAGCACCGGCCGATCCGGTCAAAGAACCGGCTTGAGAGGAGAAGCGATCATGAGCAATCCGATGACTTCCCTGCGCGATCGTGTCGAAACCGCCGTAGTGGATGACCCCGAAACCGGCATCTTCCGCTGCCGTCGCGACGTCTTCACCGATCCCGCGTTGTTCGATCTGGAGATGAAGTACATCTTCGAGAGCAACTGGGTCTATCTGGCCCATGAAAGCCAGGTCGAGAAGAAGAACGACTATTTCACCACCTGGATCGGTCATACGCCGGTGATCCTGACTCGGGCCAAGGATGGCGGCCTTAACTGCGTGGTCAATGCCTGCGCCCATCGCGGCGCCAAGCTGTGTCGCCGCAAGCGGGGCAACCAGCCGCTGTTCGTCTGCCCCTTCCACGGTTGGAGCTTCAAGACCGATGGCAAGCTGCTGCGCGCCAAGGATGTCAGCACCGGCGGCTATCCGGACAGTTTCGATCATGAAGGATCGCATGATCTGACCAAGGTCCGCGTCGAAAGCTATCGCGGTTTCATCTTCGGTTCGCTCAACCATGACGTCCTACCGCTGGAAGAGCATCTGGGCGAAGCGAAAGTCATCATCGACCAGATGGTGGATCAAGCGCCCGAAGGGCTGGAAGTACTGACCGGCAATTCGACCTACACCTTCCACGGCAACTGGAAGATGCAGATGGAAAATGGCTGTGACGGCTATCATGTCAGTTCCGTCCATGAAAATTACCAGTCCACCATGGGGCGTCGCGCCGAAGGTGGGACCAAGGCAGTCGACGCGAATGGCTGGTCGAAAGCGCCTGCCAGTGGTGTCTATGGCTTCGAACATGGCCATATCCTGCTCTGGACGCAGTTGCTGAACCCGGAAGTTCGTCCCGTCTGGAACCTCAAGGGTCAGTTGGTCGAGCGGCTGGGCGAGGACAAGGCGAGCTTCATTCTGGAGCAGACCCGCAATCTGGCGCTCTATCCGAACGTGTTCCTGATGGACCAGTTCTCGACGCAGATCCGCGTGGTGCGGCCGATTGATGTGCACACCACGGAAGTCACGATCTATTGCTACGCCCCCAAAGGCGAGAGCGCCGAAGACCGCGCCCACCGCATTCGCCAATATGAGGATTTCTTCAACGTCACGGGTATGGGCACGCCCGACGACCTGGAGGAATTCCGCAGCTGCCAATCGGCCTATGAGGGCGCAGGCGAACTGTGGAACGACCTTAGCCGCGGAGCAACCCGGTGGATCGCCGGACCGGACAGCAATGCAGAAGCGATGGGCATGAAGCCGTTGTTGTCGAGCGAGCGCAGCGAGGACGAGGGCCTGTTCGTGCGCCAGCATGAATTCTGGGCGCAGATCATGCTCGACGGCATGGCGAAGGATGCCAGCGCGGCACCGATGATGGAGGCGGCGGAATGACATTGGTTCTCGACACGCAGCGCCCGGCGCTGTCCTATCAGGACATCTGCGCCTTTCTCTATCGCGAAGCACGACTGCTCGATGATCGCGCCTTCACCGAATGGCTGGACTGCTATTCGGAGCAATGCGAATATTGGATGCCGGCCTGGACCGATGATGATGACCTCACCACCGATCCGCACAGCGAAATTTCGCTGATCTATTATGGCAACCGCAAGGGGTTGGAAGATCGCGTCTATCGGCTGAATACCGAACGGTCGTCGGCCAGCACGCCGGAGGCGCGCACGTCGCACTTCATCGCCAATGTTGAAGTGCTGGAAACACGCGCCGATGCGATCGACGTGCGCCACAACTGGCATACGATGAGCCATCGTTACCAGAAGACGCAGCAGTTTTTCGGTACGACCTTTCTGACGCTGGACATCAGCGGCGAAGCCCCGAAGATCCTGAAGAAGAAGATCATCCTCAAGGACGATTATATCCATCAGGTCATCGACGTCTATCATGTCTGAAGGGAAGCCGGCCGTGATTTTCCAGGGACGCTTCGCCGACAAGGTGATGGTCGTAACCGGCGCAGCACAGGGCATCGGTGCGGGTGTCGCCATCCGCGCGGCGGCCGAGGGCGCCAGCCTGGTCCTTGTCGACCGTGCCGATTTCGTGACTGAAGTGGAGCAGGCGATCGTCGCGGCAGGTGGCAAGGCCGTCTCGGTAATCTGCGATCTCGAAACCTATGAGGGAGCGG
>JAECRT010000003.1:99688-106448 GCA_016000085.1 Sphingomonadaceae bacterium
AACGGCCTGACCCAGGCGTTGGCGATGGAATATGCGGAAAGCGGCATCCGCGTCGTCGCCACAGCACCCGGCGGTACAAACGCGCCGCCACGCCGCGCGCCTCGCAATGCCGTGGGCGATACTGAACAGGAACGGGCGTGGATGGCCGAAGCGGTGGCGCAGGTGACCGCATCGGCTTTCATGAAGCGCTACGGCACGTTGAACGAGCAGATCGCGCCGATCCTTTTCCTCGCCTCCGACGAGGCCAGTTATGTGACCGGATCGGTCCTGCCCGTTGCAGGCGGCGATATCGGCTGAAGGACCAGAGACATGCAGAAAATCTACGACACCCCGGCCCAGGCGCTGGAAGGCCTGTTGTTCGACGGCATGACGATCATGTCGGGCGGCTTCGGCCTGTCGGGTAATCCCGAAAGCCTGATCCCGGAAATCCGCACGAGCGGAGTCAAGGATCTGACCATCATCTCCAACAATGCGGGTGCTGACGGCTTTGGCCTGTGGATGCTGCTGGAAAGTCGGCAGGTCAGGAAGATGATCTCGTCCTATGTGGGTGAGAATAAGCTGTTCGAGAGCCAATATCTGTCCGGCGAACTGGAACTGGAACTGAACCCGCAAGGCACGCTGGCCGAGCGCATCCGGGCCGGTGGAGCGGGCATCCCCGCCTTCTACACCAAGACCGGTGTCGGGACAGTCGTGGCCGAAGGCAAGCCGGTCGAGACGTTTGAGGGCGAGGAGTATGTCCGCGAGACATGGCTGCGCGCCGACCTTTCGATCATCAAGGCGTGGCGCGCAGACCCTGCCGGCAACCTCATGTTCCGCAAGACCGCGCGCAACTTTAACCCCAACATGGCGACGGCCGGCAAAGTGACCGTGGTCGAGGTGGAGGAGATCGTGCCCGAAGGCAGCTTCGATCCCGACTGCATCCACACGCCCGGCATCTTTGTTGACCGCATCGTGCTGAGCACCATCAACGAGAAGCGGATCGAGAAACTGACGGTTCGTGAAAGGGAGATTGCCTGATGCCCTGGACCCGCGACGAGATGGCGGCGCGCGCCGCGAAGGAATTGCGCGACGGCTATTATGTCAACCTTGGCATCGGCATTCCGACGCTGGTGGCGAATCATGTGCCTGAAGGGGTCAACGTCACTCTCCAGAGCGAGAATGGGATGCTGGGCATCGGGCCTTTCCCGTTTGCGGGTGAGGCGGACCCGGACCTGATCAACGCGGGAAAGCAGACGATCACGGCGCTGCCGACCAGCAGCTTCTTTTCCTCGGCGGACAGTTTCGCGATGATCCGGGGCGGCCATATCGACATGGCTGTGCTGGGGGCGATGGAAGTATCGGCCAATGGCGATCTCGCCAACTGGACCATTCCCGGCAAGATGGTGAAGGGCATGGGTGGCGCCATGGATCTGGTTGCGGGCGTCAAGCGCGTGGTCGTGGTGATGGATCATGTGTCGAAGAATGGCAGCCCCAAGATCCTCGACGCATGCAGTCTGCCGCTTACCGGCAAGGGGGTCGTGGACCTCATAATCACCGATTTGGCCGTGATTGCCGTCGATCGCGCCAAGGGTGGCCTGACCCTTGTAGAACTGGCCCCCGGCGTGACCGAGGCAGAAGTGATCGAACAGACCGGCGCGCCGCTCGCGATTCTCGAAGCCGCCTAGAGTATTTTCGAAGCAGGGGACGCCCCCTGCCGGATCGGAAAATGCGGACAACATGGACAAATAGGGCATGATCCGGTCGGATCATGTCTTGGGACAGGACAAATACCGTGCCTAAGCTGATCGTCGTCAACCGCGCGGGAGACGAAAAGAGCATTGATGCCCACGAGGGAATTTCCGTAATGGAGGCCATTCGCGACAATGGCTTTGATGAACTTCTCGCCCTGTGCGGCGGCTGTTGTTCCTGCGCAACCTGTCATGTTTTCGTGGACGAGGAATGGAGCGGCGCGGTCGGCGTGGCCAGCGGGGACGAGGACGACCTGCTCGATTCTTCGGACCATCGCGGTGATCGCTCGCGCCTGTCCTGCCAGATCATGATGACCGCCGACCTTGACGGGCTGCGCGTCGCCATCGCGCCGGAGGATTGAACATGGCGTTTCTTCAACGTCCCGGCGTCAATCTCTACTGGAAACGCGACGGACGGGATAGCGCGCCCGCGCTGGTGCTGCTCAACAGTATCGGCACGGACATGGACTTGTGGGATGCCGTGCTCCCCCATTTGCGCGACGATTTCGCTCTGTTGCGGATAGACGCGCGCGGTCATGGCGCCTCGATCGCGGAACCGGGCGACTACACGTTGGCCATGTTGGCGGACGATGTGCTGATGGTGGCCGATGCCGCTGGTTTCGATCGCTTCTCGCTCGCCGGTGTGTCGCTGGGCGGCATGATTGGCATGGAACTGGCTCTGCGAGCGCCCGACCGCATCGAGCGACTGCTGCCGATTTGCACATCGGCGACGATGGACAGCACGTCCTGGAGCGATCGCATCGGCAAGGTGCGCGGGGAAGGGATGGCCGCCATCGCCGATCTCGCCATGGGGCGCTTCCTGTCCGAAGCCGCCGAACCCGCCCTATATGAAGCCGTGCGGAGGCAATTGCTGGCGATGGATGCGGAAGGCTATGCCGGTTGCGGCGCGGCGATCCGCGACATGGAACTGGCGGACCGGATCGGCGGCATAGCCTGCCCGACGCTGGTCGTCACGGGCGACCGCGACACGTCGACTCCGTTCGAGGGGCATGGCGAACATCTGCTGGCACGCATACCGGGTGCGGCACATGTGTCGCTGGCGGCTGCGCATCTCGCACCGCTCGAAGCGCCCGAAGCGCTGGCGGGCGTCATCACCTCTTTTCTGGAAAGCTGATCCCATGGTCGAAGCCTTCATCTGCGACGCCG
Source organism: Sphingomonadaceae bacterium (assembly GCA_016000085.1). GTDB lineage: Bacteria > Pseudomonadota > Alphaproteobacteria > Sphingomonadales > Sphingomonadaceae > Sphingobium. The sequence goes on from JAECRT010000003.1 coordinate 102,583, forward strand.
TCCGCACCCCCATCGGAAAGCTGAACGGATCGCTCGCGACCGTACGCGCCGACGATCTTGCCGCGCTGCCGATCAGGGCTTTGATGGAGCGTAATGCCGGAACCGACTGGTCGGCGCTGGACGATGTGATCCTGGGTTGCGCCAATCAGGCGGGCGAGGATAATCGCAACGTCGCGCGCATGGCGGTGCTGCTCGCCGGTTTGCCGGAAGGCGTGCCGGGCGTGACCGTCAATCGCCTGTGCAGTTCGGGCCTCAATGCGCTTGGCATCGCGGCGCAGGCGATCCGCAGCGGCGACGCCGATTTCCTGATTGCTGGCGGTGTCGAGAGCATGACGCGCGCGCCTTATGTGATGGGCAAGGCTGGCAGCGCCTTTGGCCGCGACCAGAAGATCGAGGATACGACGCTCGGCTGGCGTTTCATCAACCCGGCGATGAAGGCTGCCTATGGCGTCGACACCATGCCCCAGACCGGCGAGAATGTCGCTGAGCAATGGAAGGTCAGCCGCGAGGAACAGGATCGTTTTGCCCTCGCGAGCCAGGAAAAGGCAGCGCAGGCGCAGGCGAATGGTCGCTTTGCCGCCGAGATCGTGCCGGTATCCATTCCGCAGCGCAAGGGCGACCCGCTGCTGTTCGCGCAGGACGAGCATCTGCGCGCGACCAGCCTGGATGCGCTGGCGAAGCTCGTACCCGTAGTGAAGCCCGACGGCACGGTGACGGCAGGCAATGCGTCTGGCCTCAACGATGGCGCGGCGGCCATGCTGGTTGCGTCCGAAGCGGCGGCTGCGGCGCAGGGACTGACGCCTCGCGCCCGTGTGATCGGCATGGCGGCCGCAGGGGTCGCGCCCCGGATCATGGGCGTCGGCCCGATCGAGGCAGCACGCAAGCTGCTTGCGCGCAACGGCATGACCGTAGATCAGCTCGACGTGATCGAACTCAACGAGGCCTTTGCCAGCCAGGCGATCGCCACGCTGCGCGATCTCGGCGTTGATCCGTTCGACCCGCGCGTCAATCCCAATGGCGGGGCGATCGCGCTCGGCCATCCGCTTGGCATGTCCGGCGCGCGGATCGCGCTGTCTGCGGTGGAAGAATTGCACCGCACAGGCGGGCGCCATGCGCTGGCCTTCATGTGCATCGGCGTGGGGCAGGGGCTGGCCGTTCTGCTCGAACGGGTGTGATGACCGGCGATAAAGCGGATGGCTATTGATGGCGAAAGTTATCAGGAGCGACCGTTCACATCCGGACTGGTGAACGGCGTGATGTGGCCGAGACGCGCCGAAATAACGGACGTTCTGCTGATCTTTTCTCGATCTTGAAGATGGCAGTAGGGGAATAGAAATAGCCAATGCTCCCCAGCTTGTCAGAAGCCGTTGAAAATATTAGCACTACACTTCTGCTGCGGGGAATCAGCAGGGGTGAGGGAATATATGAAGTTTATAAGTTGCGCAGTCGCAACTTCGCTGTTCGCAGCGTGCGTCGTCGCGCCAGCCGCAGGTCAGGAGCGCACGGCTACTAAGGGTGGTTTCATCCTCGCGCCGCAAAGCGGCAAGACAATTCTTGTGTTTCGCCCAACGGTTCGCGTCGGTGCTCAATCTACAGGGGGGATGTTTGAGCCGAACGGCGACTGGACGGACCAGGCTCGTAAAAACATTGATGAAGCACTGGCGAAGCGTCAGGGGACATTGGGCAACACCGTCGTCACGGCCCCGGTGTCCTATGGGGACGAGGCCCAACTGGTCGAAGAATATTCGGCGCTGTTCGCCACCGTTTCGCAATCGGTGATCCAATATCAGTTCTTTGTGGGCAATCGCCTGCCGACCAAGAAGCGCGACAACAAGGCGGATGTATTCGAATGGTCGCTAGGTAGCGGTGTGGCCGCTCTTCCCGGTGCCAAAAACGCTGACTATGCTTTGTTTATATATAACAAAGATGCTTACGGCTCGACGGGGCGAAAGCTGCTGCAAGTGGCGGCTGCCCTCGGTGGGGTAGGTATCACTTCGGGCGAACATGCTGGATATGCGGGATTGGTCGACCTGAAGACCGGCGACCTCCTCTGGCTCAATGCCGATGGCGCAATGGGCGGCGACGTTCGTGAAGTCGATGGTGCCGAAAAGCGGGTCGGCCAATTGCTGGAGGAGTTCCCCGGCAGCCTACAGCCGAAGTTGGCATCCGCCCAGCCATGAGAGGCGCCATTGCAGGGCTGGTGGCGCTGGCGTCGGCCGTTCTGTCGCCAGCAGCTTCGGGACAGAGCAAGATCGCGCCATCGCCGCCGCCTTATATCGGCGCATATCAGCCACAGGGTGTGGATGAGATTGGGCTCTGGCGGCAGGAAGACGAGGGGGAAAGAGCGCTCGCAAATTCGGCCATTCTCATTAGAGATGAGGCGCTCAACAGCTATGTTCGCAATGTTCTGTGTTCGGCTGTCGGCGCCGATCGATGCGGCGCGGCGCGAATTTACATCCTGCGGATGCCGATATTCAATGCGACCATGTCGCCGAACGGCACCATGCGTATATTCAGCGGCCTTCTCCTTCGCGTAAGGAATGAAGCTGAACTCGCGGCAGTGCTGGGACATGAGTTCGGTCATTTCGAGCGACGTCATTCGCTCGCTCGCTTTAAGGCCCAGCGATCCGGCACTGACCTGCTGAGTTGGGCCGGGGTATTTGCCACACTGGGCAACACCTATCAGTCATATTCGAACCTCAACAGCCTGCAATTGTCTGTCTATGGTCAAATCTTCCGCTTCAACCGCGATCAAGAGCGTGAAGCGGATATGCTGGGACTGGGCTATCTCAACCGAAGCAGCCTCCGCCCTCAAGCGGCATCCGTGGTCTGGCAGAACCTCATGTCCGAGCAAGAAGCCTCCGCCGCCGCGCGCGGTTTAAGGAAGCCGAATTTCGACAGGATCGCGTTTTTCGCGACTCATCCCCCGGAGGCTGAAAGGGCTAACACGCTCGCAGAGTGGGCTGTGCCGGACGCTGCTTCCCGCGATCTGGGGGCTAACCGTTACGCCGCTGCCCTGGCCTCGTGGCTGCCAACCTTCCTGGATGATCAAATCAAGCTCAATGATTTCGGGGGCAGCGACTATATCATTTCATCTCTGGCTGAAAATGGCTGGACTGCGCCGCTTCTGGTGGCGCGTGGCGATCTATACCGGGCGCGGGGTAATCCACGCGATCTCGCGCAGGCCAGCGAATTCTATGGAAAAGCGGTCGAGATGGATGCGGCATTGCCGGAGGCTCAGCGCGGGCTGGGATTGTCGCTGATCAAGACCGGGCGTCGAACAGAGGGGCAGGTCGCTCTGCGCCGCTATCTGGACCTCAAACCAAACGCATCGGATGCCGCCATGATTAGCATGCTCGCACCATCCGCCGGAGGGCAATGATGAACAAGAATGTGTGGACGCGTTCGGCAGCCATTGGTGTTGCTTTCACGCTGGCGGTTTCTACGGCCTTGGCCAACGGCTATCGCGAAAAGAATATTTCGGTTGAAGTCGCAAAGTCCGCGATGAAGGTCACGCCCGTTCAAGACTGGAACAGTCTATCGATCCGTCCGGGGAAAAAGGCCGAAACATGGACGCTGGATGGCGAACAGTTGAACGACGTCACCTTCTATGGTGGCATTGCGCCAGGCGAGCCGTTGATCCGCGAGCGTAGCAAGAAACATAAGCCCCTGCCGAAGTTCACCAGCGAAACCCTGCTGGTCGAAATTCCCGAACTGCTCGAAGGCACATATCGCACGAACAAGGGGATAGGGGCGTTCTCCGTTACCGGATCGAACCCTGATCGGTTCCTGAGCCATGATGGAATCCGATTTACCTATGAATATGTCGATGCCGATAATCTGCCTCGAAAAGGTGAGGCACGGGC
>JAECRT010000003.1:106548-118284 GCA_016000085.1 Sphingomonadaceae bacterium
GTGGTGGACGCACTTGGGCTCGAACCAAGGACCCGCTGATTAAGAGTCAGCTGCTCTACCAACTGAGCTATGCGTCCACACCGGCAATCGAACTAACTGATGGTCAGCGTCCGTTGGCGTGGGCGGTCAACTAGCAGCGTCTTCCAGATTCGCAAACCCTAAATTACGTTGCGGCGCAGAAAAATTTCCAAACCCCATTTTATGCCCAGTTTCCAGTGTGCTGGCTGCGCTTGTTCGACCGGTCAATTGCCATGACAATGCCGACACACAGCATGACTGTCAGCATGGATGAGCCGCCATAGGACATGAAGGGCAGGGGAATACCCACCACGGGAGCCAGGCCCATCACCATCATCAGGTTGATCGCGACATAGAAGAAAATCGTGGTGATCAACCCAGCCGCCGCCAGCCGCGCAAATTTGTCATTGGTGCGCATCGACACGCGCAACCCCCAGCGGAACAGCAGCATGAAGCTTCCGATCAGCAATATGCCACCGGCCAGTCCCCATTCTTCGGCCATGGTGGCAAAGACGAAGTCGGTATGACCTTCGGGCAGATAGTCGAGATGGCTCTGGGTGCCCTGCAAGAAGCCTTTGCCCCAGATGCCGCCCGATCCGATCGCGATCTTTGACTGGCTGATGTGATAACCTGCGCCCAGCGGATCGCTTTCGGGATCGAGAAAGATCAGTACGCGGTTTTTCTGGTAATCATGCAGGAAGCTGAAGGCGATCGGGACGATGGCCGCCAGGGTCAGGCCCGATCCCACGAACAGGCGCATGGGCAGCCCGGCCAGGAACATGACCGTGATGCCGCCCGCTGCAATCATCGTCGCGGTGCCAAGGTCCGGCTGTATGAGCACCAGCGCCCACGGCACGCCGATCAGCACCAGCGCCGGCCAGATCGCGTTCCAGCGCCGAATTTCCCCGACGGGCAGCAAGGAATAGAAGCGCGCCACCGCCAATACGATGATCGGCTTCATGAATTCCGATGGTTGCAGCTGCATGAAGCCCAGGTTGATCCAGCGCTGGCTACCCCCGGCAACGCCCCCGATCAGTTCGACCAGGAACAGCGCGACCAGCACCGCGCCATAGGCGGGGAAGGCGAAGCGGGCGAACAGGTCTACGGAAATACGGCTCAGGGCCAGCGCCATCGCCGAAAAGACGATAAAGCGGATGCCCTGATTGATCGCCCACGGAAAGATACTGCCCCCCGCCGCGCTGTAGAGAACCGCCGTGCCGAAAATGGCAATGGCCAGGAGCAGGGCCAGCACCCGCCAGGGAAACTGGGTAATGGGCTGGGGAATGATGCTCATGGCGTTACCCGTGCGCTGGCGCCTGGCGGCGGTGGTACATCATCCATCTCGTCGGCTGCGGTCGTCGTTGGCACGGGCGTCGCGGCCACTGGCGCCGGTTCATTCGCGCTGCTGGCATTGGCGGCGTTGTCGGCCGGTGGCACAGCTACTTCGCCTTTCTCGATCGCCTTGGCGAGGCGAAAGGCAGCCATCTGGCGCGTCTGTCGCTCTGTCGGGGTGCCGCCCCAACCCTTTTCCAGTGTCTCCAGCTTCTCCATCGCCTTCTTGGGATCGAATAGATAGGACATGGTGTCGCTGGCGATCATCGGGGCATCTTCGTTGCGGATCATATGCCCACCATGCTCGATGATGCAGGCAACCGCATAGCGGGGATTGTCGAACGGGGCGAAACCCTGAAACAGCGCATGGTCGCGCAGCTTGAACGCGAGCGAGCTATTGCCCCGCACGCCGCCCGCGCGTTCGGCCATGGTGATGCGGCGCACCTGCGCGGTGCCGGTCTTCCCTGCGATCAGCACGCCGGGGACACTCATGCGCGCCGCGCCGCCAGTGCCGCCGCCATTGACCACAGCGCTCATCGCCTCGCGGATGACGACCAGATGTTCCTCCGTCGCCCCGACCGGGGCAGGCGCAGGGCGTTTGGCGCCATGGACGAAATTGGGCATCAACTGCTTGCCGGTGGCCAGTCGCGCGGCCATCACCGCCATCTGTAGCGGGTTGATGAGCATATAGCCCTGCCCAATGGTGGCGTTGACCGTGTCATAGACCTGCCAGGACTGATTATATTTCTTTTCCTTCCACGCCGCGTCGGGAACGGTGCCATAGCTTTGGCTGGGGAAAGGCAGGTCGAAGCGCTGGCCCATGCCCACACGCCGCGCCATGGCCGCAATCCGGTCCATCCCGATCCGCTGGGCCATCTGATAGAAATAGATGTCGCAACTCTGGGCGATGGCGGTGCGCATGTTGACCGCGCCGTGGCCGCGCCGTTTATGGCAGTGGAACAATGTGTTGCCTACACGGATCGCGCCCGAGCAACCGACCGTCTCTTGCGGCCTGACCCCCGCTTCCAGCAACGCCAGCGCCACCATGGGCTTTACGGTCGAACCGGGCGGGTACAACCCCTGCAATGTCTTGTTGCGAAGCGGGACATGATCATCCTTCGACAACATTTCCCATTCGAGATGGCTGATGCCGTCGGAAAAACTGTTGGGATCGAAACTGGGCATGGAGGCCATGGCGAGCACATCGCCATTGGCGCAATCTATCACGACCACGGAACCGCTCTGCGTTGCGAGGCGACGCCCCGCATATTCCTGTAACCCCGCATCGATCGTCAGTTTGATCGGATTGCCCGGCGTATCGGGCCTGGTCGTGAGTTCCCGCACGATCTTGCCGCGCGCAGTGACTTCCACCCGCTTGGCACCGGGTTTGCCGGTCAGATGCTCGTCGAAAGCCTTTTCAAGCCCGTCCTTGCCGACCTTGAACCCCGGCGTGATGAGCAAAGGGTTTTTGCGTGCCTTATACTCCTCCGCCGTCGCCGCGCCGACATAGCCCAACAGATGGCCTACGGTCGCACCACCGGGATAGAAGCGCGAAAACCCCTGGCTGGGGGCGACACCGGGCATGTCGGGCAGACGCACGCTGACGGCGGCATATTGATCGTAAGTCAGCTTGTCCGCGACCTGCACCGGGCGGAACCCCGCAGATTTCTCTAGATCTTCGCGAATGCGATCGACTTCGTCGGATTCCAGGTTGAGCAGACGCGCCAGTTGACCGATCGTTGCTTCGGCATCGACGACGCGCTGCGGAATGAGGTCGACGCGAAAATCGGTACGGTTATTGGCCAGCGGCCGCCCATTGCGATCGATGATCCAGCCGCGCCGGGGCGGAATCAGCGTCAGGTTGACCCGGTTGCTTTCCGACAACAGGCTGTATTTCTCATTCTCGGCAACGCTGATCCACGCCATCCGCCCGGCCAGAAGCGCGCCGATGCTGCCCTGAATTGTGCCCACTATCATCGCGCGGCGGGTGAAGGTGAAGGACTGGGCGGCTTCGGTAATGATCCTGCGCTTGGGCGTGAGGAATTTCATGCCATCACGCGCCAGCGATCGATCCGGGCGCACTGCCGGACGACGAAGGGAAACAACAATATCGTCCAAAGCATCTGCGGCGCGACCAACAGCAACCTCACATCGCCTCCACCGGTGATCCGCGCGAAGAACACCCCACCGATGATGCAGACGATAACGGCAAGGCCGGCAATTAGCCAGTCCTGCCGATAGCTGCGCCAGATCATGCGATGTTCGATCAGGTCGATTCCAATGAGCGTGACGGTCCACAGGAACATGGCGGAGCCGATGGGCTGGCCGCTCATCATGTCATCGAACAGCCCCAGCGGCAGGCCGATCCAGGCCCGCCACAATTCTGGGCGCAACAGTCGCCACGACAGCAACACCAACAGTCCGAAAGGCGGCATTGCCGCAGACTGGGCGATGAGCGGCAGGGCCGTCAGCATGGATCCCAGCAGCACGGTGATGATCGGCGTTCCGGCTAGCCTTAAACGGGAGGGTGTATGCCCCAGGCGTGACACATGTTGGAGGTGCCGGTCGATCATGGGGCCGTCGCATTGGCCGGCACGCCGCCAGGGGGCGGGGCGGCTGCCGGGTCCGGCCGCGTCACGACATCCTCAAAGGCGCGTTCGACCACCACAGCGTCGACCCGCGACGGGTTGGCGATCGGGAAGCCCCACGCGATCTCGCCTTGCACGCGCACCACTACCGCCACGGGAATGTTGGGTTGATAGATGCCACCGATGCCCGACGTCACCAGCAGGTCGCCGGGCTTGAACGGGTTGCTCCCCGCCGACAAGGCCCGGATCTCCAGCGATCCGTCACCGCCGCCCGTGGAAATGGCCGGGATGCTGTCGCTCGCACGACGCACCGGCACGATATTGCCCGTATCGGTCAGCAACAACACTTCTGCGGTGTTCGGCGTCGTGGTGTGAACGCGCCCGATCAGCCCCTCGGCCGCGCGCACCGGCATACCCGGTCGCACGCCCTGCCAGCGTCCGGCATTGAGGCGCGCAAAGCGACGCGCGCTGCTGGCGGAGGAACTGATGAGCCGTGCGGTGAGCAGGTCGCTCTGATCCTCATCGACCAGCTTCAACAGCTTCTTCAACCGGGCATTTTCTTGCGATATCGCCTTGGCTTCGATGATGTGGTTGCGGTCGGCCTCGACCTGTCGACGCAGTCCGACATTTTGCGATCCGGCACGCCAGTAAGCGGCCAGAACCTCGTCGACCGAACTAACGCCGCTCACCATATTCTTCAGGCCCGCGGACAGCGGTCGCGTGCTTTCTGCCGTAATCGTGCGCAGGCCCGCGAAACCGGTAGGGTCAAATATCGCCACGACCACCAGCAACAAGGCGACCGCTGCGCCCGTCACAGCCACCACATAGCTGGCGAACAGGCTATATTGCGCCTTCCGGTTATGTCCGGGGCGCCGGCTGGGTGGCCGCGCCATCTATCGTCCCCCCGTTCAGGCGGTTTGCAGAACGCCCCGGAAGATAGGATCTTCCATCGCGCGGCCGGTGCCGATCGCAACGCAGGTCAGCGGATCTTCGGCGATGGTGACAGGCAGGCCGGTTTCGTCGCGCAGTTCATCGTCCAGCCCCTTGAGCAGCGCGCCGCCGCCCGTCAGGACGATGCCCTGGTCGACGATATCCGCCGCCAGTTCGGGTGCTGTATTCTCCAGCGCAATCCGCACGCCTTCAACGATGGTGCTGATCGGTTCGGCCAGCGCATCTGCAATCTGTCCCTGGTTGATGCTGATTTCCTTGGGCACGCCGTTCACCAGGTCGCGGCCCTTGATGTGGATCGTTTCGCCCACACCGTCTTCGGGCGGCTGGGCCACGCCGAACTGCTTCTTGATCCGTTCGGCCGTGGCTTCACCGATCAGCAGGTTGTGATGGCGGCGCACGAAGGACACGATCGCTTCGTCCATCTTGTCGCCACCGACACGAACCGATGTGGTGTAGGCAAGGCCACGCAGCGAAAGCACGGCGACTTCGGTCGTGCCACCGCCAATGTCCACGACCATCGATCCGATCGGTTCGGTCACCGGCATGTCTGCCCCGATCGCGGCGGCCATTGGCTCCTCGATCAGAAAGACCTGCCGCGCGCCGGCGTTGCTGGCGGCATCGCGAATGGCGCGACGCTCCACGCTGGTCGAACCTGAAGGCACGCAGATCACGATTTCCGGCGCGCGCCAGGGGCTGTGCTTGCCACCATGCACCTTGGTGATGAAATGCTTGATCATCTGCTCGGCGACGTCGATGTCGGCGATCACACCATCGCGCAGCGGGCGGATGGCCTCGATCGAATCAGGGGTCTTGCCCATCATCAGCTTGGCGTCCACGCCAACCGCCTTCACCCGCTTGACGCCGTTGAGCGTTTCCACGGCCACGACCGACGGCTCGTTCAATACGATGCCGCGCCCACGCACATACACCACCGTATTGGCGGTGCCGAGATCGATGGCCATATCCTGCGAAGTGAATTTGAAGAGACGCGAAAAGATCGACATGCCTTATCCTGTATCGCCCGCCGTCCCCGCGACGCGATTGGGGGACCGGTCGGAAAGCTGTTCTGCTCGTCCACTTTAACCATGTCCCTTTGCCCTGGTGCAGTGCAAAAAAATCGGCTTCGCGGCTCGCGGAAAGCGCTCGATTGGGCTAGTCCCTAATCAATGTCAATACGCCGTCTGCCCGAACATCTGGTCAATCGTATCGCTGCCGGTGAAGTGGTCGAAAGACCCGCCAGCGCGCTCAAGGAAATCGTAGAAAACGCTTTGGACGCCGGAGCGACTCGCATCGCCATCCGCCTGTCCAACGGCGGCCTCGATCGGATCGAGGTCAGCGACGATGGGTGCGGCATGGATTCGGTCGATATGGCGCTCGCGCTGGAACGGCACGCCACATCGAAGATGCCCGACGATGCCATTGAAAATGTGGCGACTCTCGGTTTCCGCGGGGAAGCCTTGCCATCCATCGCCAGCGTCGCCCGGCTGTCGATCGACAGTCGGGTCGCCGGTACGGACGGCTGGAATCGCACGATCGACAATGGACAGCTTGTCGCGGAAGGACCGGCGGCGCTGCCCCCCGGCACACGGGTCACGGTCGAACAATTGTTCGGCAAGGTGCCCGCCCGACGCAAATTCCTGCGTTCGCCCAAATCGGAATATGCCGCCTGCCTCGACATCGTCCGCCGTCTCGCGATGGCGCATCCCGCCGTGGCGTTCAGTCTGGAACATGATGGCCGCCGCGTACTGGGCGTGCAGGCGGGTGAAGCGCGGGAAGAGAGAGTTGCCGCGCTCACCGACAGGGCGCTGGCCGACAATCACGTCATCATCAGCCTGGAGCGAGAAGGCGTGCGCCTTTCCGGCGTGGCGTCCATCCCGACCTACAATCGCGGCGTGGGCGATCATCAATATCTGTTCGTCAATGGCCGCCCGGTCCGTGACCGGCTGCTGATCGGTGCCCTGCGCGGCGCCTATGCCGATATGCTGGCGCGCGATCGCCACCCTGTCGTCGCCCTGTTCCTCGATGTTCCGCCGCTGGAAGTCGACGTCAACGTCCATCCGGCCAAGACCGAAGTGCGATTCCGCGATCCCACGCTGATCCGGGGCATGATCGTCTCGGGCCTGCGCCGCGCCCTGGACGCCGAGGGGTTCCGCGCGGTGCAGCATGCCGATCCGGCCGCATTATCGGCCTGGCGGGCCGAACCCGTGTCGCCCACGCCCATCGGCGCGATGCCGATTTTCGAGGCGGCGGGTGGCATGAGTTATCAGCCGCTGGCACAATCCTCCTTCGGGGATCGTCGCCCATCCTTCATTACCCCGCCGCCGCAGGCCCGCGCCGAACCCGCTGCCGCGCCCGCACCGGAAGGGCAGAGCTACCCGCTGGGGGTTGCGCGCGGTCAGGTCGCCCGCACCTATATCGTCGCCGAAGCGGAGGATGGATTGGTCATCGTCGACCAGCATGCCGCGCATGAGCGACTGACGCTCGAACGGATGCGCCGCGCCATGGAAGGACAGGGCGTGGCGAGCCAGGCGCTGCTGCTTCCCGAAGTGGTCGAACTGGAGGAAACCGCCTGTGACAGGCTGGAAGCGCGTGTTGCGGAATTGCGGGACTTCGGCCTCGACCTGGAACGGTTCGGTCCATCGGCGATGCTGGTGCGCGCCGTTCCTGCGATGCTTGGCCAGTCGGATGTGCAGGGACTGGTCACCGATCTGGCCGATGATCTTGCTGCTTATGACAGCGCCCTGTCGCTGAAGGAACGGTTGGATCTCGTCGCTGCAACCATGGCCTGTCATGGTTCGGTCCGCGCCGGTCGGGTATTGAGCGTCGCCGAAATGAACGCGCTGCTGCGGGAAATGGAAGTTACGCCGCGTTCGGGGCAATGCAATCATGGTCGGCCGACCTGGGTGAAGCTGGGCCATGGCGACATAGAAAAGCTGTTCGGAAGGAAATGAGCCGATGACGATCCTGGCTGCATTGCTGCTCGCTACGGCGCCGACGCTCGCTGCCGATCCGGCCTGTGCCAACCAGTCGGCTCTGGCCGAGCCATGGACGAGCTGGACCCAAAGCGGGCAGGCGAAGGCCGGAGCGCAGGCGCAAGGCGCGCCAGTCCTGATACTGGGCAAGCCGATCACCGCCACGCTGATACCTGTCGACTATATCCATTTTGCGACGCCACCCGGAAAGGGTGGCAAGGACGGCCATGGTGGCCTGTTCGCCCTTTCGCTCAGGCAGGCGGCGCGGGTCGGGATTGCGCTGGACGGTCCGGCTTGGATCGATGTCGTTACCGGCGCGACGCCAGTGCCTTCTGTCGATCATGGCCACGGCCCGGACTGTTCTTCCCTCCGCAAGATCGTCTGGTTCGACCTGTCTGCGGGGCGTCATCTCGTGCAGATTGCCGGATCAAAGAGCGCGGAAATCCGCGTCATGGCCGCCGATGCGAAGGCGAACCAGCCCGTCCCATAAATTGCCTAGGCTGGGCGCGTCCGCATCATCGCAATCGGGATCATGGACAGCACCGGCTGGTCCTTCTGGTTGAAGATCGTCACCTTGTTGCGGACAATGCCCATGTCCGGGCGGCTGGCCGATATTTTCTTGTCGACCACCACGCTCGTCCCGCGCAGAGTGTCGCCGGGCCGTACCGGGCGCAGCCAGCGCAGTTCATCCACGCCCAAAGCCCCCAGGCTTGCTGCCTGCCGACCCGGATGCTTCTGAAATTCCGTGACGAACATCTTCATGAACAGGGCGGTCGTGTGCCATCCGCTCGCCGACAACGTGCCGAAATGCGTGGTGGCCGCCGCCTCGTCCGACAAATGAAAGGGCTGGGGGTCAAATTCGCTGGCAAAGGCGATCGTTTCTTCCCGGCTGACGGTGAGCGGGCCGAAATCGAAACTTTCGCCGATGGGCATATCTTCGAAATAGACAATATCGTCCATTGGCATCCGTCTCCTTTTGCAACGGATGACCATTTAAGGTAAACTTACGTTTACGTCAAGGTCAGCTGATCTGGAGCGATGGCGTACCGCGTGGCACCGTCATGGTCGCGCGCGTGCTGATCGCGCCGCCCGGCGTCGACACCTGATCCATTACCCGCGCCTTCGTCGTCCAGGCATCTGGCGTCACTTCGCAGATAAGATAGCCGCGCTGGTCGTTGATGAATTTCAATTCGGGGCTGTTCTTGAGCATCACGTCGCTGCCGGTCCGCAAATCCGATCCGTCACCACCCGACGAAATGGACGTGGACACGAACTCCACCGCGACCGGCTTGTCCCCATTGTCGAGCAAACCAGCAAAATTCTGGTGCTCGTCGCCCGTCAGAACAACGACATTGTTCAACCCGCGCATTTTTGCCAGCAGGCGGTTGCGGGGGGCAGCATAGCCGGCCCAGCTGTCGAGGTTATAGATCTTCTCCTTCTCGTCCGCGTACCGGCGGCGATCGAGCGACATCATCATCACCTGTTGCGCGACGCAGTTCCATTTCGTCTGGCCGCGGGTCATGTTGCGCACCAGCCAGCTTTCCTCTTCCGCCGAAATGACCTGCGCCTTGTTGTCGTCGATGCCGGGGCAATAGGGCTTGAACCCGTCGTCGCACGGTTGATCGGAACGGAAGGACCGGGTGTCGAGCAGGTCCATCGACATGAGGTCGCCGAACCGCGCTTCCCGATACATGTTGGTGATGATGCCGTTGCGCGGCAGCATCGCCGCACGCACCGGCATATATTCATACCACGCCTGCAACCCGGCCTGACGGCGCAGGCGGAAGACTTCGGGCGATGCGTCCTTCCAGTCGAAATCGCCGACCCAATTATTCTCGACCTCATGATCGTCGAAAGTGGGGAACCATGTATGGCGTGCGCGCGCCGCCTGAAGATCGTAATCGCTCAGATATTGGGCGTAGCGCAGGCGATAGTCAGCCACATCGAAGCAATCCTGGCCGATATGCTGGCGCACCTGCGGCACAGGCAGCCCGTCCTTGTCATAATCCGGGCCGCGCTGCTTATATTCATAGATGAAGTCGCCATAATGATAGACGAAGGCGAGGTCATCCTCACGCGCGAGATGGCGATAGGCGGTGAACAGCCCATCCTCATAATTCTGGCACCCTGCGACGCCGAATTTCAGGCTGGCCGGGCTGGACGACGCCAACGGCAACGTGCGAGCGCGACCCCGGCTCGACTGGTCGCTGCCCAGCGAGAAGCGATACCAATAGGGGCGGTCGGGTTGCAGGCCCGTCACTTCGACATGGACGCTATGGCCCAGTTCCGGTCGCGCCTGCGCCTCGCCCGACGCCACCACGGTCTTGAACCGGTCGTCGCTCGCGACTTCCCATTTTACCGGCAGCGGCACCATCGGCATGCCGCCATGCGGTTCGAACGGCCGTGGCGCGAGCTTAGTCCATATGACGAAGCCATCGGCGGCCGGATCGCCCGACGTTACGCCCAGCGCGAAGGGATAGCCCGCAAACCAGCTTTGCCCTTTCAGGATGGCGGGCATGCCCAGCGTGGGTGCGATGGTGGCGGTGGTCAGGATCTGGCGACGGGTAAACATTTGGGGGCGACCTCGGAATCGGCTGTTTTACGATTGTCTCTTAGTTGGTCGCCCTAGCTCTGCAATATGACAGAACGACACACGGGTCAGACGATCCACTTGCGCAGCACCCGCCACGCCTGTGCCTTCTCCTCGCGTGACAGGCTGGCATAGGCGCCGCTGGAGGAGGGGAGGTCGATCAGGGTCAACTCCGTCAGCCCGCCCAGGCCCAGTTGCCGACGGCCATTCAGGGCAGCCGTCCTGCCGTTGAAGCCAATCGCCCGCAACTTTGGCAAGGCTTCGGCAAACCCGGCAAGATCGCGATACCGGGCGTCGCGAATGGCGCCGTCCAGGCTGCCCTGGCGCTCGGCGCTCTCGATCACGTCCCACAGTCCGACACCCCGTGCGCGCAGACGTTCCAGCCGGTCGGGATAGGGAAGGTCGTGCATATCTTCCGCCAGGACATCGCCCATCAACGCCCAGAAAGCATTGCCGCGATGGGCATAATATTCCCCCTGCCGGATGGAGGCGTCACCCGGCAGGCTGCCCAGTATCAGCACCCTCGTGTCGGCATTCACGCTGGGCGGAAAGGCCGCCTTGCGTAGAGGCATGGGATCAGACGTTGAAACGGAACAGCATGATGTCGCCGTCCTGCGTTACATATTCCTTGCCTTCCGACCGCCACTTGCCCGCGTCCTTGGCCCCGGCTTCGCCGTTGAACTGGACATAGTCGTCATAGGCCATGGTTTCGGCGCGAATGAAGCCCTTTTCGAAGTCGGTATGGATCGCGCCGGCCGCCTGTGGCGCTTTGGATCCCTTGTGCACGGTCCATGCGCGCGCTTCCTTCGGTCCGACGGTAAAGAAGGTGATGAGGCCCAGCAGTTCGTAACCCGCCCGGATAATCCGTGCGAGGCCCGCTTCGGCAAGGCCCAGCGCTTCGAGATATTCGCCCCGTTCCTCGACCGGCATGGTGACGAGTTCCGCCTCGATCGCTGCCGACACGATCACCGCGCTGGCATTTTCCGCCGCAGCCTTCTCGAACACGCGCGCGGAATAGGCATTGCCTCCCGCCGCTGCGCCTTCTTCGACATTGCAGACATACAGGACCGGCTTGGCGGTCAGAAGCTGTGCCTGTGCGAACAGACGCGCTTCTTCCTCGTCGCGCGGCTTGGTCAGGCGCGCAGGCTTGCCCTCGCGCAGCAATTCCAGCGTCTGGCCCAGAACGGCGGCTGCGGCTTTGGCTTCCTTGTCGCCCTGAGTTCCCTTCTTGAGCAGGTTGGGCACCCGCTTTTCCAGGCTTTCCAGATCGGCCAGCATCAATTCC
>JAECRT010000053.1:0-13232 GCA_016000085.1 Sphingomonadaceae bacterium
CAAGGCGAATCTCGCCGCCGCCTTCGGCCCGGTTGAGGGATTGTCGGGCGAAATCCATTTCACCGACCTGATCAACTTGGTCACCGCGCCGGGGCAGGAAGTGCGAATCGCGTCGGTCAATCCGGGCGTCGAAGTGCGCGAAGGCGTCGTCCGCTATCGACTCGAAGCCGGGCAAAAAGTGCGGATCGAAGGTGGCGGCTGGCCTTTCTCCGGCGGCCAACTCGTGCTCCTGCCCACCACCATGGATTTCAGCGCCGATGTCGATCGCTACCTGACCTTCCGGGTTATCGGTCTTGACGCGGGCGCTTTCATCCAGGCGATGGAACTGAAAAATGTCTCGGCCACCGGCACGTTCGACGGTCTCATGCCGCTGATCTTCAACGCCAAGGGCGGGCGCGTTTCGGGTGGCGTGCTGGTGGCACGGCAACAAGGTATGCCCCCACTGCTGATG
Source organism: Sphingomonadaceae bacterium (assembly GCA_016000085.1). Lineage (GTDB taxonomy): Bacteria > Pseudomonadota > Alphaproteobacteria > Sphingomonadales > Sphingomonadaceae > Sphingobium. The sequence continues at coordinate 452 of JAECRT010000053.1, forward strand.
CCCGAAGGCGTGTTGCCGACAATCCCGTGCGATCCTGCGCGCCAGTCCGGCGTGCTGTCCTATGTCGGACCCGTGTCCAATGAACAGCTCGGCGCGATGGGTCGCATGGCCTTCGATGCGCTCAAGGATTTGCAGTATAAATGTCTGACAATCCTGATGGATGGTGCGCTCGATGGCGAAATGGTGACGAACGTCGTGTTCAACGGCGTCAATCGCGGCCAGATCGGCGGCGCGCCTGCCGGGCTGGCGCGCAATTTCGTCGGGCTGCCGTTTATTTTCAATGTCCGTATTGCCGCGCCGTTCCGGGGATTGCTGGGCACGGCGCAATCGCTGATCGATCCCACCCAGACCGTCAGGGACGAAGTGGGCAAGCAGGCGCAGGAAAAGATGCGTGCGCAATCCGTTCAGGGGCTTGCGGTTCAGCCTGCGGCAAGCGACAAGATGCCAGAAGAGGGGCACCAATGACGAAACGATCCATCATTTTAGCCGGTTTCGCCGGTTTGGCCCTGGGCGGCTGCATTCAGGTGAAGGCGCCCGACAAGCCGATCGAAATCAACCTGAATGTGAAGGTGCAGCAGGAAGTCGTGGTCCGGCTGCAACGTGACGCCCAGGATCTTATTCAGAATAACCCGGAGTTGTTCCCGCAATGACACGCAAGATGTTCATGATCGCCACTGGCGCCGCCGTTGCGCTGGCCACCGGTTTCGTGATGACCGCCCCTGCGCGTGCGCAGACCGGCGCGGTCGTCGCAGCGATGAGCGCGGGTACGGTGGGGGAACAGGCCGACGGCTATCTCGGCATTGCCGGGACGGTCGGCGCGGACGTTCGTTCCGAAGTCGAATCGATCAACATCAAACGCCGCGCTGCTTATACGCAGCTGGCCGGACAGCGCGGTGTCACCGTGCAGGATGTCGCCGCCGCCACCGGTTGCCAGACGCTCAGCAGCCGGGTGAAGCCGGGGCAGGCCTATCGCATCGGTGCGGGCGCGTGGCAGATCAAGGGCGCGGGCGCGATTGCCCTGCCACCTTATTGCGCCACGGCGGGCTAAAAGCCGTCTCATAGCGGACTTTTCTCGTTCCTTCGTCCGGACAGTCTATTCTCTGCCCGAACCATGGTTGACTATCCGCAATCGCCTTTCTAAACGGACCGCGCCTTGACGGGTGCAGCCGCAAGCGCCATGCCGCCTGCCATTGGGTGTTAAACCCTGATGGAGGTTGGAATGGTTGCGGATGGACCCGGACAGGACCCGGCAGGGGAGGACGCGCGGATCGCATCTCTGGAAGAGCGGATCGCAAAGGCCGAACATGTCGAAAAGGTCAGGCAAGGGGCTACTGAGCAGGCGGCGGACGATGGGTCTCGCCTCGGCAACAGGGTTCTTGCAGAACTGATCGGCGGTCTTGTCGGCGGTGCGTTGATTGGCTGGGTTCTCGACCGGCTGTTCGACACATCCCCATGGCTCCTGCTTGTCTTCCTCGGTCTTGGTATCGTGGCGGCCTTCAGGAACATCATCAGATTGACGACGACGAAGCGTCCCCCACAATAAGGGACGCTTTTGTCTTAGTCCGATTACAGACGTTACAGGGGTCAACGTGGCAGAATCCGGCAAAATCGATCCGATGCACCAGTTTGCGATCGAACCTCTGTTCGGTACGGATCACCTGTCGCTCGGCGGCTTCAACATCGCCTTCACGAACAGCGCGCTCTATATGGTGCTGGCTGCCGTGGTGCTGTGGATCTTCGTGATCGGCGGCATGAAGCGTGAACTGGTCCCCGGTCGCTGGCAGATGGCGGTCGAATATATGACCGGCTTCATCAAGAACCTGCTGATTTCCAACGTGGGTGAGGGTGGCAAAAAGTACATCCCCTACGTCTTCTCGCTGTTCATGTTCATTCTGCTGGCGAACCTTCTGGGTCTGCTGCCGCTGGGTCTGGTCGGGCTTCACCCCTTCACCTTCACTAGCCATTTCACCGCGACCGGCGTGCTCGCCATCATGAGCTTCTCGATCGTTCTGATCGTCGGTTTCGCCAAGCATGGCTTCCACTTCTTCTCGCTCTTCATCCCCAGCGGCACGCCCGCATTGATGGTAGGGCCGCTTTTCCTTATCGAACTCGTGTCCTTCATGGTGCGTCCGTTCAGCCTGGGCCTGCGACTGTTCGTCGCGATGACCGCTGGCCACGTGCTGCTGAAGGTACTCGCGGGCTTCGTCATCAACAGCGCCAATGCCAGCCCCGCATTGGGCCTGACCGTCGGCACCGCCAGCTTCATCCTGATGATCGGCATCAGCGCGCTGGAAATGCTGGTCGCGGTCATCCAGGCTTATGTGTTCGCGCTGTTGACCTCGGTCTATCTGAACGATGCCGAGAACCTGCACTGAGTTTTTCGAAATTTCACCAACCTATATAATGTTCTAAAGAAGGAGTTTACGACATGGACGCAGAAGCCGCAAAGCTGCTCGGTGCTGGCCTGGCCGCAATCGGTGCGGGCATCGCTGCCCTGGGTGTGGGCAACGTGTTCAGCGCGTTCCTCGAAGGCGCGCTGCGCAATCCGGGCGCCGCTGACGGCCAGCAGGGTCGTCTGTTCATCGGTTTCGCCGCGGCGGAACTTCTGGGTCTGCTGGCGTTCGTGATCGCCATGATCCTGGTGTTCGTGGCCTGACACGCCTTCGGGGCGGGACGGGCGGCCATCGTGTCGCCTGCGCCCGCCCTGCTGAATTGACCGCGCCCTGATCGGACGGAAAAAAATGCCTCAAATCGCGCAAATCGCCGATACATACTCCAGCCAGATTTTCTGGTTGCTGCTGACTTTCGGCTTCGTCTTCTTCGTCATCGGCCTCGGCATGGTGCCCAAGGTGCAGGGGACGGCGGATGCGCGCGATGCGAAGATCAGCGGTGATCTCGACGCGGCCAAGGCGGCTTTCGCCCGCGCCGACGAAGCGGAAGCTGACTATCGCGTTCGCGACGCGCAAAGCCGCGCAGCCGTCCAGGCGACGCTGGCCCAGGCCAAGGCCGAAGCCGCCAAGGCTTCGGAAACGCAGCTGAAGGCCGCTGACGCCGCAGTCGCAACCCGGATCGCTGCGGCAGAAGCCCGCATCAAGGCCGCGAGCGACGCGGCCATGACCGAAATTGAAACCGTCGCCGCCGATGCGGCGCGCGACATGGTAGCTCGCATCTCCGGCGTGGAAGCATCGGATGACGCAGCCCGCAACGCAGTAAAGGCGGCACTGGCCCATGGCTGAGGCAGCAGCACAGAATCACGGCGAAACGGCTCCCTCGCTGGATCAGGCGATCCATTCCGAAGGGCTGGAGCCGGTCGGCACCGTCGCGCATGAAGGCGTCGTGCCTCATACCGATCCCAAGGCTGTTGGCATGGACGCCACTGCCTGGGTCAGTCTGGCGATGGCGGCGTTCATCCTCATCCTGCTGGTCAAGAAAGTGCCTGCCCTGATCGGCGGCGTGCTGGATGGCCGGATCGCGCAGATCAAGGAACAACTCGCCGAAGCCACCCGGCTGCGTGCAGAGGCCGAAGCGCTCAAGGGCGAATATGAAGCCAAGCTGGCCGCTGCGGCCGGTGAAGCGGACGCCATGCGCAAAGCGGCCGAGCATGAAGCCGAAGGGCTGCTCGAAGACGCGAAGGTCAACGCCACTGCGCTGGTCGCCCGTCGCGAAAAGATGGCGGAAGACAAGATCGGCGCGGCCGAACGCACCGCCATTGCCGGCATCCGTGCCAAGGCCGTCAACGCCGCCACGGTTGCGGCAGCCAGCCTGATCGCACAGGGCCATGACGCCAAGGCGGACAAGGATCTGGTCGACAGCGCCATCAACGGGCTCGGCAAGCCGAACTGATCGCCTGTAACGGCGTATGGAAAAGGGCCGGTGCGGATTGCCGCATCGGCCCTTTTCATGTTCCGCTGTCCTACATCCCCCGGTCGCCACTATTCTATCCACCGGTCAATCCGATAGGATCAGGGCCGCGCAATAAAATATCAGAATTACCGGGAAATATGCGAAGTTAAGGGCGAACGACGCAACCGCCGCCCGCCCAATCCGGTCAACCAGCCAGCGTGGCGTTGTCGATCACGAAGCGATATTTCACATCGCTCTTGATCATCCGCTCATAGGCGGCGTCGATCTCCTGCACCGCGATCATCTCGATTTCCGACACGATGCCCTTTTCAGCACAGAAATCGAGCATTTCCTGCGTCTCGGCAATCCCGCCGATCAGCGACCCGGCGATCGCCTTGCGGCCGAAAATCAGCACCCCGACATTGGGCGAGGGATGGGCATGTTCGGGCACGCCGACCACGACCAGAGTGCCGTCGCGCTTCAGCAGCACCGTGAAGGCGTCGAGATTGTGACTCGCCGCGACCGTGTTCAGGATGAAGTCGAAGCTGTTGGCATGAGCGGCCATCTCGTCCGCATTGCGCGACACGATCACCTCATCCGCGCCCAGCGCCAACGCATCCTGCCGCTTGCTTTCCGACGTGGTGAAAGCGACGACATGCGCGCCCAGTGCATGGGCCAGCTTGATGCCCATATGGCCCAGCCCGCCAATGCCGACGATACCGACCTTCTGCCCCGGTCCGACCTTCCAGTGACGCAGCGGCGACCAGGTCGTGATGCCCGCGCACAGCAGCGGCGCCACGGCGGCGAGTTGCTCTGGCGTATGGCTGATCTTCAGGACGAAACTGTCCTTGACGGTAATGCTCTGCGAATAGCCGCCCAGTGTATGGCCCGGCGCATCGGGTGTCGCCCCATTATACGTGCCGGTAAAACCCTTCTCGCAATATTGCTCCAGCCCTTCGTCGCACGACGCACAGCTTTGGCAACTGTCGACCAGGCAACCAACGCCAACCGTGTCGCCGACCTTGAACTTGTTCACATGATCGCCGACCGCCGTGACATGGCCGACAATCTCATGGCCGGGGACGCAGGGGTAAAGCGTACCGTGCCATTCGGACCGCACCTGATGAAGGTCGGAATGGCAGACGCCGCAATAGGCAATGGCAATCTGCACGTCATGCGCACCCACTGCGCGGCGTTCGATGTCGATCGGCTCCATCGCCTTGTCGGCGGCATGGGCGCCATAGGCTTTTACGGTCATGTAAAATCCTTGCTGTGATGTGAGTTTCGCCAGAATGCTGGCAGGGGAAGGGCTTGAAGCCGCGTATTGATGCGGTGCAACACAGATAGGGATGGATCGCACCCGATCAACCACGGCCATTGCGAAAGGCGCTGACGGCGCTATCTCACGGAGCATGTCGCAACCGCAATCGCCCGACCGTTTCAACGAAGACAAAGCCAGCTTCACCGTGCGCGGCGCGGGTACGCCCGACATTGATGCTGGGGTGGAAGCGATCCGCACCACGCTCAAGACGCTGCCGACCCGTCCCGGCGTGTACCGCATGCACGATGCGCGTGGCGACGTGCTGTACGTGGGCAAGGCGCGCGCACTGAAAAACCGCGTGGCCAACTATACGCAGGTCGATCGCTTGCCCCGACGGCTCCAACGCATGGTGTCGCAAACCCGCAGCATGACCATCGTCACCACCAACAGCGAGGCCGAAGCGCTGCTGCTGGAGGCGCAACTGATCAAGCGCTACCGCCCCCCTTATAATGTCCTGCTGCGTGACGACAAAAGCTTCCCCTTCATCCTGCTGCGCGAGGATCATGCATTTCCCCGCGTCCAGAAACATCGCGGTGCGCGCAAATATAAGGGCCGCTATTATGGCCCCTTCGCCAGTGCCGGATCGGTGACGCGGACTATCAACGCGCTGCAAAAACTGTTCCTGCTGCGATCCTGCACCGACAGCTTTTTCGCTAATCGTTCGCGCCCCTGTTTGCTCTATCAAATCAAGCGTTGTTCGGCCCCCTGCGTCGATCGGATCGACGCAGGGGGCTATGCCGAACTGGTCAACGATGCGCAGGATTTCCTGGGCGGCAAATCCACGGCCGTTCAGAAAAAGCTCGGTGCCGCAATGGAGGCCGCCGCCGAAGCGCTCGATTTCGAGCAGGCCGCCACAATCCGCGATCGCCTCAAGGCGTTGACTTTCATTCAGGGATCTCAGGCGATCAACGCCGAAGGTTTGGGCGACGCCGACATCTTCGCGTTAGCCACGAAGGGCGGCGCGATGTGCATCCAGGCCTTCTTCATTCGCGGCGATCAGAATTGGGGCCATCGCAGCTTCTTCCCGGTTCACACTGCGGATGTGGCGGAGGATGAGGTGCTGGCCAGCTTCATGGCCCAATTTTATGAGGAAGTGCCGCCGCCGCGCCTGATCCTGTCCGACCGCGCGCCCGCCGAATGTGATTTGATAGCGCTCGCGCTGGCCGAGCGGGCCGGGGGCAAGGTGCGGATCGAAGTGCCCCAGCGCGGCGACCGCACGCGTCTTATCAAGCAGGCGCAGCGCAATGCGGTCGAGGCGCTCGACCGCCGACTTGCGGAAACCACCAGCCAGGGCAAGGTGCTCGACGAAATGGTCGATGCCTTTGGGCTGGATGGCGTGCCTGATCGGATCGAGATCTACGACAATAGCCATATTCAGGGCGCCCATGCTCTGGGGGCCATGGTGGTTGCCGGCCCCGAAGGCTTCCGCAAGAACGCCTATCGCAAGTTCAACATGAAGAGTCCCGAAATCTCCAATGATGATTTCGCGATGATGCGCGACATGTTCGAACGTCGTTTCGGCCGCGCCCAACGGGAAGACCCGGATCGCGACAGCGGCGAATGGCCCGACCTCGTCCTGATCGATGGCGGCAAGGGGCAGCTATCGGCGGCCCGCACGATTCTGGAGGAAATGGGCATCGAGGATGTGTGCATGATCGGCATCGCCAAGGGGCCGCATCATGGCCGTGACGGGCGCGAGGTGTTTCATCTGATGGATGGCCGCGAGGTGAATTTTCCGCTTAATCATCCGGTGCTTTTCTATCTCCAGCGGCTTCGTGACGAGGCGCACAGATATGCGATCGGCGCGCATCGGGCGAAGCGCAGCAAGGCGATTACCGTCAGTTCGCTAGACGAAGTGCCCGGTATCGGCCCAGCTCGGAAGAAGGCGCTGCTGATGCATTTCGGCACGGCCCGCGCCGTTCGCGATGCCGCTTTGGAGGATCTGGCGAAGGCGCCCGGCGTATCGACGGCAGTGGCACAACAGGTCTACGATTATTTCCACGGATAAGGCCGTGGCGGGTCGTCTGCTCGCCATGGTTGCAAAATTCGTCTAATATGCTATTGAGGGTTTGCTGACGTCCTTTGATGACGATCTATGTTCCTTCCGCCACCTGCCTGTTTGGCGTGGGGGGGAAGGCTCTCTCGAAGCAATAGCTTCTGCAAGATCATGGTTCTCACCAGCGACAATCCAGCCGTGCATCCGCCAATGGGCGATGCGCGATCAACCCTTATGGCGGCAAGGGCCGCCCGGAAATGCAAGACAATTCTTTACCAATCAATCACCCGTTCGACGCTAGAGTATAACCTTGATCGCCTTTTGCCGACCGTTGCGGTCGTGTCCCGGCCGATCGGTTTGCTAAGCAGCCGCGAACTGAAGAAAATCGTCGCCCAGATGGTCGACTAAATTAATCCACGCCGGACAGGGCAGGTCGCTCTGTCCGGCATTTTATTTTTTCCCATTTATATAAAGGGCGCAAAATGAGCAGGGAACCACTGAAGCCGTTTTTGATCAGTAAGGACGAGGAAGGCAGCTTTCGCCTGACCGTACGCGACACGCGCTTCAATTCTCAGGGCTATCCGATCGTCACTGCCACGTTGCAGGACGAGGTTTTCAAGACGGCCGCCGCCGCCCGCGCACATGCCCGCGATAATTTCAGCGCTGAACCCGGCCAATATTCCACGAAATAAGTTTGCCGGACAAATTCCGTTTCACCCGCTGCTGCATTGTCCGGGGAAATGGGTTTTGAAGAAGTCCAGCACCAGACGGGCACGCGACGGCAAGCGTTTGAGCGCTGGATGGACAGCAAGAATGTCCAGCGGCGCGATGGCGCTGTCCGGCATCACGGGCACCAGTCGTCCTGCCGCAAGGTCGGCGGCGACACGGATCGCGGGCAGTAGCGCGATACCGAGGCCGCTGACAGCGGCGCGATGGACGGCTTCGCTGCTATCGCTGCGAAACGTGCCGACGATCGTCTGCTCCTGACCATCGATCGTCCATCTGGCGGGAATATCGCCATAGCCATAGGCAATACACTGATGGCCGGTAAGATCATCGGCGGATTGTGGCGTGCCATGTCGGCCGAGATAATCAGGATGCGCAACGAGCAGCCGGGGCAACGTACCCAGCCGATGCACGACCAGCATGTCGTCGGTGACTGGCCCCACGCGCAGCGCCAAGTCTAGCCTGTCCTGCACGAGATCACGTTGCCAGTCGGTCATGGCCAGATCGATTTGAAGCGCCGGATGCGCTTGGGTCAATTCGCCCAGCAACCCCACATAGTGCAGCCCCAGCGCAGTCGTCACCCCGACTCGCACAACGCCCCGCAAATTGCCCCGCGCGGGGCGCAGATCCTGCTCGGCGACGTCGAGCGCGTCGATCATCGCACGCGCATGCGCCAAAAGCCGATCCGCTTCGGGCGTAGGCACCAAACGGCGCGTGGTACGGTGAAACAGCTTGACCCCGAAATGCGTTTCCACCTGATCCAGTCGCCGGGCGATGGTAGTGTGGCTGGCATGGACTTCGCCTGCGACCTGGGTAAAACTCGGCTTCTCGCAAAGCCGGATGAAAGTGCGGATCGCCACCAGAAGATCGCTCATTTGGACATAATGCGCACAAATATTGTGCTTTCAATCTTTATTGTGCGCAAAGCGTAAAAGTCCGACGAAAGCTTGTGGCGCTGGACGCCAGTTAGTCAGTGGAGATGAGGATGGCTTCGGATCGTATCGCGCATGCGGGTCTGGCAGCAAAGTGCCGCAGTGCAGAGGAAGCGGCAGCCATGATTACCGATGGCATGACCGTGGGGATGAGCGGCTTCACCGGTGCGGGCTATCCCAAGGCGGTGCCGATCGCCCTTGCCGCCAGGATGACCGCCGCGCACGACGCTGGCGATCCATTTCGGGTCAAGGTCTGGACCGGGGCTTCCACCGGCCCGGAACTGGACGGGGCGCTGGCCAAAGCCGACGGCGTCGAATTTCGCCTTCCCTATAATAGCGATCCCATTGCGCGCGAGCGGATCAATCGCGGCGAAATGCAATATTTCGACATGCACCTGAGTCAGGTCGCGCCAATGGCATGGCAGGGTTTCCTGGGCGAACTCGACGTCGCCGTGGTCGAAGTGACCGGCATTACCAGCGACGGTCAGCTCATCCCATCGGCCTCGGTTGGCAACAACAAGACCTGGCTGGACCGGGCAAAAGGCGTGATATTGGAGGTCAATCGCTGGCAGAATGCGGCGCTGGAGGGGATGCACGACATTTACTACGGCACCGCTCTGCCGCCCCATCGCGTCCCCATTCCGTTGGTTCGCGCTGACCAGCGCATCGGCCAGCCGACTTTCCGCTGCGCCCCTGACAAGGTGATAGCGGTCGTCGAAACCGATGCGCCAGACCGCAATGCCCCCTTTACCCCGCCCGATGCTGCGGCGCATGCGATTGCCGGGCACCTGCTCGATTTTCTGGCCCACGAAGTACATGTGGGACGCTTGCCCGCGTCGCTGCTGCCGCTGCAATCGGGCGTAGGTAATATCGCCAATGCCGTTTTGACCGGCCTGATCGATGCGCCGTTCGAAAATATGATCGCCTATACGGAAGTCATTCAGGACGGGATGCTGGATCTGTTGGATTCGGGCAAATTGCGGATGGCCAGCGCGACCGCCTTTTCCCTCAGCCCCGACGCTGCGGCGCGGTTGAACGCGGATATGGGGCGCTATCATGACAAGCTGATCCTGCGCCCGCAGGAAATCAGCAACCACCCCGAACTGATCCGGCGTTTGGGCTGCGTTTCCATGAATGGCCTGATCGAAGCGGATATTTACGGTAACGTCAATTCGACCCATGTCATGGGATCGCGCATTCAGAACGGCATCGGCGGATCGGGAGATTTTGCGCGTAACGCCTATCTATCGATCTTCATGACGCCGTCGACCGCTAAGCAGGGCGCCATTTCCGCGATCGTGCCCCATGTCAGCCATACCGACCATATCAATCAGGACGTTCAGGTCATCGTGACGGAGCAGGGGCTGGCGGACTTGCGTGGACTGGCCCCACGCCAGCGGGCAGAGGCGATCATCGCCCATTGTGCCCATCCCGACTATCGCCCCGCACTGCGCGATTATTTCGCGCGCGCCATGGCTGGCTCCTTCGGCCTGCAATCGCCGATGTTGCCGGGTGAGGCGCTGGCCTGGCATCAGCGCTATATGGATAGTGGGACAATGCGCAGCTAAGAGGGGCTGTGCCCCTGCTTGTCACTCCCGCTATCGTCTGTTCGGTGCGCGCCCATGGCGAACATGGCGCGATCGCCCGATTGCTGACCCCGGACCATGGTCTGATTGCGGGCTATGTGCGCGGTGGGCGGTCGCGCACGATGCGCCCGGTGCTGCTGCCCGGCAATGCGGTCGCAGCGGAATTTCGCGCCCGCACCGAAGATCAACTGGCGGGCCTGACCGTCGAACTGGCGCACAGCCGCGCGCCGCTCCATGCCGAACCATTGCCTGCCGTCGCGATCGACTGGACTTGCGCGCTGACTGCGGCGGCCTTGCCCGAAGGCACACCCTATCCGGCGCTGTATCAGGCGCTCGACGGTGTGTTAGGCGCCGTGGAGGCCGCACCTGCCGCACGGGGATGGGCCGCGGCGCTCGTGCGCTATGAGCTGTTGCTTCTGGCTGAACTTGGCTTTGGCCTTGACCTGACCCGTTGCGCTGCGCTGGGACAGGCCGACGATCTGGCCTTCGTCAGCCCGCGCAGTGCGGCGGCGGTCAGCCGTGCCGGGGCGATCGGGTATGAAAAGCAGTTGCTGCCGCTTCCCGCTTTTCTGCTGGAAGGGGGCACGGGGGATTGGCCCGCCATTATCGATGGTCTGCGCCTGACAGGCTTCTTTCTGGAACGGTCGTTGCTTACCGACTGGCGTGCCGATGTGCTCGCTGCGCGCGAAAGGTTGGTCGATCGTCTGAAAAGGGCAGTTGCCTGACTGCCCCACCTTCCATAAGGGGCGAGCGACCAGTTTCGGATGGAGTTTCGCGCATGTTGATCGCCCTGTTTCCCGGAGACGGCATTGGCCCTGAAATCGTCGCGCAGGCGACGCGGGTGCTCGATGCGCTGGCGATTGACGGCCTGACCTATGAACATGGTCTGGTCGGCGGCGCTGCCTATAAGGCGGTTGGCCATCCGCTGCCTCCCGAAACGCTGGAAATTGCCCGGCGCGCCGACGCCATCCTTTTCGGCGCAGTGGGCGATCCCGACTGCGACTCGCTGGAGCGCCACTTGCGCCCGGAACAGGCGATCCTGGGTCTGCGTAAAGAACTGGGCCTGTTTTCCAACCTGCGTCCGGCCAAGGTTTTCCCCGAACTGGCCGACGAATCCGCGCTGCGTCCCGAGGTCGCCAACGCCATCGACCTGCTGATCGTGCGCGAAACCAATGGTGACGTCTATTTCGGCGAAAAGGGCTTTCGCACCACGGCCGATGGCCTGCGCGAAGGCTATGACGTGATGTCCTATAACGAAGCCGAAGTGCGGCGCATCGCCCATGCCGGTTTCCAGGCTGCGCGCGCGCGCCGGAGCAAGCTCTGCTCGGTGGACAAGGCCAATGTGCTGGAAACCAGCCAGTTGTGGCGCGACGTGGTGATCGAAGTATCCGCTGACTATCCCGATGTCGCGCTCAGCCACATGTATGTGGACAATGCCGCGATGCAGTTGGTGCGCAATCCCGGCCAGTTTGACGTCATCGTCACCGGCAATTTATTCGGCGACATCCTCTCCGATCAGGCGAGCATGTGTGTCGGTTCCATCGGGATGCTGGCCTCGGCGACGCTCAATGGCAGCGGGAAGGGGCTGTACGAACCCATCCATGGTTCCGCGCCCGACATCAGCGGCACGGGCAAGGCCAATCCTCTTGCGACGGTCCTGTCGGCGGCGATGTTGCTGCGCTACTCGCTGAACATGGGCGAACAGGCCGACAGGATCGAAAAGGCCGTCGCGAAGGCGCTGGCCGATGGCGCGCGCAGCCCCGATCTGGGCGGCAGCATGACGACGGTCGAAATGGGTGATGCAGTGCTGGCGGCGATGGGCTGAGGAACAAGGCATGAAGCGGAAAAGCGGGCAGAACCCCGAAATCACCAGGAACTGGAAGCCCGCGACGCTGGCGATCCGGGGCGGCACGGCGCGCACCGAATATGGTGAAACGTCGGAGGCCTTGTTCCTGAGCAGCGGCTATTGCTACGACCGGGCGGAGGATGCCGCGGCGCGCTTTGCGGGCGATCAGCAGGGCATGACCTATAGCCGCCTGCAAAATCCCACGGTGGAGATGCTGGAACAGCGCATCGCCCTGCTGGAAGGGGCGGAGGCATGCCGCGCCACCGCAACCGGCATGGCGGCGATGACCGCAGCCCTGCTGTGCCAGTTGTCGGCGGGCGATCATGTCGTGGGCGCAAAAGCTGCCTTCGGGTCGTGCCGCTGGTTGACCGATACGCTGCTGCCCAAATTCGGTATCGAAACGACGACCATCGACGGTCGCGACACGGCGGCGTGGGAAGCGGCTATCCAGCCCAATACCAAGGTGTTCTTCTTCGAGACGCCGGCCAATCCCACCATGGATGTGGTCGATCTGGCGGCAGTGTGCGCCAT
>JAECRT010000053.1:13332-15789 GCA_016000085.1 Sphingomonadaceae bacterium
CAGAGCGAAAATGCGATCAAGGTGGCCAAATTCCTCGAAGGGCGCGTCGCCAAGGTGCTGTATCCGGGGCTGGAAAGCCACCCGCAGCACGCACTCGCCATGGGTCAGATGGAGATGGCCGGGCCGATCTTCTCGCTCTATGTCGGCGGTGGCCGGGCGGAGGCGCATGGCCTGCTCAACGGCCTCGAACTGGTCGACATCAGCAACAATATCGGTGATTCGCGATCGCTGATGACGCATCCCGCTTCCACCACCCATTTCGGCATGGCGGAAGAAGCGCGCTTGGAAGTCGGCATTACCGAGGATATGCTGCGCCTGAACGTGGGGCTTGAGGATGCCGACGACGTCATCGCCGATCTTGATCAGGCATTGCGGACGATAGGGCGTTGACGGCGCAGGGGGTTAGAGCGCATTCCTGAGATCGTGAACGCGCTCTTCCCCTTCCATGCCACGACGCAAGACATCATCGTCCATGTGGCCGTCACCTTCCTGCCCGAACAGTCGGAGCCGGACCGGGGGCGCTGGTTCTGGGCCTATCATATCCGCATTGAAAATCAGGGTGACCAGCCGGTGCAGCTTCTGACGCGCCACTGGATTATCACCGATGGGCGTGGTGGCCAGCATATCGTCGATGGCGATGGCGTGGTCGGCGAACAGCCTGTGGTGCAGCCGGGAAAAAGCTATGATTATGTATCGGGTTGCCCATTGAATACGCCGACCGGATCGATGAAGGGCAGCTATCGCATGATCGGCCTGTCCGGCGAGACGTTTGAGGTCGCCATTCCCCATTTCGCGCTCATTGCCCCGGCGGTCGCCGAATGAAGCGGACGCATTTGCCGCTTAACGGCCTGCGCGTGCTGGATGCCGCGGCCCGGCACCTGTCTTTCACTCGCGCTGCGGACGAACTGGCGGTGACGCCGGCTGCCGTGGGACAACAGATTCGCGCGCTGGAAGATATGCTGGGCGTCGTCCTGTTCCGTCGTACGCCCAAGGGACTGGAACTGACGCCAGAAACCGAAGCAGGCCTTGACGCGCTGCGCGCCGGTTTTCTGGAGTTCGAGGACGCCGTGCGCGCTATGCAGGCGGGCCAGGCCAGCAGCGCGCTGACCATCGCCGCGCCGCGCGACATCACCGCAAAATGGCTTCAGCCGCGCCTCGCCGCTTATGCCGCCAGCCAGCCGGGCTTGACCTTTGCACTGGTGGCGGCGGACGACGCGCTCGATTTTACAGAAGCCAATCTGGACCTCGCCCTGCGCCTGACGGATGCGGCTGGCGAGCATGAAGGGTTGAAGGTCGGCGAAGCGGCCTTTGTGACCGTGGAAGCGCCGGATGGCGGACCCGACCAGCGGATCGAATGGCCCGGTTGTCCCGTTGGCGATCAGCCCGCGACGATTCGTGTGGCCGATGGTGGTCTGGCGATCGAGGCGGCGGTCAACGGCTTTGGCCGCGCCACCGTGCCGTTGTTGCTGGCGCAGGCCGATCTGGCGGCGGGCCGGATCAGGCTGGTGGGTGATCCGACGCCGACATCATTGTCCTACTGGTTGATCGCGCCCCTGCCACAATGGCGCCAGAAGAAGGTCAAGGCGCTGGTCGACGCGCTGCTGGGGTAGGGCTTAGGACGGCGCGTGGCTGGGATCAGTTCCCGGCCAGCAGATTGAGGGCGCGAGTCATAAGTGCGAGAAAGCGCGGTTCGTCCACTCGCGCTGCTGGATCATTCCAGCTTCCGCTGACTGCGAACCATGCCCCGTCTCTGCGCCGGGCCAGGAAATTCATGGCGATGACGCCCGGTTCGCTGCCCCCCTTATAGCCCAGCCAGGCCCAGCGCCGGGCGTTGGCAGGGCCGATACCGGAATTGATCGCCATGATGGGCAGGGCATCCCGCCCATTGCGGCGCAACCAGTCAAGCAGGGCAGTCATGTCGCGGGGCGAGGCGAACCATTCGATCTTGTCGATCGCCGTGGGGGTTTCCGCGATCGTGCCGATGTCGATTGCCCCGGCGGCCAATTGTGGCGCCTGTGCCTGCAACAGCGCACGACGCTGATCGGGCGATCCGGCTGTATAGCGATCGCGCAGGGACGCATTGGTCGGCATCTTGAGTGCAAAGGCTTCGGCGGTCGTCAGAAGAGGCAAGGCTGCGTCTGACGCGCTATGGCCGGTGCGGGGCAGCATGGCGTCGACCCGCTTTCTGCCCAGCGCCAGCATTAGCGTGTCGGCGGCGCTGTTATCGCTTTCGGCGATCATAGCGCTGGCCAGGCTCTGGAGCGTCATGGGCGTGTGATCGGGCCATCGGGCGAGGCGGCCCGAAAAACTTTTGGGGCCAAGCGGAATGACATCGCTCCAGCGATGCTCCCCGGCCGAAACTGCGCGGGCCAGTTCCGCCAAGATGTAAAGTTTGTAGGATGACCCGGTGGCCATCTGGTCATCGGCATGAAAGGCCTCAACCCATTGTGGCCCCGC
>JAECRT010000053.1:15889-18703 GCA_016000085.1 Sphingomonadaceae bacterium
CGCTCGATCGGTACGGCATCCAGGAACAGCGTAGAGAAAAAATCCGTCTCATGGCCCGGCGCCGTCAGGATGGTGACCAGTTGGCGCGCGCGCGCGTCATAGATGGCAGCATCCTGCGCCAGCGCCTTTACGGGCAGCAGCGCCAGCCCCAGCAGGGCAAGCATCGCCGCCAGCAGCCTCATGCGGAGACGGCATCAGGCATCGATGGCTTCCTCGTCCACCGCTGCGGCATTTTCCTGAATGAAGGCAAAGCGGTGGGCGGGATTGGTGCCCATCAACCGGTCGACCAGATCGCGCACGCCTGCCCGCTCCTCGACATCGGCGGGCAGGGTAATGCGGATGAGGTTGCGCGTTTTGCGGTCCATCGTGGTTTCGCGCAACTGCATCGGGTTCATTTCGCCCAGCCCCTTGAAGCGGCTGATCTCGACCTTCTTGCCCTTGAATTCCTTGCGCAACAATTCCTCGCGATGGGCGTCGTCCTTCGCATAGAGGCTCTTGCCGCCCGACACGATGCGGTAAAGCGGCGGCTGGGCGAGGTAGAGATGACCGCGCCGGACCAGTTCGGGCATTTCCTGAAAGAAGAAGGTCATCAGCAGCGTGGCGATGTGCGCGCCATCGACGTCTGCGTCGGTCATGATGACGATACGTTCATAGCGCAGATTGTCGGGATTGCAGTCCTTGCGGATGCCACAACCCAGCGCCAGGATCATGTCGGCTATTTCCTGATTGGCCAGGATCTTGGCATTGTTGGCCGATGCGACGTTCAATATCTTGCCGCGCAGGGGCAGGATGGCCTGCGTCTTGCGGTCGCGGGCTTGCTTGGCGGAACCCCCTGCCGAATCGCCTTCGACCAGAAAGATTTCAGCACCTTCCGCATCATCGTTCGAACAATCTGTGAGCTTGCCGGGCAGCCGCAGCTTGCGCGCGCTGGTGGCCGTCTTGCGCTTGATTTCCTTTTCCTGCTTGCGCTTCTGGCGCTCGTCCATGCGGTCGATGACATAGGCGAGCAGCGCCTTGCCGCGATCCATATGGTTGGACAGGAAGTGGTCGAAATGGTCGCGCACCGCGCTTTCTACGAGTCGCGCGGCATCCGGACTGGTCAGGCGATCCTTGGTCTGGCTCTGAAACTGGGGATCGCGGATGAACACCGACAGCATGATTTCCGATGACGTCATGATGTCGTCGGCCGTGATGTCCTTGGCCTTCTTCTGGCCCACCAGATCGGCGAAGGCACGAATACCCTTGACCAGCGCGGCGCGCAGTCCCGCCTCATGGGTGCCGCCATCCGGCGTCGGGATTGTGTTGCAATACCAGCTATAGCTGCCGTCCGACCATAGCGGCCAGGCGACCGCCCATTCGACCCGGCCCGCCGTACCGGGGAAATCCTGGTTGCCGGTGAAAAAGACGCTGGTGGCGCATTCACGATCGCCGACCTGTTCCTTCAAATGATCGGCAAGGCCGCCGGGAAACTGGAACACCGCTTCGGCGGGCGTATCATCGCTGATGAGTTCGGACGCGCATTTCCAGCGGATTTCGACACCGGCAAATAGATAAGCCTTCGACCGGGCGAGACGGTGCAGGCGGGCAGGCTTGAATTTCTGCTCGCCGAAAATTTCCGTGTCAGGGATGAAGCTGACGGACGTGCCGCGCCGGTTGGGCGCCGCGCCGACCTTTTCCATCGCGGTGACGGGCAGGCCCTGCGAAAAGCTCTGTCGGAACAATTCCTTGTTGCGCGCAACCTCGACCACGGTGGTGATCGACAACGCATTGACGACGGAAATGCCGACGCCATGCAGGCCGCCGGAGGTCGCATAGGCTTTGTCGGTGAATTTACCGCCCGAATGGAGCGTGGTCATGATGACTTCCAGCGCGGACTTGCCAGGGAATTTGGGATGCGGGTCGACCGGGATGCCGCGGCCGTTATCCGTGATGGTCAGGCGATTGCCCGCGTCCAGCGTCACCTCGATCCGGGTGGCGTGACCGGCGACAGCTTCATCCATGCTGTTGTCCAGCACTTCGGAGGCAAGATGGTGCAGCGCGCGCTCGTCCGTGCCGCCAATATACATGCCGGGGCGACGGCGGACCGGCTCCAGCCCTTCGAGCACTTCGATGGCCGAGGCGTCATAACTGGGGGAGGAGGCGGGTTGGGCAGCGAACAGATCTTCGGACATGCGACAAGCTATAAGCGGGCGCGCGGCGGGCGCAAGCGGCGCGCACATTGTTGCAAAAATGGCGCATGCCTTTGTACGGAAACAAAAAATCACAATAGCTAGTGCAACAAAGCGCGATGGACGTCCGTTAGCGCACCGACAGCGGATCAAAAATGCCGCGAGATCGGGAGATTATTTATATGAAATTGAACCATTTTGCGCCGCTTGGCGCCAGCCTGGCGCTCGTTCTCGCGGCGCCGGTCATGGCGCAGGAAGATACCGGCGCGGTCGATTGGAGCGGCCCCTATGTCGGTGGAGCGTTCGGCTATACCTTCCAGAAAAAGGATGGTTCGGAGCATTTGCGTTTCGATACAGATGCGGATGGCGCCTATGACAATGTGGTGACGACGGCCACTGGTGCGAACGCATTTTCGCCGGGGACATGCGGCGGAGCAGCCAAAGGCTCGACCCCGGCCGCAGGGTGCAGTGACGACAAGAATGCAATCAGCTGGATGGGCCATGTCGGTTATGACCGTCAGTTTGGCAGCATCGTCGCCGGTGTCGTCGCTGAAGCGGGCAAGGCCTATATCAGCGACAGCGTGACCGAATATTCGACGACGCCTGCCTTTTATACCATGACGCGCCGGATCGACTGGAACGGCAA
>JAECRT010000054.1:0-7175 GCA_016000085.1 Sphingomonadaceae bacterium
ATGATCACGCCCGCCGCGAAAGATAGTTGGGATCAGCCGCGCGAGCGGGGTGGTCCCTTGCGGGGGCCACCGGCGCCGGCACCCTTGAACGGGCGGGGGCTGTGGGGTGCGCCACCACCGCGCGAACCCGCGCCCGGACCGCCGCGCGGCGGTCCGCTGCGATTGGGCCGTGCGTCGTTGGATGGGCGCAGCTGGCGGCGATTTTCCCGTGCTTCCTCGCGCGGTGCGCCGTCGACGGGATCGAACATCACATCCGCGCCTTCGTCACCCGCTTCGCCCGATCGACGGACGGCGGCCAAGAACTTGGCCGAAATCGCCCTGGGGATTTCGAACATGGTTTCGGTGGCCGTGATGCGGATCGCGCCAATGTCGCCGCGCGACACATGGCCCCGACGACAGATGAGCGGCAGGATCCAGCGCGGATCGGCATTCTGGGTGCGGCCGATGTTCATGCGGAACCACTGGGTATCCTCAAAACCGGGGCGCGGTCCGTCGCGACGCGCGGGGGCTTCGCTACCGTCCAGCAATTCTTCGGGCGCAGGCATTGCAGCGCGGGCGCTGCGGACCAGCATGGCCGCGATTTCCTTGGCGCTCTTTGCCTCCAGCAATTCCGCGCCGAGTGTCCAATCGGACTCTTCCAGTTCTGCCGGTGCCAGCAGTTGCGCGCGCAGACGCTCTGCATCCTGCTGGGCGATCGCTTCCTTGCTGGGTGCGGACGTCCATTCAACTGGGATCTTGGCGCCCTTGAGCATCGATTCGACGCGACGACGACGCGGATAGGGGACGATCAGGACCGCGGTGCCCTTCTTGCCCGCGCGCCCGGTGCGGCCCGACCGATGCTGCATCGTTTCGGCGTCGCGCGGCAGTTCCACATGGACCACCAGCGTCAGCGAAGGCAGATCGATGCCGCGTGCGGCAACGTCGGTGGCAACGCAGACCCGCGCCCGCTTATCGCGGAGCGCCTGCAAGGCATGGTTGCGTTCATTCTGGCTATGCTCGCCCGACAGCGCCACGGCGGCGAAGCCACGTTCGGTCAGGCTGGCGTGGAGGTGGCGGACATTGTCGCGCGTGGCGCAGAACAGCATCGCCGTTTCCGCTTCATGATAGCGCAACAGGTTGACGACGGCGTTTTCGATGTCGGCAGGCGCGACGGTCATCGCCTGATAGCTGATGTCGCCATGGCCGCGCTCGGCAGAGATGGTCGCGATCTGGAGCGCGTCCTTCTGGTAGCGACGGGCCAGCGCCACGATCGGCTTGGGCATGGTGGCCGAAAAGAGCAGGGTGCGACGGCCCTCTGCAGTGGCGTCAAGAATGCCTTCCAGATCTTCGCGGAAGCCCATGTCCAGCATCTCGTCGGCTTCATCCAGAACGGCCGTGCGCAGCGCCGACAGGTCGAGTGCGCCGCGTTCGAGATGATCGCGCAGGCGGCCTGGCGTACCGACTACGATATGCGCGCCCTGGGCCAGCGCCCTGCGTTCCTTGGCAGCGTCCATGCCGCCGACACAGGTGGCGATACGCGCACGCGCACCGGCATAGAGCCATTCCAGCTCGCGGCTGACCTGCAACGCCAGTTCGCGCGTCGGCGCGATCACCAGCGCGAGCGGCCAGGCGGGCGGCGGCAGGCGGTCGGCATCGCCGAGCAGTTCGCCGGCCATGGCGAGGCCGAAGGCGACCGTCTTGCCAGAGCCGGTCTGCGCCGACACGATGAGGTCGCGGCCATGCGCTTCCTCCTGGGTTACTTCGGCCTGAACGGGCGTCAGTGCCTCATAGCCCTTGGTAGTGAGCGCCTGCGCGAGCAGGGGGTGGAGTGTTTCGAAAGCCATATTTTTGTTTTCCATCGGATAAAGCGACCCGCCTTGTCCGACGGAATCATTAAACCTTGCCTGCTTCTGCGGATGCAGAAGTCCGGGATGTCAGGTCAATCATCCCGGTCCTGTGCCGGTTTCCCGGCCACCATTCGTACTGTTCCCGTCATTGCGACAGGCCCGGCCCGAACGGATTGAGACATGGCAAGGCCGCCATGTCTCCAAAAGAAGAAAGCCTCCTTCCCCATTTCCGAGGAAGGAGGCTTCTTTATACGTATAGCCGGAAAATCAGGCGCTGGCGACTTCCGCCACGTCAACCTTCACGCCCGGACCCATCGACGAGGACAGCGCGACCTTGCGGACGTACTTGCCCTTCGAACCGGTCGGCTTCGCCTTGACGATCGCATCGACGAAGGCGTCGAAGTTGCGACGCAGATCTTCCTGCGTGAAGCTGGCCTTGCCCAGACCGGCATGGATGATACCGGCCTTTTCGACGCGGAATTCGATCTGACCGCCCTTGGCGGCCTTCACGGCTTCTGCGACGTTCGGGGTCACGGTGCCCAGCTTCGGGTTCGGCATCAGACCCTTGGGACCAAGCACCTTACCGAGGCGACCAACCAGGCCCATCATGTCCGGCGTGGCAATGACGCGCTGGAAGTCGATGTTGCCGGCCTGGATTGATTCCAGCAGGTCTTCGGCACCCACGATGTCGGCACCGGCGTCGAGCGCCTGTTGTGCCTTGTCGTTGCGGGCGAACACGGCGACGCGAACGTCCTTGCCGGTGCCTGCGGGCAGGGTGACGACGCCACGGACCATCTGGTCGGCATGACGGGGGTCAACGCCCAGGTTGATCGCGATTTCGACGCTCTCGTCGAACTTCGCGGTCGCGTGGGTCTTGATGAGGCTCAGGGCCTCATTGACGCCGTGCAGCTTTTCCTTGTCGATTGCGGTGGCCAGAGCCTTCGCCTTCTTGCTGATCTTTGCCATGGTCTTAGCCCTCCACCACTTCGAGGCCCATCGCGCGAGCGGAGCCTTCGATGATCTTCGTCGCTGCGTCGATGTCGTTCGCGTTCAGGTCAACCATCTTGGCCTGGGCGATTTCGGCGAGCTGGGCGCGGGTGATCTTGCCAGCCACGATCTTGCCCGGTTCCTTGGAACCCGACTTGAGGTTCATGGCCTTCTTGATGAGGAAGGTCGCCGGCGGCTGCTTCATCGTGAAGGTGAAGCTGCGGTCCGCATAAACGGTGATGATGGTGGGCAGGGGGGTGCCCTTTTCCACGCCAGCCGTCTGCGCGTTGAACGCCTTGCAGAATTCCATGATGTTCACGCCGCGCTGACCCAGTGCAGGGCCGATCGGCGGGGCAGGCTTGGCATCTCCAGCGGGCACCTGGAGTTTGATATAGCCCGTAATCTTCTTGGCCATTGTTACTCACTCTGTTGCTGGGCTTGCCCGAAGGCGCGCCCGGTTCAAGTTTAGCGGTTCATGCGGAAGCCGAAACTTCCTCCCGCGCTTATTCCCGGTTGCCCGGAAATTTGTTTTTCCGTCATCCCGACGATAGCCAGGGGACGGATGAAGATTTTCACTTCGACAGTTCGACCTGCTCGAAGTCCAGTTCCACTGGGGTAGCGCGACCGAAGATCGACACCGACACCTTGACCCGGTTCTTTTCGAAATCCAGTTCCTCGACCACGCCGTTGAAGCTGGCAAAGGGGCCGTCCAGCACCTTGACGCTGTCGCCGATTTCGTAATCGACATTGACCTTGTGCTTGGGTGCGGCCTCGGCTTCCTTGCGGGCGCCAAAATAGCGAGCTGCTTCGTTTTCGCTGATCGCCTGCGGCTTGCCCATCGACCCCAGAAAGCCCGTTACCTTGGGCGTGTTCTTGATCAGATGGTAAATGTCGTCGTTCATGGCCAGTTTGGCAAGGACATAGCCGGGCATGAACTTGCGTTCGACCTGCACCTTCTTGCCACGCTTGACTTCGGTCACGGTCTCGGTGGGAACTTCCACCTGTTCGACCAATGTGGAGAGGCCCATGCGCTCGGCTTCGGACAGGATCGATTCCTTGACCTTGTTTTCGAAGCCCGAATAGGCGTGGATGATGTACCAGCGCGCCATGTTACCGTCTCAAACTCCCATAGAGCGATTTCACCTGGAAATCGCGCCAATCAAAACCGTGGCCGTTCATGCCTGACCCGCCGCAAGACCCAGCAGCCAATGGACGATCGCGCCGAAGAAGGTGTCGATGCCAAAGAAAAACAGGCCCAGGATCGTCGTCATGATGACAACCATCACACCGGTCATCATCGTTT
This sequence comes from Sphingomonadaceae bacterium, assembly GCA_016000085.1. Taxonomy (GTDB): domain Bacteria; phylum Pseudomonadota; class Alphaproteobacteria; order Sphingomonadales; family Sphingomonadaceae; genus Sphingobium. The sequence continues at coordinate 4,117 of JAECRT010000054.1, forward strand.
CGCGGCCGGTGGGCCATACGATCTTCGACGCCTCGGTCTTCACCTGATTGACGAATTCGCTTGGAGAAACCTTCGCCATCGCCTGCCTCTAATTCTTCGTACCAACGCCAATTCGCGAAGCAACAGTCCGCCCTCCCGATCCCGCCCTGTTCGGCGTCCGGGGGAGTCGGCCGCATGCTTCGCGACACATGTTCGCTGACGCATCTGGTCGCGAATCCCTGCCATTTCAAGGATAAGCGGCAGATCGCTTGGCAGGAGTGGAGGGACTCGAACCCACGGCATTCGGTTTTGGAGACCGACGCTCTACCAACTGAGCTACACTCCTGCACCGGCTGTGCCAGCGAAGGAGGGCGCTTTAGCGTGGCGTGCCGGTCAGGGCAAGCGCCATTATGCGGGCGATGCAATCGGTTCGGCGACGCTCGTGTCGGCGCTGGTCTGCCGTTCGGCCTCCGCGTTAATCTGAGCACCCAGCAGCACGATATAGGCGGATACGAACAGCCATAGTTGCAGGACCACCACCGCGCCCAGCGACCCATAGGTCTTGTTGTAGTTGCCGAAGGTGGAGACATAGAAGGACACGCCTAGTGTCGCGACCAGCCAGAACAGGGTGGCGGACACCGATCCGACCGTCAGCCATTGCCATTGTGCGTGGCGCCTGTTGGGACCGAACCGGTAGATGAGGCCGAAGATGACGCTGGCCAGCAATCCGGCGCACACCCATGTCGTGGCCTTGACCGCGAACAACATGCCCGGTCCCCAATTTGTCAGGAAATCCTGCAACAGGCCGATGATCGTCGCGGTGAATACGCCGACTACAACCACCAGCACGGCGGAAAAGGTGATGCCCATAGAAGTCCGGTAAAAGCGCAGGATATTGCGGCCTTCCTTCTGGCCATAGACGATATTGAGCGCCTCCATGATGGCCGATGCCGCGCGGGTCGCGCCGTAGACCGCGATGGCGAGCGCCAGCAACAGCCCAAACCCGATTGCGGGCTTGCGCGTACTGACGACACCGAGCAATTGATCGTTGATGAGTGATGCGGCGTCTGCTGGTACGACGGAGATGATAGCCTGCATATGACGCTGCACCATGGAAGGATCGCCGAACAGCCCGTAGGTCAGCACCACGGCTGCCAGCAGCGGTGCGATTGACAAAAAGGCATAATAGGCCACGCCCGCCGCGAGCAACCCGACATGATTGCCCGACAGAGCGCCATGGACGCGCTTCAATATCTCCCACCAGGCCCGTGGAGGAATTTTCCACGGCGCATCCACATGCACCTGTTGCGCGACTTTCTGCGTCATCCCGTTCCTTCGCTGACGATCCAAAGGCAAGCGCGCGAGCGGGCGGGTTGTTCCTTACAGAAAGATGCCGCCCTTCATGATGCGGCGCGCCCGGCCCTGCACCGGCACCCGGTCGAACGGGGTATTGCCTGCCGCCGCCGCCATCTTGCCCGAATCGACGATCCAAGGCGCATCGGGGTCGACGAAGATCAGATCCGCCGCGCTGCCCGCCGCGAAGCTGCCCGCGTTCACGCCAAGAATGCGAGCAGGATTGGCGCAGAGCAGCGTCATCAAACGGTTGATCGAAACATGGCCGTCGCGCACCAGATTGAGCGAGAGGGCGAGCAGCGTTTCCGCCCCAGCCATGCCCGGCGAGGCATCGGCGAACGGCAGGCGCTTGTCTTCCGGGCCGCGTGGGTCGTGGCTGGATGTGATGACATCCACCGTTCCGTCGGCAACCGCCGCGATCGACGCCTTACGGTCATCTTCTGATCGGAGCGGTGGCGATAGGCGGGCGAAAGTGCGGAAATCAGTCACCGCATTGTCGGCCAGGAACAGATAGGCCGGGCTGATCCCGCAGGTCACTTTCAACCCTTCCGCTTTGGCGGCGCGGATCAGGTCGAAGCCCGCCTGCGTCGTCACCAGCCGGAAATGGATCGCGGCGTCGGCCTGTCGCGCGAGCATGATGTCGCGAGCGATCGCCATCGCCTCGGCACAGGCGGGGGCATGGGGCAGGCCCAGCCGCGTCGCCGTCTCGCCGCTGGTCGCGACCGCCTTGCCCGCTACGCCTGCATCTTCGGCATGGGCGATCACGGTCAGGCCCAGCCCGGCGGCATAGGACAGGACACGCAGCATCACCCCCGAATCAGCGATCCACTGACGCCCGGTGCCGACCGCCTTGGCGCCTGCCGCTTGCATCATGCCGATCTCGGCCAGTTCAGCACCCTTGAGGCCGCGCGTGGCCGCAGCGATCGGATGAACCCAGAAATCAGGCTTGCCCGCGCGGGTCGCTTGCCGGATCAGGGCAGAATCGTCGAGCAGCGAAGATTGATCGGGCATCAGTGCTGCGCGCGTGATGCCGCCAAAATGAAAGGCCGGCTTGTCAGTGGCGAAGACGCCCAGATCGACAAGGCCCGGCGCAACGACCAACCCTTTCGCATCGATCTGTTCGGCCTCGCCGGGCACCGCGACATCGCCTGCCGCGACGATTTGATCGCCCTGGATCAGGATGACGCCGGGGGCCAGCGCCTTTCTGGCGGGATCGGCCAGGCGACCATTGATGATGGCGATTTTACTCATGCGGCCCATCCCTGTTTGCTGGTTGGTGGGGGCGGTCATGCCCATCCCTCCACGCCGCGCGCGCCGCGCGTCAGTACGTCCAGGCAGGCCATGCGAATCGCGACGCCCATTTCCACCTGCTCCGTGATCGCCGACCGTTCGGGATGATCGGCCACCGTGCTGCTGATTTCGACGCCCCGGTTCATCGGGCCGGGGTGCATCACCAGCGCGTCGGGCTTGGCGATAGCCAGTCGCTCTGGCGTCAGGCCATAGAGCATGTGATATTCACGCGCGGACGGAATGAATGCGCCGTCCATCCTCTCATTCTGAAGGCGCAGCATCATCACGACATCCGCCCCGTCGAGTCCCTCGTTCATGCGGGTGAAGGGGGTGGCGCCCAGCATTTCGACTTCCGGCGGCATCAATGTGGGTGGCGCGACGGCGCGCACCTGAGCGCCCAGCGCGGCAAGGCACAGCATGTTGGACCGCGCGACCCG
>JAECRT010000054.1:7275-18677 GCA_016000085.1 Sphingomonadaceae bacterium
TTTTTCACGCTGGATTGGCCAGCGTGCATGTTGACGACGTCCGCGCCCAGCCTTTTGCCCGCAATCTCGAACGACAGCAGAGTGCGGGTCGAGTTTTCGAAAAAGGCGTTGATCTGCGTCATTCCGGCCAGTCGATCGTCATGCTTGCGCGCATTGCTGCGATTGGCCTTGGCCCATTGTTCCGCTTCATCCAGCAGAAAGCGGATTTCCCACGGCTTGAGGTCGGCGATCGACAGGAGATGCCGGTGCGGAAACAGCGCCCGACCGGTGAGGTCAGGTGCGGCGGAAGGGACGATGATGTCGGGCATGAGCCGGTGCTTTAAGGGAGGCCGGGAAAGAGGGCAAGCCGATGACCGGCGTGCGCACCTGCCGGATGCATCTTTCAATCACTTACAGAAGAAACTGGCTGGGGCGGCAGGATTCGAACCTGCGCATGGCGGCATCAAAAGCCGCTGCCTTACCGCTTGGCGACGCCCCAGCAGGGCCGATCATGTCGGCGCGGTCCGCCATATAACGTGTGATTGGCGAAAGGAAAGCCTAGTCATCATCCTTTTGCACCGCCAATATGAAAGCCCTTCTTTCGTGCCGGACCACAACAGGCCATGACCGCTTCTTCTTCTCCCCATTCTTCAGTTCAAATGGCGTCCGCCTCGCCCCTGTTCCTGCGCGAGGATGAGATACGGCGTGGTATAGAAATGCTGTATTTCGGCTATTCCGCGCTGACCCGATCGATCGACGAGGGGCTTTCGGCACAGGGACTGGGGCGCGCGCATCATCGTGCGCTCTATTTCATCTCGCGCCAGCCGGACCTGACGATCAAGGATTTGTTGCGATTGCTGGCCATTACGAAACAATCATTGGGGCGTGTCCTCAATGATCTGATCGAGCGTGGCTATATCGAAACGCGGCCGGGCCCAAGCGATCGGCGGCAGAAGCTGTTGCGGCTTAGCACTGCGGGACTGGCGCTGGAGGCGGAGCTTTTTCGGGCGCTGCGCGAAAAAATGGCTGCCGCTTATGGGCAAGCGGGGCAGGGGTCTGTCACCGGGTTCTGGCGGGTGCTGGAAGGTCTGATCCCGGAGGCGGACCGGTCGATGGTGTTCGGCCTGCGCGGTGGATAGGCGCATATTCACGAAACCTTATCGGCGCTGCTGCGCTTATCCGGCTCTGCGATATGAAAAAAGGAGCCATCATGCGCAACGCCATCTTCGCCGGGTTCGCGATTTTGACCGCGATCAGCCTGACTGCCTGTTCGGAAAAAGCCCAGGATAGTCTGGAAAATGCGGGGGCCGCCATCAGCAATGATGTGGACAGCACCGTCGATCATGCCGGTGACCGAATCGACAATGGCCTCGACCGAGCGGGCCGGGCGATCAACAATGGCGCTGAACGCGTCGGCGCGACGACCGATCAGGCCGCGCGCGACGCCGACCGCAAAGCGGATGCGGCCAAGCGCAATGTCGGTGAATCACTCGAAAAAGCCGGTAACGACCTGAAGAACGAATGACGCAAATCGCCGCGCATGAAATCTGTCATGCGCGGCCTGTTCAGAATACGACGTTGCGAACAAAGTGGACGGGTTCATCACTGCGATTGACGAAGGCATAGGGGCGATCGCTGGTGAAGATCAGGAAGTCGCCTGCCGCCACGCGGTTCTCCCCGTCATCCCGCTCCACATGCAGCACGCCCTGCATAACATAGAGCATTTCCTGCCAGTTGGCGGCGTCTGCTTCGGCCGGGTAGCGCTCGCCCGGCCCCAGCGACCAGCGCCATAACTCCGCCTCGCGCGTCGCCGGTGCGGTTCCCAGCAGGGTCGCGCGGCTATCCGCGCCAGCCCCCCGCCACGCAAGGCTGTTGATGCGGCTATTGTCTCCCATCTCCGGCGGGCGGACCATTTGGGAAAAGCTGACGCCCAACGCCATCGCCAGACGATCCAGCGTCGACAGACTGACATTAGCCTCACCGCTTTCGATACCAGCGATCATGCGGCGGCTGACGCCTGCCCGCGTGGCGAGCATGTCCTGACTCCAGCCTGCTGCGGTGCGCAGCGCGCGCATATTGCCTGCAACATGGGCCAGGACATCGGGCCGATCCTTCTCGGCGCTCTCTTGACTGTGCAATATAGTGCTCATAGGCGATGGTGCATTATGTTGCACAAAACCTCTTCCGACAAGCCCGGCGAGCGCCGCCTGATGATCGGTCGTCCCGAACTCGCCCTGATCGGCGTGACGGTGCTGTGGGGCGGCACATTCCTGATCGTCCATCATGCGATGAAGGAAGCGGGGCCGCTGTTCTTCGTCGGTTTGCGCTTCGCGACCGCAGCGCTGTTGACGCTGCCGCTGGCGCTTCCGGTGTTGCGCGGGCTGACGGCGCGTGAATTGCTGGCTGGGCTGGTCATCGGACTGGGCATCTTCGTGGGCTATTCGCTCCAGACATGGGGATTGCAGACGATATCGAGCAGCACATCGGCCTTCATTACGGCCGCCTATGTGCCGCTGGTGCCGGTGCTGCAATGGGTCATCCTGCGACGGCCACCCCGGCTGGCGAGCTGGATTGGCGTGGCGGTGGCGTTTCTGGGCCTGCTGCTGATCGCCGCGCCCAGGGACGGGCTGGTGCTGGGCAAGGGCGAAACGCTGACGCTCATCAGCACGGTGGCGATCGCGCTGGAGATAATCTTCATCAGCATGTGGGCGGGCAAGGTGAATGTTGCGCGGGTGACGGTGGTGCAACTGGCGGTGACAGCACTGCTCGCCTTCGCCTGCATGGGTCCGGCCGGTGAGGTGATTCCACCCTTTTCGTGGACAGTCATAGCGGCGGCCTGCGGACTGGGCGCGATGACGGCGTTGATCCAACTGGTGATGAATTGGGCGCAGCGCAGCGTGTCGCCGACTCGGGCGACATTGATCTATGCGGGCGAGCCGGTGTGGGCGGGCGCTATCGGGCGGATCGCGGGCGACCGGTTGCCGCCCACGGCTTTGGTGGGCGGCGTACTGATCGTCATCGCGGTGATCGTCAGCGAGATCCGGTTCAGCCGGCGCGGTAAAGCCTGAATCAGGCGCGCCGGAAAACCGGCGCGCGCTTTTCGAAAAAGGCTGCAAAAGCTTCCTGCGCTTCGGCGGACATAAGTGTTTCGCGGAATAGTCGCGCCTCTTCCTCGATCCGGGCGTTGAGTATGGTGGGGTCGCCCTTCATCAGGCGGCGCGTCGCCAGCAACGCTTGGGGCGGCTTGGCCATCAAGTGGGCGGCTTTGGCGCGGGCATGATCGAGCAGCGTGTCGGCAGGCACAATGGCGGTAATGAAACCTGCACTATCCGCCGCAGCCGCATCCATCGGTTCACCCAGCAGCAGCATCGCGGCGGCCTTGGCATGTCCCATGATAGCAGGGGCAAGCAGGCTGGAGCCGGCTTCAGGAACGATGCCCAGATTGACGAAGGGCATGATGAAGCGCGCATCCGGCGCAGCATAGATCAGGTCACAATGGAACAGCATCGTGGTGCCAACACCAACGGCCAGCCCCTGCACCGCAGCGACCAGCGGTTTGTCGAAAGCGGCGATGGCGCGGATAAAATCGAAAGCGGCGGCACCGCCCTCCGGGCCGGCCATGAAGTCCTTGAGGTCATTGCCCGCGCAAAAGGCGTCGCCCTTGCCTGCGAACAGCACTGCGCCGATGTCCGAGCGGGCGGCAGCGTCGGCAAGCGCGGCGATCATGGCGCGATACATGAGCGCGGTCAGCGCATTTTTCTTGTCCGCACGGTCGATATGAATTTCGATCACGCCCGCATTTTCGACGATGGCGATATGCTCGCTCATGCCTTTTCCTCCTGCGAAAAATTACCGTGAAACCGTTGGCGCAAGCGGCGGGTCGCGTCTATCCCCCGCAGCGTCTTTCCCCGGCTGAATAGTGATGATGAATCGACTGCGCCAAGCCCTTGACCCCTTTCTGCTGCTGTTGCTCGCCACCGTAGCGATCGCTTCCGTGCTGCCTGCCAGAGGCGATGGCGCAAGGGTCGCCGAAGCGGCGGCGGATGCGGGCATCGTGCTGCTCTTCTTCCTGCATGGCGCAAAGCTCTCGCGCGAAGCGATCTGGAGTGGGACGAAGGCATGGAAGCTGCATCTGGCGGTGCTGGCGACGACCTTTGCGTTGTTTCCGCTGATGGGGCTGGCCACGCAGCGGATCGGCGTAATCCCCGACGGTATGCGGGCCGGGCTGCTGTTCCTGACGTTGCTGCCTTCGACCGTGCAGTCCTCGATCGCCTTTACCGCCATCGCGCGAGGTAATGTCGCGGCGGCAGTGGTAAGCGCGTCTTTCTCGAACCTGCTGGGCATTTTCCTGACGCCGCTGCTGGTCGCGCTGTTGATGCAGCAGGGTGGGGCGGGTGGCGCGGTGTCGCTGGCGTCTATCAAGGGAATCGTGCTGCAATTGCTGTTGCCCTTCCTGGTCGGACATCTCGCACGACCCTGGATCGGCGGTTTCGTGAACAGGCATAAGGCGATGATTGGACGAGTCGACCGGGGATCGATTTTGCTCGTGGTCTATGCGGCCTTTTCCGCCGCAGTGGTGGAAGGGCTTTGGCAGAGCGTGTCCGGCGAAGAACTCGCGCTGCTGACGGGGATATGCGTCGTCATGCTGGCGCTGGTGCTGTGGCTGACCTGGGCGCTGGGTCGGGCGATCGGGTTGAGCCGGGAAGATGCCATCGTGCTGATTTTCTGTGGGTCGAAGAAGAGCCTGGCGTCGGGCGTACCGATTGCGGGCGTGCTGTTTCCGGCGGCAATGGTCGGGCCGATCCTGTTGCCGGTGATGCTGTTCCACCAGATCCAGCTGATGGCCTGCGCGGTGTTGGCGCGGCGGTTCGGGGCGGAAGGGGTGGGTCGCGAACCTGAGAGTTGAGTGCAATTTGCTGGCGGGGAGGTCAGCTTTATTATACTTATGTAAAATAATTACGCGAGGGAGTCGCGGGGGTGAACGAGCGGGGACAAGAGGGGGTGGACCCGGACGCGGGCTGGAGCCTGCCGGGCTGGACCTATGCCAATCCTGAATTTTTCGCGCTGGAGGTCGAGCGCATCTTTCGCCCCAGTTGGCAGATCGTCGCGCATGAAAGCGACCTGCCAGCGCCCGGCGATTTCCATACGCTCGATTATATCGGCGAGAGCGTCATCCTGATCCGGGGCGAGGATGGGGCTGTGCGAGGCTTCACCAACGTGTGCCGCCATCGCGGCGCGCGGATCGTCGATAGCGCCAGCGGTTGCGCAAGGAAGCTGGTCTGCCCCTATCATGGCTGGACCTATGAGAGCGATGGGCGGCTGACCGGGGTACCGATGAAGGCCAGTTATGGCGCGGAGTTCCACTTGGCCGATCATGGGCTGGCCCCGGTCGAGGTAGAGAATTTCCACGGCTTTCTGTTCGTGCGACTGCGCGACGATGGCGGGCCGTCGGTGGCGCAGATGATGGCGCCCTATAGCGCGGAGATCGCGCCTTATCGCTTTGCGGACCTGCGCGCGATGGGGCGGGTGACGCTGCGCCCGCGCGATGTGAACTGGAAGAATATCGGCGATAATTATTCGGACGGGCTGCACATTACGGTCGCGCATCCGGGCCTGAAAAGGTTGATGGGCGATGGCTATGGCGTGGAGGCGAGCCAATACGCGGACAAGATGTGGGGACCGATAGGCGATCGACCATCGGCCAACCTGTCCGAGCGGGCCTATCAGCATTTCCTTCCGAAAGTGCCGCATCTGCCGCCAGACCGGCAAAGGCTGTGGACCTATTTCAAGCTGTGGCCCAATTTCGCCTTCGACATCTATCCCGATCAAGTGGACTTCATGCAGTGGCTGCCGGTGTCGCCGACGCAGACGCTGATCCGCGAGATCAGCTATGCTATTCCCGATGATCGCCGGGAGATGAAGGCGGCGCGCTACCTCAACTGGCGGATTAATCGGCAGGTCAATGTCGAGGATACGGCGCTGGTGGCAAAGGTGCAGGCCGGGATGGCGTCGCAAAGTTTCACGGTCGGACCGCTCAGCGAGCAGGAAGTGGCGTTGCGGCATTTTTGCGGGCGGATGCGGGACATCATACCGCAGGCGCGGCTGCATCGCGCGCCGGGCACGGGGTGGAGTGAAGGGGCATGAGCAGATCCTACGACGCCGTCATCATCGGGGGCGGGCATAACGGGCTGGTCTGCGCCTTCTACCTCGCTCGCGCGGGATACAAGGTGCGCATCCTGGAGCGGCGCGATGTCGTGGGCGGGGCGGCGGTGACGGAGGAATTTCACCCCGGTTTCCGTAACTCGACCGCCAGCTATACGGTGAGCCTGCTCAATCCCAAGGTGATCCGCGACATGAAGCTGGTCGATGAGGGCTATCGCGTGATCGAGCGGCCGGTCAGCAATTTCCTGCCCCAGCCCGATGGCGGTTACCTGAAACTGGGTGGCGGTCTGGAACGGACGCAGGCGGAGTTTGCGCGGTTCAGCGCAAAGGATGCCGCTGCGTTGCCGGCCTATTATGACGCGCTGGAGGTTGTGGCCGATGTGCTGCGCGCGCTGGTGCTGCAAAGCCCGCCCAATGTCGGCGATGGCATGGGCATGATCGTCGCGGCGTTGAAGCAGGGACGGCGGGTTGCGGGTTTGGGGATCGAACAGCAGCGTGACGTGCTGGACCTGTTTACCAAATCGGCACGTTCCTTCCTCGATTCATGGTTCGAAAGCGAGGCGGTGAAGGCGGCGTTCGGCTTTGACGCGGTGGTCGGCAACTATGCCTCGCCCGACACGCCGGGCAGCGCTTATGTGCTGTTGCACCATGTGTTCGGCGAGGTGAACGGCAAGAAGGGCGCTTGGGGCCATTGCGTTGGCGGCATGGGCGCGATCACGCAGATGATGGCGCGGGTCGTCACCGCCATGGGCGTAGAGATCAGCCTGGAAGCGCCGGTCCAAAGCGTGCTGGTCGATGGCAGGCGCGCGGTCGGCGTGCGGCTGGAAAGCGGCGAGGAGGTGATGGGCGCGAGCGTGATCGCCAATGTGGGTCCAAAGCTGCTGTATGAGCGGATGATGGACCCGGCCGACCTGCCCGCCGATTTCGTGAAGCGCATTCGGGCATTCAAGGCCGGGTCGGGGACTTTCCGCATGAATGTGGCGCTGTCGGCGCTGCCCGACTTCACCTGTCTGCCGGGTGTAGGTGAGCATCACCAGTCGGGTATCATCATCGCGCCGACCCTGGATTATATGGACCGCGCTTTCATGGATGCGAAGCGTGACGGCTGGTCGAAACAACCGATCGTCGAAATGCTGATCCCGTCCACTATCGACGACAGTCTGGCGCCCGCAGGGCAGCATGTGGCCAGCCTGTTCTGCCAGCAATTTGCGCCCGAATTGCCAGACGGGCGGAATTGGGACGACGAGCGCGAGGCGGCGGCGGACCATATCATCGCCACGGTAGACGCGCATGCGCCAGGGTTCGCCCAGTCGGTGATTGCGCGGCAGATTCATTCGCCGCTGGATCTGGAGCGCAAGTTCGGGCTGGTTGGTGGCGACATCATGCACGGCAATCTGACGCTGGATCAGATGTGGTCGGCGCGGCCGGTGCTGGGCCATGGCGGCTATGGCGGGCCGGTGAAGGGGCTGTATATGTGCGGGGCGGGAACGCATCCGGGCGGCGGCGTGACCGGCGCGCCTGGCCATAATGCGGCGCGGGTGGTGCTGAAGGACCGGGCGCTGCCGGGACGCTGGCGCGGGCGGGGATAATCGCACGAAAAAGGGGCGCTCTTTCGGGTGAAAGAGCGCCCCTCCTTTTCCTCCTGATGGAAAATCAGAACTTAATGCGGCCCTCGACGCCGATCGTGCGAGGCTGTGCGACCGAGCGGGCGTAGCCGCGATAGATGATGCCGTCGTTGACCTGGCCATAGCGGGTCAGGTCGTTGGACACGCCGGTGAGCGCATATTTGTCGAAGATATTGTTGGCGAACAGGCTGAGTTCCCACACGTCGGTGCGGTAGGTCGCCGACGCGCGATTCAGCACGTAGGACGGCAGCCGCTCGCCGCCGCCGCGTGCGCCCGGACGGGTCAGAATGCCGCCGGTGTAGGCCGCAGTCCAGTTCAACGCGAGCGCGTTGTCGCCCATCGGAATGGTATACATGGCCGAAAGCGCGCCGGAGTTCTTGGCCGAGCCGGGCAGGCGATCGCCGGATTCGAGGCTGGCAAAGCCATTTGCGGTGGACAGCAGGTCAGGCACGCCTTCGGTCAGCTTCGCGTCCAGATAGCTGTAATTGCCACGGATCGTGAACTGGTCGGTGACGCGGGCGTTGAACGAGAAGTCGACGCCCTTCGATTTGGCCTTGCCGCCATTGGCGGTGATGCCGATAGCGCCGTTGACCGTCTGGCTGGCGAGCTGGATGCCATCCCAGTTGACCTGGAATAGCGAGATGCTGGTGTTGAGGCGACGGTCGAACAATTGGGCGCGCACGCCCAGTTCGATATTCTTCACCTTGTCCGGGCCGAAGGTCAGCTCGTTGGGCAGGGCGCACAGATTCTGACCGGCGGGTAGCGGCTGGATGCAGGGCACCACGCGGTTCACACCGCCGATGCGATAGCCCTTCGAATAGGTCGCATAAGCCATAAGGTCTGGCGTGAAGTTGAACGAGGTGTTGAGTTTCCATACGAAACCATCGTCGGCGGCGTCACCGCTGCGGACGCGAGAGGGGTCGATGGTCAGGCTGGGGTAGGGCATGCGGCGGCGACCCGAACGGGTCATGGGCGTGTCCGACCCACCGGTGATCGAGGTGTCATATTTGAAGTAACGCCCACCGGCGGTGATCTGCCATTGTGAGATCGGCTTGAACGTCAGTTCGCCGAACACAGCCTGTTCCTCGGTCTTGGACTTGGTGAAGGACACATATTCCGCGCCATCCGGGCGGATCAGGCCGTCATAGAAGCCGCCATAGATGGCGCTGCCCGTGGGCGATGCGGCGAACTCGGCGAATCCGGGCAGGCGTTCGACGCTGTTCGATTTAAACTTCATCACGTTGTAGAAGCCGCCAACGGACCAGCTGAACGGACCGCCATGGGTGGAAACGAGCCGGATTTCCTGGTTGAACTGCTTGCGGCTGTTATCGCCCGTTGTGTAGCCGGCAAAGGCCGGGAACAGTTCATAGTCGTAGTCGAGGTCGAGCAGCAGGTCGGTCACGTCGGTGACGGTGTGGTTCTTGGTCTTGGTGAAGGCCGAGGCCCAGACCGCCTGGAACACGCCGCCAATCTGTGCCTCCATTTCCAGGCTGATAAGGTGCGACTTGCGGTCCGAAGGCTCCTCGAAGCGCCATGGGGCTTCATACTTGCCCTCGCCGATAACGCCCCCGCCCGTCGCCTGACGGCCGTTCGACCGGGTGCGCTGATAGGCGTAGGTCAGATAGGCGTTGAAGTCGGGGACGGAAATGCCGAGCTGGTTGCGGGTCGTGAAGGTTTTCTCCCAGTTGAGATCCTTCTTGCCTGCGAAATTGGCGTCCTTGTCGGCGTCTGTGCCGGTCGGATTGGACACGTCGCCGGGCTGCGCGATCGATACGCCCGGCTGCTTCACGAGGAAGGGATAGTCGATGAAGCCGGGGTCATAATAATAGCCGGTGGCCGAACGGAACGCCAGGACGTCCTTGATGATCGGGATGTTGACCGTGGCGTCGCCCACATAGCCCACGCCGCTGGAGTGGGCGACATCATAGACGCGGCCATGCGCTTCGACACTGAACTTCGTAGGATCGGGACGGTTGGGAATGTAGCGCATCGCGCCCGCCAACGTGCCCAGGCCATAGAGAGTGCCCTGCGGGCCCAGCAGCGTTTCGACCCGCTCGATGTCGATGAACTTGAAGTCGAGATAGAGCGGAATTTCACCCAGATAGGTGCCGATGGCATTGTCGTAGTTGGCGCCGGATGCGCCGCTGTCGTCGGCGGACAGGCCGCGCATGACGATGGTTGCGGCCCCACGAGGGCCCGTGTCGGTGACGGTGATGCCAGGCGTGAACGCGCCCAGGTCGCGCACGTCGTCCAGCCGTTCGGAGGCCAGTTCCGCCGCGCCGATGGCCGAGATATTGATCGGCGTTTCCATCAGCGTGGTGGAGCGGCGGGTGCCGGTCACGACGATGACGTCGCCTTCATCGGCTGCGGCCGCAGCGGCGGCGGTTTGGGCCATCACGGGGGTGGCGAGCGCCGCGCCGGAAATGATTGTGGCGGACAACAGTCCCATTTTGAGTTTTGCGCGATACGACATGATATTCCCCTTTTTTCTATCTCTTCCCTGCGTTTGACCCCTCCCTGGATCGGCCGTCCCGCGCTTGATGCGGCGATGACGGCAGCGTGGGCGGCATAGGCTGCTGCCTCGTGCTTTTCTGGCATGATGAGAAGGCTATGGGCTGCGCAGGCGGCCAAACATGGGGCATTTGACGTAGGGGGTGCGGGGCGCTGGTTCGTTGTTCCGGTCATGGGCGAACCTACGTCAAATGCCCCATGGGGGGCGACATGCGGTACGCTTACCCCTTGGGTTCAAGCGACGGGTTTGCCCGTCCTTTTCCTGCTGCCTTTGCCCGTTCCGCCCGTTCGCGGCCGTCCGGGCCGGAGAATGACATGCCGTCTTTGAGCGCCGTCACGGGATGGAGCATGGCCGGGGTCGCGGCCATCGGGGCCGTGGTTGCGGGCGATTTGCCCTCTAAAATGACCAACGCGGGAACGCCCGCTACGCAAATCCCGCTTGAGGACGACATGGGCCGACCCAAGCCACTGTTATTGCCCAAGGATGTTGAAGGGAAGCTGGAGGGGCTGGACAAGGCGAAGGTCGATTTTCTCAAAAGCGGTGTCACCGGCCGCTACGTCGAAAAGGACGCGCTGTTCGAGCGTATCCGCACGGGGTCGGCGGAGGAGATCGGCGCTTATATCGACGCACTCACCGCCCTGCACGCGCAGGTCGAGTTCAAGGCGGGGCGCGATCTGGCGTCGATCCCGCTCGATACCAAGTCGCCCTGGTTCAACGCCTGGAAGGAAAAGCGGCCCGCCGCGATGAACCCGAAGCGCGAGGCGGGGCCGTGGGAGCTGACCCGCTATGTCGGCGGCTATGGCGGGGGATTTGCGACCTTTGCCGGGGCACCGCTGGCGATGACGCCGGAGGATTTGAAGGCGGGGAAAGTCGACGTCGCGATCGTGGGCGCGCCGCTCGACATGGGATCAGGCTGGCGCAACGCCATCGACGGGCCGCGCGCGATGCGGATGACCGGCGGCGCGGGCGGCAACGACATGTATTCCATGATAAACCCCAATGCCGCACTGAAAATCGTTGATTATGGCGACATCGCCATCGATCAGAACAGTACCGAGCGCAGCGTCGACCATGTGCGCGAGATGGTGCGCGAAATCGCGCAGACCGGCACGATCCCGATCGTC
>JAECRT010000055.1:0-15338 GCA_016000085.1 Sphingomonadaceae bacterium
GCGCGATATTATAGTCGCGGGTGCCGCGTTCGTCGGCATGGCCTTCCAGCGTGACGCGGACGGACGGGTTTTGTTGCAGCCATGCAGCCTGGCTCTGGAGCGTGACCTGATCTTCCGCGTCGACATCATATTGGTCGAGACCAAAGAGGATGCGATCGGACGAGACCGACGCCACGAAGTCTTCCTGGCTGCCCTTGACCGGGCCATTGGGAACCGCAGGTCCGGTCGGCGAGGTGACGCCGCCGCTGCCGCCGGGGGCAGGGGGAAGTTCAGCCGGAGGCTTTTTGGAACAGGCGGCAAGCGCGATGACCGCAGTGGCCATCAGCAGGGGGCGGGACAATTTCATCGGGAGGGTCTCCTTTGACTATATTTTGCGCCGCCCGTCTGGCTGGCGGCAACGTCCGTGAAGTTCGTTACGCTGTCAAGACGATTGTGTTCCGTCGCAGCGCGCCGATTTTACGGCAATAATGGTCCCCAGGCGGGGTCGGAACCGCTGAGGGGCGTTGGGATGCGGCGTTCGTTCACCCCGGTCAGGTCGACCTGCCAGACCTGGCTGCTGCCCTGCTTGCCGGGCGAGGTGCGGAAGAATTGCAGCACGCGGCCGTTGGGCGACCAACTGGGCTGTTCATCCTGCCAGCCATTGGTCAGGATACGCTCATTGTCGCCGGTGGGCGTCATGACCGCGACCTTGAAGTCGCCCGACAATTTGGTGAAGGCGATGAGGTCGCCGCGTGGCGACCATTCGGGCGTGGCGTAGCGTCCGCCGCCATGGCTGATGCGCCGCTGGTTGGAACCGTCGGCGTTCATGACATAGATTTGCTGGCCGCCGGACCGATCGCTTTCGAACACGATCTGGCTGCCGTCGGGCGAATAGCTGCCGCCCACGTCGATGCCGGGCGAATTGGTCAGGCGGACGGGTGTGCCGCCGCTGGCCGCTACGCGATAGATGTCGGTATTGCCCGACACCGCCATCGCAAACAGGATGTTGCGGCCATCGGGCGACCAGCGCGGCGCAAAGGTGGTGTTGTTGCTTTCGGTCACGAGCCGCTGGCGCCCGGTGCCGATGTCATAGACATAGATGCGCACGCGGCTGTTGAGGTAGCTGACATAGACGATCGACTTGTAATCGGGCGAGAAACGCGGGGTCAGCGCGATCGACTGGCCATTGGTGATGAAACGATGGTTTGCGCCATCCGAATCCATGATGGCGAGCCGCTTGACGCGATCCCCCTTGGGGCCGCTTTCGGCGATATAAGCGATGCGGCTGTCGAAGAAGGGGCTTTCGCCCGACAGGCGCGCATAGATGGCGTCGGCGCATTTATGCGCGGCCCGGCGCCAGTCGCGCGGCGCGACGACATAGCCC
Source organism: Sphingomonadaceae bacterium (assembly GCA_016000085.1). Lineage (GTDB taxonomy): Bacteria > Pseudomonadota > Alphaproteobacteria > Sphingomonadales > Sphingomonadaceae > Sphingobium. The sequence goes on from JAECRT010000055.1 coordinate 1,364, forward strand.
TGTCGCGTCAGCTCCTGCTTGAGCGCTACGTCATAGAGGTAGCAGCCCACGGTAATGTCGGCTTCGCCGCCGGTCGTGCGCACGAAACCCTGGGCCAGCGCCTGATAGGCGTTCCACTTGTCGAACTGGGGCGCGGTCACTTCGGCAAAGGGGATGGCGGGCAGCCCCGCGGGACCGGAGGGCGCGAACAGGCCGGAGCCTTTAAGGTCCGACGCAATCACCTCGGCGATCTTGCGGCCCAGTTCGGACGCCGTGCCCGCCGGGGTCGCGACATCCTGCTGCGCGGGGAGGGGCGGCACGGCGATTTTCAGGTTGCTGTCGATCTCGCCGGTCACGTCGACCGACAATTGCGCCATGGCGGGCGCGGCGAGTGCGGCGGCAAGGGCGAGTGTCGCCACGGCCAGGTGACGGAGCAGGGTGGTTTTCATCGGTTCAGCCTCGCGTCAAAGCGGAGTGGCCGGAGCCATTTCCATTGTTCATAAAATTCATCGGGTAAATTCCTGAAGGGCGACGCCAGTTTCACCGCCTGAATCGCGCGCTCCGCATGCAGCTTCGCCTGCGGGCGGTTGCTGGCGGTGACGCCCAGCTGGTCGATCACTTCGGGCGTACCGATCACCGCGCCGCTACGGTCGAGCCGCACTTCCAGCAGGGTGACGAGCTGGTCCGCGTCCGCGCCCGAAGGCGGGCGCCAGTGCGGCTTCAACTGGCGGCGCAGTTCGGAGTCCAGCGCCGACTTCTGCGCCGGTCCCATGGATGAAGCGGGGGGAGGCGCGGGCTTGCGCGGGGCGTCGGCCGACGTGTCGATGCCCTTGAGGAAGTCATTGCCCAGCAGCGAGCCTTTGGGCTTGTCCGCCTTGCCCTGACCCGATGCGCGGGCGGGGGCATCGGCCTTGGGCTTGGCGACGGCCTTGGTCGGTTGCGAAGGCGCGGCGGCGGCCTTCGGCTTGGCCGGCGCGGGCTTGGGCGTCGCCTTGGCGGGGGCAGGCTTGGCCGGTGCGGGCTTCGGTTTGGGCGCGACCTTGGCCATTTCCTTCTTCGCCGGTGCAGGCTTGGGTGGCGCGGGCTTGGCGACGTCCTTGGGCGGGGCCGGTTTGGGCGGGGTCGGTTTAGGCTGGGGCTTGGGCGGCGCTGGCACAGGTTCGGGCTGGGGCGCGGGTTCCGGCGCGGGGGCGGCGTCCTGTGTCGGGCCTTTTTCCGGGGCGACGCTGGGCGGAGGCGGCTCGGTCGAGACAAGTGGCGCGGTGGATTTGAGCGCCACTTCGTCCACCATCGATACTTCCATCGGCGGCGTCTTGAGCTTCAACGGGTTGGGGGTGGACAGGAATCCGGCCGACAGCAGGCCGAACAGCAGGACATGTCCTGCCGTTGCGACGCCAAGGCCGATTTTTTCCGCGCGCTCCATCGTGACGACCTATGGCTTCTATTCTGAACCGTCGCTGTCCGCGCCGCTATCGTCGGGTGACGACACCAGCGAGACGCGGTTGAGACCGGCGCGATTGAGTTCTGCCATCACGCGCATGACACGGCCATAATCCAGCGCCTTGTCGGCGCGCAGGAAGATTTGTGGCGGCTCCGCCTTGCCCGCATTGGCCGCGATGATCTCGGCAAAGCGATCGGGCAGGTCGGCGTCGCCCACCGGCTGTTCATCCAGATAGGTCGCGCCGTCGCGGTCGATCGATACCACAGTCGGCTTGGCGTCCTGATCCAGCCCCTTGGCGCGGGTTTCGGGCAGGTTCACAGGCACGCCCGTAACCAGCAGCGGCGCTGTGACCATGAAGATGATGAGCAGCACCAGCATGACGTCGACCAGCGGCGTGACGTTGATGTCGGCCATCGGTGCGCGCCCGCGCCCGCGACGGCCGGAGGGAGGGCCAGACATGGCCATCAGCGTTGCCCTTCTAGCTCGCGGCTCAGCGTCGAATAGAAGCCGTCGGCAAAGCGGGTCAGGCGCGATTCCAGCCGGTTGATGCCATGGCTGAACCGGTTGTAGGCGATGACCGCCGGGATCGCCGCAAACAGGCCGATGGCCGTCGCGAACAGGGCTTCGGCAATGCCGGGCGCGACGACCGCGAGGCTGCTATTCTGTTCCGCCGCAATCGCGGTGAAGGCGCGCATGATGCCCCATACCGTGCCGAACAGGCCGACGAAGGGCGCGACCGATCCGACCGTGGCGAGGATGTTGAGCCGATCCGAGAGCCGGTCGATTTCCGACGCGATGCTGCTCGACATGCTGGTGGACAGGCGATCGCGGGTGCCGTCGCGATCGATCACCTTCTGCGCGGTCGATCGCCGCCATTCGGTAACGCCGGCCGCCATCACCTTGGCCGCCGGGAAATCCGTCTTGCCGCGCGATTCATAGAAGCGGTCGATATCCTCCGCTTTCCAGAAATCATCTTCGAACTTGCGGCTTTCCTTGCTGGCTTTGCGCAGGGTCAGGGAAAAGCCGATGATGATCGCCCAGGTCCAGATGCTGGCCAGCAACAGGCCCAGCATCACGCCTTTCACGACGATGTCGGCCTGCAAGAACAGGGCCAGGGGAGAAATGGTTGCGGCGTCGGCCACCGCGCCGACGGCAGGCAGGTGCAGGTTCATGGGTGAAGGTCTTCCCCTCTCAACAGGCGGGTGAAAATATCGGTCCAGGCTTTGGGCTGCCGCTGCGGGCGGCCCTGCGGTGTGAGCCAGGCGACGGAAACGACGGCGTCGGTCAACTGTTCGGCCTGGCGCATGACTGATTGATGAATGGCACAGGTCGCCGCGCCCACATCCTTGACCCGGCTGACCACGATCAGGTCGTCGTCGAGGCGGGCGGGACGACGATAGCGGATTTGGAGGTCGGTCACGGCATAGACGCCGGTGCCGTCAGCATGACGGGCGCGCTGGTCGATCCCGGCGATCCGCAGCATGTCGGACCGGGCGCGCTCCATATAGCGCAGATAATTGGCGTGATAGACGAGGCCCGACAGGTCGGTGTCCTCGAAATAGATGCGCAGCGGAAAATGATGCACGGCGGCGAGAAACCGTCCGGTCGCCGGCATGGGCATCGGATCTGAAACGGGCGGCGCAAAAGGCATGGGGCGGCTTTTAACCATGGTGCAGCCTTCAAGCAAAGGCGGAAATGACGGCGACGAAGCCATCCGTCCGCCCAGCCCGTCATTTTGGCGCGCCGGTTGCCGGATGCGCCTGCACTCTGGCGGCGCGCGAAAGCCGACGCTAGGGAGAGGCGAACGAGTCAGGAAAGAGGGTGAGCGGGATGAGCGATATTCGCACGGTGGGCGTGATCGGCGCAGGACAGATGGGCGCAGGCATTGCGCAGGTTGCAGCGCAGGCGGGCTATGACGTCATCCTGTCTGACATCGATCTGGCGCGCGCGGAAAAGGGGCTGGCCGGTATCGCCAAGCTGCTGGCGCGGGGCGTGGAAAAGGAGAAGATCACGCAGGCCGAGGCCGACGCGACGCTCGCCCGCATCCAGCCCGTCGGCGCGATCGAACCGCTTGCGGAAGCGCAACTGGTGATCGAGGCAGCGACCGAGCGCGAGGAGATCAAGCGCGCGATCTTCGCCAATGTCGGCAAGCTGTTGGCTCCCGACGCGATCCTTGCGACCAACACATCCTCCATTCCGATCACCCGACTGGCGCAGGCCGCGCCGGACGCCGGGCGCTTCGTGGGGGTGCATTTCTTCAATCCCGTCCCGGTCATGGTGCTGGTTGAGGTCATTCGCGGCCTTGCCACCACGCCCGAAACGGTGGCGGCGGTGGAAGGCTTTGCGGCGCGGATCGGCAAGACGGTGGTGCAGGCGTTCGATGCGCCGGGCTTCGTGGTGAACCGCATCCTGCTGCCGATGCTGAACGAAGCGGTGTTCGTGCTGGGTGAAGGCGTGGGCAGCGTCACGGACATCGACCAGGGCTGCAAGCTGGGGCTCAACCATCCGATGGGACCGTTGACGCTGCTGGATTTCGTGGGATTGGATACGGCGCTGGAGATTTTGAACATCTTCCTCAGCACCACCGGCGACCCCAAATATCGCCCCGCGCCGCTGCTGGTCAAATATGTCGAAGCAGGCTGGTATGGCCGCAAGACCGGCAAGGGCTTCTATGACTATTCAGGCGCGGAGCCGGTGCCGACGCGCTAAAAACGGATGGTTGAGCGCGGGAACTGCTACCCCGCGCTCAACCCGTGCTTCTTCATGCAATGGCGCAACTGGTCATAGGTCAGGCCCAGTCCCTTGGCCGTTGCGCGCTGGTTGTAGCGATAGCGGTCGAGCGCGGCGCGGATGATCGCGGCTTCATGGGCGTCCACGGCGCTCCTGAGATCCGCGATGTCGTCCACGGCGGCGGCTGAAGCGGCGGGGGATGACGCAACCGGCGCATCGCCGCAGGGCGCGGCCGTTGGCATCAATGGCCTAGGCTTCCATGGCGAGGCGAAGGGATCGAAAGTGATGCGGCTGATCGGCCGGTTGCGTTCGTCCCAGCGATAGACCGCACGCTCCACCACATTGCGCAGTTCGCGGATATTACCGGGCCAGGCATAGCCTTCCAGTTCGGCCATCGTCGCGGCGGCAAAGCCGGGCCATTGCGGCCAGTCCAGCTCCGCCGCCATGCGCCGTCCGAAATGGTCCGCCAGCACCGTGACATCGCCTTCACGCGCGCGCAGCGGCGGCAGGGTGATAACCTCGAAACTCAGCCGGTCGAGCAGGTCGGGGCGGAAACGCCCGGCCTCAGCCGCGGCAGGCAGGTCGTCGTTCGTCGCGGCGACGATACGCACATCGACCCGGACGGGCCGTGACGCGCCGATCCGCGTGACTTCGCCATATTCGACGACGCGCAGCAGCCGTTCCTGCGCGGCCATCGACAGCGTACCCAACTCGTCCAGAAACAGCGTGCCGCCGTCCGCTTCCTCGAACCGGCCCGGCCGGGCGCGATTGGCCCCGGTGAAGGCGCCCTGTTCATGGCCGAACAATTCCGCCTCGATCAGCGTTTCGGGCAAAGCGGCGCAGTTCATGACGATCAGCGGTTCGCCCCAGCGTGGCGAAAGGTGGTGGAGGCGCTCCGCAATCAGTTCCTTGCCGGTGCCGCGTTCGCCGATCACCAGCACCGGGCGATTGAGTTCGGCGGCGCGCCCAGCCTGTTCGACCGCGTCGAGAAAGACCAGCGACTGGCCGACAAACTGCGTATTTTTCTCCATGCCCCAACTTATGGTGAAATTTCCCACCTTTCAGCAAGCATTAATCTGGCACGGGTCGCGCAAATCTTCGAAAAATGGCTGAAATGCGTGGTTTTCTAAAATTGGCACGCGCTCTGCAAAGCTATGGGCAATCCGCACACAAACGCGGAACGCATTGAAGGCCAAGGTTCAGGGAGTTAGAAAAATGGAAAAGACCACCAACAACGTACGCGAAATCGGCCAGTTGATGTCGGTCGCCATCGCCGCCATTCTGTTTGGATCGACCATGATCCTTTCGGCGGTCGGTCCGGCCCGCGCCAGCGAAACCCCGGTTCTCGCCAGTGACCATACCCCCGCGACCCTGCGCTATCTGGCGTAACGGTCGAACCCCCGGCCGGGGCGGGTTGCCCCCCTTGCCCGCCCCGGCACCCTAACGAAGACCAGGAGTGAAGTTCAGATGGGTATTTTCTCCCGCACCCGCGACATCATCGCCGCCAACGTGACCGATCTGCTCGACAAGGCGGAAGATCCGGCGAAGATGATCCGCATGATCATCCTCGAAATGGAGGAGACGCTGGTCGAGGTGCGCGCGTCCGCCGCTCGCACGATCGCCGATCAGAAGGAAATGCGTCGCCACATCGCCAAGTTGGCAACCTTGCAGGACAGCTGGACGGAAAAGGCGCAGCTCGCCTTGTCCAAGGACCGTGAGGATCTGGCCAAGGCCGCGCTGGTCGAGCGCCAGAAGGCGACCGACATGGCCGGGCATCTGAGCCACGAAATCGTGACGCTGGACGAAGCTCTGGCCGCCGCCGAAGAGGATATCGCCAAGTTGCAGGCCAAGCTGCGCGAGGCCCGTGCCCGGCAGAACAGCCTGGTCACGCGGATGCAGAGCGCCGAAAATCGCCTGCGCGTGCGCGAAGCCTATGCTGGCGAGAAGGTCAACGAGGCCTTTGCCCGCTTCGACATGCTGGAACGCCGCGTGGACATGGCCGAAGGCCGCGCCGACGCCATGGGCATGGGCCAGCAGCCCAAGACGCTGGAAGAGGAAATCGCGGAATTGAAGTCGGCCGACAAGGTCGATGCCGATCTCGCCGCCCTCAAGGCCAGCATGAACCGGGACGCCTGAGATGGAAGACGTGCTTGTCCCCATCGCCGTCGTCGGCATGCTGTTCATCGGCATGCCCTGGCTGATCTTCCACTATGTCACCAAGTGGAAGCAGGCGCCCAAGATCACCGACGAGGATGAGCGGCTGCTGGATGACCTCCACCTGCTCGCCCGTCGGCTGGAAGAAAGGCTGATGACGGTCGAACGGATCGTCGCCGCCGACAACCCCGATTTCCGCCCTCAACGTCCGCAGGAGCCGGACGATTTCACCTTCGACCGGAGGAACTGACATGAGCGCCCGCCGCACCAAATTCTACCTCGACAAGGCCAATGGCAAATGGCTGGGCGTGTGCTCCGGCATCGCGGATTATACCGGGATCGATTTGGTCTGGGTCCGCGTCGGGGCGGTGCTCATCACGCTGATGGGCGCTTTTCCCTGGACGCTGGTGGCCTATTTCGCCGCCGTCTATTTCGCCGATAACAAGCCGCAGGGCCTGTATGCCGATCGCGATGACGAGAAATTCTGGCAGGGCGTGCGCACCAATCCGGGGCGCTCCACCCGCGACGTCCGGTCCAAGTTCCGCGACATCGATCGCCGCCTGGCCGACATCGAAATCTATTATACCAGTCGCAACACCCGCTTGGCCGACGAGATCGACCGGCTGCGCTAAGGGCGCCGAGGGGCAAGCAAATAGGGAGAGACGATTATGAGTTTCGGTGGTCCCTTCTTCGTCCTGGCCATCATCGCGATGTCGACGCTGGGCTGGATGTTCACCACCTGGGTCCGCGCCCGCCACGGCTATCCGGTCGAGAATGAGTGGAGCGGCACCGTTCATCGAACGGACCCCGACGCCGGTCGAAAAATCGACCTGTTGTCGAGTGAAAACGAAAGGTTGACCGGCCGCATCAGCCGCCTGGAGGAGCGCATCGCCGTGCTGGAGAGGATCGCCACCGATCCCGCCGCCCGGACCGCGCGTGAGATCGAGGCGCTGCGCTGAACGCGCCGCAAGGGGAGTAGAGAAGATGTTTCCCATTGAAGCTATTGCCCCCGTGGCGGTCATCGTCGGCGCATTGGGCGTCGTCGGCTGGGTTCTGACCACATGGCTGCGGATCAAACATGGCTATCCGCTGGAAAACAGCTGGGGCAAGTCGGTCTATCCGCAGAAGAACGAGGAAATGGTCGAGCGCGTCAAGTTGCTCAGCCAGGAAAATGCCCAGCTTCGCGCCGAGATCGGATCAATGAAGGACCGGCTGGCGGTGGTGGAACGGATCGTTACCGACGAGAGCCACCAGTTGACCCGCGAAATCGACCTGCTGCGCGGCCCCGCCAACTGAGCGCGCCGCACCACAACAATAGGGAGTGAGATTTATGGGACCGTTCGAAATGGTTGTCGCGATCGTCGCGATCACCGCCATCGCCAGCATCATCCGCGCCAAATATGGCGTCGTGCGCCGCGACAAGGGCGAGGAATTCATCCATCGCGGGCCAGACCCGGAAGCGGAACGGCTGCGCGCCGAGTTGAAGGCGCTCAAGGATCGGGTCGCGGTGCTGGAACGGCTGGCGACCGATGGCAACAGCGCGTTGGAGCGCGAATTCGAAAAGCTTCGGGACCGCGACTGAAACAGCGGTGCCGTGACAGGGAGGCTGTGATGCAAGACCCCTATCTTTACCTCATCATCGCGACGGCGGGCCTTGTCGGCCTGGCTATCGTCTCAGTCGCCAGCCTGCGCGGCTGGAATGGCTGGCTGGACCTCAAGCGCGCCGAACTGGGTCGCCGGGCCGAGGACAGCGCGCCGCCATCGGCCGCCGCCCGGATCGAGGTTGCCGACCTCAAGGAACGCATCCGCAAGCTGGAAGCAATCGCGGCGGGCGTCGACCTTTAAGCGCAAAAGCGGGTTTCATGACCCGCTTTTGCGCCTATATGGCCGCCATGACCGTTCAGCCAGCGCCCAAACCCACTCTCGCCGACCTTCAGGACGAATATGAATTTCTCGATGCGGACGACCGCTATCGGATGCTCATCGACCTGGGCCGCGCGTTGGAGGACATGCCCGACGCGCTCAAGACCGATGCGACGCTGGTGCGGGGCTGTTCGGCGGCGGTGTGGGTCTATCCCACCGTATTGGATGATGGGCGGCTGCACTTTCTGGCCGACAGCAATGCGGCGATCACCAAGGGGATCATCGCGCTGGTGCTGATGACGGTGCAGGACAGGGCGCCGGCCGAGATTGCGGCGACCGACATCGCCGACGCGTTGACCCCGTTCGACCTCAAGAATCAGCTCAGTTCCAACCGGACGCAGGGCATTCCCAACATGATCGCCCTCATCCGGCAAACGGCTGGGCGTTATATCGGCTGACGAAACGCAACCAGGCGGTCGGTTCGATCATTGTCCTTCCGTAACTGGATGGAAGGAGAGACGCCATGCGCGTCCTGATGATGATGACCGCAGTCGCTGCGCTGGCCGCCTGTTCGCAAGAACCCAAGGCGCCTAGCCAGCGCGAGCAGATCGGCCAAACCTGGAAATATGAAGGCGAAGGCAGCGGCGCCAAGGTCGCCTATATCGGCAGCGCGAACACGGTGGCGACCATGACCGCGCCCGACACGTTCGGCGTCCTGCTGGTGCAGCCGATGAGCAATGGCGAAAAGACGGTGACGGTAAAGCTCGTCGGCGCGCCGTTCCAGTGCGACCTGTCCGACTGCGCGGTGACGGCCGTGGGCGACGATGGCAAGACGCACCGCTGGAAAGGGCGGATGACCGACGCGAAGGACGGGATCGAAATCATGCCCTCGCAAAACGCCTATGAGGCGATTGCCAAAGCGAAGAGTATAAAGGTCGATCTGGCCGTGGGGCCGAAGGATCAGACCGCGCCGTTCGAGTTCAAGGTGGCGGGACTTACTCTGCCGGGATGACGGGTGCGCGCACGCCCGCCCGGTTGCGGCGGGCGAGTTCGCGCTTGAGCTGTTCCGGGCGCGGCGCGACGAGGAAGCCGAAGCTGACCGTGCCTTCCTTCGTTTCGACCGCATGATGCAGCCGGTGCGCCTGCACGATACGCTTCATATAGGTCGAACGCGGCACATAGCGGTGGCTCACGCGCCGGTGGACGATGATGTCGTGAAAGCTCAGGTAAATGGCGCCATAGGCGGCAATTCCGGCGCCGCATGCGGTTGCTGCGTTGCCCCAACCCCATTGCACCCCGCCCAATAGCAGCAGGATGGAGGGCAGGGCGAAAATCACGAAATACAGGTCGTTCGCTTCCCACATCCCCGTGCGCGGGCGATGATGGCTGGCGTGCAGGAACCAGCCGGGACCGTGCATGATCCAGCGGTGCATGACATAGGCAAAGCCCTCCATCGCCGCGAGCGTGACGCAAAAGACCAGCAGGGGAAGCACGACATTCATCGCCCCGATATAGGCGTCTATGGTCCGTGAAGCGACCCCGGAAAATTACGGAGCGTCGGCAGGCCGCGGTGTGTGGATCACGCGCTGCGGATAGGGGATGGTGATGCCATTGTCGCGGAACAGGTGCCATACCCGGCCCAGCACATCCGACTTCACATTGCCCACGCCGCCTTCGGGATCGCTGATCCAGACGAGGATATCATGTTCGACCCGGCTTTCGCCAAAGCCGGTTAGCCAGACATTGGGTTTGGGATTGCGCAGCACGCGGGGACTGTCCGACGCGGCCTGGAGCATCAATTGCTGGGCGAGTTTGAGGTCGCTGTCGAAGGCGATGCCGACGGGAATGCGGACGCGGACGTTGCGGTCGGAATAGGACCAGTTTTCCACCTCCTGCGTCATCAGATTCTCGTTGGGAATCAGATGTTCCTTGCCATCGCGGGTGATGACGCTGACGGCGCGGACGCCGATCTTGTTCACCCAGCCGAAACTGTCGCCCACCACGATCACGTCGCCCGGCTTGATTGACCGGTCCATCAGCAGGATGATGCCCGCGATCAGATTGCCGAACGTCTTTTGCAGGCCGAAACCTACGGCCAGGCCCAATGCGCCGGAGAAGACCGCGAAGGCCGTCAGGTCGATGCCCAGCAGGTCGACGCCAATGAAGAAGGCGGCGACGATGACCGTGATTGCGGCGAGTTTTTGCGCCAGCAGCTTCTGGGTCGGGTCGAAGCTTTGCGCCTGGCCGATCCAGCGGCCGATCAGCCGGTTGGCGAGGCGGACGAGCGCGAACAGCGCCACGCAGGTTGCGGCGATCGACAATAGGCCCAGCAGCGTGACGCGCCGCTTGCCAAGGCTGATGCCGACCGAATCGAGCATTGCGCCCACAGGAGCCAGCCCGCCGCCGGTGCCCGACACGATCGACAGGAACAGCAGCAACGCCAGTGGCAGCACCGCCCAGCGCGGGATTGCCAGCACACGCAGCGCATAGCCGGCGAGCAGCGCGACCGACAGGCCAAGACCGATGCCCAGCACGAGATGACCGACGGATTCATGCGGCCAGAACGCAGCGGCAATGCCGATCAGCAGCGCCGAAAAGGCATAGCGCAGCATCGCGCGCAGGCGGCTGGCGAACGCGTCACCCAACGCCGCCATCCGGCCGCGCAAACGGGGTTCGACACTGCGCGCCAGACCCGCCGCCGCCAGATGCAGCAGCAGCGCGAGGGCGAGCGCCAGCAGCGGGTGCAGGATGCCGCTATCGTCCGGCACCCGATCCAGCAGCCAGGCGATGTTCGGCGTCATCGCGCGGCGCGGAAGCGGGCGAGGCCCGCGTCGAGATCGGCGATCAGGTCAGCGGTGTCTTCCAGCCCGATATGGAGGCGGACCGCCGGACCTTCCGCCGCCCATGTCGTGGCGCTGCGATAGCGGGCGGGATCGACCGGCAAAGCGAGGCTTTCGAACCCGCCCCAGCTATAGCCGATGCCGAAATGGGCAAGGCCGTCGATCAGCGCGGCGCGGGCAGCTTCGTCGCCACCGTCCAGCACGAAACTGAACAGGCCCGTCGAACCGGAAAAGTCGCGGCGCCACAGGTCGTGGCCGGGGCAATCGGGCAGAGCGGGATGCAGGACGCGGGCGACATCGGGTTGCTGCTTGAGCCAATGGGCGATGGCGAGCGCGCTGTCCTGATGCTGTTTCAGGCGGACGCCCAATGTGCGCAGGCCGCGCGAGGCGAGCCAGGCGTCGTCGGGGCTGACCATCTGGCCGAACAGATAGGCGGTTTGCCGGATCTTGCCGAACCAGTCGGCCGTGGCGGTGACGCTGCCCATCATGACGTCGGAATGGCCGACGATATATTTGGTGCAGGCCAGGATCGAAATGTCGATCCCGTGGGACAAAGCGGGGAAATAGAGCGGGGTTGCCCAGGTGTTGTCGAGCAGGGTGACGACGCCTTTTTCGTGGGCGAGCGCGCACAAGGCAGGGATGTCCTGCACCTCGAACGTCAGGCTTCCGGGGCTTTCGAGGAATAGGGCGCGAACGGCGGGGTCTTCGAGATGGAGAGCCAACCGGGCAGTATCGCAGGGATCATAATAGATCGTCTCGATGCCGTAAGGCTTGAGCATATGCTCGCAAAAATTGCGGGTCGGGTCGTAGGCGCTGTCGACCATAAGCAGTGTGTCGCCCGGTTTCAGCACCGCCATCAGCGCGCAGCTGATCGCCGCGACGCCGGAGGGATAGAGCATCGTGCCCGCCGCGCCCGACTCCATTTCGGTGAGCGCGTCGGCCAGGCTCCACGCGGTCGGCGTGCCCTTGCGCCCGTAGAACAGCCGTTCATGCGTGCTGCTGCCCGCCGCCTTCCGCAGATGGGCAACATCATCATAGAGGATCGTCGACGCGCGCCACACCGGAGCGCTGACGATCGCGCCGGGTTGGCCGGGCATGCCGGTCCATTCGGGCTTGCGGCCCGCCTGCGCCAGCTTGGTCAGCGGCTTGCGGTCATCGGGCGCGCTCATGCTGCGCCGGTCGCCTTGGGCGTGGCGGGGTCGAAGCCCCATTCCGACCAACTGCCGTCATAAAGCGTGACATCGGTGTGGCCGAGGCTTTCCAGCCCCGCCAGCAGGATGGCGGCGGTGACGCCGCTGCCGCAGGTGGTGATGACCGGCCGGTCGAAGGTCACGCCCGCGCTGTCCAGCAGATCGCGCAGCGCGTCGCCCGTTTTCATGCTGTTGTCGGGGTTGAACAGGGCGGAGGAAGGCAGGTTCAACGATCCGGGGATATGGCCCGACGCCATGCCGGGGCGCGGTTCGGCCTCCGCGCCGGTGAAGCGGCCTGCGCCCCGCGCGTCGAGCACCTGTTCCGCGCCGGTCGCGACATTGGCGATCAGGTCATCCTTGGTGCGAACGGCATTCCCCGCGCGGCGGGCGACGGCGTTGCCGGGCGCGCCATTGCCGGGACCGGACATGGTGGGGCGTCCTTCGGCGATCCATTTGGGCAGGCCGCCATCGAGGATCGCGGCGGACGCGCCCAGCCCATAGAGGCGCATCATCCACCATCCGCGCGCGGCGCTGTGCGTCGGGCTGTTGTCATAGACGATGATCCGGCTGTCGGCATTGATGCCCAGCGCCTGTGCGCGCTGCGTCATCAGGGCGTCGGGCGGCAACATGCCGGGGGTCGGATCTTCGGGATCGTTCAGGGTCGGCAGGTCGAGGAAGGCCGCGCCGGGAATATGGGCGGCGTCGAATTCGGCGCGCGGATCGCGCGGCGTGCCGGGCAGGAACAGGCTGGCGTCCAATATGCACAGGTCGGGCTTGCCCAGTTCACCCGCGAGCCAGTCGGTGGAAACCAATATGTCCATGCGCAGTCCTTCCGTTCGCCCGTCCTGTGCTTCTAGAGCATCGTTCGGAAAAGTGGGAACCGGTTTTCCGCAGAAACGATGCGACAACGAAGAACTGTGGCACGCGTCCTGCGTCGGATTCACGCAGCGTGTTCCAGGCAGGGGCAGCGGACGAGGGAAGGGGGATCAGGCGGGCGTGAGTTCGGCGGCGGCGCGGGCGGCCGGGCGGCGATAGTGGCGCGGCCCCTGATCCAGGCGCAAAGGGGCGAGGCGATCGGCGGGCGGTTCCTGTTCCTGCCCGATGATGAAGGCGCGGGCTGTCCGACCGGCGCCGACTGGTTCGCCTTCTTCCGGCCCCCAGCGATAGGCCGCGTCGAAGGCGGCGAGCGGGATCAACAGGCTGCGCTGGCCCATGGTGACCGGCGCGAGGTCGTCGGGAGCCAGGCGCAGTTCGCCGACCAGCCGCTGGGTTTCGCCCGGCCGGATGGTGACGGTGGAATGGAGCGGCATGCCGCTATGGCCGCCCAGAAAGGACTGGAGCATTGCCTGCTGCTGCGCGCCTGCATTGCCTAGTATGCCGCGCACCATGATGTCCTGCGCGGATTGATCGCCGCGATTATGGAGCAGCAGCGCATAGCTGATGGTGACGCCCATGACCGAGAAGCGCGCCTGCGTGATGTCCAGCGCCATGTCGAGCCAGGGGCGATCGGCGGCGGGCGGCGTCGGTTCCGGGGCGGTCGGTTCGATCGCTGGCGGCGGCGCGAGGATGGGGGCGGGCGCAGGTTCGGGTTGCGGTTCGATCTGGCGCTCAGGCAGAGGTTCGCGCGTGAGCGCGACTTTTTCAACGTCAGGTTCCAGCACGATGGGGCTGTCGTCAGCCTTGCGGCGGCGTAGCAGGACGGCAGCAACCAGCGCCAGCATGGCCAGCGCACCACCAATGATCCATGGCCAGAGCGAAGGCTCGGTCGGCGCGGGAGC
>JAECRT010000055.1:15438-18185 GCA_016000085.1 Sphingomonadaceae bacterium
GGCGGCGGAACGACCGTCGTGGCGGGCGCGCGGAATACGTCCAGTTCCGGCCCCTGACGGCGCGCGTCGGTCGGCGGCGCGGGCGCTGGTTGGGGCAGGGACAGGGGCGGCGCGGTGTCGTCCGCCTGTTGGGCATGAACGGGTGCGGCCAGCAGCAGCGGCGCGGCCAGCGTGAACAGGCAAGGCAGGAACGAACGATAAGACCCCATGGGCTTTGCCAAGGCACAAGATTTGATGAACGGCCAGTGAACGATGCCGGGCGATGACATATGCCGTGCAATCGCGTAGATGGCCCGTCATGACTGACCTTACTACAGCTCCACTGCATCTGGGCCAGGCCAGCGCCCTGCCCGCCAGCCCGGAAGAGGCCGTGCTGGATTATGTGCCCAATCCGCGCCCCGGCAAACCCTATCTGGTGCGCTTTACCGCGCCCGAATTCACCTCGCTCTGCCCGGTGACGGGCCAGCCCGATTTCGCCCATCTGGTGATCGATTATGCGCCCGGCGCAACGATCGTCGAATCCAAGTCATTGAAGCTGTTCCTGGGGGCGTTTCGCAACCATGCGGCCTTTCACGAGGATTGCACCGTGGGCATCGGCGAGCGGCTGTTTGCCGAGATGAACCCGATATGGCTGCGCATTGGTGGATATTGGTATCCGCGCGGTGGCATCCCCATCGATGTGTTCTGGCAATCGGGCGAGCCGCCAGCGGGCCTGTGGCTGCCCGCGCAGGACGTGCCGGGCTATCGCGGCAGAGGCTGAAACCTGACGCCCGTTCCAGGCGAGCGAAGGCAAATCTTGCCGCCCTTGTTTGACGAACGGGCAACGGTGTTCGACTAACGACATAGCGACAGGCTGCCATCGCTTGACCGATGCAGCGAAACGGGTGATCCCGCGTTTATCGCGCGCGTGACAGCATATCATGCGCCCTCAAGACGTGTCGGAGTCTGAACCCTATGTCCCTTGCCAAAATCCTGCCGCTGCTGATCGCTGCTGCGCCGATCGCCCTTGCCACGCCCGCGCTGGCGCAGAGCGCGCCCGCGCCGACTGGCCCCGCCGCCGGGATCACCACCCAGTTGCCGCGCGGCGCGGCGCCCGCCCATTATGCGATCACGGTCACGCCCGATGCGGCGAACCTGAAATTCACCGGCAAGGTGACGATCGACGTCACCGTCAGCACGGCGATGCCCGCGCTGGTGCTGAACGCGGCGGACCTCAGCTTCGCCTCGGTCACGCTCACCCCCGCGAAGGGCAAGGCCGTCACCGGCAAGGTCAGCGTCGACGCCGCCGCGCAGACCGTCACCCTCGATTTCGGCAAGCCGGTCCAGCCGGGCAGCTACAAGCTCGCCATCGACTATGCGGGCATCATCAACACGCAGGCGAACGGCCTGTTCGCGCTCGATTACACCGACAATGCGGGCGCGGCTAAGCGGGCGCTGTTCACCCAGTTCGAAGCGCCCGACGCGCGCCGCTTCGTGCCGAGCTGGGACGAGCCGAGCTACAAGGCGACGTTCGACCTTTCCGCCATCGTGCCCGCCGCCGAACTGGCGGTCAGCAACATGCCGGTCAAGAGCGAGGCGAAGGCCGACGGCGCCAAGAAGCTGGTGACGTTCGGCACCAGCCCCAAAATGTCGTCCTACCTGCTGTTCTTCGGTTTGGGCGAACTGGAGCGGGCCACCAAGATGGCGGGCGCGACCGAGATCGGCGTCATCACTGGCAAGGGCAATGTCGGCAAGGCGCAACTGGCGCTCGACGCAGCCGCGGAAATCGTGCCTTGGTATAACGACTATTTCGGCACCCCCTATCCGCTGCCCAAGCTGGATAATGTCGCTGGTCCCGGCCAGAGCCAGTTTTTCAGCGCGATGGAGAATTGGGGCGCGATCTTCACTTTCGAACGCGCGCTGCTGGTCGACCCGCGCTTCACCACCGAAGCGCAGCGCCGCCGCATCTACGAAACCGACGCCCATGAAATCGCGCATCAGTGGTTCGGCGACCTCGTCACCATGGCATGGTGGGACGACCTGTGGCTGAACGAGGGTTTTGCCAGCTGGATGGCCACGAAAGTCACCGACAAGCTGAAGCCCGAATGGGAAATGCTGCTGACCCGCGTCGACGGGCGCGAAGCGGCGATGAGCCTCGATTCGCTCGCGACCACCCATGCCGTCGTGCAGAAGATCACCACCGTCGATCAGGTGAATCAGGCGTTCGACGCCATCACCTATCAAAAGGGCGAAGCGGTCATCACCATGCTGGAAGGCTTTGCCGGTGAGGATGTGTGGCGGGAAGGCATCCGCGCCTATATGAAGGCCCATGCCTATGGCAACACCGTCACCGACGACCTGTGGAAGGCCGTCGAGGGCGCGGGGGCCAAGGGGCTGGTCGCGATCGCCCATGACTTTACCAGCCAGCCGGGCATTCCGCTCGTGACCGTGGACAGTGCCGTGTGCAAGGGCGGCAATACCGTGCTAACGCTCAGCCAGGGCGAATATAGCCGCGACGCCAAGGGCAAGACGCCGCTCAAATGGAATGTGCCGGTGATGGCGCAGACGATCGGCGGCGCACCGCAGCGGTTGATCCTGAACGGCAAGGGGCAGGTCATAGTGCCCGGTTGCGGCGCTTATGTCGTCAATGCCGGGCAGACGGGCTATTTCCGCTCGCTCTATCCGGCCGCCAATGTGCAGGCGCTGGCCAAGGACTTCACCAAGCTGGCGAGCATCGACCAGACCGGCCTTTTGGCGGATAATTTCCA
>JAECRT010000004.1:0-39067 GCA_016000085.1 Sphingomonadaceae bacterium
ATTTCCAACGTCCAGCCCGATGCCCGCGCCGATACGCTGATGGATTCGCCTGACCGCGAAGTCGATGCGCGCGAGATTTTCGGTATCGACGTCGACATGAAGATCCCGGCCTTTTCACAGGCTGACGAGCGCGTGCCGGACCTCGACCCCGCTTATGTGTTCGACCCGGACACCACGCTGGCGATCCTGGCGGGCTTTGCGTTCAACCGCCGCGTCATGGTGCAGGGCTATCATGGCACCGGCAAATCGAGCCATATCGAACAGGTCGCCGCGCGCCTGAAATGGCCGTGCATCCGCATCAACCTGGACGCGCATATCAGCCGCATCGATCTGGTGGGCCGCGACGCCATTGTCCTCAAGGACGGGCAGCAGGTGACCGAGTTCAAGGAAGGCTTGCTGCCATGGTCGTTGCAGCGGCCGGTGGCGCTGGTGTTCGACGAATATGACGCCGGCCGCCCGGACGTGATGTTCGTGATCCAGCGCGTGCTGGAAACGGACGGCAAGATGACGCTGCTCGACCAGAACCGGGTCATTCGCCCCAACCCCTGGTTCCGCCTGTTCGCGACCGCCAATACGGTGGGCCTTGGCGACACGACCGGCCTGTATCACGGCACGCAACAGATCAACCAGGGCCAGATGGACCGGTGGAATCTGGTGGTGGCGCTGAACTATCTGCCCGCCGCGACCGAAGCGCAGGTGGTGTTGGCCAAGTCGGGCGAGTACGATCATGAAGGCGGCCGCAAGGAAGTCGAGAATATGATCAAGGTCGCCGAACTGACGCGGCAGGGCTTCATCAACGGCGACATTTCGACCGTCATGTCGCCGCGCACCGTCATCAGCTGGGCGCAGAATGCGCTGATCTTCAAGAATGTCGGCTTCGCCTTCCGCCTGAGCTTCCTCAACAAGTGCGACGAGGCGGAACGGTCGCTGGTGGCGGAATATTATCAGCGCGTGTTCGGCAAGGATCTGCCCGAAAGCGTGGCGAACCGGGTGAACTGAGCCATGATCGTCGTCGAGCGGATCGACCCCAATGGCGGCACCGCACACCGGATCAGCATCCGGGGCCATGAGATCGTCGCGGATATGTCGGCGCCCGATGGCGAGGACGCCGGGCCGGACCCGCACGACCTGTATGATGCGGCGCTGGGCGCGTGCAAGGCGATGACGATGCTGTGGTATGCGCAGCGCAACGGCATCCCGGTGGAGGACATCCATGTCGGCGTCGTCCGCGACGCGAGCGAGGAGCGCAAGGGCGTTTACAAGCTGACCACGCGCATCGCGATCAGCGGGCCGATGACCGACGAGCAGCATGACAGGCTGATCGGGGTGGCGGCCAAATGCCCCGTCCACAAGCTGATGAGCGAAGTCGAGACGCAGATCGAGACGATCGCCGTGCCGCGCGTGGGCGCGGCCGAGCGGCCATGAGCAGCGCCGCCCCGGTCCAGAGTCCCTTGCCGCTGGCGAGCGCGTTCAACCTGCGCGATTTCGGGGGCCAAGCGACCGGAGACGGGCGGCGCGTGCAGCGGGGGATGCTCTACAGGTCCGGCACGATGGCGCTGCTGACCGATGAGGACGCTGCCCAACTGCGGGCGCTGGGCATCCGGGCGATCTGCGATTTCCGGCGGCCTAACGAACGCAAGGCCGAACCGACCGCTTGGCACGGCGTCGAGGTCGATTATTATTGCCGCGATTATAGCGAAACCAGCGGAGTGCTGGGCGAAGTGCTGCGCGCGGACAACGCGTCGGCAAAGGATATGCGGGCAGCCATGGTGGCGCTCTACCGCGTCATCGCAATCGACCATGCCGACAGCTACAAGGCGATGTTCGCGCAGTTGCTGGCGGGGCGGCTGCCGATCCTGATCAATTGCGCGGCGGGCAAGGACCGGACGGGCGTGGGCGCCGCATTGGTGCTGGCGGCGCTGGGCGTGCCGCGCGAAACCATCGTCGAGGATTATCTGGCCACCAACACTCATGCCGATTGGGGCTTGCGGCTGGCGCAGGGTGAAACGCGGCTGGCGGTGGCGATGCGGACGCGCGCCGAGGTCATCGCGCCGGTATTGGCGGCCGATATCGCCTATCTCGACACATTTTTCGAAACGCTGGATGCCGCGCATGGCGGGATGCTGGGCTATATCGAGGATGTGCTGGGCATCGACGCGGCGGCGCGCGCGGCCTTGTGCGACAGGTTGCTGGAATCATGACCGAACGCTCCCCCCTCGATGCTTTCAAGGATGTGCTGTCGGGCGCGGCGCGATCCATGGCGCGCGACGCCGAGGTGGAGGTGGCCTTCACCTCCGACGCGCCGCATCTGGTGGGCAAGGCGATCAAGGTGCCGACGCCGGGCCGCAACCTGCCCGCCGATCAGGTCGCGTTGGCGCGGGGCTTTGCCGACGCCCATGCGCTCAAGCTGCGCCATCATAATGCACGGGTTCATACCGCATCCGCGCCGGGCGAGGCGGTGGCACGAGCGGTGTTCGATGCGGTCGAGCAGGCGCGGGTCGAGGCGATCGGGTCGAGGCAGATGGAGGGCGTGCGCGCCAACCTGAACCATGCGCTCGACATGCGGCTGAAGTCCGACCCGATCCGCCGCGCGCGATCGGTCGATGAAGTGCCGCTGTCGACCGCGCTGGCGCTCAAGGTGCGCGAGCGGCTGACGGGGCAGGCGATCCCGAAGGATGTCGTCGCAGCGGTTGCGATGGTCGACCAGTGGATCGAGGACAAGGCCGGGCACGACCTTGATGCGCTGGCGCTGGCGATCGACGACCAGCGGGCCTTTCAGAAGCTGACCACCGCGATGCTGGAACATCTTCAGCTGATCGACGCCGATGTGCCGCCCGATACCGACGAACCCGAATCGCAGGATGAGGGCGAGGATCAGGAAGACGAGCAGGACGAAGGCGACAGCGGGCAGGAAGATCCCGGCGACAGCGATGTGAATGCCGAGGCGCGCGCCGAGGATCAGGGCGGCGACACCGAAGAGGGTGAAACCGACTATAGCGACGAGTTCGACGCCGACAGCGACGAAGGCGCGGACGATATGGGCGAGGAAGGCATGATGCCAGTTCGCCCCAACCGCCCGATGTCCGACCTGCCGCCGGGGTTCGATTACAAGCCCTATACCACCAAGCATGACGAAATCGTGTCCCCGGAGGATCTGTGCGACGAGGATGAGTTGCTGCGGCTGCGCGGTTTTCTCGACCAGCAGCTGGTCAGCCTGCAGGGCGCGGTGACGAAGCTGGCCAACCGGCTGCAACGGCGGTTGATGGCGCAGCAGTCGCGGTCGTGGGATTTCGATCAGGAAGAAGGGATGCTGGACGCTGCGCGGCTGGCGCGGATCATCATCGATCCCACCCGGTCGCTGACCTACAAGATCGAGCGCGACACCGAGTTTCGCGACACGGTGGTGACGCTGCTGATCGACAATTCAGGATCGATGCGCGGACGGCCGATCAGCATTGCGGCGATCAGCGCCGACATCATGGCGCGCACGCTGGAGCGGTGCGGCGTGAAGACCGAGATATTGGGCTTTACCACGCGGGCGTGGAAGGGCGGACAGGCGCGCGAGGAATGGCTGGCCGCCGGGCGTCCGCCCATGCCGGGGCGGCTCAATGACCTGCGGCACATCATCTACAAGAAGGCCGATGATCCATGGCGGCGGGCGCGCAAGAATCTGGGCCTGATGATGCGCGAAGGGTTGCTGAAGGAGAATATCGACGGCGAAGCGCTGCTCTGGGCGCATAGCCGGTTGATCGCCCGGCATGAGGAACGCCGCATATTGATGGTGATTTCGGACGGCGCGCCGGTCGACGACAGCACCCTGTCGGTCAACAGCGGCACCTATCTGGAGCGGCATTTGCGGCAGGTGATCGACTGGATCGAGAACCGGTCGCCGGTGCAACTGGTCGCGATCGGCATCGGCCATGACGTCACCCGCTATTATCGCCGCGCCGTGACGATCATGGACGCCGAGCAACTGGGCGGCACGATGGTCGAGCAGCTGGCTGGGCTGTTCGATGAGGATTGAGGCATGAGCGTCGCGTTCCGTCGCGAGGGCGATGATGAACATATGGAGCCGAAATTCGAGCTGCCGATCCCGCCCGGTCCCAACTGGGTGACGGTGCGCGGCTTGCGGCTAACGCAGGAGAAGGTCGTCGCGCTCGAAGCGGTGGCGACCGACGGCATGACCGAGGACGAGGCCAAGAAGCACAAGCGGGTGCTGCGCTACTGGCGCACGCGGCTGGCGACGGCGGAGGTACGGCCGGTGCCCGATGGGGAGGCGGTCGCGTTCGGCGCGCGCGTCACTTATCGGCTGAACGGGCAGGAAAAGCAGATCGCCATCGTCGGGGACGACGAGGCCGATCCGCATGAGGGCCGCGTCAGTTTCTCGTCGCCGCTGGTGCGCGCGATGATGGATGCAGAGATCGGCGAGACGGTCGATTTCGCAGGGAAGCCCGATGCGATCCATATTGTCGCCATCGCGGTGATCGACGAACTGTAACGCAGATTCAGGGGCCATGAAAAACCCTCCGGCGCGAGCCGGAGGGTTTTGTCATTAGGGCGATCAGGCGCCGCGGCCAGCCTCGAACAGGAACCAGGCGCGCTGTTCGGCCTGGTCGGTCCAGTCGTCGACAATGCCTTCGGTCGCATTGTCGCCTGCCTCGGTCGCGGCGGCCTTTACCGCGCGGAAGGATTCGACCAGCGCCAGATTGTCGTCGCGCAGTTCCTTAAGCATGTCCGCCGGGGTCACATAGTCGGCGTCATTGTCGGTCACGGTCTGGTGCCGGGCGATGTCGCCGATCGAGCGCAGGGTGACGTTGCCGGTCTTGCGCACGCGCTCGGCGATGAGGTCGGTGGTGCCCAGAATCTCGGTGGCCTGATCGTCGAACATCAGATGATAGTCGCGGAAATGCGGTCCGGACACGTGCCAGTGGAAATTCTTGGTCTTGAGATACAGCGCATAGCTGTCCGCCAGCACGCCGTTGAGCGCGTCGGCGACGGACTTGGTGGCGTTGCTCTTGAGGTCGGTCGGGGTCTTGAGGTCGGGGGCGGTCATATATTCTGTCCTCCTGATGACGTGAATATGGTTTCGGACATATAATGATCGCGCGTCAAGTTGGTGCCACCCTGATCCGAAGAATATCGACCGAAATAACCGATCAGCGTGATGAACGTAGACGATCAGACCAGAGCGAGAGCGCTCAGCGCCATGATCGCGCCCGCCAGCAGCAGCACGCTGCCGCCCACCAGCCGGATCGCCCGTGCAGGGAGAAGGGCCAGCAGCCGTTCGCGCAGCAGCACGACAGGCACCAGCGCCGCGATGACGCCGATCGCCCCACCGATCCCGGCCAGCACCGGATCACCGGTCCGGGTGGCTATACCCAGGATCAGGAATTGCGGACCGTCGCCAAAGCCCAGAATGAACAGGCCGAGTGCCGTGGTGAGGAAGGCGCCGGTCGGCCAACCACTGAGCGGATCAGGATTTTTGGCTCGCCAGAACAGACCGACGCCCAGGAACAGGGTGGCGAGCGCCAGGAAGAGAAGACGCGCATCGCTTGCCAGCATCGGGGCGATCCACGCGCCCGCAGCAGCGGAAATGGCGGCATTGGCGGTGGCGGCGACGATGATCCCGGCGATGATCGCGCCGTCGCGGCCATAGCGAGTCGCCAGCGCCAACACGAGCAACTGGCTTTTATCGCCGATTTCACCAAGCAGGCAGCCGAGAAGAGCAAGCAGCAGAGCGTCCATCGGCGGCGCGGAACGTCAGGCGCGCAAAGCGACGGCGAAAGCCGGGACGCGGGCGGCCATCGGCACGATCGACGCGGTGGGCGTGGCGGCGGCGTTGATGTCCGCGCTGATCGCATCGCGCATCAGGTCGAGATAGGAGAGCACCACCGGGCCAAGGCCATGAAGCGAAAGCGCCGATTCGAGCGTGCCGGCGAATCCTTCGACCGAGTCGAGATGAAAGGCGCGGGCGATATGGCGGATCTGGTCCACTTCATCATGGATACGCGCGACCGACAAATGGCCGCGCTGGCTTGCCAGCCCGTCCACGCGGCGCATCAAGTCCTGCAATATCGTCAGCATCGGATCATGTCGCATGGAATCCCCCGTTCTGTCGCCCGCCTGCGATCATGCGCCCCGTTCGGTTAAAGCCGTGTAAACCCCCGATTGGGCAGCTGATGAGCCACCAATCCTTGACATGACTCCGAATCTGCCCCATGGGCCACCGCTGAAACGGGGCGGTCCTGACATTCTTGCGGGCCGCTCTTACTTTTTTATATTTCACGACCGGGGATTTGGGCCATGGCCAAGCCAGCAACTGTCAAGATTCGCCTCGTCAGCACCGCTGACACCGGCTTCTTCTACGTCACGAAGAAGAACCCGCGCACCAAGACCGAGAAGCTGAGCTTCAGCAAGTATGATCCGGTCGTGCGCAAGCATGTCGAGTTCAAGGAAGCCAAGATCAAGTAAGCCGTTGCGGGCTTCGCGCTCGCACGCCTGATCTTTTCCGACTGGAAAAAGGCCCGCTCCTATCACAGGCGCGGGCCTTTTCCTGTTACCTTGGCGCCATGAAAACAGGGGCGCGCCTGACGGCTGCCCCTGTCTCCAAACGCCTCCCCCGAAGGGAAGGCGTTCACCATGATCGTCCGATCAGTTGCCGACCGGCTGGCTGTCGGTGCGGCGCACCACGATGGTCGAGGAACGGGGCTGCTGCCCCGCGACCGGCCAGTTGCCCGTGGGATGCTGAATGTTCACGAAGAAGGTCTTGAGGTCCGGCGTATAGGCAAGGCCGGTGATCTCGCAACCGGCCGGGCCGACCAGGAAGCGCTTCGACTCCTTGGTCGTCTGGTCGATGTAGAACATCGCGTTCTGGCCGAACACATCCTCGATGCTCTTGCCGGTGACGCCCGACGTGCCGGGAATCGAGTGGTCGGTCTGGACCCACAGGCGACCCTTGGGATCGATGCGGATGCCATCGGGGCTGGAGAAAGTGTCGCCCTTGATATTGCCGACCAGGTTGGAACCACCCGGCGCCAGCAAGGGGTCACCCGCCAGCAGGAAGATTTCCCAGGTGAACTTCGTGGCGAGCGGCGAATTGCCCTCTTCCTTGAACTTCACGATATGGCCGTGA
Organism: Sphingomonadaceae bacterium; assembly: GCA_016000085.1. Classification (GTDB taxonomy): domain Bacteria; phylum Pseudomonadota; class Alphaproteobacteria; order Sphingomonadales; family Sphingomonadaceae; genus Sphingobium. The sequence continues at coordinate 7,133 of JAECRT010000004.1, forward strand.
CGGTTGACGACGCGCGGGTTGGGCGCGTCGGTGACGCGACGGCTGGAGTTGTTGGTCAGGGTCACGAAAATAGCGCTGTTGTCGGGCGCGACCGTGATCCATTCCGGCCGGTCCATCACGGTGCCGCCCGCGACGCGCGCAGCTGACTGGCAATCGACGAGAACGTCGGTCTGGTTGGCGAAATTGACCGTCGTGGCGGGCTGGGGCGTGGTGAACTGGCTGACGTCGCCCGGATCGGAAGCACCCACAACCAGACCGTTCTGGCCCTGGACCAGCGCGCGCCATTCGCCCGTGCCATCCGCGTTGAAGCGCGCGACATAGAGCGTGCCATAGTCCAGCAGGTTGGTGTTGGCCGCGCGATTGCTGGTGCTGTAGGCGTCGGTCGGGATGAATTTGTAGATGCAGCCCGGCGTGCTGTCGTCACCCATGTAGAAAGCGACACGGCGGTCGGCATTGACCATGAACGCGACATTTTCATGGCTGAAACGGCCCATGGCGGTGCGCTTGGTCGGCGCGGCCAGTTCCTGATAGGGATCGATTTCGACCACCCAGCCATAGTCGGCTTCGGGCTGCGTGGGATCGAGATAATTGTCGGTGGTTTCCTCGCAGGTGAGGTACGTGCCCCAGGGCGTGCGGCCCGACGAGCAGTTGTTGAGCATGCCCTTGATCGTGCCCGACAGGCGACCCGCAGCGGGGCCACCGGCGCGATAGCTGCCGTTGCCGGTATAACGCTTGTTGAAGCGCGAGCCGGCCTTCACCGCCCATTTGCCATCGGTGCCCTTGGCGACTTCGACGACGCCGATGCCGACGGCGGAAAGCGCAATGGCCTTCTGTGCGGCTGTGGCGGTCGCCGGGTCATAGCTGCCCGCCATCAGGATGTTGAAATCGGGATATTCGAAGTTCAGCGCCAGCAGGCCGCCCGCATTGGCGTCGGTGCCCGACAGTTCGAAATATTCCATGCCGTCATGATTGCCGCCGGCCCATTTTTCCGCGTCGGCGGGAGTCGGGAAGGTGCCCGAATAGGGCGTGCCGGTTTCGATCGAATCGCCCGCCTTCAGCAACACGTCGACAGTGTAGCCGGTCGGTACGGTGACCGTGTCCTTCATATTGGCGGCGACCGGCGCGAAACTGATCGTGTAGCTGGGCGCGGGTGTGGGGGTTGGCGTCGGCGTGGGCGCAGGGGTGCTCGAACCATTATCGTCATCGCCACAGGCGGCGAGCGAACCGAGCATCGGCAGGATCGACAGGCCCATCAGGCCATTCTTCAGGATGGTGCGGCGCGCAGGATTGGCGGCGACGATCGCCTCCAGGCTCTGATTGCCCATATCGATGGTCGGCTGCGCGTCACGATAGGCCGCGCGCGCCTCGTCGGTCAGATGAGACATTAAGAAATACCCCTGTTGCAGTTTCGGGCTGTCGACCATGGGTCGCGCCCCTTGCACGGTGGGGTTGGCAGAGAAGAATGACGCTCAAACGGCGACACAGCGTATCCATCATGAAAGATGGATGACGAAATGATGACTTTGTTGCCTGGTCGTTACAGCAGCGCGTTGACCTGCTCAACGAAGCGCATCACCGAGATGGGCTTGGACACATAGGCCTGCGCGCCCGCTGCGCGAATCCGGTCCTCGTCCCCCTTTCCAGCATAGGCGGTGACGGCCATGATCGGCACATGGTTGAGCCGTTCGTCACCCTTGAGCGAGATAATGAGGTCCAGCCCGCTGACATGGGGCAGGTGAATGTCGGTGATGACCAGGTCGGGCATAAAGGCCAGCGCCTGCGCCAGCACATCCCGCCCGTCGCCCAGCGGCAGCACTTCATGGCCATGGGCGCGCAGCAGGTCGCAAAAAAGTTTGAGATTGAGTTCGTTGTCCTCGACAACGAGCACACGCTTTGCCACCTGTCACCCACATTTTGTAGAGATGAAGCGCCTTGCCCGACTGCTTCCTGCTGAAAGCTGTATAATGCGACCCGACACATCGAATGGCAAGCAGGATAGCGGCCCGGAAGCCGCGACTTTGGCGCTGATGGCGCTGGGCTGGATATTGAGCGACGGGGCGCGGGCAGACCGGCTGCTGGCGCTGACCGGGCTGGACGCCGACGCGCTGCGCGCGGGCGTCGGCAATCCGGCGATACTGGGCGCGGTGCTGGCCTTTCTGGCCGATCACGAGCCGGACCTGATCGCCTGCGCCGAGGCGATCGACACCACGCCCGCCGCGCTGATCGCGGCACAGGAGAGATTGACCCGATGACCCGCCCCCTCATCATCACCGATTGCGACGAGGTGCTGTTGCACATGGTCGTGCCGTTCCGCGCATGGCTGGACGAAACCCACGCCGTGCATTTCGACATGCGCGAGCGCGGCTTTGCCGAAGCGTTGCGGCACAAGGATAGCGGCGTCGTGCTGGAGCGCGAACTGGTGTGGGAGTTGCTGGTCGGGTTTTTCGACACCGAAATGTATCGGCAGGCACCGATCGAGGGCGCGCTGGCGGCCATGGCCCGGCTGTCGCAGGTGGCAGATATCGTCGTGCTCACCAATATCGGCGAGCGGCATCACCAGCTGCGCATCGAGCAATTGGCCGCCCATGGACTGAACCTGCCGGTCCACTGGAACAGCGGGGCGAAGGGTCGCCGGTTCGCCCGTATCGTCGCGGACCATCAGCCCAGCGTGACGCTGTTCATCGACGATCTGGCCGAACATCATGAATCGGTCGCGCGCCATGTACCCGATGCCTGGCGATTGCATATGGTCGGCGAACCGGAAATCGCGGCAGATGTCGATGACGCCGCCCATGCCCATGCCCGCATCGACGATTGGGCGCGGGCCGAACAGTGGATTATGGACCGACTGGCGCAAGGGCCGGCCCCGACCGAAACGCTTTTAACGCAAGGAACCCCATCATGAGCATCGAAGCCCGCCTGACCGAACTCGGCATCACCCTGCCCGTCGCCGCTGCGCCGGTCGCCGCCTATGTCTCCACCGTGGAAGCGGGCGGGATGCTGCATATTTCCGGGCAGATTTCGCTTGGCCCCGACGGGCTGATGACCGGCCGCCTCGGCAAGGATCGCGAGCTGGATTATGGCGTCGCGGCCGCGCGCATCTGTGGCCTCAACCTCATCGCCCAGATGAAAGCGGCGCTGGGCAGCCTCGACCGGGTCGAACGGATCGTCAAGCTAGGCGCGTTCATCAGCAGTGCGCCCAGCTTCACCGACCAGCCCAAGGTCGCCAACGGCGCATCCGAACTGATGGTCGAAGTGTTCGGCGAGGCCGGCAAGCACGCCCGCAGCGCGGTGGGCGTGCCTGTGCTGCCGCTGGGCGCGGTGGTGGAAATCGACGCGATCGTCCTCGTCAGGCCCGCGGCCTGACAATTTGGGTATATCCGGCCTGCGGCCTGACCTGACTTTCCTGACCGACCGCCCCTTCGCCCATCGTGGGTTGCATGGGCCGGGGGGCAGTGAACATGGCCCTGCCGAGAATGGGATGGCGGCGTTCGACGCCGCCATCGCCGCCGGTTTCGGCATCGAATGCGATGTGCGGGCGAGCCGGGATGGCGTCGCCTTCGTATTTCATGACGCGCAGTTGGGGCGGATGACGGGCCTGCCCGGCGCGGTCGATGACCATGCAGCGGCGCAACTGGACGCGATGGCGCTGGCCGATGGCGGCCCCCTGCCCCGGCTGACCGCCCTGCTGGCGCGGTGCGCCGATACCGTGCCGCTGCTGGTCGAGATCAAGGCACAGGGCCGTGCGATCGAGCCGATCTGTGCCGCCGTTGCCCATGATCTGAGCGGAGGCGCAAAAGGGCGGGTAGCGGTGATGTCGTTCAATCCCTTTGCCATGCACTGGTTCCGGCGGCACGCGCCCAGGATCGTGCGCGGGCTGGTCGTGACGCAGCAGGGCAAGGGGCAGATGCGCGGCGTAATCGAACGCGCCCTTGCACTTTGGCTGACGAAGCCCGATTTTATCGCCTGTGACATTCGCGACCTGCCATCATCCTTTGCAAACCGCGTCCGTCGGCGGGGCTTACCCGTGCTGACATGGACCGTACGTTCCCCGGACGAGCGCGCCCGCGCCGCCGCTCATGCCGACCAGATCATCTTCGAGCGCATGGATGACTGACGCCGTCGCGCGCATCGCTGCAGGCGTCGCGGACCTGCCCCGCGACCAATGGGACGCCTGCGCAGGCAGCGGCAACCCCTTCGTGAGCTGGGATTTCCTGACCGCGCTGGAGCGATCGGGCAGCGTGGGCGAAGGAACGGGATGGCAGCCGCTGCCGCTGCTGATCGACGGGCCGGACGGGCGCATCGCGGCAGCCGCGCCGCTCTATGCCAAGAGCCACAGCCAGGGCGAATATGTGTTCGACCATGGCTGGGCCGATGCGTGGGAACGGGCGGGCGGGCGCTATTATCCCAAGATGCAGATCGCCGCGCCCTTTTCCCCGGTACCCGGCCCCCGTCTGTTGCTGCGCGATCCGTCGCTGGGTCCGGCGCTGATCGCGGCGATCGAGACGCTGGTGGACCGCAACCGGCTGTCGTCGGCGCACGCGACCTTCATCGATGCCGATCAGGTGGCGTTGTTCGAGGCGGCGGGCTGGCTGATTCGAGAGGATAGCCAGTTTCACTGGACCAATCGCGGCTATGCCAGCTTCGACGATTTCCTGAACGACCTGTCGAGCGCCAAGCGCAAGAATATCCGCAAGGAACGCGCGCGGGCGGTCGAGGGGCTGGAGATCGTCCACCTGACCGGCAGCGACCTGACCGAAGCGCATTGGGACATATTCTGGCGATTTTATCAGGATACCGGCGCGCGCAAATGGGGACAGCCCTATCTGACCCGGCACTTTTTCTCGCTATTGGGGGAGACGATGGCCGACCGGACGTGGTTGATTCTGGCGCTGCGTGACGGCCAGGCGATTGCCGGAGCGCTCAACCTGATGGGCGCGGATACGCTATATGGTCGCTATTGGGGGTGCATCGAAGAGGTGCCGAACCTGCATTTCGAGCTATGCTATTATCAGGCGATCGACGTCGCCATCGCACGCGGCCTTCGCCGGGTCGAGGCGGGCGCACAAGGCGGGCACAAACTGGCGCGGGGTTATGCCCCCGAACCCACATGGTCCGCCCATCATATCCCCAATGCCAGCTTTCGCCGGGCAATCGCCGATTTTCTGGCGGCCGAACGCGCAGGCGTGCAGCAGGACCGGGAATGGTTGATCGAACGCACGCCCTTCAGGAAGGGCGGATAGAGCATTTTCAAAGCAGGTGGTCACACCTGCGGACTCGGAAAATGCGTCGAATCAAACGCTCGGATCAGGCGGCGCGAAGCTGTGTCGCGACGATCCAGGCGCGGGCCTGGCGCTGGGCTTCGGCGATTTCGCGCGCGGTCATTTCTTCCGCGATTTCCGCGCGCATCGTCTGTCCCTGTTCGCTGCCACTGCGGGCGGCCAGGTTGAACCATTTATGGGCTTCGATCAGGTCGATGGGCAGATCGCCCGTGCCGCAGCTATAGGCCACGCCGAGGTCAAAACAGGCCTCCCCCGATCCGCTTGCCGCCCGCGACATGCGGCTGTCCAATATAAATTGCGCGCTCTTGATGCTGTTGCCCATGACCTGTTTCCCTTTTCCTCATCTAACTCAACGGATGAATCACCCCTTTTTCACGAAGGACAGATTTGACCGGCGGGAGATAAGAAATGGTTAACGGAAAATCGGCGGATACGACCAAAGCATAAGCTATTCCGGGCAAAAGGAAGGTTAACACCGCTTCACAAGCGTAACGATAGATCGAAAGATAAAAGCTGGCATCGGGAGATCATTATCCCCATAGCCGCCGCCATGGCCCAAACTGCTTCCCAATCCGTCACTTCCGCCGAAAAGGACATTGGTTTCCGGGAGTTCGTGATGCTGTGCGCGTGCCTGATGGCCATGAATGCACTGTCGATCGATCCGATGCTGCCCGCGTTGCCCGCGATCGGCCGGGACCTGGCGATTCCGCACCCCAATGACCGGCAGCTCATCATCAGCCTCTATTTTATGGGACTGGGCCTGGGGTCATTGCTGTTCGGCGTGATGTCCGACCGATACGGGCGCAAGCGCGTTGTGGGCGGCACGATGGTGCTGTTCATCATCTCGTCGGTGGCCTGCGCGAGCGCGCATAGCTTCGTCATGCTGCTGGTCGCCCGCACCTGCGCCGGTTTCTTCGCGGGGGCGAGCCGCGTCGTCACGGTCGGCATCGTGCGCGACCGCTTTCGCGGCGATGCGATGGCGCGAGTCATGTCGCTGATCTTCGCCGTATTCATGTTGATCCCCGTGATAGCGCCCAGCTTTGGTCAGGCGATATTGTGGATCGCGCCATGGCGCTGGATCTTCTGGGCGCTGGCGATTCTGGCGACCCTGATCCTACTATGGATGCTGGTGCGGATGCCCGAAACGCTGCGGCCCGAAAACCGGATACGGATTACTGTAGGCACGCTGGTCGAGACCATCGGCACGATCATCCGCACGCGCAGTTCGATCGGCTATATGCTGGCGAGCGGCGTGGTGATGGGCAGCCTGGTCGGCTTCATCCTGTCGATCCAGCAGATCTTTTTCGACGTGTTCGATGCGCAGACCTTTTTCCCGATCGGCTTTGCCATCATTGCCGGGTCGATGGGGATGGGTAGCCTGATCAACAGCCGTCTGGTGTCGCGCTTTGGCGCGCGACGGCTGAGTCAGGGCGCGCTGATCATGTTCGCCCTGATCGCGCTGGTGCATCTGACCATCATCCTGTCAGGCCAGGAAACCATCGTGACATTCATGGTGCTTCAGGCGTTGTCGATGATGACCGTGGCGTTCACCGCGTCCAATTTCAGCGCCATTTCGATGGAGCCATTCTCAACGGGGGCAGGCATGGCCTCCTCCTTTCAGGCGTTCCTGACGACCGCTGTGTCGAGCGCATTGGGCATGATCATCGGCGGGGCTTTCAACGGCACGACGCTGCCGCTGACGTTCGGTATGCTGATGCTGGGCGCGCTATCGTTCCTGATCCTGATCTGGGCCGAGCGCGGGCGGATGTTTACCCGGCCGAATAATGCAGCCCTGCGCGAGGTCGAACTCGACGCCCTGCACTGACCGCAGCGCGTCACGGACCCCAACGAAAAACGGGGCGGTCGCCCGCCCCGTTTTCATGGATCAGGCGTCCTGCCCGCCCGGCGTCGGTGCGCCCGGCATGGGCGGCACCGGCTGGGGCGGAATGCCCTCCCCATCTTCCGCCACATCCACCACGCCGCGCCCGACATGGCTGCGGCTGCGGCTATAGCCGAAATAGACCAGCAGGCCGACCGTGGCCCAGCCCACGAACATCAGCTTGGTTTCGACGCCCAGGCTCCAGAAGAGATAGAGGCAGCCGAGGATCGCGATCGGCGCGGTCACCATGATCGCGGGGGTGCGGAACGGACGGGCGCGGCCCGGATCGGTCTTGCGCAATTGCATCACGGCGATGGACACCGCGGCGAAGGCGAACAGCGTCCCCGAATTGGAGATGTCCGCCAGGATGCCAACCGGGAAGAAGGCGGCGAACAGCGCCACGAAGATGCCGGTCAGGATGGTGATGACATGCGGCGTCTTGTAGGTGGGATGCACCTTCGAGAAGACGGCGGGGAGCAGGCCATCGCGGCTCATGACGAAGAAGATGCGGGTCTGGCCGAACATCATCATCAGGATGACCGACGGCAGAGCGAGGCCAGCGGCAAGGCCGAGCAGGTTGCCGATCTGGGGCCAGCCGATTTCGCGCAGGGTCCAGGCCAGCGCTTCCTTCGAGCAGGTGACCGCTTCGGTGCCAGCAGCGGCGAGGGCGGCGCATTGCTGCGACAGGGCGGCCGAACCGGGGGCCAGCACTTCGCCGCCCGGACCCGCGACCGGCTGTGCGCCGACCGTGCCGATGACGCCGGCAGCAACCAGCATGTAGAAGACGGTGCAGATGCCGAGCGAACCGATCAGGCCGATCGGCATGTTGCGTTGCGGGTTCTTGGTTTCTTCAGCGGCGGTCGAAACGGCGTCGAAGCCGACATAGGCGAAGAAGATCGAGGCGGCGGCCGCCGAAATGCCCGAAAAGCCGAGCGGGGCGAAGGGGGTGAACTTGTCCATGTTGATGACCGGCAGCGCCAGCACGATGAACAGCGTCAGCGCGGCGACCTTGATGAGGACCAGCACGGCATTGACGGTTGCGCTTTCCTTGGTGCCGATGACCAGCAGCCAGGTCACGAGGCCCGCAATCAGCATCGCAGGCAGATTGACCATGCCGCCGTCAAACGGGCCGCGCGTCAAAAGATCGGGAATGTCGAGGTGGAACGTATGTTCTATGAGGCCCACGACATAGCCGGACCAACCGACCGACACAGCCCCCGCCGCGACCGCATATTCCAGGATCAGCGCCCAGCCGACCATCCAGGCGATCAGTTCGCCCATCACCGCATAGCTGTAGGTGTAAGCGGAACCGGACACCGGCACCATCGCCGCCATTTCGGCATAGCAGAGCGCGGCCACGGCGCAGACGAAACCGGCGATGACGAAGCTGAGCATCATGCCCGGCCCTGCCTTCTGCGCGGCTTCGGCCGTCAGCACGAAAATGCCGGTGCCGATGACCGCGCCGATGCCCAGCATCGTCAGCTGGAACGCGCCCAGCGAGCGATGCAGCGATTTCTTCTCGGCCGTCGCCAATATGGCGTCGAGAGGCTTTACGCGCCCGAATATCATGAAGACCTCTTATTTCCCTTGCCCGGCGCACCACAGGGCGCACCCCTTTTGCTATGGAAAGCGAGACTATCGCCTAATCTGCTGCGCGCAAGTATGTTGCGTGGTGATGACATGAAGTGCGGTGGTCAGATGGAGGCAAGTGCGTGATCGAACTGTTGAAGGCGCAAGGACTGGAGGGGGTTTCCCATGGTTTTGCGGGGCGCCGGGGTGGCGTGTCCACGGGCCTGTATGCCGGGTTGAATGTCGGTCTGGGTTCGGATGACGATCGCTCCGCAATCCTGCGCAACCGCGATCTGGCACGCGATGCGGTGCTCCCCGGCGCGACGCTGGTGACGGTGCGACAGGTTCATTCCCCCGATGTCGTGACGGTGACGGCAGGAATCGCGGAGGAAGACAGGCCAGCGGCCGACGCGCTGGTGACCGACCGACCCGGTTTGGTGCTGGGCATATTGACCGCCGATTGCGTGCCGGTGCTGTTTGCAGACGAACAGGCCGGCGTGGTCGGTGCAGCCCATGCAGGCTGGAAGGGCGCGCTGGCGGGCGTGACCGATGGAACGATCGCGGCGATGGAAGCGCTGGGCGCGGACCGGGCGCGCATCGCCTGCGCGATCGGACCATGCATCGGCCGGGCATCCTATGAGGTGACCGAAGCGTTCGCTGTGCCGTTCGAGGCGGAGGATGCCGACAATGCGCGCTTCTTTTCAGCCGGGCGGGCGGGGCATTGTCAGTTCGACATCGCCGCTTATGTCGCTACGCGCCTGGCGCGCGCGGGCATCGGGCGAATCGCGCTGCTGGACGAGGACACCTATAGCCAGCCGGATCGCTTTTTCAGCTATCGCCGGTCATGCCATCAGGCCGAACCGGGCTATGGGCGACAGATGTCGATGATCGCGCTGGCGGGCTGAAAGACTGGCGGGTTGGCGCGCGTTTCCGCGCGCGCGCCGATCAGCTGCCGTTGGGGCCGCCGCCCGGACCGCCGCCACCATTGCCGCCCATGCCACCGGCGCCGACCGCGCCGATATTGCCGAAAATCTCGTTGAACAGGCTGCGGTTGCGGCCCAGCGTCGGGGTCTTGTCGCCCATCGGCGAAATACGCGCGACCTGTTCCAGCCCCATGCGATCCACCGCGACGACATTGCCCGCCGGATCGAACCGCACGCGCAGCACCGTCTGATCGACCGGCTTGGGATTGGAGAAGGCGAGCGAGCGCATCTCGCGCGAGACATAATACCAGTCCTGCTCGCCAAATTGCGCCGCGAAGCTGGGGCGACCCAGCGTACCTTCCACCGACGCCCGGTTATCAATGCCCGGCTGAACGGAATCGACCAGCAGCTTGTCGACCTGATAACCCTGATGCGTGCGGATACGCGTGCATCCCGATGCCCCCAGCACCAGCGCGCTGAGGCCGACGGCAAGCAGGATACGCCCGCGTGCGGAATGACGGCTGAACTGAAGCATTAACTTCTCCGGCGGGGGCAATCCCGCGAACCCAGGAAACATGACGCCGCCATTGCATTGGGCGGCGCTGCGATCAATATGGAAATGCGCCGTCCCCGGCAAGGGGCGCGACGCGCGGCCACCCGTGCCGTCGATCCATCCATCGCGAAAAGTCGTTCATCATGTCCACAGCTTCCCCCTCCTTCCTCCAGCGCCTGTTCGGACGCGCCGACCCCAAGGAGGAGATGCGCCCGCTCTATAATGCCGTCATCGCGCAGGGACGCCAGCCGCACTGGTATGTCGAGGGCGCGGTGCCCGACACGCTGGACGGACGATTCGACATGATCGTCGCCATCCTGGCGCAGGTGCTGATGCGGCTGGAGCAGCAGGGCGGCGCACAGGAAAGCGTGTGGCTGACCGAATTGTTCGTCGACGATATGGATGGGCAGTTACGGCAGGAGGGCGTGGGTGATGTCGTAGTCGGCAAGCATATCGGCCGCATGATGAGCGCGCTGGGCGGCCGCATCAGCGCCTATCGTGCAGCGCTGTCGAGCGAGGCGGACCTGGGCGAGGCGTTGCGGCGTAACCTTTATCGCGGCGAACCGGTGGCGGACGCAGCCCTGGCCCATGTGGAAGGCGCATTGCGCAACCGCTGGACGCGACTGGGATGCCTGTCGCGCGACGCGATGGTGGCGGGAGATGTCGGATGAATACCCTCCCTACCCCCGAATTTTCGCGCACGATCAAGGTCGACCAGATCGGGCGACTGAGTGGCGACACGCGGATCGTCGCCGATGCGGGCGAGCGCGAGGCGCTGATGCGCCGCTTTGGCCTGCTGGCGCTGGACCGGCTGGAGGCTGACTATCAACTGGGCGAGGAAAATGGCGCCATCGTTGCGCGGGGCCGCGTGCGCGCCACGCTCGCCCAGCCCTGCGTCGCGACCGGCGTGGCGGTGGACGAGCGAATCGATACCGATTTCATGCTGCGCTTCGTGGTCGAGAGTGGCGATGCGGTCGATAGCGACGAATTGGAACTGGATGCCGAGGATTGCGACATCATCGGCTATGACGGTCAGATGATCGACATGGGCGAGGCGGTGGCCGAAACCATGGCGCTGGCGATGACGCCCTTTCCCCGCGCACCGGACGCCGATGCGCAACTGCGCGCGGCAGGCGTGCTGAGCGAGGACCAGGCCAGCCCCTTCGCCGTGCTGCTGGGGCTGAAGGACAAGCCTTAATCGCCAACCGAATCCCGATGTTTCCCTTTCGTTCCATCCATGGCATAGAAGCGTGCCATGGACGGCTCGCCGCGCAAGATCATCCATATCGACATGGACGCCTTTTATGCGTCGGTGGAGCAGCGTGACGATCCCGCGCTGCGGGGCCAGCCGATCGCCGTGGGCGGCGGCGGACCGCGCGGCGTGGTGGCGACCGCCAGCTATGAGGCGCGCAAATTCGGCGTGAAATCGGCCATGCCCGGCGCGCGGGCGCGGCGGCTGTGTCCCGGCCTGATCTTCGTTCCACCGCGATTCGAAGTGTATCGCGCGGCGTCGGCGCAGATTCGCGATATTTTCGCGCGCTTCACCGATGTCATCCAGCCGCTCTCACTGGACGAAGCCTATCTCGACGTAACCTGCAACAAGCCGGGCATCGCATCGGCGACGCAGGTGGCGGAGGAGATCCGCCGCCTGATTCGGGCCGAAACCGGCCTGACCGCATCGGCGGGCGTTTCCTATAACAAGCTGATCGCCAAGCTGGCGTCCGACCAGAATAAGCCCGACGGGCTATGCGTCGTGCGACCGCATGAGGGCGCGGCTTTCATCGCGGCGATGCCGGTGCGCCGCATCCATGGCGTGGGGCCGGTTACAGCCCGGCGGATGCAGGCCTTGGGGATCGAGACGGGGGCGGACCTGCGCGCGCGCGACCTGCGGTTTCTGGCGGCCCATTTCGGCAGCGCGGCGGAATATTATTATCGCGCGGCGCGGGGGCTGGACGACCGGCCCGTGCATGAGCGGCTGTGCCGCAAGTCGATCAGCGTCGAGGATACGTTTTTCGACGACCTAATAGCGGAAAGCGCGCTGCTGGAGGAAATCGAGCGCATCGCCGCCAGCCTGTGGACCCGGATCGACAAGGCGCAGGCCTGGGGCCGGACGGTCGTGCTGAAGGTCAAGTTCGCCGATTTCCAGATCATCACCCGGTCGAAAAGCTTTGCCACGCCGGTACGCTCGCCCGACCTGCTGACACAGGCGGGGCGCGACCTACTACGTGCGCAACTGCCGCTGCGCATGGGCGCCCGACTGCTGGGGCTGGGCGTTCATAATCTGGAGGGCGATGACGATGCAGGCGAACAGGGCGAACAACTCGCCCTGTTGCTGTGACGAAGGGTCAGAAAGGCACCCAGTTCCGCTTTTCGCTGAACTTCATATAGCCCGCATTCACGCCCAGCCGATAACCGACGCCCAGACGGATCGGGATCAGCACGACGCTGCCCCAACGCAGGTAACTCGCAGTGAAGCCGCCCACCAGATAGGCGGTGCCTTCCGCCGCCGGGAAGCGGTGATAGAGATCCTGCGTGTCGTAGAGATTATAGACGAGAACGAAGGTGTTGGACGCATTGCCACCCACATCGAAGCCGATCGACGGGCCAGTCCAGTACACTTCCCGCTTGCCTTCGACCTTGTGGGTGAGCGTGCCGGAGCCGTAGCGCAGGCCCACGACGAACGCGCCCGATGCCTCGCGCCCGGCGATATAGCCATTGGGACGCCCCTGATCCTTCAGGATCTTCTCGATCATTCCGGCCAGCCCTTCGGCGCCCTTGCCGAACACGCCTTCGGCCGCGCCGATCAGGTCGTCCTGTTGGTAGGAATCGCCCGGCGCGATGGCGGCGGGTGGGGACGCGGCCGTCACTGGCGCGCCAGTCGCGGTGACGCCCGAAGCGACCGTGCCGCTGGATTGACCGCTATTATAGACGCCGCTGTTGGTGCCGGCGGGCGAATGGACGCTGGTATCGATGCCCGGATCGGTCGGCGCGCTTTGCGCGGGCGGCGGCGGGGCGAGATCGGCATCGATCGCCGTGTTGGGATCAATGGTTCTGACCTGCGCCGCCACGGGCATCATCGCCATGCCAGCCAGCGCCGCGACCAGGGCGCCCGCCCGCGCGAAACGGGCGGATATCCGTCCCATGCTGCCATTCATGCCCAATGCTCCCCGAAATACGCTCTGTTTACCATCCTCCCGATTATCGGCTTTCAAGCTGAAAGGCCAATGAACGAACGGCGACCTGAGTCGATTCCGGGCCGGAATGAATCCAGCGTGCCGAAAAAGCTGCAAAAATTCCTGTCACAGCCCCGTTGCCATGGATGAAAGCCCTCGCTATAGCCCGTCGCCTAGCCACTGCCCTCCTTACCCGGTGGGCAAAAAAGTTCGTGCGGAGACGTGGGTGAGTGGCTGAAACCAGCGGTTTGCTAAACCGTCGTAGGATTTAAGGTCTTACCGAGGGTTCGAATCCCTCCGTCTCCGCCACTTTTTCTCTCAGGCCCGCATGATGATCCGATCGCGTTTCGGCACTTTTCGCGGGCTTGTCCGGCTGGCGCTATCCTACCCGCAGCTTGCGCTGGGCCGATCCGCCAGCGTCCCGCCCGATCCCGCGCACATACGGCGGCTGGTGTTCCTGTGTCAGGGCAATATCTGTCGCAGCGCCTTTGCCGACATGGTCGCGCAGCGCGCCGGGGTGCGCACGGCGTCGTTCGGCCTGTCGACGACCACCGGACGCGGTGCGCATGGTCCCGCCATCGCCGCCGCGCAAACGCTGGGTTATGACATGTCCACGCACAAGGCGCTCGATGCGGCAGACTATGTGCCGCAGGCAGGCGACCTGTTGCTGGCGATGGAAGTGCGGCAATTGCATCGGCTGGCGGCAAACCCGCGCCTCAAGGGCTTGCCTCGGGTGCTGTTGGGGCGCTGGACCCGGCCGATGATGCCGCATCTCCACGACCCCTATAAATTGGATGACCGTTATATGGCGCATTGCCTGCGGCGGATCGAGCAGGCGGTCGACGCGCTGGTCAGCGATTTTCCCGGCGCACGGCTTTCCTGAGCATCTGCCCCATGTCCCGCATCCATGGACGCGGATCGGACAAGGCGAAGACATAATAGCGGGTGCGTGGATCGAAGAAGGCGAGGATGTAGCCGAGCAGGTCCACGACCGGCCGCCGCCGAAAGAAGGGATCGCCGATTCGCGTCGGCGCCAGCAGCACACGCGCCAGCCGCTTGGTTTCCGGCACCATGTAGCGCGCGCGCAGATGGTCGCGCGGGGCGGGTGCGGCATCGGTCTGGGCCAGCACGGTGCGGCGATAGGCTTCCCAGGCGAAATGGGCGTTGCAATGCCAGGCCAGCGGCAGGCTACCCCAATAGCGGCCGTTGACTTCCATCAGCCAGTAACGCCCGCTGTCAGCCTCATACCGATATTCGACCATCGCCTGCCCGGCCCAGTCGAGCGCCTGCAATAATCGTTCGGACAGCACCATCTGATCCTGATGGCGACCGGCCGGTTCGGCGCGACACAGGGTCGATACGCCGCCTTCGGGGGGCCATTCATGCAGGCGGCGATGCTGGAAGCGCAATGTCGCCTGCCCATTCTGCATATAGAGCATCTGACCCAGCCCCACGCCGCCGCAATATTGCTGGATCAGGGGCCAGCACCCGATCGGTGCATAGCGGTCGAGAAGCGCGCGCAATTCGTCGGGCGTGCGGATATAATCGGTCTTGAGCCATTCCAGCCCCGCCTGCTCCAATATCGGCATGGCTTCAGGCGGATTGGCCCATTTGGCGACCAGCGGATATTGCATGGTGGCGATATGGTCGGCGAAGTCCTCACCGATGCGAGGTTGCCATGTCTGGGGCACGCGCAGGCCGATGCGGGCCGCGACATCCAGCGTGCGCGCCTTGTCGATCACCTGCGTCAGCTGATCCAATCGGGGCACGAGGATATGACAGTCCCCGATCATCGGCGGCAACAGGCCCAGATCGAGCAGATCCGATTCGGAGATGGCGAGTACCGCGCGCGCGCCTGTCCGGGCGATCATCTCCGGCAGCCAGTCCCTGGCTGGCCCGGCAGGGCGCTGAATCACGGCAGCGCAATGGCGCGAAACACCGGCGATGGCAGCCGGATCGCGCGCAATGCCATGCACCGGCACGCCTCGTTCGCCCAACTCGCGCACGATCGTCAAGCCGATGGCGTTTTCCAGACCCAGGACCAGGGCGGCAGGGTAGTGCGTCACGCAGGCACCAGCCGATGTTCGTAGCGCCATGTCGCCCAGGCCTGTTGCGCGTGCCGCAACCCGGTGCGCAAGCGGCTGGGCGGGACGCGGGTCAGCAGGCGGGCGGGCCGATCGGCGATCTGCGTGGACAGGTCGTGGAATCCCGCGCCCTTTACCTGCGGCAGACGCGCCGCTTCGCGACACAGCGCCTCGAACCGCGCCTTGACCGCGCCATTGGGACGCTGACGATCGCGCGACAGCATTTCGAAACTGTGGGTGACGACGACGAAGGCGTCATGGCCTTCCCGCGCGGCATGGCGCAGTCCGGCGCGCATTTCCGCCGCGGACATGGCGCAGACCTGGGCCGGGCGAAAGCTGCCGGGGCGGTCGGTGATGCCCGACACAGGGAGTTCGATCATCCCCAGCATGCGGGTCGCGTCGATCATGGCGGGATCGGCCGCAATACGGCAACCGCCGCCCAGATAGGCGGGGTTTACGCTGCTGTCCCAAGTCACGCCGATCGCCGCCAGCGCCCGCAACGTGTCATCGTTCGCGCCGAAATTGCCGGCGCGAAACGCGGTGATGGTCGGCGCCCCGGCGTCTTCCAGCCAGCGCTTGGCAAGGGCCAGCAGGACGATCTGGTCGTCCAGCGTGAAATCGCCGATGTTGCGCCCTTGCCGTCCACCGACCGGCGATCGCGTCGCCCAGGTCAACCATTCGGTGTGGATATGCATCTGGACTTCATGGCCGCGCCCGACGATCGCGCCGACGATCGGCTTGAGGAAATCGGGTCCATGGGCCAGCGCAGGCATGGGATCGAGGAAGAACACGCCCTTGAGACGATGCCGGTCCAGCACATCCATCTGCCAGCCAATGCCATGCGCCTGCCCCCCGGCCTGCGCCCAGATGGAGCGACGCACATTTTCGTCGACATCCAGGCCGCCTTGCTGGAGCGAGGCGGACAGTTCCGTATCGACGGTGATGAGCAGCGCAGTCATGGGCAATCCGGTGGAGAAGCGTCGGACACCCATAGGACACAGGAGTTAAGGAGCCGTATTATTTCTTTCCCATGTCCCGCGAGTCACATATTGGCAAACATAGCCGCTCATGATCCGCGCAACGGCATCATCCCATCAGCGCAAATTCGCCATAATTGCCCTGGAAGAACAGGAGAGGTCGGTCGGGCCGGTCCACTTCCAGCGCGAGCACACGGCCCAGCACGATATAATGGTCGCCCGCTTCATGAACCGCATCCATGGCGCAGTCGATCCACGCGACGACATCATCCAAAATCGGCGAACCATTGGCCGATACACGGTGCGACACGCCATCGAACTTGTCCGATCCCGGACCGGCGATCTTGCGGCACAGCGGCTGCTGGTCGCTGGCCAGCACATTGACGCAGAATTTGCCTACCGCGGCGATGCGCGGCCAGCTGGTCGACGTCTTGGCGGGAAAGAAGGCGACCAGTGGCGGATCGAGCGAGACGGACGTGAAGGAGCCGACCACCATGCCGACCGGCGCGCCGTCCGCCTCCACCGCCGTCACGACGCACACACCGGTCGGATAATGACCAAGTACGCGACGGAAAGTCGCGCTGTCGAAACTGGTTTCCACGCCCACAATCATCTTCCCTTATAGTCTATCGCGCCTTGCCGGACCGACGCACACTCTAGAGCGCGACGCCACCCGCCGCCAGCACGGCCAACGTCAGCAGTTCCGACGCGTTGGAAGCCATGGTGGCGATCTGCACCGATTTTTCCATGCCCACGAGCAGCGGCCCGATCATCGATGTGCCACCCAGTTCGCGCAACAGCTTCGCCGAGATATTCGCCGATTGCAGACCCGGCATGACCAGCACATTGGCTGGCCCCGACAGGCGGCTGAACGGATAGCTTTTCATGACAGCGGGGTTGAGCGCCGCATCGGGCGTCATTTCGCCTTCATATTCGAAATCGACCGCGCGTTCGTCGAGCAGCTTCACCGCGCCGCGCACATTATCGAGGAAGGCGCCGGGCGGATTGCCGAAATTGGAGTAGGAGAGGAAGGCGACGCGCGGATCGTGACCCATGCGCCGGGCGACGGCCACCGTGCCTTCGGCAATATCGGCCAGTTCGACGGCGGTGGGCCGTTCGTTGACGGTGGTGTCGGCCAAGAAAACGGTCTTGTCCTTGGCCACCATGACATGGATGCCAAAGGGCGTGCGCCCCGCCGCCGGGTCCATCACGCGCTTCACTTCGCGCAGGGTCTGCGCATAGGGGCGGGTCATGCCGGTGATCATGGCATCGGCCACGCCCATCTTCACGAGCAGCGTGCCGAAGATGTTGCGATCGCGATTGACCATCCGTTCGCAATCGCGCCGCAAATAGCCGCGGCGCTGAAGTCGGGCGTAGAGCATGTCGACCATGTCGGGCACCAGCGGCGAGTTGACGCTGTTATGCAGTTCGAAGCTGTCGGGATCGCGCACGCCCAATGCCTTGAGCTTGTCCACCACATCGCCGCGACCGACCAGCACCGGCACGCCATAGCCCAGATCGCGGAACTGGATCGCGGCGCGCAGCACCACTTCCTCTTCCGCTTCGGCAAAGACGACGCGCTTGGGATTGGCCTTGGCCATTTCATAGGCGCTGGTCAGGACCGAGGTGGTCGGGTTGAGCCGCGCCTTGAGCGACTGGCGATAGGCGGCCATGTCGGTGATCGGTTTTTGCGCGACGCCGGTATCCATTGCCGCCTGCGCGACGGCCGATGGCACCACTTCCATCAGGCGCGGGTCGAACGGCGCGGGGATGATATAGTCGGGGCCAAAGCTGTGCGAACGGCCATAGGCCTTGGCCACTTCCTCCGGCACCTGTTCGCGCGCCAGTTCGGCGATGGCATGGGCGGCGGCGACCTTCATCGCTTCGTTGATGGTGGTCGCCCGCACATCGAGCGCGCCACGGAAGATGAAGGGGAAGCCGATGACGTTGTTGACCTGGTTGGGATAGTCCGACCGGCCGGTGGCGACGATGGCTTCCGGGCGCACCGACTTGGCGTCAGGGGGCGTGATTTCCGGGTCGGGATTGGCCATGGCGAAGATGATCGGCTTTTCGCCCATGTCCTTGACCATGTCCGGCGTCACCGCACCCTTGACCGAGAGGCCGAGGAACACGTCCGCGCCCTTCATCGCTTCTTTCAGCGTACGGGCGTCGGTCTTGACGGCATGGGCCGACTTCCACTGATTCATCCCTTCAGTGCGGCCCTGATAGATGACGCCCTTGCTGTCGCACATGATGACATTGTCACCCGCGACGCCCAGCGCCTTGATCAGTTCGGTGCAGGCGATCGACGCCGCGCCCGCGCCGTTGACCACGACCTTGAGATCCTTCAACTCGCGCCCGGTCAGCATCGCCGCATTGATGACGCCCGCCGCCGCGATGATCGCAGTGCCATGCTGATCGTCATGAAAGACCGGAATGTTCATCCGCTCTTTCAGCGTCTGTTCTATGATGAAACATTCGGGCGCCTTGATATCTTCAAGGTTGATGCCGCCGAAGGTCGGCTCCATCAGTTCGACCGCGTCGATGAAGCGATCGACATCTTCGGTGTTGAGTTCGATGTCGATGGAATCGACGTCGGCGAAGCGCTTGAACAGCACCGCCTTGCCTTCCATCACCGGCTTGGAGGCCAGCGCGCCCAGATTGCCCAGGCCCAGGATCGCCGTGCCATTGGTGATGACCGCGACCAGATTGCCCTTGGCCGTGTAATCATAGGCGGTCGCCGGATCGGCCGCGATCGCCAGCACCGGCACCGCGACGCCGGGTGAATAGGCGAGCGACAAGTCGCGCTGCGTCGCCATCGGTTTTGACGCGATGATCTCTATCTTGCCGGGGCGACCCGTCGAGTGGAAAAACAGCGCCTCGCGCTCCGAAAATTCCACATTCGACTTGTCGCTCATCGCCTAATCGCCTTTTTGAACAATAGAGCCGCCCTAGCGGTAACAATATCGTGGGGGCAAGTGCGAGAAGCGCAATTTTCCTGCTCTTTTGCGAAGCTCTAGCCTCCGTCGAGGCTTCAGGCTATCCGCTGTGCCCATGGCGAAATCCGTTGAAACCGCACCTGCGTCCCCATCCCCGCCGACGCCGATGATGGCGCAATATCTGACGCTCAAGGCGCAAGCCGAAGGCAGCCTGCTCTTCTACCGCATGGGCGATTTCTTCGAACTCTTCTTCGATGACGCCAAGGCGGCGGCGGCCACGCTGGACATTGCGCTGACCAGCCGGGGCGAACATGGCGGCCAGCCCATCCCGATGTGCGGCGTGCCGGTGCATAGCGCCGAAGGCTATCTGGCGCGACTCATCAAGGCGGGGCATCGCGTCGCGATCGCCGAACAGACCGAAACCCCGGCGCAGGCCAAGGCACGGGGCGGCAAGACGCTCGTGGCCCGTGACATCGTGCGCTATGTGACGGCAGGCACGCTGACCGAGGAAACGCTGCTCGATTCACGCCGCGACAATATGCTGGTTGCGCTGGCCCATGCGGGTGGCGAAGGTGAGATCGGCCTGGCCGCCGCAGATATTTCCACCGGCCGTTTCGAAACGATGACGTTGCGGGCCATCGACCTGCCCGCCGAACTCGCGCGGCTGCGGCCTAGCGAGATCGTCGTGGCGGAAGGATCGGCCATCGATGCGGCGGACGCGCATCCGTTCGATCGCGCCGCCTTTTCCAGCAGCCGGGCCGAAACCGCACTCAAACGCCTGTTCGCGGTCGCCACGCTCGATGGTTTCGGTCAGTTCAGCCGGGCGGAGCTGAGCGCGATGGGCGGGCTGATCGCCTATCTCGACCATGCGGGCAAAGGCACCCTGCCCTTCCTCGCCCCGCCGCTGCGCAAGACCAGCGGCGGCCATGTCGCGATCGACGCGGCGACGCGCGAAAGCCTGGAGATCGTCGCGACCATGGCGGGCGCGCGTGCGGGCAGCCTTTTGGGGGCGATCGATCGCACCGTGACCGGCGCTGGCGCACGCCTGCTGGCGCAGGATCTGTCCGCGCCGCTGATGGACCTGTCGATCATCGAGCCACGGCTGGGGCTGGTTCAACTGTTCCATGACGATGCGACGCTGCGCGACCAGTTGCGCGCCGCCCTGCGTGCGTTGCCGGACATTGGGCGCGCGCTGGGGCGTGTCGCGATCGGGCGCGGCAGCCCGCGCGATCTGGGCCAGTTGCGCGACGGGCTGGGCGAAGCGCGGCTGCTGCGCGAGCGGCTGGGCCGTCTGCCCGATCCGCCCTTGCTGCTCTCGCGGCTGCTGCCCGCGCTGGACGGCCATGGCGCGCTGGTCGACGCGCTGTCCCGCGCGCTGGTGCCTGCGCCGCCGACCGAGACGGCCAGTGGCGGCTATATCGCCGATGGTTACGACCCTGCGCTCGACGAATTGCGGCGCATGGCGGGCGATGGTCGCAGGGCGATCGCCGCGCTGGAAGCGAAATATCGCGCGCAGACCGGCATTTCCAGCCTCAAGATCCGCCACAATGGCGTGCTGGGCTATCATGTCGAAGTGCCCGCCCGCGCCGCCGATCCACTGATGCAGCCCGACAGTGGCTTTACCCATCGCCAGACGCTGGCCGGGGTGGTGCGGTTCAATTCGATCGACCTGCATGAGGAAGCCGGGCGCGTGTCGCAGGCGGGCGGCCACGCGCTGGTCGCCGAAGCTGCGCATCTGGAAGATCTGATCGGCGCGGTGCTGGACCGTAAAGCGGACATCGCCCGTGCCGCCGAGGCGCTGGCCCGGCTGGACGTGGCCGCAGCCCTTGCGGAGCGCGCAGCCGAGGGCGGCTGGCAGCGGCCCGATTTTGTCGCGGACGACGGCTCTGGTCCGTGCCTTGCCATTACCGGCGGTCGGCATCCGGTGGTCGAGGATGCGCTGCGCCGGGATGGCCAGCCCTTTGTCGCCAACGACTGTACGCTTGTCGCCGACGACCGGCTGTGGCTCGTCACCGGCCCCAACATGGGCGGCAAGTCGACTTTCCTTCGGCAGAACGCCCTGATCGTCATCCTGGCGCAGGCGGGCGGCTATGTCCCGGCCCAATCCGCGCGGATGACGCTGGTGGACCGCCTGTTCAGCCGGGTCGGCGCGTCGGACAATCTGGCGCGGGGCCGATCGACCTTCATGGTCGAGATGGTCGAAACCGCCGCGATTTTGAGCCAAGCGACCGAGCGCAGCTTCGTCATTCTGGACGAGGTAGGGCGCGGCACATCGACCTATGACGGGCTGGCGCTCGCCTGGGCGGTGGTGGAAGCGGTGCATGAGGTCAATCGCTGCCGATGCCTGTTCGCCACCCATTATCATGAGCTGACCCGGCTGGCCGAAACGCTGTCGGCGCTCTCGCTCCACCATGTGCGGGCGCGCGAGTGGAAGGGCGATCTGATCCTGCTGCACGAACTGTCCGAAGGGCCGGCCGACCGCAGCTATGGCCTGGCCGTCGCGCGGTTAGCGGGGCTGCCTGCCGCCGTGTTGAAGCGCGCCAAGGACGTGCTCGCCCGGCTGGAAGCGGGCAAGGCCAAGACCGGCGGGATCGCCGCGGGGCTGGACGACCTGCCGCTGTTTGCTGCGATCGCCGCGCAAGAGGAGGACAAGCCCGACCCGTTGCGCGAAGCGTTGGATGGCATCGATGCCGACGCCCTGTCCCCGCGTGAGGCACTCGATCATATATATCGGCTTAAACAACTGGTCGCCGCCCGTGACCATGACTAGATAGCCCATATGGTCATGCAATTTCCCGTTTTGGGCGCGCGCCGCGCCATTATCGACCGGCGCGCGATCTCCGACCGCATCCACGCCCTGGCGCTGACGCACCGGGGCGATCCGATGCTGTTGCGCGGGCTGATCGTCAAGGAATTGAAGGCCGCGCTGGAGCACGGCCGCATCGAAGTCGCCAAGCGGCTGGACGCGAAGCCCACGCGCGGGCGTGAAACCGTGACCGCCTTTGCCTTTCTGGTCGATCAGATATTGCGGCTGCTCTACGACGCGACGACGTATCATCTGTATCCGTCAGGCAATCGCAGCACCGGCGAGCGGATCGTGCTCATCGCGGTGGGCGGTTATGGCCGGGGCGAAATGGCGCCGCACAGCGACGTCGATATCGGCTTCATCACGCCCTGGAAGCCCACCGGCTGGACCGAGCAGGTCATTGAATCCATGCTCTATTCGCTGTGGGATCTGGGGCTGAAGGTCGGCCATAGCAGCCGCTCGGTCGATGAAACCATGCGGATGGCCAAGGCCGACCTGACCGTGCGCACTGCGTTACTCGAAGCGCGCTATGTCTGGGGCGACCGCGCCTTGTACGAGGAAACGTCCACCCGCTTCGACGCCGAGGTGATGCAGGGCACGGCCCGCGCCTTCGTCACCGACAAGCTGGCCGAGCGCGAGGAACGGCACAAGCGGATGGGCGACAGCCGCTATGTCGTCGAACCCAATGTGAAGGAAGGCAAGGGGGGACTGCGCGACCTGCACACGCTGTTCTGGATCGGCAAATATGTGAACCGGGTGCGATCGGTCGCCGAACTGGTCGATGTCGGCTTGCTGACCGAGGTGGAATTGCGCCAGTTCCAGAAGGCCGAGGATTTCCTGTGGGCGGTGCGGTGTCACCTCCATATGATTACCGGCCGGGCGGAGGATCGGTTGACCTTCGATCTTCAGCTGGAAACCGCGACGCGAATGAACTTTATCGGCCGTCATGGCCGGTCCGGGGTCGAGCGCTTCATGCGCTATTACTTCCTCAACGCGAAAACCGTGGGCGACCTGACCGCCGTGTTCCTGGCCCATCTGGATGACCAGATGGCGGCCAAGGGGCGGCGCTATATTCCCGCCATGTTCCGGCGCCCCAAAAAGCTGGACGGTTTCGTGCTGGAACGGGGGCGCCTGTCGCTGCCCAGCGACGATTTCTTTCAGGTCGATCCAGTTCGCCTGATCGAGATCTTCGCCGTGGCCGATCGCCATGGCCTGTCCATCCATCCCAGCGCCATACGCGCAGCCAGTAGGGATGCCGGGCTGATTACGGCCAAGGTTCGGAAAGACCCGCGCGCCAACGCCGCTTTCATGGATGTGCTGACATCCCCCCGCGACCCCGAAACCGTACTGCGCTGGATGAACGAATCCACCGTCTTCGGCCGCTTCGTGCCCGATTTTCGCCGGGTCGTCGCGCAGATGCAGTTCGACATGTATCACCACTATACGGTGGACGAACATACGATCCGCGCGGTCGGCCTGCTCGCGCGGATCGAAAAGGGCGAACTGACCGAGGACCATCCGCTTGCCACCGACCTGATGGGCAAGCTGTTGTCGCGGCGTGCTCTCTATGTCGCCGTGCTGCTGCATGACATCGCCAAAGGGCGTGGCGGCGACCACAGCATATTGGGCGCGGACGTGGCGGAGCATCTGTGTCCTCGGCTGGGCCTGTCGCCCGCTGAAACCGAGACGGTCGCCTGGCTGGTACGCTATCACCTGTTGATGTCAGCGACCGCCTTCAAACGCGATCTGGCCGACTACAAGACGATCCTCGATTTTGTCGACGTCGTGCAAAGCCCGGAGCGGTTAAGGTTGTTGCTGTGCCTGACCGTCGTGGACATCCGCGCCGTCGGGCCGGGCGTGTGGAACAGCTGGAAGCGGCAATTGCTGGGCGACCTGTATGAATCGGCCGAGGAATTGCTGCGCCTGGGTCACAAGCAGAAGGGGCGCAGCGAACGGGTGAAGGCCAAGCAGGAAACGCTGCGCCAGGTGCTGGGCCTGCCGGAGGCGGATTTCGAGGCGTTGAAGCGGCGCCTGCCCGAATCCTACTGGATCGCCGAACCCGAAGACATATTGATCCACAACAGCCAGCATATCCTGCAGGCGGGCGACGCCCCGTTGTCGATCGCGGCGCATTATTATCCGCAACGCGGCGCGACGCTGGTGACGGTTTATGCCACCGATCATCCAGGGCTGTTCTATCGCATCGCGGGCGCCATCCACCTGGCGGGCGGCAACATTATCGACGCGCGCATCCATACCACGCGCGATGGCGTGGCGATCGACAATTTCCTGGTGCAAGACCCGCTGGGCGGCGCGTTCCACAGCCCCGATCAGCTGACCCGCA
The DNA here is from genome assembly GCA_016000085.1 of Sphingomonadaceae bacterium. Classification (GTDB taxonomy): domain Bacteria; phylum Pseudomonadota; class Alphaproteobacteria; order Sphingomonadales; family Sphingomonadaceae; genus Sphingobium. The sequence continues at coordinate 31,662 of JAECRT010000004.1, forward strand.
TCCGTAACGCGATCGAGGATTCGCTGTCCAATCGCCATCGGATGATTACCAAGCTGAGCGCCCGCCCCCTGCCCCGCACGCGCGCCGAAGCGTTCCGCATCGAACCCAATGTGCTGATCGACAACAAGGCGTCGAACCGTTTCACCGTGATCGAGGTCAATGCGCGCGACCGACCCGCGCTGCTGTTCAGCCTGGCCAATGCGCTGTTCCAGTCGAAGGTCACGGTCCATAGCGCCCATGTCGCGACCTATGGCGAGCGGGCGGTCGACACTTTCTATGTGACGGACCTGTTGGGCGGCAAGATAGAGAGCAAGGCGCGGCTTCAAACGCTGGAACGCCGCTTGCTGGAAGCGGCGGGCGGCGAGATCATCAACGACGCGCTGGAGCGAGCTTAAACGATTTCCATCGCATCGCCCGGCGCAAGCAGCGGGAGCAGGCGCACCATGTCGGCGCGTTCCACGGCGATGCAGCCTGCGGTCGGACGGCCTTCGGACAGGTGAAAGAAAATCGCGCTGCCCTGTCCCGGTACTGGCGGCGCGTCATTATGGCCCAGCACCAGGATGATGTCATAGGCCTCGTCGGTACGGATCAGACTTTCGGCGGAAAAGGCGCGCGGCAGGCGAACCGGGCGATTATAGGCGGGGTCAGCGCTGTCGTCGGACCAGCCATCGCCGTCGCGAACCCAACGCCATGGCAGGCGGATGCCATCGGCGATCGCCTTACCCGGTCGCAGCAGGACACCGCGCAGCGGCCATGTACCCAGTGGCGTGCAGCCATCGCCCTCTTTTTTGTCCGACGCCGCGCAAGTGCCGCCCCGCCCGATGGTGCAAGGCATCGCGATCGACCCAAAGCGCAGGCGGCCCGCGCTGCTATCGACGCGGATCAGGCTCATAGCTGATGGCCGGTCCGGTCGCGTTTGGTGGCGAGATAGCGTTCATTATGCGGATTGGCGGGCAGGATGATCGGCAAGCGTTCCGCCACGCGGATACCAGCCGCTTCCAGCCCGACGACCTTGTTCGGATTGTTGGTCAACAGCCGCACCGTACCGACGCCCAGCAGATCGAGCATCCGGGCCGCGACCGAAAAATCGCGCGCGTCGATTGCGAAACCCAGGCGCACATTGGCGTCGACCGTATCGAAGCCCTGATCCTGCAAGGCATAGGCGCGCAGTTTGTTGACCAGGCCGATACCGCGCCCTTCCTGCCGCAGATACAGCAGCACACCCCATGGTGCATCGGCAATCTGGTGCAGAGCATGGTGGAGTTGCGGGCCGCAATCGCATTTGAGGCTGCCCAAGACATCGCCGGTCAGACATTCGCTGTGGAGGCGGACGACGGGGGGCGACGCGTCGCGTTTGCCCACGATCAGGGCGACATGTTCACGCGGTTCGTCGGGGCTGCGGAACGCGACGATCTCTGCCATTTCGCTGGCCGAGACGGGCAGGTTCGCGCGGGTCGCGATCGCGAGATGGATGGTGTCTTCGTACGCTGCGATGTCGGTCAGGCTAACATTCGTTTCGACTGTCCCGTCCCCTTCCAGCAGGAAATAGGCGGGAAGAATCCCGGCCAGACGGGCAAGGCGCAGGGCGGCCTTGGCGGCCTGTGGCGCGGGCAGCGGGCTGGCGAGGAACGGTCCCTTGAGCGGCGAGGCGAGGTCCAGCACGGGATCGGCGATCGCGGTCGCCACATCGGCGTCGATCCATGGCATGCGCGCCACCAGCACCGGCAGATCGGGGTCCGCCGCCGCCAGCTGGTTCGCCAGTTTCAGCGTTTCGGCGCGCGCGGCGGAAATCAGAATGTCGGCGCGACCGTCAGGATCGAAACCAGCGAGAGTGACCGCGTCCGCGCCCTCGACCGCCATCAGCCGGATAGCGCCATCGTCGGCGCTGACCCGTACCGCCCAGCCCCGGCGCAGCGCGTCGATCGCCCGCGCTGTGTTGCGCCCGTCCGTCCCGCCGCGCATCAGAAGGCGAATTCGGTGATGATGGGGATATGGTCGGACGGCTTGCCCCAATTGCGCGCGGGTTCGACCACACGGTGGCTGATCGCCTTTTCCGCGACGTCGCGGCTCATCCACATATGGTCGAGCCGCCGTCCGCGATCCGATTCCGCCCAGTCCTTTGCGCGATAGCTCCACCAGGTATAGAGGCGAGCGGGCGCGGGATAGAAATGACGGCCGATGTCGACCCAGTCGTTCGATGCCTGCAACCGCGCCAATATCTCGCATTCGATGGGCGTGTGGCTGACGACGTTGAGCAATTGCTTGTGGCTCCACACATCCGATTCGAGCGGGGCGATGTTGAAGTCGCCCGTCAGGATGGTGGGCTTATCGGACAGCTCGGACGACCACTGGATCATCCGTTCGAGGAAATCGATCTTCTGCCCGAATTTGGGATTCACCGTGCGGTCGGGAACATCGCCGCCGGCAGGCACATAGACATTTTCGATCCGCACGCCATTGTCGAGGCGAACACCGACATGGCGCGCTTCGCCATTGGCCTGCCAGTCGAAACGGTCATCGGCATGGATCGGCACCCGGCTCATGATCGCGACGCCATGATGCATGCGCTGGCCGTTGAGCACCTGATGCACATAGCCCAGTTGCCGGAACATATCGGCCGGATAGATGTCGTTCATCACCTTGGTTTCCTGAAGACACAGGATGTCGGGCGCTTCCTGTCGCAGGAACTGTTCGACGATGTCGATCCGTGCGCGCACGCTGTTGATGTTCCACGATGCGATGCTGAGTGTCTGGGCCATGGCTTTGCCCTAAGAGGCCGGAGCGTCGTGCGCAAGTTGCCGGACAAAGTAAGACCCCCGCTCCGGGGGCATGGAACGGGGGTCTCGATCGCGCCCTTGAAGCGCTTCGCGGCGAGGGCAGACCGAGTAACAGGGGGGAAATCCCGATGCCGTCCGCGCCGTTGGTTTCTGAATAGCGGCCGCCATATGAGCGACAGATGAACGGTTTTGAAAACTTCTCGACCCGTCCCGCGACGTGCTCGATCTATCCCTGGAAAAGGCGGCGGCGCTAGATGATGCTGCGCCGCCGCACAATGCTTCAGCCGCCCGACGAACGGCCGCGCGGTCGGGGATCGGTCCAGCGGAAGGCCGAATCGGCGATCGGCGCGCCATAGACCTGATTGGTCAGCCGGACCGCCGTGCGATTATTCTGCGAATCGAGCGCCACCCAGCCATAGAGTTGCAAACCCGCAGGGCTGGCCGCGTTGCGCCGGAAGATAAGGGTGATGGTGCCATATTCCGGCCGCTTGGGATCACGGGCCTGCACGCTGAGGATCGTGGGATCGCCGGTGGGTACGACCTTGCCGAATTTCGACAGGTCGCGCGACGGATCGAGCAACGCGCCCAGCGGCGAGTTGCCGATGGGCCAGCGCTGCACCTGCCGCACTTCATAATCGATCATGGTCAGCGCCTTGCCGTCGCCCACGATCAGCAGCGGCACGCCCTTTTGATATTGAAAGCGGATCTTGCCCGGCTGTTTCAGCGTCAATTGCCCGGTCAGCGTCTGACCATTGCGGTCGGTCTGGCTGAAATCGGCAGTCATGGTGGTGACGGCCTTGATATAGGCATTCACCTTGGCGAGATCGGCCGTTTCGTCCTGCTGGGCGATGGCGGGCGTGAAGGTCAGGGCGAGGGGCGCTGTGGCCAGCGCCAGAGCGAGGGGCGCAAGGATGCGCTTCATGGCAATCAACTCCGGTTGTTCAGGAGACAGAGGTTAGGCAATCCGGTTTGAACCCGCTGTGAACCCGCTCGTTCCGATGCTGCGGGGCTTTGTGGGCTGATGATCACCCGCACAGGGTGATGATGGGGGAGAGCAGCCGAGGCGTCGACATAGCTCAATCCCCCATGCTCCCGCCTCGCCATGCCGGTCTTGCCGGCGGCACCGCTCCAATTATGTTATCGGCGCGGCAGCAGCGAGGTCTGCCTAGACGCGTTCGGTGACAAAAAAAAGGCCGATCTGACGACCGGCCTATAAAAGTTTTAGGAGAGGATGCCTGAAAGGCCCGATCCTTCTGCCCGCAGTCGGGTTTTGCTGCAAATGCGAAGTTCGTCAGGACGATTGCAGATCACGCAATCGCTGCGTCGAGAGGCAAGAATTAAAAGCAAGTTCAGAGCGGATTGCCATTTTCGTCGCGCAGCACTTCGCGGCGGCCGACATGGTTGGGCGGCCCCACCAGCCCTTCTTCCTCCATCCGTTCGATGAGGCGCGCGGCGCTGTTATATCCGACGCGCAATTGCCGCTGGAGCCAACTGGTCGACGCCTTCTGGTTTTCGAACACCAGCTGACATGCTTTGCGGAACAACTGGGCGTCGGGGCTGTCGTCGCCCAGATCGACGCCGTCGAGGGCGAAGCTGCCTTCCTCCGGTTCCTCGGTGACGGCCTGAATATAGTCGGGCTGGCCCTGCGCGCGCCAATGGTCCGCGACCACCCGGACTTCATCGTCGGACACGAACGGGCCGTGCACGCGGGTCAGCCCCTTGCCTCCGTGCATGTAAAGCATGTCGCCCTTGCCCAGCAATTGTTCGGCGCCCTGCTCGCCCAGGATGGTGCGGCTGTCGATCTTGGACGTGACGAAGAAGCTGATGCGGGTCGGCAGGTTCGCTTTGATGACGCCGGTGATGACGTCGACCGAAGGACGCTGGGTCGCGAGGATGAGGTGGATGCCGGCGGCTCGCGCCTTCTGGGCGAGGCGCTGGATCAGGAATTCGACTTCCTTGCCCGCCGTCATCATCAGGTCGGCGAGTTCGTCGACCACCACCACAATCTGGGGCAGCGGCTGGAAATCGAGCTGTTCTTCTTCATAGATGGGCTTGCCGCTTTCCGGGTCATAGCCGGTCTGAACACGGCGGCCCAGCGGCTTGCCCTTCACCTTCGCGGCGCGCACTTTCTCGTTATAATTGGCCAGGTTACGGACGGAAATGGATGCCATCATGCGATAGCGATCCTCCATCTGTTCGACCGCCCATTTCAAGGCGCGGATCGCCTTGGCCGGTTCGGTCACGACCGGGGACAGAAGATGGGGAATGTCGTCATAGGTCGACAGTTCCAGCATCTTGGGATCGATCATGATGAGGCGCAGCTGGTCGGGCGTCATGCGGTAGAGCAGCGACAGGATCATCGCGTTGAGGCCGACCGACTTGCCCGACCCGGTGGTGCCCGCGATCAGCAGATGGGGCATGGGGGCCAAGTCGGCGATGATCGGTTCGCCGGAAATATTCTTGCCCAGGATAATCGGCAGCGTCCCTTCACCGCCAAATTGTTCGCTGGTGATGAGTTCGCGGAAGGACACGCCTTCGCGATGGGCGTTGGGCAATTCGATGCCGATGACGGTGCGCCCCGGAATCGTCGCAACGCGGGCCGACAGCGCCGACATGTTGCGGGCGATGTCGTCGGCCAGCGCGATCACGCGGCTCGCCTTGATGCCGGGCGCCGGTTCCAGTTCATACATGGTGACGACCGGGCCGGGGCGGACCTCGACGATATTGCCCTTCACATGGAAGTCGTCGAGCACCGATTCGAGCAGGCGGGCGTTGCGTTCCAGCGCGGCCTTGTCGATCTTGCCACCCTGGCTGGGGGGAATGGGGTTGAGCAAGTCGGCCGACGGCAACGAGCTATGGCCGAACAGGTCATCCTGCGACACCGGGGCCATCTGGCGCAGGGCCGGGGCAGGCTTGGGCGACTGGATGGTGATGGGCGGCTTGGGTTCGTTGGAAACGGTCTTGCGCGGGGCGATGACTCGCTCGGACGGCGCGTCATCCGCCTCATATTCCTCGTCGGCGCGGTTGCCGGCGAAGGCGAGACTGGGCCGGGGCAAGGCCAGCCGGGGTAGCGACGGGCGACGCAGCGTGAAGATGGGCCGTTCCAGCGCGAGGCTGCGGTAACAGGCGATAAGGCCCGACAGCAGAGCGACGACGACGAGCGTGCCACGAATCCAGGGCGCTGCGGCCGGGAGCTGCGCGGTCAGGCTGACGATGCCCTTGGCCGTGGCGAGCGCGATGATGCCACCCCAACCGGCGGGCAGGCCGACCAGCGGATCACTCTGAAACAAGGCGAGAGCGATGCCGATCAGGATGATGCCGACCAGGCATTTGCCAAACTGCCCCTTCCACCCGCTCATGTCCTGATCGCCCCACAGGCGGCGCGCGGTGACGGCCATCAGCGGCAGGATCAGCGCGACCGGCACACCCAGCAGCCAGAGCAGAAAATCGGCGGTCCACGCGCCCGGCCCCTGCATGATGTTGGCGACATGATCGCCCGCCACCGTGTTCATCGACGGATCGCTCGGCGCATAGCTGAGCAGGGCCATTGCTAGGAACAACATGGCCAGCATGAGTGCGATCGATCCGATCAGCGCGCCGCTGCGGATCAGGCTGCGCTTGAGCATTTCGCGCCATTCCGGCGAGCGCTTCACAGTGCGGCTGACAGCCATTTTAAACCTATGTCCCCCAAATGTTCCGTTTCGGCACAATGCGCCGAGCGGCGAGTCCGCGTCAAGAGTGCGGGCCAACGGCTCACCCCGCGCGGCGCGGGTCCGTAACTTCCCTTATAGCAGACAGAGCGGGGAAAGGCGCAGAACAGGGACAGAAAGGAACCATCCCATGTTCGCAGCCTATTTCCCCACGATCGTCGTCGTCGCGCTGAGCGCTTTTGCCGCGGTCCTGCTGTTCGTCAGCATTGAGGACGCCATCAAGAACTAACCTTTGGCCAGAGCGACGAGCGCTGCGCCATCGACGCGCTGGACCGTCCATTCGTCCATCGGCTGTGCACCGATGGCGCGGTAGAGGGCGATGGCCGGCGCGTTCCAGTCGAGCACCGACCATTCGAGGCGGGCGCAGTCGCGCTCGATCGCCAGCGCCGCCAGTCGCGCCAGCAGCGCCCTGCCCGCCCCCAGCCCACGGGCTTGCGGCAACACGAACAGATCCTCCAGATAAAGGCCCGGTCGCCCTTCGAAGGTGGAGAAGTTGTGGAAGAACAGGGCAAAGCCCAGCGCCGTACCGTCTAGCTCCGCAATCAGCACTTCGGCCATCGGACGCGGACCGAACAGGTAGCGGGCGAGCGTTTCCGGCTCGGCCTTCACCGCATGGGCGAGCTTTTCATAGTCCGCGAGCGCCAGGATGAAGCTGTGGATGGTGACGAGGTCGGCCGGGGTCGCTTCGCGAATGATGATGGTGTCGGTCATGCGGCTCCTGCCTCGACATGGGCGATCGCCGCCCCCTGGAAGCGCGCCGCGATAAGGCAGCCCGCAACGATCAGCAAGGCGCCCGCAACGGTCGTGGGGACAAGCGTTTCGCCAAAGGCCAGCCACCCCATGATCGCCGCCCAGACGAAGGCGGTATATTCGACCGGGATCAACCGCTGCGCCTCCGCCCGCGCATAGGCCCAGGCCA
>JAECRT010000004.1:39167-81442 GCA_016000085.1 Sphingomonadaceae bacterium
CAGCGACGCGCCGATCGCGGGCCGCCCGATACGCTCCCCCAGCAGCAGCGCGGCAAGGTAGAGGGCGATCAGCGGGGCGATGAAGGACAAGGCGATCGCTTCGGCCAGCGGCATCCGCAGCAGCGCCCAGAAGAACAATCCAGCCATCACCGCAACGACACTGCCGCGCAAGATGTGGAGGCGCAGCACGGCGCGCGAGGGCCAGCGCTGGCGGGTGAACAGCATCAGGATCAGACCCAGGACCGTACCGGCCACTGCGCGCCAGAGCAGCGCATTATAGACGCCGATGGACAGGCTCAGCCCCTTCATCGCGGCGTCCATGACGGAAAACAGCGCTACGCCCACACAGCAGACGGCAAAGGGAATGGCGGCGGAGGCGCGAGTCATGGGCCGGGCGGATTCAGAGCGGCTGGCCGTTCTTGTCCAGCAGTTCGATACTGTAGGAACAGCCGTAGAGCGTCTTGCCCGGATGCGTCGTCACGTTGGAGATGGTGCGGGTGATCTTCGTATGCACGCCAAAGCTCGCCCCCTCTTCTGGCTGTTCGACCACATCAACGATAACCCGTTCGCCCATAAATTTGCGAAACTTGATCTCCGCCTCGACCTGCGCGCGCGTGGCCCGACCCGAAGCGACCAGTTCGGCGATCAGCGGTTCAGGGTCGAGCGCGTTTTCGACCTCCTCTTCACGGGCGATGACGGCCGGATCAGGCATGTCGAGAATGGCGATGATCGCGTTGGCGGTGAAACCGATCCGCCGGGTGCTATGCGTGCCCGTCACCAGAATCGGCTCACGCAGTTCATATTCGTTCATGAAGACGTTGCCGGATTCGACTTTCTTCCAGCCCCGCTTTTCCGCGATACTATCTTCGCCCCCGATCGCCATGGCAAAGCCGTTATAGGTGGGCGCATCGATGTGACAGTTGATCGCGTCGATCTCACTGATCGCGTTCGGGTCGAAATCCACGTCTTCGGCAGCGTGGAGGGGTGCAGCAGCCAACAGCGCGCACAGGACAGGCCAATATTTCATTGCCGACGGCATAAGCCCAATCCGATGGAGCGGCAAACCGTTATCACCCGCCCGAATGCCGCGTGAGTTCACCGCTTTACCACCGTTGCGTCACTCGGCGGCCTCCGCCGCCTGTCCCGCATCCGTGCTTTCCGCTTCGAGCTTGGCGGCCTCGATCTCGGCCGCCTTCGCTTCGACCAGTTGCACGATATGGTCGACCATCGAGGCGTCCTGAATCGTGTGGTCGGTGACGCCCGACAGATAGACCATATGCTTGCCATTGCCGCCGCCGGTCAGGCCGATGTCGGTTTCGCGCGCTTCGCCGGGACCATTGACGACGCAGCCCAATATCGAGAGCGAGAGCGGCGTCTGGACATGCTGGAGCCGTTCTTCGAGCGCCTGTACGGTGCGGATGACGTCGAAACCCTGGCGCGCGCAGGACGGGCAGGAAATGACTTTCACCCCGCGGGTGCGGATGCCCAGCGATTTCAATATCTCATAGCCGACCCGCACTTCTTCTTCGGGTTCGGCGGACAGCGAGACGCGGATCGTATCGCCGATCCCGGCCCAGAGCAGGTTGCCCATGCCGATCGCGCTCTTGACCGTGCCGCCGATCAGGCCGCCCGCTTCGGTGATGCCCAGATGCAGCGGGCAATCGACCGCTTCGGCCAGTTGCATATAGGCCGCGACCGCGAGGAATACGTCGCTGGCCTTTACCGCGACCTTATATTCGTGGAAATCCTGATCCTGAAGCAGCTTGATATGGTCGAGTGCGCTTTCGACCAGCGCCTCCGGGCAGGGTTCGCCATATTTTTCGAGCAGGTCTTTTTCGAGGCTGCCTGCATTCACGCCGATGCGGATCGAACAGCCATTGGCCTTGGCCGCGTCCACCACTTCCTTGACCCGCTTGGCGGACCCGATGTTACCGGGATTGATCCGCAGGCAAGCCGCGCCCGCGTCGGCCGCTTCGAGCGCACGCTTATAATGGAAATGAATGTCCGCGACGATCGGCACGCGAGCGGCGCGGACGATCTGTTTGAGGGCTGCCGTCGATTCTTCGTCCGGGCAAGACACGCGGATGATATCGACGCCCGCATCCTCGCACCGGCGGATCTGGTCGATCGTCGCCCGCACGTCATGGGTCAGCGTATTGGTCATGGTCTGGACCGTGACCGGCGCGTCGCCGCCTACGGGCACATTGCCAACCATGATCTGGCGGCTGCGGCGACGGGCTATGTCGCGCCAGGGACGCAGGCCGGGATTATGGTCGGACATGAAATAGAGGCTCCGTTGGTACGAAGCCCCTATAGTCATTCCGAGGCGCGGTTAGAAGCGCAAGGTTAGCGATGCGGCGACCTGATCGGCATTACCGCTGGTTTGGGCCAGCGTAGTCGCCGTCACGGTGGCGGGCGCGGGGAAATAGCTGTCCGGGCGGATGATGTTCGCCTTTTCCACGAAGGTGTGGGCATAGCTGACGTTCAGCGCCATCGCCTGCGAGAGATTCCACGTCGCGCCGCCGGTCAGCCAGACGCGATCGCCGTCGGGCACGCGCGTGGTCAGATGCTGGGGGTTGGTCGGCGTGCGGTCGAACATCGTGCCGGCGCGCAGGGTCAGCTTGTCGTTGACGTCATATTCGCCGCCTGCGCTGAAGCTGAAGCTGTCGCGATAGTCGAGTTCCTTGACCGAAGGCGTGCCGACCGCCGGGGTGATGGCGATCGATTTGAAGCGCGACCAGTTGTACCAGCGTCCGGTCAGCATCGCGCGCAGCTTGGGCGTCAGGCTGTGCATCATGGATATGGTGACGATGTCGGGCAGGTTCAGCGGCGCGGTGGCGTCGACCGATGCGTTGGCGCCGGCGAGCGGCCCCAGCAGACCGGAGATGGCCTGCGTCCCCTGAAGCTTGTGATCGATCGCCGAGCGGTAATGCACGCCGAAATTGGTCTTGCCCGTGGTGTAGAAGACGCCCGCGTTCCAGCCCACCGACCAGTCGTCACCCTTGACCGAGGCATGGCCGTCGGCGAGCAGCGGCGAAAGCTGCGGCAACGCGTTGGTCAGCGTGACCTTGACATATTGCACGTCGACGCCGCCGCCGATCGACAGATTGTCGGTCAACTTATAGGCAGCGGACGGCTGGATATTATAGGTTTTGAGGTCGGTGTAGAGCGAGTCATAGCGACCGAAGAAACCGTCATCATATTCCAGCTTCAGACCGAAAGGTGCATTGACCCCGATGCCGACCCACAGCCGGTCACTGACCTGCCCGGTCGCGTAGAAGCTGGGAATGGGGATGACGCTGTCGAACGGATTGCCGCCGTCATTGCCGGTCACGGGCACGCGGGTCGGCACGCCGGGAATGGAGCGGTTGCTGCCACGATTGCTCTGACGCGCCGACGCCTTTAGCGCGACGCCACCGATCGAGGTCTGAATACCCGACAATTGCGTCATCGCCGCCGGATTGAAATAGACGGTCGAGGGATCATCCCCGGCGGCGGCCCCGCCCGACAATGCGCGGCCGGTTTCCTTGGGCGATTGTTCCTGGAGGTAGAAGCCCCCCGCCAATGCGGGCAGCGGCGCGGCCATTGCGCCGGCAAACAGGAAAAGGCTGGGGATATGACGGGTCGGGAGCATGGCAATCCTCTACTGTCGACTGTTCTGACCGGGGTTGGGCGCGGTTCCAACGCGCAAGCCGGGCTTGTGATGCAAGCGTCGCTTACCAAAACTATAGTTAACTTCCAGTGTCACGCGGCGGAAATGCGTCAGATTTGTCGACGCGCCTCCCGATGAAGCATGGCGGACGTTACGGCAGGAAAGGCAAATTCAGCTCGTCGCAAAAGCAAAAAAAAGCCGCCCCGAGGGACGGCCTTGAAGTTTTAGGAGAGGATGCCTGAAAGGCGAGTTCCTTTTGCGGTGCAGCGCAGATTGTCGCAAATGCGAAATATCGAGATATGATTGCGTTTTCTGCAATCGTTACCGGAACATTCGCTTTCCGTAAGGGAAAGTTGCAAATAAAAATGATACCGATATCAGGATTTTTCAATTTCGCGGGTGCGGTCTTCGGACGGATTGGGACGAATCACCCCTGATTCGGCCAATTGTGCGTCGATCGCGGCAACCAGTTCAGCCAGACCCTCTGAATCATGCGATTCGGCGCGGGCGACCAGCGCCGCCTGGGTATGGGATGCACGCAGCAGCCACCAGCCCGCCGCACAGCTGACGCGCACCCCGTCGAGATCGTTCACGACCGCGCCCAATGTACGCAACCGCAGCGCGATTTCGTCGACGACGGCGAATTTGCGATCCTCCACCACGGGAAAGCGCCATTCCGGCGTGCTGATCGCGGCGGGAATGGCGGCGTGCAGATCGGCCAGGCTTTGCCCGGCGGCCGTGACCGTGCGGATCAGGCGCAGGGCAGCATACAGCCCATCGTCAAAACCGTCATAATCGTCCGCGAAGAAGAGGTGACCGGTCATCTCGCCCGCCAATGGGCTGCCAATCTGCTTCATTCTGGACTTGATATGGCTGTGGCCGCTTTTCCACATGTCAGGTCGGCCACCCAGCGCCGCGATATGATCGAACACCGCCTGACTGACCTTCACATCGCCCACAATCCGCGCGCCGGGCCGCTTTTTGAGCACATCGCGGGCAAACAGGCCCAGCAGACGGTCGCCCGGGATCGTTCGCCCCTGCCCGTCCACCACACCGATCCGGTCAGCATCGCCATCGAAAGCCACACCGAAATCGAGCTGCTTATCGCGGACGAGCGCGCGCAGATCATCCAGATTAGCCTCTACGGAGGGATCGGGATGATGGTTGGGGAAATTGCCGTCCATATCGGTGAAGAGACAATGATGCTCACCCGGCAGGCGCTGGACGAGCTTTGCAACCACCGGACCGCCCGCGCCATTGCCCGCATCCCAGCCGATGCGAAAGGCCGCGCCATCGAAATCGCGCAGCAGCCGGTCGACATAATGATCCATGATGTCGATGGTTTCGACCCGGCCTGTGCCCTCTTCCCAATCCCCCGCCGCCGCCATCACGCCGAGTTGCTGGATCGCCTCGCCAAAAAAGGGCGCGTGGCGATGCACCAGCTTGAAGCCGTTGTGATCGCGGGGATTATGGCTGCCGGTTATCTGCACGGCGCCATCGACCTGGCCGACCGCCTCGGCATGGTAGAGCATCGGGGTCGGCCCCGCGCCAATGCGCAGCACATCCACGCCGCTGGCGACCAGACCCTCGACCAGGGCCGCTTCGAGCATGGGCGAACTCAGCCGTCCGTCATAGCCGACCGCGATCCGTGACCCGCCTGCCCGCACGATGATGGTGCCGAAGCTGCGGCCAAGGGCATAGGCGTCAGGCGCTTGCAACGTTTCGCCGACGATGCCGCGCATGTCATATTCGCGCAGCAAGGTCGGATCGAAACGATGGCTCATCCCTCTGGCCGGTCGGCCAGCAACAGGTCGCGCGCAGCGTTGATCTGTGCGGCCAATGCTTCGGTACCGCCCTTGTCGGGATGGACCGATGCGATCAGGCGGCGATGCGCGGCGCGGATGGCGTCGGGATCAGCATCGGGCGACAGGCCCAGCAAGGCGCGGGCCTGTGCGACATCGTCCCGCCGGGGTGCTTTGGGCGCGGGCCTGGCACGCTTGCCGCGCAGCTTGCCCTGTCCCGCGAAGAACAGCGCTGCACCGATCAGCAGCGGCGCACCGACCACCGGCTTGCCCTTGGCCGCGAGCACTGCGCCCACAAGCGCTGCGCCGAGCGCCATGCCATCTTTCGCCGTCATGCGTTGCAGCCTTCCCGTCCAGATCAGCCAGCCCGCAAGGCCGACCAGCAAAAGCGCGAGCCAGCCCATCAGGCCGCGCCGATCATGTCCATCGATGCGACGCCGGGACGTTCGGGCAAAGCGAGGCCCGACACCATTTCGCGCAATTCCTGGCGCGCGGCGATGTGGCTGACGCCCAGTTCGCCCAGATGACCCTTGTCGAGCAGAGTGAGGCCCGAGGGGAAGAGTTCGCGGAAGATCACACGCTCCGACAGGCCGGGGATGACGCGGAAACCGACCCGGCGGGACAATTCCATCAGCGCGTCGCCGACCCGCTTCTTGTTGCGCGCGTCCTGATGCTGGACGCGGTTGCGCAGCACGACCCAGTCGATCGACACGCCATCGGCCTTGGCCCTGGTCTTGCGTGCTTCGAAGATGAGTTCGGAATAGAAGGACAGGCGGCGCACCTTAAAGGTTTCCGCATCGACCTGACCGATGAGGTCGAAATCGACGAAACTGTCGTTCATCGGCGTGACCAGCGTGTTGGCGCGCGCGGCCATGTGGCGAGCGAAATCATCGTCGCGACCGGGCGTGTCGACGATCAGGAAATCCTTGTCTTCAGACAGGGCGGCGACTTCGGATTCCAGCGCCTCCGTCGTATCGCCCTTGAGCACCGAAAAGGCGGGCGCGGGCAGATCGACAGTCCGGCGGCGGGCGGTTTCTGCGCGATTTTCAAGATAGCGGGTGACGGTGCGCTGACGGGGATCGAGATCGATTATCCCGACCCTGTGGCCCAGCATGGTCAGCGCAATTGCCGTGTGGACGGCCGTTGTCGATTTGCCGGTGCCGCCCTTTTCATTGGCGAAGACGATGAGATGCGGATTCGCCATCGGACCCTGAAACCCCGTTGATTGTCGTAATGATTCTTGACGGTCGCTCGAACACAGTCCTAGCAGGACGTCATAATGATCCCTGCCCTTATCGGAGCGTTTCCTCCCGTGCAAACCCTGCGTGACCTGCCCGCCCTGCGCACCGCAATCGATGCGTTGAAACGCGACGGAAAGCCACTGGCGCTGGTGCCCACCATGGGGGCGCTGCATGACGGGCATATGGCGTTGGTGGAGGAAGCCCGGCGCGGCGGGCGCCATGTCGTCGTGTCGATCTTCGTCAATCCCAAGCAGTTTGGCGAGCATGAAGATCTGGACGCCTATCCCCGGCGCGAGGCGAAGGACGCCCAGATGCTGACGGCGGCGGGGGTCGACATATTGTGGGCGCCGGGCGTGGAGGTCATGTACCCGGCGGGCTTTGCGACCAATATCAGCGTGTCGGGCGTCAGCGAGGGATTGGACGGCGCAGCGCGGCCGGGCCATTTCGATGGCGTCGCAACGGTCGTCACCAAGCTGTTCAACCAGGTTCGGCCCAACGTCGCCATCTTTGGCGAAAAGGATTATCAGCAACTGGCGGTCATTCGCCGCATGGTCGCCGATCTGGACCTGCCGATCGAGATTATCGGGCTGGAGACGCAGCGGGCCGAGGATGGCCTCGCCCTGTCCTCTCGCAACGCCTATCTGAGCGAGGCGGAACGGCACGAAGCGGTCGCCCTGCCCCGCGCGCTGGGCGAAGCGAAGCGCCAGATGGAAAAGGGTGCAAGCGTGGAGGCGGCTATCGCCAAGGCGATCGCGACGCTGACCCACCATGGCTTTGATCCGATCGACTATGTGACGCTGTGCGACGCGGCGACTCTGGCGCCGATGAGCGTGCTGGATCGCCCGGCCCGTTTGTTGGGCGCGGCGAAGCTGGGGACCACGCGACTGATCGACAATATCGCGGTGGACCCCGCTTAAATTGCGCGCGATTGCCTAACCCGCAATCGCCGCCGATCGGTTCGAAGTCGGCTTAACTTCGCACATTTCCCGGTAATCTTGAAATTTTGTTGCGCGGATCTTGTCCGCGCAAACGGGCGGCTTGCGCCTTGTAGCGTGGTCCCCCGCTGTAGGACAGCGATCAGAAAGGCTGGACGATCACCGCGATCACGATCACCGCTGCGGCGATGCCCGGGATTTCGTTGAGCAGGCGCAGCTTTCGATCGGTCATGGGCCGCTGACCCTTGGCCAGCTTTTTCGCGTAGCTTACGGTCCAGCCATGATAGCCCGACAGGCCCAGCACGAAGAGCAGTTTGAGGTGGAACCAGCCGAAATGCCACGCGCCGATCTGCACCATCAGCATCAGGCCGAAAACCCAGACAAGGACGAGCGACGGGTTGAGGATGATCTTGATGAGCCGCCGTTCCCGGTCGATCCACTTGCGATCCTCGTCCGATCCGGGCGCACATTCCTGATGATAGATGAAGAAACGCGGAACCATGAACAGCCCGGCCATCAGGAAGATGACGAAAATGACATGGGCCGCCTTCACCCACGGATAGGCTGCGCCGAGCCATTCCATTACATGCTCTCCCCGTTGCGGACATAGGCGATCAGCGCTTCGACATGCGCGATCGGCGTGTCGGGCAGGATGCCATGGCCCAGATTAAGGATATGGGGGCGCCCGGCAAAGGCGGCGCGGATATTGTCCACGGCCCGTTCCACCGCCTGTCCCCCGGCGATCAACGCCAGCGGATCGAGATTGCCCTGCACCGGCAGGCCGGCGGGTAGCGCCGCATTGGCCCAGTGCGGATCGACCGTTTCATCCACGCCAATGGCGTCAACGCCGGTGCCGACCGCATAATCGGGCAGCTTTGCGCCCGCGCCCTTGGGAAAGCCGATGATCGGAATATGCGGGTGGAGCGCCTTCAATTTGCGGACGATGGCGGCGTTGGGGGCAATCACCCAGCGTTCGAACTGGAGCGGAGCGAGGCTGCCGGCCCAGCTGTCGAACAGCTGCACCGCTTCCACGCCCGCCTGAATCTGGCCCGACAGATAGATGACGGTGGCGTCGACAATGGCGTCGATCAGCGCGCCGAAGCGGGCCGGGTCGCCATAAGCGAGGCGACGGGCCGCGCCCTGGTCCTTGCTGCCCTGTCCCGCGACCATATAGGTCGCGATGGTCCAGGGACTGCCTGCAAAGCCCAGGAAGGTCACGGAGGGGTCTAGCGCGGCCTTCACCTGCCGCACGGTTTCATAGACCGCATCGAACCGGCTGAAGTCCGGCGTGAGCGCCGACAGATCGGTCTCGGCGAGAATAGGGGAGAGGCGGGGGCCTTCGCCGGTTTCGAACCACAGATGCTGACCCATCGCATAAGGAACGATGAGAATGTCGGAAAAGAGGATCGCGCCGTCGAAGCCGAAGCGGCGCAGCGGTTGCAGAGTCACTTCCGCGGCGGCCGGGCTGTCATAGACCAGTTCCAGGAACCCGCCCTTGTCGGCGCGCAAGGCGCGATATTCGGGCAGATAACGGCCCGCCTGGCGCATCAGCCACATGGGCGGCACGGCGGGTCGATCACCCCCCAGGACGGCGAGCAGGGGCTTGGCGGACGGGTCGCCGGACAGGATCTCGGAAGCCTTCATCTTATACTCTTAATTTTAGATTCAAGATTGATGGAGATAGTAGGGGGCGCTGGGAGCGGGGTTTATGCGTTGCGCCCGGATTTGCCAACAGCTTGACTCCCTTGATGCCGCGTTTGCCGTCCGAGTCAGTCGAACTATCCCCGTTATCCACAGGCTGTGGACGAAAATGACGGTCTGTTTGCGGGCTGTGGATAAGATTCCCGGTAGCGTGGAGCGACGGAAAGCCGCGATTTTATCCCCAATTCCATCCTTGCTTTATCCACAGCCTCCCCACAGAGATATACGGCATGGCGCGCATTCATCTTCACCTACTTTCGGACTCCACCGGCGAAACGCTGGAGAATATCGCCAAGGCGGCGATCGGTCTGTTCGAAAATGTGGAGGCGATCCGGCATTTCTGGCCGATGGTGCGATCCGAACTGCATCTGGACCGGATCATGGAGGAAATCGCCGCCAATCCGGGGCTGGTGCTGTTCACGCTGACCAACCATCCGCTGCGCAAGCGGCTGGAGACGCGGTGCCGGGCGCTGGGTCTGCCCCATGTCGCGGCGCTCGATAGCGTGGCGGACGCGCTGTCCAATATATTGGGGCAGGAAACACGGACCCGGCCGGGGCGCAAACATATATTGGATGAAGCCTATTTCGCCCGGATCGAGGCGATCCAGTTCACCATCGCCCATGATGACGGGGTGGGGCATGAAAATTGGGAAGAGGCCGACATCGTGCTGGCGGGCGTATCGCGCGCGTCCAAGACACCGACCTCCATCTATCTGGCCAATCGCGGCTATAAGACCGCCAACATGCCGCTGGTGCCGGAATCGCCGCCGCCGCGCAGCCTGTACAGCCTCAAGCATCCGATGGTCGTGGGGCTGACGGTCAGTCCCGACCGCCTGATCCAGATCCGGCGCAACCGGCTGCTCTCGCTCAACCAGGCGCCCGAAACAGCCTATGTCGACAATGAGAAGGTCCAGGCGGAACTGGCCTTTGCCCGGCGGATGTTCGCCGACAACGGCTGGCCGGTGATCGACATGACGCGCCGATCGATCGAGGAAGCGGCCGCCGCGATCATCAACCTGTTCAATGACCGGGAACTGGCCGAAGGAGAAGGTGCATGATCGTGCTGGCGTCGCAGAGCGCGAGCCGGCGGGCGATGCTGAGCGCGGCCGGCGTGCCGTTCGAGGTGCTGTCGCCTGGCGTGGATGAGGAAGCGGCGAAAGAGGCTTTGCGCGGCGATGGGCTGGACGCGCGGGCATTGGCCGATGCGCTGGCGGAATTGAAGGCGCTCAAAGTGTCGCGCCGAGTGCCGGGCGCGCTGGTGCTGGGATGCGACCAGACATTGAGTATCGGCGAAGGCGACGATCGCGGCGAAATGATCGACAAGGCAGTGGACCGGGCCGATGCGGCGCGCATCCTGCGGCTGTTGTCGGGGCGGGTGCATCATCTGCACAGTGCGGCGGTGATCGTGCTGAACGGCGAGCCGATCTGGCGGCATGTCGAGCGGGTACGGATGACGGTGCGGACGCTGAGCGACGCCTTTATCACATCCTATCTGGATGGCGACTGGGACGCATTGCGCTGGTGCGTGGGTTGTTACCGGATCGAGGGGCCGGGCGCGCAGCTGTTCGCCAAGGTCGAGGGCAGCCAGTTCGCGATTCAAGGGCTGCCGCTATTGCCGCTGCTTGACTTTCTGCGCGTGCGGGGCGTTTTGACAGCATGACCGACCAACTCCCCTATGCCGAAGTGATCGGCGATCCGATCGCGCACAGCAAATCGCCCCTGATTCACAATTTCTGGCTGAAAGCGCTGGATATCGAGGCGGAATATAAGAAGACCCATGTGACGCCGGAGGGGCTGGCCGCCTATTTCCTGCAGCGGCGGGCGGACCCGGACTGGCTGGGATGCAATGTCACCATCCCGCACAAGATTGCGGTGATGGATTATACCGACGATCCGGGCGGGGTGCGCGAGCGGATCGGGGCGATGAACACGATCGCGTCGGAAACGGGCGGGCCGCTGATCGGCACCAATACCGATGCGGGTGGCTTCCTGCAGCCGTTGTTGCGGGACAAGTGGAAGGGGCAGAGCGCCGTCCTGGTCGGCGCGGGCGGCGCGGCGCGGGCGATCCTGTTCGCGCTGACCAGCCTGGGCGTGCCGGACATCACCATCATGGCGCGCGATAGCGCCAAGGGGCAGGCGCTGCTGGACCGAGCCGGGGTGCAGGGGCGGGTGATCGGCATGGGCGATGCGCTGCCCGCCGCCGATATGCTGGTCAATTCGACGTCGCTGGGCATGGTGGGACAGCCTTTGCTGGAGCTGGACCTGACGCCGTTGCCCGAAAGCGCGACCGTATATGACATCGTTTATGCACCGCTGGAAACCGGGCTGCTCAAAGCGGCGCGGGCGCGGGGGCTGACCGCGCTGGATGGGCTGGAAATGTTGATCGGGCAGGCGGCGTTGGCGTTCGATATCTTTTTCGATGCGGAAGCGCCGCGGGACCGGGACGCGGAACTGCGTGCATTGCTGACCGCTGCCGATTGATGCGGATCTACGGTCTGACCGGCTCCATTGGCATGGGCAAGTCGGCGGTAGCGGCGATGTTCCGGCGCGAAGGCGTGCCGTTGTTCGATGCCGATGCGGAGGTTCATCGCTTGCAGGGACCGGGCGGCGTGCTGTTGCCCGCGATCGAGGCGCGCTTTCCTGGCACGACCGGCGCGCGCGGCGTCGATCGCGCGAAGCTGGGCGCGGCGGTATTTGGTGATCCGCACGCGCGGCGGGCATTGGAGGCGATCGTCCATCCAGCCGTACGGGCGGCGCGCGCCGCTTTCCTGCGGCGGCATCGGGCGCGCAACTTCGTGATCCTCGACATTCCGCTGCTGTTCGAAACGGGTGGGCAGACGGGGCTGGCTGGCGTGATCGTCGTCAGCGCGCCGGCCTGGAAACAGCGCAAGCGCGTGCTGGCCCGGCCGGGCATGACGGCGGCGAAATTCCGCCAGATCCTGCGCCTGCAAACGCCCGATGCGGAAAAACGCCGTCGCGCCGATCATATTATCGATACGGGCACGACATTCACCGCCACCCGCGCACAAGTCAGCCGTCTGGTCGCTTGCCTTGGCGCGCAGACAGGCAGATAAGGGTTGGCCCAAGAGTCGATATGAAGAGGGCAATGCGCGAGATTATTTTCGATACCGAAACGACAGGCTTCGATCCGGCATCCGGTGACAGGATGGTCGAGATCGGCTGTATCGAACTCATTAACCGCGTGCCGAGCGGCCGCACCTTTCACGCATATTATAATCCCCAGCGCGACATGCCCGCCGCTGCCGAAGCGGTGCATGGGTTGTCGAGCCAGTTTCTGCGCGACAAGCCGCTGTTCGTCAGCGGTGTGGAGGAGTTACTCGCCTTTCTGGAGGACAGCCCGCTGGTCGCGCATAATGCGCGGTTCGACTTTGGTTTCCTCAATCATGAATTGCGCCTGTGCGCCCGGCCCGACGTGTCGCTCGATCGGATGATCGACACGGTGGCGATCGCGCGGACGCTGCATCCCGGCGCCAAGCACAGCCTGGACGCGCTGTGCACCCGTTACGGCATCGACCGCAGCCATCGCGTCAAGCATGGCGCGCTGCTCGACGCGGAACTGTTGGCGCAACTCTATATCGAACTGACCGGAGGCCGCCAGATCGGCCTGGGTCTTGCACGGGAGGAAGAGAAAGCCGGTATCGGGATGGAACTTGCGGCATCCGCCATAGTTCGCCCCGTTCGTCCTGCGCGCGTTTTCGAACCCAGCGCAGAGGAGCTGGAACGGCATGCCAGGTTCATCGCGACCCTGGAAAAGCCGCTCTGGCTGGAGGAGGCGCAGCCGGGCTGAAAAGTCCGCGTCCGTGCCTCCTTGGTCATCCGGGCTTCAGTCCTTGGCGCCCGGCAAGAATAAGGAGAAGGCATATGGATATTCGTGTTTCCGGGCACCAGGTCGAAACGGGCGAAGCGCTCAAGGAGCATGTCGCGACCCGCATGGAGGCCATAGCCGAGAAATATTTTGCTCGCACGATTTCCGCCCAGGTGACCTTCCGCAAGGCGCCACACGGCGCTTTCCACTGCGATATCGTGTGCCATGTCATGACCGGCCTGATCCTGAAGGGCGCGGGCGAAGCGCAGGAGGCTCATCCCGGTTTCGATCAGGCGGCCGAGCGGATCGAGAAGCAGTTGCGCCGCTATATGCGCCGTCTGAAGGATCGCCACGCCCAGTCTGCCGCTGCCGAGGCGCAGCGCGCCAATGGCTATAGCGTCGATGATATCGATGGCGCAGGCTATACCATCTTCGCCGCCGCGATCGACCAGGAAGAAGAAGCGGTCGACGCACCCCTGATCGTGGCGGAAACGCGGGTCGACATTCCCGAAGCGAGCGTGTCGGACGCGGTCATGATGCTGGACCTGCGCAACACCAACGCGCTGTTGTTCGTGAATGCGGGAACGGCGGCCTATAATATGGTCTATCGCCGCCATGACGGGACGATCGGCTGGGTCGAGCCGCGCCTTCAGGCAAGCTGAGTCCCCGTTAGACAGCCGGGCCGCCTGTTGACCTGAAGGTGCAGGCGGCCTATGGCGCCGGGCTTTGGTATCCCCAAGCATCGCGCATGATATATACGGCAAGGCGCGGCTTGGCCGGTTCGGATAGATCATGGTTGATTTCCACGACATCGTTTCGCCTGACGCCCTCGCAACGGGCATGTCGGCGAACGGTAAGAAACAGTTGTTCCAGAAGATCGGGGCGCTCGCAGCAACCGCCTATGGACTGGATGTCGACAGTGTCGCCGACGCTTTGTTCGAGCGCGAGCGACTGGGGTCGACCGGCTTTGGTGGCGGCGTAGCCATTCCCCATGCGAAAATTGCCGGGCTGGATCGCATGTGTGGCGTGGTGGTGCTGCTGAACCCGGCGGCTCCGTTCGATGCCGTGGACGATGTGCCGGTCGACATCGTGTTCGCCCTGCTGTCGCCGGTCGACAGTGGCGCGGAGCATCTCAAGACTTTGGCGCGCGTGTCGCGTTACCTGCGCGACGATGCGCAGGTTGCCCGGTTGCGGGGCGCCAAGGCGACCGCGGCGCTTCATGCGCTGCTTGCAGGCGGCGGGACGCGTGACGCAGCCTGACATGCCGCCAGCCAGCGGCGAAACCGCGCATTTCCGTGCGCTGGAGACGCTGTACGGGTCCGCGCCGATCAATCGGCTGTTCCGATCGACGCTGTCGATCCCCGAAGCAGGCCGGTCGATCATCGATTTCGATGTCGATGAAAGCCAGTTTCACGCGGCGGGCGCGGTGCATGGCACCGTCTATTTCAAGATGCTCGACGATGCCGCCTTTTATGCGGCGAACAGCCTGGTGAGCGATCGCTTTTTGCTGACCACGGCGTTCAACCTACTGTTCACCCGACCGATCGGGCCGGGCCGTATCCGGGCGGAGGGCCGCTGGATCAGTGGCAAGCGGCGCGTCTATGTCGCCGAAGCCAGTTTGATCGATTCGGACGGCGAGGAAGTCGGGCGAGGCACCGGCACCTTCATGCGATCGCAATTTTCTCTCTCATCGCTGCCGGGATATCGTGGCTGATTATGACGACAGCGCGCGGCTGACCAGCGCCATGCTGGTGGGGGCGCTGGTACGGCGGGCGTCTGCGGCTGGCGGCTTTGCCATGATCCTGGTCAAGGGCGATGCGACCAGCGGCGTGATATTGGTGCAAGCGGTTGAAAAAGGACGGGAAACTGGACTTTTTGAACGTGTATCGAACTTTGCCGGAGGTCATGCGTTGATGCGCTGTGGACCTGCCCCGGAGGATGGTGCGGAGTCGCTCGCGCTATATATAGCGCGCCGCCGCAAGTCGGACCCCGACCTGTGGATAATTGAACTCGACATCCCGGAAGCGGAACGGTTTGCCGCTGAATCCCTGTGCTGATCGTTGACATGGTGGAACGGCCCGTGCATTTGGCCGCCGTCGCTGAACGCGCAGGTTGCCACATTCGCCCAAGGGGGGCGGGCGGGGTAAACACGCAGACGGGGGGCGGCCGAACGTCAGAGAATATGTGTTAAAGCGACGTTTCCGGCCAAGAACCGCATGATTTTGAGCCGTAATGAGTTTCCGTTTAAGAGCTGCGATAATCGCGGCATTGGCTATGTCCGCTACGGCGGCGGTCACAGCTTCCGACATGTCGATCGCTGGTGAGTCGATCCATTCGGCAGTATCCCTTCCGGGGAACAATGCGCTGAACGCAGCGCCTTCGGCCGGCAACAAGCCCGCCGTCATCTTTGCAGCGCCGCGTGAAGTCACGCAGCCGCTCGTATCGGCAGCCGCTGCCGATGCTTCGTCTTTTTCCTCTTCCGACAGCCAGGCCGACAGCCTCGTTGCTCTGGTCGACGCCCATGGCGCACCTGAACAGCTCGACGGCGACATGCATTGCCTGGCCGGCGCAGTCTATTTCGAATCCAAGGGCGAAAGCCTGGAAGGCCAGCTGGCCGTCGCACGTGTCATCATCAATCGCGCCAAGTCTGGCCGTTTCGCCAGCAGCCTGTGCGGTGTCGTTTATCAGCCCAGCCAGTTCAGCTTCGTGCGCGGTGGCACCATGCCGTCGATCCGCACCGAAGGCAGCAGCTGGCGCGAAGCCGTCGCCATCGCCCAGATTGCGATGGAAGACAGCTGGGACAGCAGTGCCGAAGGCGCGCTGTTCTTCCACGCCCGTCGCGTCTCGCCGGGTTGGGGCAAGGCCAAGCTGGCGTCGATCGACAATCATATCTTTTATCGCTGAGTGAGCGTTGGTGGATGCGCGCAGGCGCGTTCGCCCGGTTCCAGCCCAGATCGAAGACGGCCGGTTCGGATCATCCGAATCGGCCTTTTCTTTTGTTCCCCACTTGTTCTATGATCGGTCGATGAGTAGCGCCCCGATAGAGACCTGTTCACCCCTGACCGACGGCACCGCGCAGGCCGTAGCGCGCGGTACGCTGCGCCTTTTCTATCGCCATGACATGAGCGGAATTCTGGAAGTGCCGCTGCCCAACGGCCGCCGCGCCGACATCATGGCGATCGACGGAGCCGGGCGGCTGACCATCGTGGAAATCAAGTGCAGCCGCGCCGACCTGTTGGGCGACATGAAATGGCCGGATTATTTCGATTATTGCGACCGCTATTTCTGGGCGGTGCCGATGGGGTTCGACCTCAGCCTGTTCGATAGCGAGGCGCTGTGGCCCGCCCGTACCGGGCTGATCGTGGCGGATCAATATGACGCCGAACTGGTGCGCCCCGCGCCGGTGGAGCCGCTGGCGGCGGCACGGCGCAAGGCGGAAACGCTACGCTTCGCCCGCCGCGCGGCCCGCCGTCTGACGGCGCTGGCCGACCCGGAGCATGTGGCGGAACTGGGGTGGTGAGGTCAAAGGCGCACGTCTTTTGACATTTGCCGATCCGATTGCCAGTTTTGCGTCAGACCGATCTGGCTGGAGTATCTTGCATGACGGATGGCTTTCTGCACGGAACCGTTCACCGGGCGCCGGATGACTTGCAGGCAGCAATAGCGGCCGATCCGGCTGTCCTGGCGCTGTGGCAGACGCTGACGCCGCTAGGCCGAAACGAATTCATCTGCTGGATCGAGGATGCCAAGCAGGCCGCGACGCGGGCCCGCCGCATCGCGCGCAGTTGCGAGGAGATGCTGGAGGGGAAGAAGCGGCCCTGTTGCTGGGCGGGATGCATCCACCGCACCGACAAGGCGCCGGGCAAATGGCAGCAGGCGGTCTTGATCGACAAGAAAAAGCGTTAAAATACTGGTCCTTGTACTGGCCCCTTGGGGGTGGTGCTGGCCTTGGCGGCGGCGAGGGCGTCGACCAGGCCGGGGGTGCGGTTGTCGCGATCGGCATAGTCGCGGGCGGACATGCCCGCGATGCTGTCACGGCGGTCGGGGTTCGCGCCCTGGGCCACGAGCAGGCGCACAAGGGCCACGTCGCGCAACTGCACCGCGCGGATCAGCGGGGTTTCGCCGCTGCCATTGACCTTGTCCACCTGTGCGCCATTGGCGAGCAGGGTCCGTACCCCTTCTTCGAAGCGGCCCTGTACGGCGGCCATCAGGGGGGTATTACCATTATTGTCGGCGAGATTGGGATTGGCGCCCTTGGCCAGCATGAAGCTGAGCCAGGTTGGGTCGCGGCGGGCGATGACGATGTGCAAGGCGCTTTCGCCGGTCGATACGTCGCGGCTGTTGACCACGGTCGATCCGGGCTTTTGCAGCAGGTCGGTGGCTTTTTCCCCGTCCTTGTCCTTCACGGCCTTGAGGAAATTATAATTGTCCGAAAACTGGGCCTGCGCCGCCGTGGGGATCAGCAGCGCGAGCGCCAACGGAGCCAACCATGCGGAAACCTTCACCTTCTTCATCACACGCCCCGTTATATTTGCAAATTACGTCCTAGCAGGGCATGGCTGGCGGCACCATGAACAAAGCGACGATCCTGCTCGCCGTGCCACTGCTGGCCCTGCTTCAAGCCTGTAATATGGGGGGCGGCGGCAACGCATCAAGCGGTGACAGCGTGCAGGGCGAATTGGCCGGCGCGCGGATCGGCGCGCCCTTCACCCTGACCAATCAGGATGGCAAGCCGACGCAATGGGACGATTTTAAGGGCCAGTACCGGCTCGTCTATTTCGGCTATACCTATTGTCCGGATGTCTGCCCGGTCGACCTGCAACGCATCATGCAGGCCTTTGCCCGGTTCGAGAAGGACAAGCCCGCACTGGCAGCCAAGGTGCAGCCGATGCTGATCAGCGTCGATCCGGTGCGGGATACGCCCGCCGTGCTGAAAACCTATGTCGCAGCGTTCCACCCGCGCCTGATCGGCCTGACCGGCACGCCGGAACAGATCGCCAAGGTGGCGAAGGACTTCGTCGTGATCTATAATGCGGAAGGCAAAGCGGGGGCGAGCGACTATCTGGTCAGCCACAGCCGCACGCCTTATCTGTTCGATGGCGATGGAAAGCCCGTGGCGTTGGTGCCGGTGGACGATCCGGGGACGCCGGACGTTGACGAGGGCGCACCCGACGCGGTGCTGGCCTTCCTTGAAAAATGGGTCAAGTGACGGTTGGACTTCTGGGAAAAGCCGCTCGACAGGCTGGACCGTGCCGAATGGGAAGCTCTGTGCGACGGATGCGGCAAATGCTGCCTGCATAAGGCTGAAGATGAGGATACGGGGCGGATCTATCCGACCAACGTCGCCTGCCGCCTGCTCGACCGGCAGAGCGGGCAATGCACCAATTACAAGGACCGGCGCAAATTCGTGCCCGATTGCGTGCGGCTGACCCCGGCGAAGGTCAAGCAGATCAGCTGGTTGCCGCGAACCTGCGCCTATCGGCTGCGGGAAGAAGGGTTGCCGTTGCCGGAGTGGCATTATCTGGTGTGTGGCGACCGGGAAGCGGTGCATCGCGCGAAGGAATCGGTGCGCGGCTGGACCGTGGCGGAAGCCGAGGCGGGCGATCTGGAAAATCATCTTGTCGACCGGGACATCTGAACCCGCGATCCTGATCGATGGCGTCGCCATGCCGGTGCGGGTGCGCCGGTCGGCGCGGGCGCGGGCGTATAAGCTGACGATCGACGGGACGCGCGGCGAATTGCGGCTGTCGCTGCCTGCGCGGGCGAACCTGAAACGGGCGCTAGGCTGGGCGCAGGAGCATGAGGGCTGGGTGCGGGAGCAACTGGCGCAGCAGCCCGTCGTCACCCGGTTGGAGGATGGCGCGGTCTTTCCGTTGGAAGGCCGGGACGTGCGGATTTGCTGGATGGCGGGCGCGACGCGGACGATTCGGCTGGAGCAGGACCGGCTGGTGGTGGGCGGGGCGGCGGAATCGGTCAGCGCGCGGGTGCTGCGCTGGCTCAAGCTGCGCGCCAGGGCCGTGCTGGAGACGGAAAGCCACGAACTGGCGCGGGAGCATGGGTTGATCGTCGCATCGGTCGGCGTGGGCGATACGCGTAGCCGCTGGGGCAGTTGCGCGTCGTCGGGCGCGATCCGCTACAGTTGGCGGCTGATCCTTGCTCCGCCCTATGTGCGGCGATCGACGGTGGCGCATGAACTGGCGCATCTGCTGCACATGGATCATAGCGCGGCCTTTCACGCGGCGCATGCGCGGATATATGGGGCGGACCCGAAACCCGCGCGCGCCTGGTTAAAGGCCCATGGCGCCGGATTGCACCGCTACACGGCCTGAGTTCAGGCGGGGCAGTCATGCTCCGCGTCGCTGCGGTGGGCGAGGCCGCATTGCTGGCACACGACATGGCCGCCCGGTTTCAGCCCATGGCCGACCGCGACCCGTTCGTCGAAGACATAGCAGTCGCCCTGCCAGCGGCTGTCGGCTTCCGGCATATCCTCCAGATAGCGCAATATGCCGCCACGCAGATGATAGACATCGTCGAAGCCGCGGGCCTTGACCAGCGCGGTGGACTTTTCGCAGCGAATGCCGCCGGTGCAGAACATGGCGATCTTTGGCGTGCGACCCTGTTCGCGCAAATTGGCGGCGAAGGCGTCGAACCAGGCGGGAAAGTCGCGGAACGACCGCGTGCCGGGGTCGATCGCGCGTTCGAACGTGCCGACCGCCACTTCATAGGCGTTGCGCGTGTCGATCAGGATCGTGTCGGGATCGGCGATCAGGGCGTTCCATGCCACCGGGTCGAGATGGGTGCCCGCCGCATGGGCGGGGTTAAGGTCGCCTGCGCCCAGCGTGACGATTTCCGCCTTCACCTTCACTTTCATCCGGGCGAAAGGCGCGGCGGCCGCCTGGGAATATTTGACGTCGAGATCGGCGCAGCCGGGCAGCGCGCGGATGTGCGCAACGAGCGTGGCGATAGCGGAGGCGCTGCCCGCGACCGTGCCGTTAATGCCTTCATGCGCCAGGATCAGCGTGCCGCAGGTGCCAAGGTCGGCGCACAGGGCGCGCAGATCGGCCGCGCAGGTGGCGGGATCGGCAAAGGGCGCGAAGCGATAGAGGGCGGCGACAGTGAAGGCAGAAGCGGTTGCAGGCATGGCCGCGCCTATAGGCGTTCGGGCCGCCACTTGAAAGTGGGCCGCCGACGGCGCATAGCCGGGTCATGGTTCCCCTTTCGTTCGCGGGTCACGATTTTCTGGCGCTACCAGAGGCGGCGTTGTTCTGGCCCGCGCGATCCGCGCTGCTGGTCGCGGACCTGCATTTCGAGAAGGCGAGCTGGTTCGGGCGTTTTGGCCAGTTCCTGCCGCCCCATGATAGCTTGGCGACGTTGGATGTGATCGAAATGCTGGTCGAGCGGACCGGCGCGCGGGCGCTGTGGTCGCTGGGCGACAGTTTCCACGATGCCGATGGCGCGGCGCGGTTGGACCGGCGCGCGCGCGACAAGCTCGATTCCCTTACCGAACGGCTGGAATGGACCTGGATAACCGGGAACCATGACGTCGGCATGGGCGTCATGCCGGGCGGACGGAGAGTGGCGGAAGCCGAGCTGGACGGAATATGGTTGCGCCATGAAGCGGAACCGCGCGATTCCCGACCCGAAATATCCGGCCACTTCCATCCCAAGTTTCGACTGTCGCTGCGCGGGCGCCATGTGTCGCGCCGCTGCTTCGTGGGATCACCGACGAAGCTGATTCTGCCTGCGCTGGGTGCCCTGACAGGAGGGCTGGATGCCGGGCATGGAGAAATTCGACGCGCGGTTGGACCTGGCGCGGCCGCTCTGGTGCCGGTCGCGGACCGTATGTTGCGCTTTCCGTTACCGTAAAGAAACGTTACGGAAACCGGAAATTTACCCGTTGCGGATATACCACAGGGTATGAAGATCATGTCGTCTCATCGCGTACAAGGCGCGGAAATGCTGGGCTCTCTTGCGTTGAGCCTGCTGTGGCAGCATAATCACCCACGGTTTCCGACACAGAAAAAATCTGTGCGGACCAGGAGAGGATCAACCAGAATGACTAGCAAGAAGCTTTGGCTGACGACCGCCGCCGGGATCGCACTGGCTATGGGCACGACTACCGTACAGGCGCAGGAGGCCGTTGGGCCGACCACGCCGCAGGAGGCTCCTGCTGACGATGGAGCCAACATCATCGTTACCGCCACCCGCCGCGCCAGCCCGCTGTCCGATGTGCCGATCGCGGTGTCGGCGGTGAGCGCGCAGGCGATGCAAAATAGCGGGGCGAGCGATATTCGCACCCTCAACCAGCTGGCACCGTCGCTGCTCGTATCGTCGACCGGTTCGGAAGCCAATGCGTCGGCCCGTATTCGTGGCATCGGCACGGTGGGCGACAATCCAGGTCTGGAAAGCTCGGTCGCGGTCTTCATCGACGGCGTCTATCGCTCGCGCACCGGGGCGGGCCTCAACGAACTGGGCGAAGTCGAGCGGGTGGAAGTGCTGCGCGGGCCGCAAGGAACGCTGTTCGGTCGCAATGCGTCGGCTGGCCTTATCAACATCATCAGCAAGGCGCCGGAGTTCACCTTTGGCGCCAAGGGTGAAGTCACTTACGGCAATTATGACTATTGGCGGCTGTCGGGCCGAGTGACCGGGCCGATCGCCGATGGCGTCGCGCTGAGCCTGGACGGCGTATGGTCGAAACGGGACGGATTTTACAAGCTGCTGGATACGGCAGGCAACACGGTCGGCGATACCAATGACCGCAACCGTTACTTTCTGCGCGGGCAGGCGTTGATCGAGCCGAACGACGCGCTCTCCATTCGCCTGATCGGTGATTATACCAATCGCGATGAAAGCTGCTGCGGCGCGGCCTATACCGAAACGCGCGAGCGGCGTCCGGTGGCAGGCGGGGGCTATAGCGTGGCCCCGTTCAACCGCATTGCTGCGATATTGGCCGGACAGGGCGGGGTGTTTGCCGCTGACCCCTATGACCGTGAACTGACCATCACGCCGGGCCGGGATTATGTGAGCAAGCTCAAGGACTGGGGCGTTTCGGGCGAGGTCAATTATGATCTGGGCGAGGCGAAGCTGACCAGCATCACCGCCTATCGCGACTATAAGTCGCGGGATTATGGCGATTATGACTATAACCGCGCGGATCTGCTCTATCGCGATCCCAACACCTTCCGCCAGTTCAAGACATTCACCCAGGAATTGCGGGCGCAGGGATCGGCCTTTGGCGGGAAGCTCGATTGGCTGGTTGGTGGCTATTACGCCAATGAGAAGCTGACGTTGGAGGATAATATCCGTTTCGGCGCGGACTATGGGCGCTTTGCGGCCTGTCGCCTGATGGCCGGTTCGGGCGTGAACAGCAATTTCACTGCTCCCCAGCTGGCGGCGTGCGGCAGTGGACTGGCGACCCAGCCGCTGATTACGGGCACGCAGGCGAATCTCAATGCCGGGCTGACCGCAGCGTTGATCGGGCGCGGGGTGCTTCCGGCGGTTGCGGC
Source organism: Sphingomonadaceae bacterium (assembly GCA_016000085.1). Taxonomy (GTDB): domain Bacteria; phylum Pseudomonadota; class Alphaproteobacteria; order Sphingomonadales; family Sphingomonadaceae; genus Sphingobium. The sequence goes on from JAECRT010000004.1 coordinate 61,831, forward strand.
GGCGCAGGCCGGGGCCATTTCCACCGGGTTGGGCAACGGACTGCGCGCACTGGCGGCGATCCCGTCGGGTACGGGCGATGAAGCCTCGCAATATTTTCAGAAGAGCAAGAACTGGGCGCTTTTCACCCATAATATCATTCATGTAACCAATCGGCTCGATCTGACGGTGGGCGTGCGCTATACCCGCGAAACCAAGCGCTTTTCCGCTGATCTCAACAATAATAACGCGACCTGCGCGGCGCTTCAGTCTTCGGCCCTGCCGGGGATCGCGACCAATCCGGCGCTCGGCAGCGCGGCTGCGCTGGCGGGCGGCATATTGACGCTGGGCTGCCTGGGCAACGCGTCCACCACGCTCAATGCGCTCAATCTGAACGACAAGATGACCGATGGCGAATTTTCCGGGACGGGTGTGCTGTCGTGGAAGGCGACCGACGATCTGCTGCTCTATGGCAGCTATTCGAAGGGCTATAAGGCGGGCGGCTATAATCTCGACCGGTTCGAGTTGGGATCGACCGGCCTGAACGCCGTCCCCGCCGTCTTTTCGCCGCGCAGCGATGCCGACGCGGCGAGCCTGCGCTTTGCCGCGGAAAAGGTGGATGCGTTCGAAGTGGGGCTGAAATACAGCCAGCCCAAATGGAGCGCGAACATCGCCGCCTTCCGGCAGGAGTTCAAGAATTTCCAGCTGAATACGTTCAACGGCACCAGCTTCGTCGTGCAGAACATCAATGGTTGTGACGGCGCGTTGAGCGCCGCGCGGACCTGCGCATCGGGCGATGTCGCGCCGGGCCTCATCAGCCAGGGCGTGGAACTGGAAATGTCGGCAACGCCCGCGCGCAACTTCCGCGTGACGGGCGGATTCACCTGGGCGCGGGCGAAATTCGCCAACCGGCTGGTCGGCAGCAGCGACGGCAGCGTGCCGCTCGACCCGGCATTGTTCCTGCTGCCCGGTTCGATCAACAGCAATGCGCCGCAAGCCGTGACGACGGCCAGCGTCGCGTGGACGCCGGACATCGGCACGGGCGGGCTGTCGGCGCTCTTCTACGTCGATGGGCGTATGACCAGCGGCTATGATACCGGATCGGACCTGTTCCCCGAAAAATATCAGGACGGCTACGCGATCTTCAACGCCCGTGTAGGTATTCGCGGGCCGAACCAGCGCTGGGCGGTGGAATTCTGGGGTCAGAATATCTTCAACCAGGATTATACGCAGGTTTCGTTCAGCAGCCCGCTGCAATCGAGTAGCCCGGCGACATCGACCACCGGGCAGTTCGCGCAGGGCGGTGTGATGGCGAACCAGCTCATCTCCTCCTATCTGGCCGAGCCGCGCACCTATGGGGTCACGCTGCGCGGATCGTTCTAAGCGGCTCATAGAAAAAAGGCCCGCCCTGCGTCATGCGGGGCGGGCCTTTTTCATGGCGGCGGCGCGGCTTAGCGTCCGGGTGTGTTGCGGATCATGCCCCGGCCGCTGGCCGGCACAGGGCGGGCGGGCGTGGGCCGTTCGCCGAACAGCGCGGTGCCGATGCGCACGTCGGTTGCGCCCAGCATGATCGCGGTTTCATAGTCGCTCGACATGCCCATGGAGAGCCGGTCCAGCCCTTCTTCCCGCGCCATTTTGGCGAGCAGCGCGAAATAGGGAGTGGGCTCCACATCGGCGGGGGGCACGCACATCAGGCCGAGCAGCGGGATGTCCGCTGCGCGCGTCGCGGCAATCAGGGCCGGGACATCGGCAATGGCGCAACCGCCCTTTTGCGCCTCCGCCCCGATATTGACCTGAATATAGCAAGGAATGCGCTTGCCCGCTGTGTCCATGGCTTTGACGAGCGCGGTCAGCAGCGAGGGGCGGTCGAGGCCATGGATCGCATCGAACAGGGCGACGGCTTCGGCGGCTTTGTTCGATTGCAACTGGCCGACCAGATGCAGGGCGATGTCGGGATATTCGTCACGCAGGGCGGGCCATTTGTCCTGGCTTTCCTGCACCCGATTTTCGCCGAAGACGCGCTGGCCCGCAGCAATCAGCGGGCGGATGGCGTCGGCCTCCTGCGTCTTGGACACGGCGATCAGGGTGACGGCATCGGCATCGCGATCGGTCAGGTGGGCAGCGCGGCTGATGGCATCCTCTATGGTGGCGAGGCGGCGGGCGGCTTCTTCAGTGTCGGTCGTCATGCGGGCTGCTATAGGGCAGGGCGATGACCCGCCGCCACCGCAAAAAATTGCCGCATCTGTGGCTGATGACCGACGAACGGATCGGCGAGGCGGCGTTGCTGGCGGCGGCGGCGCGGCTGCCCAAGGGGAAAGGCGGGATTGTCTTTCGCCATTACCGGACCGAATCGCGCGCGCGCCGGGCCTTGTTCGAGGCGCTGCGGCTGATCGCCCGGCGGCGGCGGCTGGTGCTCATCCTGGCGGGTGATGCACGGACGGCGGCGGCCTGGGCAGCGGATGGCTGGCACGGGCGCGACGCGCGCAGGGCGGGGCCGATCGGGGCGCGGGCGATGCTGCACAGCGCGCCGGCGCATGATGCGCGGGAGATGATGGCGGCGGGGCGGGGCGGGGCGGACCTGGTTTTCCTGTCGCCTTTATTTGCGACCCGATCCCATCCCGGCGCACCGAGTCTGGGCCGTGTTCGCTTCGCGGCGCTGGCGAGACAGGCGCAGATGCCGGTTATGGCGCTGGGCGGGGTGACGCAGGGGGATTTGCATGGGCTGCGCACGATCGGCGCGGACGGATGGGGCGCGATCGACGGGCTGGTTGATGGGGGCAGGGGGTGATGGGATTTGGGTGGATTCGAGACGGTCGGGTTGCAGCCATAGACTCTAGAAAGCCAACACCGAACCCTTTAGAAAGCCGGTATGGCGGATCGTGATCGATGGATACTCCACATTAAAGAATTGCGTGAGAAGCGCAGCATCGGCATTCTCGACGCTGAGCGCCTCGCCTTGACCGACCCACAATGGCGACGCTGGTTGGAGCGTCAGATCAACAATGATGATCGATGCCGCCGGATGGCACTTAGCCATATTCGGCATAACCGCGAAATGGCACTGATTGCGAGACAGGGTGATCGCCTCGTTATCCGATAGGGGTGGATTGCGGACTGTCTGCTGTCGAGCGGGGGTGTGGTGGCAAGCTGACGTAATTCGCTATAGGTCCGTCCCATGACGAAACCATGGATCATCACGCTTTGGGTCTTCACAATCGCTTTGGCGGGCTGGTTGTTGTTCGACGGTCAGCGCCTAGCCGCAGCGGGTGTGATGGGAACGGCATTATTTTGGGAGGCAATCCATCGCCTGTTCGGCACAAGGGATGCCGAGTAAGAGCTTTTTTGCGGCATCTAGGGGTGGCGTTGCAGAAGCCGGTCGTTGCGCTATGGTATTTTGGTGAAAGCAGCGAACATTCTAGCAGGCTTAGCCACCTTCCTATGGTTTGCGTTGGCACTGCTTGGGCGGGAAGGTGTGAACGGCATCGTCGCTCAAAATGCGCCCGGCTATCCGAACATGGGGCAAATCAACCTTTACATTGTATATCCGCTATATGTCGTTCTGGCGCTTCTTTCGTGTCCGGGCGTTTGCAATGCTTTCCGGCGCTGTCCATTAGTGCTCGGACTAGCTTCCGGGGCGTCATTACTCATAATATTTCCTTACCTAGCGGTTTGGGGAGGCGGGGTCTGACAGGGTCCGCTATTGAGCGGTAATGATAGCATCTTAAATGCCGAAAAATGGTCGGTACCCTCCTTTCATCCATTCTTTCTGACGATCACGCGAACGCGACCGTTGCGAGAATGGTCCCGGATCAAGTCCGGGATGATGACGTAGCGGTGGGGGAGTGACTTTGGAGACGCCAAGTCGCGGCGCAGGACGGCGGTTTTGACCGTTTCGCTCCGAACAGCGCGAAGCATATGCGGCATCCGCGCGGCGATAGCGCTTGCTCTTACCGGTCGTTCAGGACGATCAGAATTTGAAGATGGTGCCCAGATAGACGGCCTGGCTGTCCTGCCGGTCGTCGGTCATCGGTGTCAGGCGACCTGCCACATTATTATTGTAGCGTACGCCAGCGGTGACGTTCAGGTTGCGCGTCAGCGAATAGGAACTGGCGAGATCCAGCGAATAATCCTTGTCCGCCGAAGGGTTGCGCACGCTCGCTGCGGCTTCGCGACGTGGTTCGATCACCATTTTCGTGCTGAAGCGGTCCTTGCGGCCATCATCCAGCGAGAAATTCTTCGCGTCGACCATGGTTTCGACCGGCACGGGGTCCAGTGCCTTGCGGCCTACCGCGTCGGGCAGGGCGAACTTGCGCCAGCCATGCGCGCCATTCAGGCTGAAGGCGACCGGCGCGATATCGACGGGCGCGAGCGTCCGGCTGTTGACAGGCCGATCATTGCTGCTGGCCCGGATCATCACCGTGATCGCGCGCTGGCCGCTCAGTGAACCGCTGGTCGGCGTGAATCGGAAACCCTGACGGCTGGCCGATGCCGCGATCTTCGCATAGGCTGCGGCAAGGCTGGGATCTTTGGTCGTGGGCGTGAAGGAGGAGATGCTGCCAAGCGCGTCGAGCGAAACAGGCGTTGCGCTACGCAGGCGCATCATGTCGGTCGCGGCGCCGATCGCGGGAGACAGCATGAAGCCAGCTACGGCAACCGCCGCGCCCGCCAATGCCAGATGTCCCCGTTGTAAGCCCATGACTCGATTCTTTTCCCCACTGATATGATTGCTTAACGCATTACACATGCGGAGTCCCCCATGGCTAGTGCTTGGCGACCCTTTTTGTCTGAGTGTTGCACAGAGTACACAGACTCCGTCGCCCGCCGGACGGCGCGTCCGCCGCATGACGCCCGCCGCCCCCTTGCTCCTTGGCGCGGGTCCACTATAGAAGCCATGCGTTTTTTCGTCTTTTTCAGCTAGGACATGCCTGATGGCCAGCCGCCTTATTCGTTCCGTTTCCGCCGGCCTGCTGCTGGCCGCGATCCTGCCGCTTGCCGCCTGTGGTGGTGGTGAGAAGGGCCGGCCCAAGGCGGATCTGGCCGCGTCGAAGGTCACGACCATCGGCGTCAACGCCTATCTGTGGCGCGCCAGCCTCGATACTTTGTCGTTCATGCCGATGGTGCAGACCGACTCCAATGGCGGCGTGATCGTCACCGACTGGTATGCCAACCCCAACAGCCCCAATGAGCGGATGAAGCTGACCGTATCGATTCTGGACCAGGATCTGCGCGCCGATGCGCTGCGCGTTGCGGCCAGCCGTCAGGTCAGCCAGGGCGGCCAGTGGGTCGATGCGCCGGTGCAGGCCGCCACGGTGCAGAAGCTGGAGGAAATCATCCTCACCAAGGCGCGCGACCTGCGCCGCACGGCGATTGCTGGCTGACGCCATCGGTGGGGCACGCAGCCGCGCTGCCCCTTTTTTCAGGATCATCGGGGCTGGGTCTGACAAGGCCCAGCCTGCACGCATTTAAGGACATGACATGCAGAGGCGCTTCAACCCGCTAGAGGCCGACGCCCGCTGGCAGGGTGTGTGGGACGAGAAGCAGAGCTTCAAGGCTAGCGACACGAGCGACAAGCCACGCAGTTATGTGCTGGAGATGTTTCCCTATCCATCGGGGCGCATCCATATCGGCCATGTCCGTAACTATTCGATGGGGGACGTGCTGGCGCGATTCCGCCGGATGACGGGCCACGAAGTGCTTCACCCGATGGGGTGGGACGCCTTTGGTATGCCGGCCGAAAATGCGGCGATGGAAAAGAAGGTGCATCCGGGCGAATGGACGCGCTCGAACATCGCGAACATGCGCGCGCAGTTGAAGAAGCTGGGCTTCGCGATCGACTGGAGCCGCGAACTGGCGACGTGCGAGCCGGACTATTACGGCCATGAACAGGCGCTGTTCCTGGACATGCTGGAAGCGGGCCTGGTCTATCGCAAGGAAAGCGCGGTCAATTGGGACCCGGTCGACATGACCGTGCTGGCCAATGAGCAGGTGATCGATGGCAAGGGTTGGCGATCCGGTGCGCCGGTCGAGAAGCGCAAGCTGTCCCAATGGTTCCTCAAGATCACGCAATTTGCCGACGATCTGCTGGAGGGGCTGAAGGGTCTGGACCAGTGGCCCGACAAGGTGCGCACGATGCAGGAAAACTGGATCGGCAAATCGGTGGGCCTGCAATTCCGCTTCAAGCCGGTGGCGCCGTTCGACAGCGAGATCGAGGTCTATTCGACCCGGCCCGATACGATTTTCGGGGCCAGCTTCGTCGCGATCGCGGCGGATCATCCGATTGCGCAGCAGGTCGCGGCGGGGAATGCGGAGGCGCAAGCCTTCATCGCGCTGTGCAAGGAAGGCGGCACGACCGCGGCAGAACTGGAAACGGCGGAAAAGCTGGGCTTTGATACCGGCCTGACCGTCGCGCATCCGTTCGACCCGGATTGGCATCTGCCCGTTTTCATCGCCAATTTCGTGCTGATGGATTATGGCACGGGCGCGGTCATGGGCGTGCCTGCGCACGACCAGCGCGACCTCGACTTCGCGCGCAAATATATGCTTGCCGTGGAGCGCGTGGTGGCAGCCGACGGGGATGAGGCCAAGCCCATCCATGACGAGGCCTATGTAGGACCGGGCCGCCTGGTCAACAGCCGCTTCCTCGACGGCATGAGCGTGGAGGACGGCAAGGCGGCCGTCATCGCGCGTGCGCAGGGCGAAGGCTGGGGCGAGGGCAAGACCGTGTTCCGCCTGCGCGACTGGGGCGTGTCGCGCCAGCGTTACTGGGGCACGCCGATTCCGGTGATCCATTGCGAAAGCTGTGGCCCGGTGCCGGTGCCCAAGGCGCAACTGCCGATCGTGCTGCCCGAAGACATCACGTTCGATGTGCCCGGCAATCCGCTGGATCGCCACCCGACCTGGAAGCATGTGGATTGCCCGTCCTGCGGCAAGGCGGCGGTGCGGGAAACCGACACGCTCGACACGTTCGCGGATTCAAGCTGGTATTTCATCCGCTTCGCCAGCCAGCCCAAGGACAGGCCGTTCGACCGGGAAACCGTCGAAAAATGGCTGCCGGTGGGGCAATATATTGGCGGCGTGGAACATGCGATCCTGCATCTCCTCTATGCGCGATTCTGGACGCGGGCGTTGCAGCATATGGGGCAACTGGGCTTTGCCGAGCCGTTCACCGGCCTGTTCACGCAAGGCATGGTGACGCACGAGACGTACAAGTCGCCTGAAGGCGCATGGCTGGCGCCGCAGGATGTGGAAAAGCAGGGCGACTCCATCGTCATGGTCGACACAGGCGCGCCGGTGACGGTCGGCCGCGTCGAGAAAATGTCCAAGTCCAAGAAGAATGTCGTCGATCCCGATGACATCATCGCCCAATATGGCGCGGACGCGGTGCGCTGGTTCATGCTGTCGGACAGCCCGCCGGAACGCGACCTGCCCTGGACCGAAAGCGGCATCGAAGGATCGTGGCGGTTCGTCAATCGCCTGTGGCGTCTGTTCGGGCAGATCGAAGCGGGCGCTGAAGGGGCGGACAAGCCGCTCGACCGCAAGCTGCACCAGACGATCGACGGCATCGCGAAGGATATCGAGGCGCTGTCCTTCAACAAGGCGGTCGCCAAGATTTACGAACTGGCCAATGCGGTGGAAAAGGCTGCGCCGTCGGCTTCGCGCAATGGTGCCATCCGTGCGCTCGCGCTGTTGGTCGCGCCGATGACGCCACATCTGGCCGAGGAAGCGTGGGCGGACATGGGCGAAACCGGCCTGATCGCCGATGCGCCCTGGCCGACGGTCGATCCGGCCTTGCTGGTCGACGATGAAGTGACGATCGCCTGTCAGGTGATGGGCAAGTTGCGCGACACGATCACCGTGCCGAACGGTACGGCGAAAGATGAACTGGAGCGACTGGCGCTGGCCGCGCCCAATGTGGTGCGGATATTGGACGGCGCGACGCCCAAGAAGATCATCGTGGTGCCGGATCGCCTGGTCAATCTGGTTATCTAACAACATCCGTTCGGGCTGAGCCTGTCGAAGCTCCGCACTTTTCTTCGAAAGCAGGAAAGCCCTTCGACAGGCTCAGGGCGAACGGTTATGGATGTCGCATGAAGTCTTGGCCTCTCTCCCTCATCGCTCTTGTGTCCCTGTCCGGCTGCGGCTTGCGCCCGGTCTATGGCGGGGGAAGCCATGGCGCGGTGGCGCAGGCGCTCGGCAATGTCGAAGTCGCGCCGATCGAGGGAAAAAACGGCTGGTTGATGCACAATGCGCTCGACGACCGATTGGCGGCAATGCGGGGTGGCACTGGCCCGCGCTATCGGCTGGTGGTGAAGCTGGACGACCAGATCAGCGGTTTCGGTTTGCGTGCCGACGCGGCCATTACCCGCGAACGGCGGACGCTGCGCGCGCGCTATCAACTCATCGATGAAGCGACCGGCGCACAATTGCTGGACGATACTGCCGGGTCCGATGCGGGCATCGACGTGACCTCCAGCGAATATGCCACGATCGCGGCGGAAGACACGGCGCTGGAACGGCTGTCGCAAACGGTTGCGGACCAGATCGTCACCCGGCTCGCGCTGTTTTCGCGCAAGGGCGCCAATCCTTGAAAGCCAATCGCGGCCAGATGGAAAGGGCGCTCGACGCGCCGCCTGCCGATGTCCGCTTCTTCCTGCTCTACGGCCCCGATGAGGCGGGGAGTCAGGCGCTGGCCAAACGGCTGGAGCGGGCGATGGGGCCACAGGCAGAGCGGATCGATCTGGACGGCGCGGCGCTACGCGATGATCCGGCGCGACTGGCCGATGAAGCGGCGTCCTTTTCCATGTTCGGCGACCGGCGCTGGGTGCGTATCAGCGGCATGGGCGAGGAATCGGTCCCCGCGCTGACCGCCCTGCTGGAAGCATCCGTCGCCGGTAATCCGGTGATCGCGGTGGCAGGCGCGCTCAAGGCGACGTCGAAGCTGGTCAAGCTGGCGCTCGACCATAAAAGCGTGCTGGCGTGCATCTCTTACCAGCCCGACGCGCGGGAGGCGGAGCAGATTGCCGTGGGTATAGCGCGCGACGGAGGGTTGCGGTTGTCCTCCGATCTGGCGCGGCGGATCGTCGATCTGGCCAATGGCGACCGGGCGTTGATGGCGGGGGAGGTGGAGAAGCTGATCCTGTATCTCGACGCCGCGCCCGACCGGCCGCGCGAAGCGACGGCGGAGGCACTGGATGCGCTGTCCGCCGACAATCCCGACACGGAAGTCGCGCCGCTGGTCAATGCGGTGCTGGGCGGCGATCTGGTCGCCATGCATCGTGAACTGACGAGTCTGGCGGAAACCGGCACGGCGATGGCGTCGGTCATCCGCCCGCTGCTGAGTCGTGCGATGCTGGTCGCCAATATCCGCACCGAGTTTGAAAGCAGCGGACGGTTGGACGCGGCGGTCGAGGCGGCGGGCAAGGCGGTGTTCTGGAAGGAAAAGGGGCTGGTGTCGCGCCAGGTCCGGTTGTGGGACAGCGGCGGCATCGCCCGCGTGCTCCAGCGCTTGCTGGAAGCGGAGCGGGCGACCCGTTCCGGCCGGGGTCTGGGCGACCTGATGGTCCGCCACGAGTTGCTGGCAATAACGCGACAGGCGGCGCGGGAGCGGGCTTGATCGACACTCAACCGGAGGTCATATTGCGCTTATGGAAAAGATGAACCTGACGGATGCGGAATGGCGCGAGCGCCTGTCTCCCGAACAATATCATATGCTGCGCGAAGCGGGCACCGAGCGGGCCTTCACCGGCAAATATAACAGCAACAAGGCGGACGGCGTCTATTTTTGCGCCGGGTGCGGCACGGAACTGTTCGATGCCGAGGAAAAATATGACAGCGGGTCGGGCTGGCCCAGCTTCACCGCGCCGGTGGATATCGACGCGGTCGATGAAATACGCGACTCCAGCCATGGCATGGTCCGCACCGAAGTGCGCTGCGCGACATGCGAAGGGCATCTGGGCCATGTTTTCCCCGACGGTCCGGGCGTCAACGGCCTGCGCTATTGCATGAACAGCGCATCGCTGAACTTCAAGCCGCGCGACGGGGAAGACTAGTCCGTTCATCGCCGGTAAAGCGCGACTCTCCATGGAGACTACACGGCCATTTTTCCGGTTCACGCGCATGATTTGCGCTGGCCGGGGCCGGGATTAGCGCGTATCCGGGGCGGCACAAATGGCAGGATCAGGCAAGAGCAAGGGTGCGCGGAGCCGCGCGAAGACATGGGCGCTGCGCGGGCTGAAGATCGGCCTCGCGGCGACGGTCGCAGGGCTGCTGGCCCTGGTGATCGCTGTGGTGATCGCGATGCAATCGCTGCCTGATTATGCCAGCCTGAAATCCTCCCCCAATGGCCAGATGATCCGGGTTCATGCCGCCGATGGCAGCGTCATCGTGTCCCTGGGGCCGAGTTTTGGCCGCTGGATGGAATATGACCAGATTCCGCAGGTCATGGTCGACGCGATGGTGTCGACCGAGGACCGGCGCTTCTATCATCATCCCGGCGTCGACCCGATCGGCATGGCGCGCGCGGCCTGGGTGGCGGTCGAGCGGCGGGGCAGCGGGCGGCGCTGGCAGGGCGCATCGACCATCACCCAGCAGGTGACGCGCAACATCTTTCTGAACAACAGCTATAGCTGGGGCCGCAAGGCGCGGGAGATGATCCTGGCGATGGCGCTGGAGCGGAAATTCTCCAAGCGACAGATCCTCGAACTCTATCTGAACAAGGTTTATTTCGGCGGCGGCGCCTATGGCATCGACGCGGCCAGCCGCAAATTTTTCGGTCATCCCGCCCAGTCGCTGAACCTGCCTGAAGCGGCGATCATCGCGGGCCTGGTGAAGGCGCCGTCCAGCTATTCCCCCACCGCCGACGCAGAGGCGGCGATCGGGCGCGCGGGCGTCGTGCTGGACCTGATGCAGGATAATGGCGTCATCACCGCCGCGGAAAAAGCGGCTGCGGACATTCGCGATGTGAAGCTGGCGCCTGAACCGCCACAGAATAGCGTGCGCTACTTCACTGACTGGGCGCTGCCGCAGCTCGACGTGCTGATCGATGAGCCGAACGAGCCGCTGGAAGTCTATACCACGATCGATCTGGGCATGCAGAAGGCGGCGACGGCGGCGATTCAGGCCAATGTGCCGGCGGGTACGCAGGGCGCTCTGGTCAGCCTGGACCGCGACGGTGCGGTGCGGGCGATGGTCGGCGGTCTCGATTATGTGACGTCCAACTATAATCGTGCGACCACCGCCACGCGCCAGCCGGGATCGGCCTGGAAGGCTTTCGTCTATATGGCGGCGCTGGAGGCGGGCTATACCCCCGATACCGGCGTGACCGACGAGCCGGTCGACATCAACGGATGGAAACCGCGCAACAGTTCGGGGCGGTTTTCCGGCGACATCGATATTCGCACCGCCTTTGCCTATTCGATCAATACGGTCGCGGCCAAGCTGGGCGTAGAGGTCGGTTTTCCGACGGTGGCCGACATGGCGCGGCGCTTTGGCATCACCACGCCGGTCAATACGCACCCTTCCATGGTGCTGGGCACGTCGGATGTGCGGCTGATCGACATGACGCGCGCCTTTGCGTCCATCGCGCGCAAAGGGATTGCGGTGACGCCCTATGGCATCACCAAGGTGACGACGGCGGACGGGCGGATGCTGTATGAGCATCAGGATGACACCAGCCGCGTGCTGGTCGCTCCCTGGGTAGCGGCAGGCATGACCGATCTGATGCAGACCGCGGTCAGCACCGGCACGGGCAAGGCTGCGCAGATCGGCCGCCCGGTCGCGGGCAAGACCGGCACCACCAGCAGCAATAAGGACGGCTATTTCCTGGGCTTTTCCAGCGGCATCACCACCGGCGTATGGATGGGCCGGGACGATGCGCGCGCGGTCGGCGGCTTGCAGGGCGGCCGTGCGCCTGCCCATGCCTTCGCCGATTATATGAAGGTGGCGGTGGCCAAGCGCCCCGTGGAACAGTTTGAAACCGAAGTCACGCTGCCCGAATGGCAGCTGGAGCCGGACGATGAGGCCTATTATGGCAGCCCCGATGCGGGCACGGACGGGGGCATGATGGTCGATGCGAACGGCCTGCCGATCGAGCGTGCCCGGCCCGAAGGATCGGACGCATCGGGCGATGGCGATCAGCAGCAGATGGAGGTCGATCCCGAAGATCGCCCGCCGCCGCCCCGCATCGATCAGCAGTGGATCGACAATGTGCTGGGCCGCGATCGCCAGCGGCAGCAACCTCCGCCGACGCGGCCTACCCCCTAGGCGTTAACCCCGGGGATTGTCCTTCGCGGCGAAACGGGTGCGGTCGAGCGCGCCGGTGTCGGATAGCAGGAAGTCCACCTTGCCCCGGCCAAAGTCGATCGCCACCCGATCGAAGATCCGCAACGCGCTGATCCCCAGCAGCAGGGCCGGTTTGTCCTGCATGCCCAGTTCGACAAAGGGGCTGGCGTCGGCGAACAGCACCGGCACGTCGATCATGTTGACCCGGCCCATCCGCACCGATTTGATTCGTCCGACCTGGCCCGTCAACTGACCGCCGGTGACGCTGATGAGGCTGGCTTCGATCATGGCGGGCGCGCGTTTCTTTGCGATCAGCCGGTCGCGCAGCGCCAGATTGCCGACGCTGAAATTGGTGCCCGTGTCGAGAATGATGGCGACGCGCATGCCGTTGACTTCGGAATCGAGTAGAATCAGCTGGCCGCGCCGTCGCCGGGCCTGCACCACGATAGTATCGGGATCGACCGCCACCGGGTGGCGCGTGCTGCTGTCGCTGATTTCCATGCGGCCGGTGCGAAAGTTGAGCAGCACCCGCTTGGCATGCAGGCTGTCGAGGCCGAGCAGCCCCGGAGCGCCCAGATCATCGCCCTCCAGCACGGGCGCTTCGATATCGTCGAGCATGTCGTCGCCAAAGCCCAGTCGCGGCACCGCGACGGTGGTGGCCTGGGACCGGCCGGTCATGCTGATGATCGTGACGGTGCTGCGTGTGGGCAGCGCGAGTCGCTCGGCCAGATCGCGGGCGATCACCGTGCGTTGCGATCCGGTGTCGATGATGAAGTTCCACGGCCCCTTGCCATCGATATGGATCGGGATCGTCACGCGCTGATCGAGCGATGGGCCGGCCTGTACCAAGGCGGGCGGGACGGTGGGATCGAGCGTCACGGGATCAGCGGCAGGGATGGGCGGAGGCGCATCGCGCGCAGCAAGGGGCGCGCAGCCCAGCCCTAACGCAATCCCCAGCAAGACACGCAGGCGTGCCATATCCTCTCGTCCTTCTTTATATGCCGTCTTATACCATGTCCCCGTGGGGCGGACCATCGCGATTACGCCATTGGGTTCGCCGGAGCGCCCTTTTCCGGGGATATGGGACGCACTCCCGTCTTGACTTGGGTGGGGGCGGTTCGTTAAACGCCAAACAATTCCCCTCGCCCGTCCGGAGCGAGGCTTTCCCGGCGTTCTGACCGGGCATTTCTCCCAGCCTTTCCTGGCTCCCATCCTCTCTTCCTCATCGGACCGACTCGCAATGCATCTCAAGGACCTCAAGAAACAGCCGCCCGCCGACCTCGTCACCATGGCGGAGGAACTGGGCGTCGAAGGCGCGTCGACCCTGCGCAAGCAGGATCTGATGTTCGCCATCCTCAAGGCCGAGGCGGAAAATGGCGAGCAGATCATGGGTGAGGGCACGATCGAAGTGCTTCAGGACGGCTTCGGCTTCCTGCGTAGCCCGGAAGCCAACTTCCTGGCCGGTCCCGACGACATCTATGTCTCGCCCAACCAGGTGCGCCGCTTTGGCCTGCGCACCGGCGATACGGTGGAAGGCGAAATCCGCGCGCCCAAGGATGGCGAGCGCTATTTTGCCCTGACCAAGCTGAACACGGTCAATTTTGACGATCCCGATGTGGTCCGTCATCGCGTTAATTTCGACAATCTGACCCCGCTTTATCCCGATCGGAAGCTGTCGCTCGATACGCTCGACCCGACGGTCAAGGACAAGTCGGCCCGCGTCATCGACATCGTTTCGCCGCAGGGCATGGGTCAGCGTACGCTGATCGTCGCGCCGCCGCGTGTCGGTAAGACGGTGATGTTGCAGAACATCGCCAAGGCGATCACCGACAACCATCCCGAAGTCTTCCTGATCGTCCTGCTGATCGACGAGCGGCCGGAAGAAGTGACCGACATGCAGCGGTCGGTGCGCGGCGAGGTCGTATCGTCGACCTTCGACGAGCCGGCGACGCGCCACGTCCAGGTCGCCGAAATGGTGCTGGAAAAGGCCAAGCGCCTGGTGGAGCATAAGAAGGATGTGGTCATCCTGCTGGATTCGATCACCCGTCTGGGCCGCGCCTACAACACGGTGGTTCCTTCGTCCGGCAAGGTGCTGACCGGCGGTGTCGACGCCAACGCCCTGCAGCGCCCCAAGCGCTTCTTCGGCGCCGCGCGTAACATCGAGGAGGGCGGTTCGCTCTCGATCATTGCGACTGCGCTGATCGACACGGGCAGCCGCATGGACGAAGTCATTTTCGAAGAGTTCAAGGGCACCGGCAATTCGGAAATCGTGCTGGACCGCAAGGTTGCGGACAAGCGCATCTTCCCGGCGCTGGATGTCGGCAAGAGTGGTACCCGCAAGGAAGAGTTGCTGGTCGACAAGGCCAAGCTGTCCAAGATGTGGGTGCTGCGTCGTATCCTGATGCAGATGGGTACGATCGACGCGATGGAATTCCTGCTCGACAAGATGAAGGATTCCAAGACCAACGAGGACTTCTTCGATTCCATGAATCAGTAAGGCTGGCACCGGCTTTGCCCGGCGTACCAGCGATGATGATCCGGGCGAGGCCGCTTATAGCAGCCTCGCCCGATTGCGTTTTCGGGCAGGTTGGTTCTGCGTTGGGGAACCGGGCCGTTACCCGTTGCTTTTGGTCATGCGGCGATTCGCAACCATCATGATGGATTTCGGCGCTCGGATCGCTATGAGCAACCGTGAAGCCTGCCATATGATCGTCTGATCCGATGCCGCAGGTCCGCTATTTCGGAGATCCGCTTTGATCGACTTATTGATGGCCGCTAGCGCTGCCGCCGCACAAGGATTGGGCTCGCCCGCCGACATATGGGGGCATATTGTCAATGATTTCAGCAATATCGGCTCACCCAGCGCGTTGGCCGCCTTTGGCCAGGTGCTGATGATCGATATTTTGCTGGCCGGGGACAATGCCATCGTCGTCGGTGCGTTGGCCGCCGGATTGCCCACGGCGCAGCGGCAGAAGGTCATCCTGATCGGCATTATCGCCGCGCTGGTATTGCGTATCGCCTTTGCGTTGGTGGTGAGCCAGCTGATGCAGGTTGTCGGCCTGATTTTGGCAGGCGGGCTGCTGTTGCTGTGGGTCAGTTGGAAGATGTGGCGCGAACTGCATCCGGCCGGCGGTAGTGCGGGATCGCCGGAAGTCGACGGTGACGAAAATAGTGGCGTCCGCCCGGCCAAGAGTTTCGCCGCAGCCGCCTGGGCCGTGGCGCTGGCCGATGTCAGCATGAGCCTGGACAATGTGCTGGCCGTGGCGGGCGCGGCGCGCGACCATCCGGGTATCCTCATCATCGGCCTGATCCTGTCGGTCGCGCTGATGGGCGTGGCTGCGAACCTCATTGCCAAATATATCGAGCGTTTCCGCTGGATCGCTTATGTCGGGCTTGCCGTGATCCTCTATGTTGCGGCCAAGATGATCTATGATGGCTTTGTGGATCATCAGGTCGGGATATTGACGCTGTTCGGCTGACCGCGAACAGCCGGTGATGGACAAGCAAAGGGGGGCGGTTGTGCTGAACAATCGCCCCCCTTTTTTATTCGTCCGGCTTCTCGGCTCAAGGCAACAGGATGGTGCTGCCCGTCGTCTGCCGTGCCTCCAGCGCGCGATGCGCGTCGGCTGCTTCGCTCAGGGCGAAGCGCTGGCCGATGACGGCCCGCACCACGCCACGCTGCATGCGGTCGAACAGCCGACCGGCGGTGTGGGTCAGATCCTGTGGCGTCGCGGTATAATCATACAGCGTGGGCCGGGTGACGAAGAGCGATCCGCCTGTGCTCAGGGCCAGCAGGTTGACGGGCGGTACGGCGCCCGACGCATTGCCGAAGCTGACCATCATGCCGCGCCGCTTCAGGCAGGCGAGCGACGCGGTCCAGCTGTCCTTGCCGACGCCATCGAAGACAATATCGACGCCTTTGCCTGCGGTAATGGTACGCACGGCGGCCGGGAGATCGTCGAACGGGCCGAGCAGGCTGTAGTCGGCCTGCACCTGGGCGGCCTTGGCCGCAGAGCCGCAATGGGCAATCACGATGACGCCCTTGTCCCGCAGCCATGGCACCAGCACCGATCCGACACCACCGGCCGCCGCGTGGACCAGTGCCGTCTGACCAGCGGCGAGGGGAATGATGTCTTCGGCCAGATAGCAGCTGGTCATGCCCTTGAGCATCATGGCGGCCGCATCTTCGCAGCTGATCGCTTCGGGGATTTTCACGGCCTTGTCCGCCGCGATAATACGATGGCTGGCATAAGCGCCAAAGCCGCCCGCGCTGCCCGCCTTGTCGCCTACGGCAAAGCCGGAAACACCCGCGCCAACCGCGATGACCCGGCCCGCGCTTTCAGAGCCGAGCGCAATGGGCAGGGGGGACTTATAAAGACCGGAGCGGAAATAGGTGTCGATGAAGTTGAGGCCGATGGCTTCCTGCGCGATCAATATCTCGCCATCACCCGGCTGGCCAGGATCGAAATCCTCCCGCTCGATGACCTCCGGCCCGCCATGGGTGCGGGCGACCATCCGCCACGCACCCTGTGTCCCGTCGCCGTTCATCAGGCGAGATGTTCGGCGAAGAAGGCGGCGGTGCGGCTGTCGGCGAGTTCCGCCGCATCCTCGTTCCGGCGCTTGCCCATTTCTGCCGCGAATCCATGGTCCAGCCCTGCATAGTCGTGCAGCGTGATATGGCGATTATCCTCCAGCCCGGCATGCATGGCGGCCTGCGCTTCTGGCGACACGAAGCCGTCGGCGGTAGGGATGTGCAGCATGGTGGGTTTGCCAATGGCATGTTGTTCGCCCAGCAGGCCGTCGATGCCAACGCCATAATAAGCGACGAATGCGTCGCCGTCGGTGCGGCAAGCGGCCATGAAGGCCAGTCGTCCGCCCAAGCAATAGCCCACCAGTCCAACCTTGCCAGTGCCGCCCATCGCGAGGCGGGCGGCCTTGATCGTGGCCTCCAGATCGCGAATGGCCTGATCCTGATTCAGTTTCTGCATATGGCCGATGGCGGCCTGGAAATCTTCCGGCACATCGGCGTCCAGCTCGATGTGGGGCTGTTCGCGCCAGAACAGGTCGGGCGCGTAGGCGAGATAGCCCGCCTTCGCCCAGCTATCGCATTTGCGGCGAATGCCTTCGTTCACCCCGAAAATTTCCTGGATGACGACAATGGCCGCCGTTGCTTCGCCGCCAGCGGGCGTGGCGACATAGGCATCGAACTGTGCGTCGCCGCTCAAGGTAGGGATGGAGATGAAGTCGGCCATGTCGAGAGATCCTTCCGCCTGTTGATTTGCCCCATATTGACCCGTCTGCATGACAGCACAACCATTGGGCCACCCAAAAAATTTGCCATTGTCGGTCCGTTTGCGGCATGACGGATAGCGAGCGATCATTACCGACAAGGGAGGCCAGCGATATGAAGGTGAGCGTCGATGTGGATTGCACCCCGGCCGAAGCACGCGCCTTTCTGGGCCTGCCCGATGTGACCCCGATCCATGACAAATATATCAAGACGGTGATCGACAGCTTTGAAGGTGTCGGCAACGTCGAGCAGATGGAAACGCTATTCAAAAGCTTCTCGCCCATGGGTGATGCGGGCGTGCGGCTGTTCCAGCAGATGATGAACATCGGTCTGTCCGGCATGTCCGGCGGCGATAAGAAATAAGGTAGCGCCGCTCGCTGTGACTGACACGATCTTTGCGCTGTCGAGCGGCGCCCCCCCGGCAGGTATCGCCGTCATCCGAGTAAGCGGCCACGAGTCCGCCGCCGCGCTGCTGGCGTTGGCGGGGCGGTTGCCTGCGCCGCGTTTGGCCAGTCTGGCGCTTTTGTCCGATCCGCAAGATGGTGTGCCGCTCGACCGGGCCCTACTGTTGTGGCTGCCGGGTCCGGGGACGGTGACCGGTGAGGATATGGTCGAGCTACATTGCCATGGCGGTCGTGCGGTGATCGCGGCGGTCGAAGCGGCGCTGGCGGCGATGCCGGGGTTACGTCGCGCGGAGGCGGGAGAGTTTACCCGGCGCGCTTTTGCCAATGGCAAGATGGACCTGAATGCGGTCGAGGGTCTGTCCGACCTGCTCGCCGCGGAAACCCAGCAACAGCGGCGCGCGGCGTTGATGATGGCGGAGGGGCACTTTTCCCAGCGCATCGATGGCTGGCGGCGCGACCTGCTTGACCTGTCGGCAATGGCGGAAGCGGCGCTCGATTTTTCCGATGAAGATGATGTGCCCGACGCGGCGATCGAGGCACGGATAGGTGATGGGATTGCGGCGCTGGCGCAGGATGTCGCTGCGGTGCTGGCCGCGCCCTCGGCCGAACGATTGCGCGACGGGGTGCGGGTGGTGCTGGCGGGACCGCCCAATGCCGGCAAGTCGACTTTGCTCAATGCCCTGGTCGGGCGCGAGGCGGCGATCGTGTCCGACATTGCCGGGACGACGCGCGACCGGATCGAGGTAGCGGCGGCGATCGGCGGCACGGCGTTCCTGTTCACCGATACGGCCGGCCTGCGCGAGGGAAGCGCGGATGCGATCGAGGTGATCGGCATCGATCGGGCACGGGCGGCTGTCGCGGCGGCGGACGTCATCCTGTGGCTGGGCGATCCGATCGACCTCCCGCGCGAGGATGCCTTGCTGGTTGCGGCGCAATGCGATCGCGATGGCGGGGCAGGGCGTTCCGGTTTGCGCGTGTCGGCGCGGACCGGCGAGGGCATGGATGCGCTGGTCGAAACGTTGCTGGCGCGGGCGGCCACATTGTTGCCGGGGGAAGGTGATTATGCGCTCCATGCGCGGCAGCGGCAGCGCACCGGAGAGATTTACGAATTTTTGCAGATGGCGGGGACGTCGTCCGATCTGCTCGTGATTGCTGAAGAACTGCGGCAGGCACGCCGGGCGATTGATGCCCTGACCGGGCAGGCCGGGACGGAGAATATGCTCGACAGGCTGTTTTCGGGCTTCTGCATCGGGAAATAAGCGGCTGTTCCACGTGGAACGCTTTTGACCCCAACCGCCCCTTTCTGATAAGGGCGGTGACATGCGAACAAGCTATGATGTGATCGTGGTCGGTGGTGGCCATGCCGGGTGCGAGGCGGCGGCCGCGGCGGCACGCAAGGGCGCGTCGGTCGCGTTGCTGACCTTTGAGCGAGCGACGGTAGGCGCCATGTCCTGCAACCCGGCGATCGGCGGATTGGGCAAGGGGCATCTGGTGCGCGAAGTGGATGCGCTCGATGGCCTGATTGCGCGTGCAGCCGATGCTGCGGCAATCCATTATCGGATGCTCAACAGCAGCAAGGGTGCGGCGGTGCAGGGGCCGCGCGTGCAGGCCGACCGCAAATTATATCGGGCGGCAATTCACCAGATGCTCGATGCCCAATCG